>CAZRPY010000006.1:0-66439 GCA_964602245.1 uncultured Methanosarcinales archaeon
TCTGCCAGGGCATTCAACTGACTATGACTCTGTGCTAATGGCAAGGAAATTAAATGCTAAAGAGATAATTAATCTTTCAAATGTGGATTATGTTTATGATAAAGATCCTAGAAAGCATTCTGATGCAAAACCAATAAAGCAAATGAGATGGCAAGAAGTGCTTAAAATTGCTGGAAAATGGAAGACTGGAATGCATACTCCATTTGATCCTGAAGCTTCAAAATTAGCTAAAAGTCTAAAGATTAGAGTTGTTATTGCTAATGGAAGAAATTTAGGAAATTTAAAGAATATTCTAGAAGGGAAAGGGTTTATAGGAACTATTATTTCTTAGCTATTTTGTGAATTTCTGATTGAGAAGCTTTATATAATCAGCATCTAGCAAACTCTTCTTTCATGTCATAGAATATCTGGCAGAACTTTTTTGTTGCAACATTAAGCTCTTTTTTACCTCTTTTTGTAAGCTTGTACTTTTTCTCTTTACCACCATTCTTGACTTCTTGTATAAAGCCACTTTCGCTTAAAGCCTTTAAAACAGGATAAATTGTGCCAGGGCTTGGCTTTGTGCCTCTTCTTTTTTTAATTTCCGCTCTTATATCTTCTCCTGACATATTCTTTTTGCGTATTAGTCTCAATACTATAAAACTCAGAAAACCCCTCATATCGCAGCATTCTCTCATATTTTAAAGATTTACTAGCCAATATTTATACTTTTCTAAATATCGTATAACCGATATGTTTAAATATAAGCTGCACTTTCTTATATCGTATAACCGATATTACGGAGGTGAAAAGATGCAAGGGTATGGATGTTGCGAGGCGAGAAGCTTCTTCACAAAAGAAGAAAAGATAGACATGTTAAAAGATTACAAGGACTCTCTTGAAAAAGAAGCCAAAGGCGTAGCAGAGAAAATAAAGCAGCTTGAAAAGGAATAATTTTTTTTATTTTTTTATCACATATACATTTGAAATATCAAAGGTGATATTATGAATTTGCCATGGGGAGATGAAAAGAGCAATAAGTTTGTAACTAATGTTGGTTTAATTACAAGTAATGGTCCTTATGGACATAATATAATGGCAGCTGAATGGACACATCATATTTCTTATAACCCTGGATTAATAGCTGTTTGTATACAAGATAGGTTTGATCTTATGGAAGTTGCGGAAGCTATGAGTATGAAAAATAGAGCTGCACCAGTCTATAAAGTTATGCAAAGTATTGATTACTTAAGAGAAAGAGAAATCAGAGGAAGGAAAGTTTTTGTTAGAAGATAAAATTTTGATAGTTCCTTTTTCTATATTGCTATCCAATAAGTTTAAATAAACCATTTCTTAGAAATATAAGTATGACTATTAGCCAGAATATACAGGATTTGAAGAGATTCCAGCAAGTATTGTATGTGTTGTTTAAGCATGAGATGGGATTATTGATTTCTAAGTTTAGGCTTAAAGATTACTTGACATTACAGGAAAGATTAGAGAAAGAGCAATTAGCTAAGCTTAACACTCAACCAGTTAGAATTAGAATGGCTCTTGAAGAGCTTGGAGCTACATTTGTCAAGCTTGGGCAATTACTTAGCTTAAGGCCAGATTTAATACCTAAAGAATATGCAGAAGAATTTTCTAAGCTGCAGGATAAGGTTAAACCTTTTGCTTCAGATATTGCAATTAGGGTTATACAAGATGAATTAAAATTGCCGTTAGAGGATATTTTTGCAGTTTTTAATCCAGAGCCATTGGCAGCAGCATCTCTTGGACAGGTACATGAAACTCAATTAAAGAAAGGTGATAAAGCAGTAGTTAAAGTTCAAAGACCTAAAATAGACCAGCTAATGAGAACTGATATTGATATAATGCATCATTTTGCTAAATTACTAGAAGCTTATTATCCAGAAGTTTCCAAATTTATTAATCCAAGAGATATAGTAAAAGAGTTTGAAAGATATACAGAAGCTGAATTAGATTATTTAAGAGAGGCGAAGCATATTGAGCATTTCTATGAACAGTTTAAAAATGATAAGAATGTGAAAATACCTAAAGTTTACCAAAACCTTTGCTCTAGAAAGGTTTTGGTAATGGAGAAGATAGAAGGAATTCCTATATTCAATATTAAAAGAGATGTTAAGTATGATAAAAAGCTGATAAATAAAATCTTAACAGATGCTATGCTGAGGCAGATATTTGTTGATGGCTACTTTCATGCAGATCCACATCCAGGGAATATTTTTGTAATAGATAGGGATAAGATTGCTTTGCTTGATTTTGGTATTGTTGGAGTTCTAGACCAAGATATGAAGGAGAATATTACTAATTTGTTTATTGGCATGGTTGATGGCAACTTGGACATGATGGCAGAGGCTATGGTTAAGCTGGATATTGTGGAGACTGATACAAGCTTAATAGCATTAAAAAAGGATTTGTATGAAACATTTGCTGAATACCATAATACGTCAATGAAACAATATGACATAGCAGTAATTTTTCATAAGCTTGTTGAGCTAGCTAAGAGAAATAATATCACCTTATCTAAAGATTTTGTTTTATTGGGAAAGGCTTTGATAACATTGCAAGGGATTTCCAAGGAGCTTGATCCAGAGTATAATATAGTTGCTGCTTCCAAGCCATTTGTGCTGCAGTTAATAAAGAAAAAGACATCTATGCAGGAGATATGGAAAAGAGTAAAGAAAACTGGAATGCAATTAAGGGATTTTGTGCAAGATTTTCCTGAGAAAACGAGCTTGCTGCTAAGAAGAATGAAAATAGCTGATGAGAATCTGCAGGCTATTGACAAAGATATTAGGACAATGACAATTGAGATGGATAGGTCAAGCAATAGAATAACTTATGGCTTGATAATAGCTGCCTTGATTATTGCAACTGCAATTACACTGCCTTTTAATGCCTATACTCTATTTGGATTTCCTGCTTTATCTTTTGTTGCTATAATTATTGCTATTGTGTTAACTTTAATGTTGTTATTTTCAATATTGAGAGAGAAGAGAGTGATATAAGTTAGTTATATGCAAAAATATATAAATCGCAAGTTCAATAAAACTATAAAAAGCGTTATCAAAGAGGTGTTATATGGTACTGAGGCATATTAGGAGAGGCTTGGTTAAAGCAGCAGCTGTTGGCATAGTAGCAGCTAGAAAGGTTAAACATGCTGTAATTGGAAAGAAGGGCAGCAAGAAAAGAGCTAAAGTCAAGAAGGTGGCAAAGGCAGCAGCTAAAATGGTTGCAAAGAAAGTGGCAGCCAAGGGAAAGAAGTTAGCTAAGAGGGTTGCAAGAAAGTTAAGGTAATTTTTCTTCTAAATACTTCCTTAGTCCAGCAGGTCTGGAAAAGGCAAATACATGCTTAATACCTAATTGCTGTGAAAACATTAATACTGCTTCTATAAGCTGAGTTCCTACTGAACTATTTTCTGAAAATAAAATCCTGGCATTGTTTATTTCCGGATAAGCAAAAAGTATGCTATAACCTAGCGCATCTTTATCCTTATTTCTTCCACCTTTAATTACTGATATAAGCTTTGCCCCTTTTTTAAGCCCTCCCTTAGGTTTTTTATGGAATCGCACAATTGGATCTATGTTACTTTTGAGATAATCATCTAAATATTTATCTGCAAGTTTTTTCAATAGAATGTTATTCACTTTCTTTTTCCTTGACTTATGATTATCAGATTTATTTTCTTTGCGTAATGTTGAGATAGCTACACAGACAAGTGCCTTGCCATCTGGATTATTTGTAGAGAGAGTGCCTTTATCTGTTAGTCTATCCCATTTTGTTTTTTTTAGAGCTTCAATATTGTTTGCTCTTAATGCACTTACAGTGCCTAGAAGATTGTTGTTAAAGTTCAAAGCACCTATTAGAAAGCCGTTCTTGCTTCTTATTCTGAATTCTTTTTCTGTTGATGTTAAAGGATACCATCTCTTATTGTTAATTTCTACTGCTTTTTTAATTACTTCTCTCTCATAAGGGAATATTTGCCTGAATATAAATGAATGATTTTTAGCGATAACCCCCTTAATCTCCTTAATATTGCCTAAACTTGTTAATTTTGGAAACATTTCTTTAATCTTTGTTCTCTGTACTTTTCCTGTTGATGTCATAGGCAATTCGCTAGAAGAAATTTCAACAACCTTTCTTGGGCTTTCATATATGCTTAAGTTTTTTATCTTTGTGTTTTTCCAGTTATTTGTTATGCTCTTAATAATCTCTTTTCTCTTTTCTTTACTCACATTATCCTTAAAGACAATTACTGCACCAATCTCTTCTCCAAATCTTTTGTCTTCATAACCTATAACATATACCTGATCAATTTCATGATAAGCTCTTTTTAATGCAAGTTCAACTGCCAATGGAGAAATATTAATGCCACCTTTTATAATTATCTCCTTTATTCTACCAGTGAGAAAAAAGAATTTTTCACTATTAATTATTTTATAATATCCTAGATCACCTGAATGAAACCAACCAAATTTAAAAGATTTTTTTGTTTCCTCTAGCTCTTTAATATACTCTTTCATGATTCCTGGGCCTCTAATGCATATCTCACCAATTTCATTCTCCCTTGCTTCTTTTCCATCTTTTAGTGTAGTTACATTGGTCCATTTCATCTCTGTTCCAATAGTATTGCTCCTTAGAAGCTCAAAGTATTTTGAATTTAGAATTTCATTTTCCTTTACTTTATATGGCATGCCTGTAGATCTGAGTGAGGTTTCTGTCTGGCCATAGCCCTGAATAAGAGGGATTTGGAATTTTCTTACAAATTCTTCTGCTTCAAGTGGTTGTACAGGAGCTGAGCCAATTTGAATTCTGCTGACCTTTAGCTTATGCCTTATTTTATTGAATATTTCTTCTTGAGATAACTGATCATGGCATATAGTTGGAACTATTGAAGTAATAGTTGCTTCTGTCTCAGCCAGGGTTGGGAAAAATCCAGAATTTGAGTAGCCTGGAGTAAGAATTATTGTTCCTCCTTTTAGAAGTGTTGCGAGAACAAAGGTTGTAGAATTTATGTGATGTAAAGGCAAAATGGTCATGAATCTTTCATTTTCCTTAATATTAAGCCAGTCTGCAATACTGTCAGCATTTGATATAAGGCTTTCAACTCTTAACAAAGCCCCTCTTGGGAAAGCAGTAGTTCCAGAGGTATAAAGTATCAATGCATCATTTTTAATAGGACTGTTTAAATAAATTGGAGTTTCTTTTTCTATAAGTTTAACGAAATCTTTTAAGCTACTGAATTTTATAACTTTTATTTTTGAGTTAGCTCTAACGTTCTTAATTACTCTATTAAGCTCTGCTTCTGCATTCTCGTCAGTTGTATCAGTCTTTATGAATAGTGCCTTACTTTTAGTTTGCTTAATTTTATAGAGTATGGATTCTAAAGAGTCTCTTTTTGAGTCTAAAGGCACAGTGATTATTGAAGAAGACCAAGAGGCTAAATTTAAGAAAAGTATCTCAGGTGAATTCTTCATTAAAAAAACAATTCTCTCATTCTTTCTCATATTAAGTTTTTTTATTAAATAAGAAGATGTTTTTCCAACAATTTCTTTTAACTGTTTATATGAAAAGATTGTTTTCTTGTTATCTTCTAAATATACTAGTGCCTCCTTGTCTGGAAACTTTTTGGCATAGAAATCTAACAAATACGATACTGATTTAAATGGGGATGTAAATTTAACTAATTGTCTGTTCTTAATTAAACTATATTGAGTTAATTGTGTCAACATATTATTACTCCAGATTTTTAAACAATTCTCTAGTCAAAAATTCATAAAGCTTCATATAACCCCAAAAAAGTTTTTTAAATAACTAGTATTATTTAGTTAGGCATTTCTACTTTTTCTTCCAATCTTTGAGAACCCTTGAAAGACTGGTCATGCCAGGAATCCCTGCCAGAGCTTAGAAAATTAACCTTAATCCTTATATGCCTGCCGCAGTTGCATCTAGTTGTTTTATAGTGCAAAGTGCCGATAAAATCAGAGTCCCATTTATTAGCTAATAAGTCATTCCTGCAATAAAGGCATTTAAACCTAGCATCAAAATCAGTCACATGAGTTTTCCATGCCATTATTTAGTTACCTCTTTAAGCCATTTTAAATAAGCCTTATTAGCCCTTTTAACATTAATCGCTATAATACAAGGCACAGTATAGCTATGAAGCTTCCTTATTTCTTTCTCTATTATACTATAATTCTTTTCCTGAGCCTTAATAAGCATTGCGATTTCCTTGTCCTCAACTATCTTGCCCTGCCACCAGTAAAGGCTTTCTATTGGAAATATATTAGCACATCCAGCTAGCTTTAGCTTTAACAAATGCTCGGCTATCTTAACAGCCTCTTGCTTGTCATTGCATGTTACATAGATATCTATCATAGTAATAGCCAACTTACTAAGTATTTAAGTATTACTAATATTTTTATAATAGTACTAAAAAATATTTTATAGCAGTTCTGGTACCTTGAGTAGTGCTATATAGCCTTAGCAGCCCTAGTATTGCATTGGTCTTAGGTGAACTTCTGTAATATTAGCATTATCTCCAAGACTTAATGTGTAGGCTATTAGCTCTGCTACTTCCTCAGGGTTAAGCATCTTGGCTAGTTCTGACTTTGATTTTCTTTTGTAATGCATTGGCGTGTTAACAGGGCCTGGGCAAATTGCAGTAACTTTAACATTATATGGCTTTAGCTCTTCTGAAATTGCTTCTGTTATGCCAATTACACCAAACTTTGAGGCTGCATAAGCACTTCTATCAGCTCTACCTTGTCTACCAGCACCAGATGAAATATTAATTATATGCCCTTTTTTCTGCTTTTTCATTGCTTGAGCAGCGTATTTGCAGCACAAGTAGAGTCCTCTTAAATTTATGTCCAAAGTTTCATCTAACTCATTTGTATCAAATTCGTCAATATTTCCTGTATAGAACACTCCAGCATTATTTATAATTGCATCAATCATGCCAAACTTGTTCTTTACTATACTTATCATGTCTTTAATATCGCCTTCATTTTTTATATCTACTTTAATGCTCATAACTTGTCCTTTTATTTTTCTAATAGCCTCAGCTACTGTGTCAAGCCCTTTTATGTTTCTTGAGGCTATGACAATAATTGCACCTTCTTTAGCAAGCCTTATAGCTGTTGCAGCACCTATCCCAGAAGAAGCTCCTGTGATAATAACTACTTTGTCTTTTAGCATGTTAATCATAACTTTATTTACTATCATTATATTTCTATAGAAATCTGGCAAATCATATGCAATATAAAAAGGTTTAGAATAAAAAAAACTAAAATCACTTAATAAGCCCTTTCTTCTTAAGTAAAAGGTATGGGTATCCCCTCAAATCTGGTTGTGAAGCATCGATACCTAAACTTTTAGCAAACTCAAACAGTCTCATCCTAGTAATATCAATGCCTCCTAAATCTTTTAGCGATTCAATCTCAATAAAATAGCCGAGCTCTTTTACTATGTCCAAAGAAATCTCAAATTCATCATTGTAATGATATATCTCCCGCTCTTTCTCAACATTGATGAGTGGCGTTATATCCAGCGCATTGAACATCTTCTCTAATTGCTCCTGATTTTCAATTTTAGTTTCAAATTCATCACAATGTGTTGCAACTTTAGTATTCTCCTGATACCAATGTTTATAACTTAATATAGCAGCATCTCCACGTGTCCTTATACTTAACCATTCAAAAGGAAACTCTGGCTTAATGAAATTGCGATGTGCAGGTATGAAATATTTATCCAACTGATGATTTTTCTTAACAAATGTGGCAACTGTTTTTAGAGTCTCTTTAGCCTGGAAAAAAGCAGATTTAGAAAGCTCAATCTTGATTTCGACTTCAATATTATCGTGAGCCATGAGAGATGATAACAGATACTGCTATTTAAAATTTTAGCCAGCAATCCCCCATTTCTCTATTTTAATCTGGCTAATTCCAGCGCCCATTTCCCTAAGCAATTTAATCATGTCATCTATCATCTTATCTGGACCACAGACAAAGAATAAAGTATTGTTAAAATCTTCTATATTGGCATCTATCATCTCTCTGTCAATCCTGCCTTTATGGCCATTCCAATTATCGTTATCTTGTAGCCTAGTCATTGTAAGAGTGATTTTTACATTTCCATTCTTATTGAGATTTTCAAGTTCTTCTTTGTAAATTACGTATTCAGGAGACCTTACACTGTAGAGAAGCTTAATCTTATTTGGCAATCCTTTATTTATTATATATCTTATCATGCTCATTATTGGAGCTAAGCCAGTACCTCCAGCTATCATTACCAAATCTTGCTTATAGTCCTCTTTAAATACAAAATGTCCAATCGGGCCTCTAATCTTAACTTTATCTCCTACCTGCAGCTTTGTCATTCTTGTTGAGAAAGGGCCTTCTCTCTTAACAGTAACTTCTATCCAGCCTTGGGATTCTGGTGAAGATGAAATAGAGAAAAATTTAGTTCTGTTGCTTTCCTCACCATCAATAAAGCCAAACATTATATACTGCCCTGGTATAAAGGTTATACTTTCATGCTCAGGAAGCTGTATCCTTAAGGTTACAGTATCTGGACTTTCAACTATTACCTTGCTAATTGTGCATATAACCCAGTCTTTAGGATTCATCTTCTTTTTCGATTAGAGAACTATATTTAAGTTTTATGAATTCTTTGCCAATTAATAACTTTTAAATAGACTTGATAAATCCTTTGGGATATGAGTAAGTTCGTATTTTCCAATGTACTTGGAGTATTTATCCTTGATGAGAAATTTGAGATAGTTGATAAAAGGCTGTTTAAGGATTTGCATGAATATGAGATGAGGCAAATCTATATAGATGAGCTTAAAAGAAAGCATAAAAATTTGGAAGAGGTTGATAAAGCAGATAAAGCAGCTCTGCAAAAAGTTTTAGCTAACTTTAAGAAGCAAGACTTTTTTACTGACTTTTATGAAAGAAATTTAGAAATAACAAAACAAGATATAAAAAATTCTGTGAAAGAAGACAGTTTGCTTGTGTCGGCTGTAAGTACAATAGAAGAGATTGATAAAATAATTAATCTTCTGGCAAAGAGGTTAAGAGAGTGGTATGAGCTTTATAATCCTGAAATATCAAAGCTTGTTGATGATCATGAGAAATTTATTAGTACTATAATTAAGAAATCTAAGAAAGAGATATTAGAGCAGCTCAGACTTTCCAGTAAGACTGCAATGGGAGCAGATCTAGAAAAAGAGGATATTAATGCTATAATGAATCTTGCAAACCATGTAAATGAGCTATATAAGTATAAGGAATCTTTGGAAGCATATATTGAAAATATGATGGAAGAATTGTGTCCTAACTTGCTAGCAATTACTGGGGCAAGTATTGGCTCAAAATTAATCAGGCATACAGGATCATTGGAAAGGCTTGCAATCCTACCAGCGTCAACTATACAAATTTTAGGGGCGGAAAAGGCTTTGTTCAGGCATTTAACTAAAAAGGCAAAGATGCCAAAATATGGCATAATTTTCCAGCACCCATTAATTCTAAAAGTACAAAAAGAGGAAAGGGGCAAGGCTGCAAGAGCTTTGGCTGATAAGATAGCAATAGCTGCGAAAGTTGACAGGTTTAAGGGAAAATTTATTGCAGAGCAATTGCTTCAAGAGTTGCATAAGAGGTTTGGTCAATGGAAATAGTTAAATCAAAGTTTGAAGGCATATTTTTTATAGAAAATGGTATGAAGAAGTTGTTAACACGAAATATCACTCCAGGCTTAAAATTCTTTGATGAAGAGCTTTATGAAAATGGTGCTTACAGGCAGTTTGATCATAGAAGGAGTAAGTTAGCTGCTGCAATAATGAAAGGCTTATCACAATGGCCTTTTAGGAAAGATAGTGTAATGCTTTATCTTGGAGCTTCTCATGGCTATACATGCTCATTTTTGTCTGATATATTACATGAGGGATTAATTTTTGCAATTGATTTTGCTCCTAGAGTAGTTAGAGATTTAGTTTTCCTAGCTGAGCAAAGGAAGAATATTGGAGCTATACTTGCAGATGCAAATAATCCTTACAGTTACTTGCATAAAGTTTCTCAGGCAGATATAGTTTATCAGGATGTAGCACAAAGAAATCAGGCAGAGATATTTCTTAAAAATTGCAGAATTTTATTAAAACCAGAGGGTTTTGGATTTATTGCAGTTAAAGCAAGGTCAGTAGATGTAACTAAAAAACCTAAAATTATTTTTAAGGAAACAAGAGAGATGCTTGAAAAAGAACTGGTAATTGTGGACTATAAAGAGCTTGAGCCTTTTGAAAAAGCTCATGCAATGTTTGTTTGTAAGAAGAAAAACCAATAATGTCAAAAACCACCATTTATAGAATGGTAGCATGTTGCTGAACGCAAAAGTTATCAGTGGTTTTTGAGCATGCTCAAAAATTCCAGTGATTTAGGTAATTATATAAACCACTATTCATATAGAATAGTGGAATTTTTGACATTTAAAAATATAAAGACTTAACTTGCTAAGAATGGTAATTAAAGTATATAATACATTAACACGAAAAAAAGAATTATTTAAACCTATTAAAGGCAAGAATGTAAAGCTTTTTGTATGCGGACCGACTGTTTATGATTACAGCCATATAGGACATGCTAAAACTTATACACAGTTTGATGTAATAGTTCGGTACTTGAGATATAAAAAATATAAAATCTTCTACTTACAGAACGTAACAGATATAGATGACAAGATAATTAATAGAGCTAAAGAAGAAAGTAAAACTTGGAAAGAGATAGCATATTTCTACCTAAAAGCATATTATGAGGATATGAAAGCTTTGGGCATTAATTCTGTTAATAAATATGCAAGAGCAACTGATTATATTGCAAGAATTATTAGTCAAGTGCAAAGGTTGGTTAAGAAAGGTTATGCATATAAGATTTCAGATGGCTATTATTTTGACTTAAAGAAGTTTAAGAATTATGGGAAGTTAGCAGGAAGGACTTATTTAGATGCAGATGATGCAGTATCTAGGATTGATGAAAACTTGGAGAAGAGGAATAAAGGGGATTTCTGCTTATGGAAATTTTATAAGCAAGGAGATCCATTCTGGGATTCACCATTAGGCAAAGGCAGGCCTGGATGGCATATTGAGGATACTGCAATAACTGAAAAAGAGTTTGGAGTACAATATGATATGCATGGCGGAGCTAGAGACTTAATATTTCCCCATCATGAGGCAGAGATTGCACAGATGGAATCTATATCTAGAAAAAAGCTTGTTAAATATTGGATACATACAGAGTTTCTTACTGTAAGTAAAGAGAAAATGTCAAAAAGTCTTGGCAATATTATTCCTATTAGAGAAGTGCTAAAGAAATATGATGCTAGAGTTTTAAGATACCTCTATATTTCAAGCCATTATAGAAGCCTGATAAATTTTGATGATGAATTATTAGAGCAAAGCAAGAATTCTTTGCAAAGATTGAATGATTTTATGTTTAGTGTGAAGAATGGAAAAGATAAATATAATTTAGGCTTAATCAGGAAAACAAGAGAAAGATTTATTAGAGCTATGGATGATGATTTTGATACACCTAAAGCATTATCTGTTATATTTGACTTTGTTAGAGAGGTTAATAAGAAAGGAGGTGGCAAAAAAGCTTATAACTTAGTGCTTGAATTTAATGAAATATTTGGTATATTAAATTTTGAGGAAGCTAAAATTAGCAAGGAGATTGAAGCATTAATTAGAAAGAGAGAAGAAGCAAGGAAGAGAAAGGATTTTAAACTTGCAGATTCTATTAGAACAGGACTAAGGAGTAAAGGCATAATAGTTGAGGATACTGATAAAGGGTCTGTATGGAAGTTAGTTAAATAAAGAGATAGTAAATTATATTTTTTTATTTTGTTTATTTTGGCTTCATTTTATTACTCTTTACTTTCATAGCTATGAAAATAGCAATTAGCATGGACATAGCAGATGCTATAATAATCAGCCATATGGTATTGTTTGGCTTTTCCTGCTCTGGCAGTGGTATTTCAACATTTACTGGAACAGTTTTTTCTATTGTATTGCCATCTTGGTCAAGGGCTGTTAATAATAGATCTCCTGTAAAACTTTTAACTACTGTACTTTTTTCCTTTATTATGAAACCAGTTAAAACTTGTTTTTTGCCCTCAGAAATATTCCTAGCTTTAAGCAAAAAGTCCATTGAAATGCCTTTGCTTAAGACAGTATCAGTATAGCTGATATTAAGATAAGAAGCTAAATCTTTTGATAGCTTTAAATTAACATTTTTTACATCACAATTTCCAGAGTTTTCTATGAAACCTTTTATTAAATCATTCTCAACAAATGATATATAGCCAGGTAGAGCAACATTAAGCTCATAGCTGCATTTTTCTTCTCTTTTTTCAGGTAGTTTTTCTTCCTGTTTTGGAGTTTTGTCTTCTGTTGGAACTGAAGGAGGTATTACTTCTTGTACATCTTGAACTTGTGGTTGAATTTCTTGCTTATCCTCTTCATCACTGCTCCTGCCTCCACCACTGGTTGAAGGGATAGGAGCTTGGCTATGGCTACCAAATATTGCATAAGTGCTGGCATGATTGACAGTAACTGTTATAGAATTTTCAGTTGCATTTACTATTGAATTTAGCTCCTGCCATGTAGAGCTTGTTTCATTAAAATAATAAATTTTTAATGTATTCTCATCTAGTCCTGCTGCTCTCACTTCTTCATCAGTATAATATATTTTTATTGTTAGTGAGCTAATATTCTGCTTAGTTGCATTGTCTATTACTATGTCCAAGTATTTGCCGAGAGAAGGCATATTTGGAGATGCATTCTTTATGTTACTTGAAAATTCAGTTACAACTATAGAGACATTTGAGATATCTTTTAATGTAGATATTTGTAGTATGGCATTTGCATTTGATATATTGAGATTTATTTTTTCATCTTTTAGCAATTGGATAGAATTATTTAGGAAAGCACTTTTTGCGTATTGTGATAAAGCAAGAACTGCCTTATTTACATATCTTATTTTATTTCCATAGCTATCTATTAATTCTGGGCTTAAGAGATAGGTCCCAGTTGCTAAAGCTCCTGCGTTAATAGAGCCTGTATATATTATTCCATCAGATGAAGAAAGGCTTACAGTACTAATTTCCTTATTTTCTGTACTAATAAAAATGTTTACAATTGAAATATTATTATCATCTGAGGCGTTTAATGTTATGTTAATAATATCTCCAATGTTTGCTATATTCTTACTTAGTCTCAACCCAAATATTCTAGGAGGTATTGAGTCGTAAACACATGATATAGAGCTTCCATTGTCACTTGGTAGGCTATTAGCTGTATTACAATCATTTATGTCAATATAATATTTGATTTTTATATTATTTGGAAGGCATGACGTATAATTAATGCTCCACTTTTCGTTGCATGTTTGAGTTTTATAATAAATGCCAAAATCATAAAGAACAGGAGTATTAGTTCTTTCTGATGCCAGAATTGCCTTTAATCTTATTTTCCCACTAGAAATATTTAATGCGCTTAGATTATTATTTGTTATTAAGTTCCAGGAGCTGCCTGAATCTACAGAGTAATAGTAAGTAATATTTTGTGAATTTAATAAATCAGATTTTACAAATGAGTCAAAATTTAGCAGTTTGTTAATGTCAAAATCCTTTGTTTCAATAGCTGCTGATGAAGGATAACTAGTAGTACTGGAGCTAATTGATATTTCATTTAAGACTGGAGTTTTTGTTCCATCACCCTCAAAAATAGCCAGATATTGGAGCCATTGGTTGCTGTTATGAATATTGTTTAATTTTGTTCCAGAGCTTGTGTAGTAATCCTGTTCTGATGTTGGACCTTGCCATGATTTGCTGGATAAGTCATTTTGATTACTTGCAGTTCTTATCTTAAATTTAAGTGAAGTTGCTGAAGGAATATCTGCACTAAAGCTTATATTTTCCCAGTTTGAATGTGGGGTATTATATGCTATTGAAGTGAAATTTCCTGATATTTGATATTTAGTTTCTTCTGGTTCTAAAGATACAGATGGCTCTGGCTCAATATATTTTCTAACAAGAATATCGTCAATATAGCCAATTGCCTGGCTAACTTCAAAAACAATATCTCCAGAATCTTCAATGTCATCATCATTATCTGAGAGCATTAGGGCATTGTTATACCAAAGCTTCAGATTTTCATTCCAAACTACAAAAGCTATAGTGAATAACGTTCCATCATGTGGATGATATGTGCTTGTAGTGTTCTTTATAATGTATTTTGTTCTCTTTTCTTTTGCAATTGCAGGACTCGGGTATTCATTGCCAGAAATATGAACTGTGTAATACTCATCATTTTCAGTCCATCTTAAGCCAATGCCAACTGTTGAATTTTCATGATAGCTGCCTGTTACAGAGTAAGTTACTTTTGCATAAACATCCTTTATATTTAGTCCTAGCCTTAATCCAGAGTCATGATCATCAGTTGTGTTAAATAAAATTCTGTTATTATCATAGCTAAGGTTCATGAAATTATTGCAGCTGCCATGGTAGCAGAGCCAGTTGCCCTGTTGATAACTGCTTAAAGTATTTGCAGAGAAATCATCCCACTTTAAGTAGATATTGTTCCTATTAGAAGGGGCATTAGTTGCAGCTGAGTTGCCATAATATAAGTAATAATTATTATCTGCTGAATTAGCATTAATTGTTTTTGCTTTGAACCATATTTCTGTAGCAATTGAATTACAACTATTTTCATTAATTCTATCTAATTCAATGTTTGCATTTGTGTTGCTATCAAAGTAGACAACTCTTAAATCTTCACAATCAGCTTTTAACTTGTTATTTGCTATGAGATACTGAGTATCTAAAATAAATTTAACAGAGTAGTTGCTAACTACAGAAGATGCATTATTTGTAACAATAAGCCTTTTCCTGAATTTATAATTAGAATCCCACCAGTTTGATTTACTAGCTAACTTTAAGTTTCCTCCTGAGTAATTTACATTGTTAAATGTGCCATTTTTAAAGTCATCATCATTTGTTTGTATCCAGGTAGAGATATTCTTAATTGGTATAAGCTTTGCCTCACCAGTACTGAGATTTACTAGGCCATTGTCATAAATATAATCTGTTGGAGTGTCAAAACTCCAGTTCTTAAAATCCTGGACAGTTTCATAGACTGCTAAGCCAATATAACTAGGCTTTAATAGAAAAGAAATACCTATTAGGATAGCTATAAATAATATGAAAAATGCATAACCTATGACAAGCTTATTAGAATGACGATTCTCTACACTTTGTTTGGACTTACTGCTAACTTTCTTCTTAGCCATTTGTAGTTTATGTCCCTATTCTTATATAATCCCTTTAGAAATAGCTTTAAAAACCTTGCTTTCCCTACACTTCAATTGAAAGTTTTATTGGATATTTTGATGAAGAGATATTTGCTTTGTCCGAGTTTGTCAGCTCAATCTTCTCAGCTTTTGTAACAGATTTAATGTCACTTTCCAGGTCTTTAATATTTTCTTTATACTTTTCTGCAGAGATTATAATATTTTTTAACGGAGCAGTCATGGAAAGCTTTTTCTCAGTCTTGTATTTTCTGACAAGAGAGATAATTTCTATTGCAATATCACCTGTTTGCTCAGCCTTATCATTAATTAATTTATTACTAGTTCTTGGCCATGATGCAATATGTATGCTTTTCCTGTTTTCTATTTCTGAGAAGTATAACTGATAAATCTCATCTGAGATATAAGGCATTATGGGAGCAATTAATTTTAGGATAGATAGAAGGGCATTATATAATGTGTATCTGGTAGAATCATAAGCTTCCTTAGGATATTTATCTTTGTTGTATAACCTATCTTTGACTATCTCAAGATAATTATCACAGAAAATGTGCCAGAAGAACTTTTCTGTATCTGTTTTTACCTTATAATATTCATATCTGTCAAAGGCTTTAGTGCAATTTTTAATTAACTTATTTAATTTTGACAAGAGCCATTTATCAATCTCTTGGAGCTTTACCCTTTTATTTGGCTTATAATCCTTTAAGTGCATTAATGCAAACTTGCTTGCATTCCAGAGCTTAGTTGAAAATTTTTGGCCTGTCACTAAATCTTTCTCTTGGTATGGCAGATCATCTCCTAGCTTGCTGCCAGCTGACCAGAACCTTAAAGCATCTGCACCAAATTTCTCTAGAACATCCTGAGGATCAATTACATTCCCAAGGCTTTTTGACATTTTCTTACCATGAGGATCAAGGGCATGTCCAGAAATAATTGCCTCATGCCATGGATTAGTTTTATGATGCAACTGGCTCTTTACAACAGTGTTGAATAACCAGAATGTGATAATATCATGAGCCTGAGGTCTTATACTCATAGGAAATAATTTACTGTAAATTTGCTTATCTTTAAAAAGTTCAACTGCAATCTGTGGAGTTAAGGAAGAGGTTGCCCAAGTATCTAGAACATCTTTTTCAGGAATAAAATCATTACTGCCACATTTGCAGTTTTTATTTGGCTTATCTTTTAAAGGGTCAACTGGCAGATATTCTATGTTTGCAAGTATAACTTCATTACATTTCTTGCAATACCATAATGGAAAGGGAACACCGAAATAACGCTGCCTTGAGATGCACCAGTCCCATTTCAAGCCTTTAATCCAGTTATTATACCTAGCTCTCATATGCCTAGGATGCCATTTCAGTTTTCTGCCTGCTTTAAGGAAATCTTTTTTCAAGTCAAGATAGCGGATATACCATTGCTCTGTTCTTATGTACTCTATTGGAGTGCCACACCTTTCATGAGTATTAACTATGTGTTTTATCTTTTCACTCTTAACTAAATTGCCAGATTTTTCCAGTTCTTTTATGATTACTTGCCTTGCCTGCTCTGACTTTAGGCCTTTTAGAATTCCTGCCTCTTCTTTTAAAGTTCCATCTGGAGCCATTATATCAATTGGCTTTATTTCAGGATGCCTTAGCATCCAGTCAATGCATTCAACACCGCCATAAGTGCAGTAGTAAACAACACCAGTGCCATATTGCATATCAGTATAGGTATCTGGAATGATTAGAACTTTTCTGTTATAGATGGGAAGAATTACTAGTTTGCCATGATATTTCTTGTATCTCTTGTCGTTTGGATGTACTGAGACTCCAACACAGGCAGGCATTAGCTCAGGTCTTGTAGTTGCAATTGTAATGCTGTCATCTCCTTCAATATCTAGTTTTATGTAACTTAAAGTGCTTTCAAACTCCTTGTCTTTGGTTTCAACTTGTGCTATTGCAGTCTGGCAGCTTGGACACCATATTATTGGTGCTAATGTTCTATAAACTCTGCCAATATTATAGAGCTCAATGAAGGATCTCTGAGAGATTCTTCTGCAATGCTCGTCAATTGTTGAATAATAAATAGAGAAGTCACAGCTCATAGCTATCTTTTTCCAGTCTTCAATGAAATCTGGAGTGATTTCTTTTAAAGTCTCTAGGCAAAGCTTTATGAAATCCTCTCTAGGCATGTTTTTACTTCTAACACCTTTCATATTTTCAATTAACCTTTCAGTTGCCAAGCCATTGTCATCTGTGCCAAAAGGGTAGAAGATGTTGTAGCCTCTCATTCTCTTATAGCGAACAATAATGTCCTGCTGGCTATAGCTGAAAGCATGACCTAGATGCATTCTGCCTGAGACAGTTGGAGGAGGAGTATCTATGCTATAGATAGGCTTATCAGAGTCTGGGTCAGAGTCAAATCTGTAAATGTCTTCTTTTTCCCAATATTGCCGTAGCCTTTGCTCAGCTTCTTTGAAGTTGTAGGTTTTTGTGAGCTCCATGGTAGCAATAAAATTAGAAGGCGATATTTAAATATTGTTATAATAACTCTACAAACCACAAACAATTTATATTCTACTATTTTTTATCACTCTATGAAAAAAGTTCTCATCCTTGGAGCAGGCTTTGGCGGATTAACTGCTGGTAGTATTCTTGCTGGGCATAAACAGATTGAAGTCACACTTGTTGATAAAAAAACAAAGTACTACATGGGCTTAACCAAGCTCTGGGTAATGATAGGTAAGAATTCCCCTGAGCATTATATGCATCAATACAGTGCACTACCAAGCAGAAAAGAAATCAAATTTGTGCAGGATGAAATTATTGATATTGATGTAAATAATAAGACAGTGCAAACAAGGAAACAAACATTAGCTTACGATTATCTGATTATAGCATTAGGCGCAGACGTTGCTCCTGAACTTATCCCAGACGTTAAAGAGCATGCAATTAATCTCTACAACATGCATGGAGCAGTAGCCTTGCATGAAAAGCTTAAAACTTTTACTAAAGGAAGAATTGCTCTATTGATTTGCAGACCTCCTTACAAATGCCCTGCGGCTCCGTATGAAACTTTGTTCTTGCTCCATGATTTCTTCAGCAAGAAGGGAATTCGTAACAACATAAAACTTGAGGTCTATACACCAGAGCCACAGCCATTACCCCTAGCAGGCCCAGTCATAGGAAGCCATATCACAAAAATGCTTGAGCAAAAAGATATTGGCTACAATTATGGACATAAAGTTACACAGGTTGATAGCATGTCAATTACCTTTGAAAATGGTAAACAAATTAGTGCAGACCTTATCATTGCAATACCACCGCATATAGCCCCACAAGTTGTTAAAAAAGCTGGATTAATAGATGAATCTAGCTGGATTCCCGTGGATAAAAAAACACTTGCTACTAAGTTCAATAATGTCTATGCAATTGGTGATACTACTATCATTAAACTTGCAAATGGTCTGGCATTACCCAAAGCTGGCATATTTGCTGAAGAGCAGGCAAAAGTTGTTGCACAAAATATTATTAATGAAGTCATGGGCAAGCATGAAATAATAGAATTTCAAGGTAAAGGATACTGTTTCTTGGAAACAGGTGATAATGAAGCAACTGCAATTGAAGGAAATTTCTATGGTGAGCCAAATCCACAACTGCAGCTCAAAGAAACATTAGCCAAGTATTATAAAGAAAAAGAGTTATTTGAGCAGCAAAGAATTAAGGAATGGTTTAGCTAGTTTCTCAAAAATCCAATTAATAAACCACTAATTCCAACAATACTATGCAATATTGTATCTAGCCTATTAAAAGCATCTAAATTTGCGAAGTCTGGAAAGGTAAAGCCAAATAATGCTACAAAAGTAAAGAATGCTCCATTAGCTAAGCAGAATGGTTTCCAGAATCTTTGATTGCTCCAGCCATAATAAAGAACAATAGTGCCAAGCGATACATGAAATATTTTGTGCCATGTTTCTGGACGATGACCAAATTGATAGTAGTCTGCAACTAAAGAAATGAATACTAACACGAAGAATATGCCTATTAGCCTTGTGTACCATTTTTGAAGGAATTCCGGCTGCATAATTATTTGATTAATCTAAAACTATTAAAACCCTTTGCACTTTCCTAGCCTTATGCTGTGGACTAAGAAGTATGAGCTTAAGAAATTAGATGATGTTATAGGGCAGGAAAAGGCTATTAAAGAGCTTAAAGAATTTATAGAGAATTTTAAAAGGCAGAGGAAAAAGGCTTTACTGCTATATGGTCCAGCTGGAACAGGTAAGACAACAGTGGTTTATGCTCTTGCCAGTGAGTTTAATCTAGAGATATTAGAGATAAATGCATCTGATTTAAGGAATAAAGAGCAGATTGAATTAGTATTGGGAAATGCAGTCAGGCAGAGAAGCTTGTTTTTCAGCAGTAAATTGATTCTTGTTGACGAGATTGATGGCTTAAATACTATGGAAGATAGAGGAGGGATTTCTGCTTTAGCTAAGATTATTGTAGAAACAACATTTCCAATAATAATGACAACTACTAATCCTTTTGAATTTAAGTTCAGCTCTTTAAAGAATAAAAGCAAGCTAGTTGCTTTTGATTCAGTTGATCATAATTCAATTTTTAATCTGCTAAAAAGGATTGCTGATAAAGAGAATTTAGAATATAAGGAAAGTGACTTGAAAAAATTGTCTAGAATGTGCGGTGGTGATGTTAGAGCAGCTATTACAGATTTACAGATACTTTCAATAGTAGATGGCAAGATTAATTCAGATGATATTGGGCTGCTTAGCAATAGGAATAAGATTGAGAGCATTATTAATGCCTTGATTAAGGTTTTCAAGAGCACAGATTCAAGTATTGCAGCAAGGGCATTTGATAATGTTGATGAGGACATGGATAGCATCTTTCTGTGGATTGAGGAGAACATACCAATTGAATACAAAAATGCCAGAGATTTGGCAAATGCCTATGATATGCTTTCTAAGGCAGATGTTTACAGAGGAAGGATTAAGAGGAGGAATGACTGGAGATTTCTGGTTTATAGCAATTCTTTCCTTACAACTGGCATTGCCTCAGCTAAAGAAGAAAGGTATAGGGGCATTACTATGTATAAGCCAACTGGAAGACTGCTAAAGATATGGATGGCTAAACAGAAGAACCTTAAAAGAAAAGCTATAGCTGCTAAACTGGCTAATAAGACACATTGCTCAACTAGAGAGGCTTTCAGGACCATACCTCTTATAAAGCCATTATTTAAGGCTAATAAGGCTTCTAAGCAATTGGGTTATGAGCTTAATCTTGATAGAGAAGAGTTAGATTGGCTTAGAAGGTGAGTGCTATAAGAAGAAACTCTGATATTAGTTTAGTATTAAATATATATAAAACACTATAAAAATACATTATAAATAAAAATCTGTATCTTTATTGGAATATTAGCAAATAAGATTTAAATATCTGGCTGTTTATATTAGATGATTGGCGCAAGAATAGACAAGAACTAGAAAAAAAGAAATCAAATAATAACTTGCATTAACGACGCTTGCTATGCAAGCTGTGCGAGAGGTCCGCTTCGGTGATGGAACTTGAATGAAGCGGACAGGTAGACAAAATAAACCAAAAGTGCAAGTAAATGAAAATCAAGAAATCAAAAGCAAACTCAAAGGTGATCCAAAATGACAACAATAATACTTCCAATATGGAACAGTGCAAGAAGGATGATTAGGATAGCTAAAAGCCTTTATGAGATGATAGACTTTGATTAAGGCTGTTGTATGGCTTTAATCTATATTGAATAGGTTAACTTTATACCTATTTTCTTCGGTATATCCAACCTACTCCTTTTCTTGAGAAGTCGTAACCTACTCTATCCATACCCTCTATAGATTGCAGAGACTTCTGCAATGCGAACGATTGTTCTCTAGCTAATTGAGGACCTGGACCTGAAAACTCTAAGTACTCCTGAGCAAAAATTGCATCGAATACTCTGGCTATTAACTCATGATCAAAATTGACTTTCCTTGCTTCCTGTCTTGTAACATGAGGCTCGCTTCCAAACAAGAGCTGAAGTCTTTGTGGGCTATATCTTGCTCTGGCATGCTTTTCTGCATCAATTCCTGGTTGAGTGTAGCCAAACCCTTTATTATCTTCTTTAACTTTTAATGGATAAGCGCCATGCTGCATTGCCTTTTTTGCAAGTGGGATGTCATTTTTATTACCTCTTTCTATTTCTATAGCCACATACTTTATAGGTTTTCTATGAATCTCAAATGATTTTGTGTTTAGATGCCCCTTTAGTCCGCCTACAAGAGTATCAATAACTTCTGTTGAAACCCCTCTTGCACGAGCAGCATATCCCATAAACATCATAGGCTCACCTTTAACATCTAATAGGCTTCCATAAACTGCAGCGACTGGTCTTCCATTACTATCTATTGCAACATAAGTAGCATGTCTGTATGTACTATTAATGACATCTCCTGATGGTACATTCATAAGTTCTCTTTGCTCTTGTGTCATTCGTCTAGGGGAAGTTTCAAGAAGTCTTTGAGCAAGCATTCTCTTCCTTAAAAACGCCTTATCTTCGGTATATTCAGGGCCTACTCCTCCTTGGATAAGCACCATAGTTCTATCAAATAGCCTTCTAAATCTATCAGAAGCCTTGTATTGAAGTTCAACAATTTTTACTTCTTGGTCTAAGGTCATTTATTTTAACCCCTTTTGCTACATGAGCATGTTTGTTATATAAGCCTTATGACATAACTAATATATAAACCCTATGAATTATCACCACTATATAGTAATATCTACTAATTAATATATGAAAATAATTGATAGCCTCTAATACCCCCTACTAAGCCTTCTAAATAGCTTTAGGATGTGCATTATTAGTATAGGGATAATGATAACACTTATTGTGGCTAAATCTAATGGCATAGAGCCATCTACCCATATTAAAGCTAACATTGTAAAGAAGGTATCTATTGAGGCTCCTCCAAGGATATGGACTAAGAACATTGGTAGCATTTTGGTAAAGGCAAAGAGCATTAAAAGCCCTGCATAGGCAAATAAGGCTATGCTTAGTATGGTTCTAGGACTAGGATTAGTAAAGGATTCAAAAGAGAATTTACCTGCGTCTGTTACAATAGGAGAAATCATTATAGCTACATATATGCTAGAAATACTGTTCTCAAGTAAATCAGATTCTTTAATGTCACTGTCTGAACTGCTGACAAAATAATAAAGCTCGAATATAAACCAAATGCCTATAAGAGGGAAATAGACTAAAGGCTCACTCATAATAAGCTTGCCAATTTGTGCAATTCTTTCTGGTATTAAAGCTAGGAAATTTGTTGATATTTGTGGAATTGCTATTGCCATTTTTAATGCACATGAAATGTTATAGTTTCAAATATAGTTGCAAAGCTGAGCAAAAAGATAATATCTTTTAATGAGAGTAATGAGCCAGTGAATAATAAGTCAAGGATAAAATAGGATAGTAAAAAAATTAGTGCTATAGTGTAAAGTGGAATAACTCTCTTTAATATCTCAAATAAAGTAGGTTTGGTATTTATTCTATATTTTACTATAATGCTGACAATAGCGATAGATAGAAGAAATAAAATAATTACAAGAAGCCAAGGTAATTCTTGGTTATTTGTCTTTAATCTTTTGATAAAGAATAAGCCTAGTGATAAAGTAAATATGATTGAGGCAATAGAGAAGAAATGCCTTTTCTTTATCTCCAAGTTGAAGAATTCAAATATTACTTGCTCTTCTGCTATAAAGAGTTCTTTAACCTCTTGTTTTAGAGTGGAGCTTTTCCTTTTGGAAGGCATGCTATTTTAGCTATAATACTACTATAAATATATTGTTCTAGTATCATCTACTAAAATGTAGAAAGGTTTATAAAAACTCTTTTATTTCCAAGAGTATGAACTACCAATTACCACCATATGTACTTAAAGATAGGATAAGCCTATCAAGTTGGAATCCTCCAGGTGTATTAATCCTTTTATCTGAAACAGCCTCAGTAGATAAAACACAAGCATTAGCAGATATTTTATGTGAGATAGCTCATGCAAATACAGGATATCCTTATCAGCTTACACCAGAGTCAGGGAATTATGAGGTTGAGCATCGTTTTAGAGTTAGTGTTGCAGGAAAAATTAATCCTTTTATCCATCTGCCTTCATATAAAGTGGATGCACTAAAAGCCCATCCTGATTCTATAGAGGGAGCAGAAGGTCTTGTTGCTATCGTAAGTGCTAATACATCATGTCCGCATTGCATACAATCATTAGATTTTATTCCTCCTATTCTGAAAGGAACAGTAGCACATGATAATGCCCTTTGATTCTTCAGTCTTTTATTTTTTATATAAAACACAAACCTTTTTAAGTTTATATTCAGCATGGGATACCTATGAAAGAAAGTAAACCCAAAGATGCCAGCAAACAGACTATTTCAATAGAAGAGATGGCAGCTTTCTGCAAAAGAAAAGGTTTAGTATATCCAAGCTCTGAGATTTATGGGAGCTTAGCAGGGTTTTTTGATTTTGGGCCTTTGGGAGTTGAATTAAAGAATAATATTAAGCAGCACTGGTGGAAAACTTTTGTGCAGGCAAGAGATGATATCGTTGGAATAGATGGCTCAATAATAGCTCATCCTTTGGTTTGGAAGGCTTCAGGGCATGTTGATAGCTTTGCAGATGTTCTTGTTGATTGTAATAAATGTAATTCAAGGCATAGAGCAGACCATCTTATTGAGGATAAGCTTAAGATTAATACTACTGGATTGGCTTTAGAAGATTTAGAAAAAATCCTGAAAGAGCATAAGGTGAAATGCCCTAAATGCGGATCAGTTTTAGGAGAGCTTAGAACTTTTAATTTAATGTTTACAACTAATATTGGTCCAGTTGAGGTAGAGAGTGCAAAATCTTATTTAAGGCCAGAGACAGCACAATTGATTTTTACAGATTTTAGATTGGTACATGAAAATTCTAGGTTGAAATTACCTTTTGGGATTGCGCAGATAGGCAAAGCATTTAGAAATGAAATCTCTCCAAGAGATTTCTTGTTCAGGATGAGAGAGTTTGAGCAGATGGAGATAGAATATTTTATTCATCCTGATAAAATAGATGAATGTCTTTTTATTGATGAAGTAATAGAGCATGAAATTCAAATATTATCAGAAGAGATGCAAAAACATAATAAAGAGCACCAAAAAATGAAAATAAAGAATGCTTTAGATAAGAAAATAATTAAAACAAAATGGCATGCTTACTGGCTGACAAAATCGCATAAATGGTTTATAGCATTAGGAGCAAAGCCAGATAATTTTAGGATAAGACAGCACATTGCTACAGAGTTAAGCCATTATGCACTAGAAACATGGGACCTTGAATATAGATTTCCATTTGGATGGAAAGAGTTGCAAGGACTAGCTAACAGGACAGATTTTGATTTGCAGCAGCATATGAAAGTTTCTGGAAAAGATCTTTCATTATTTGATGAGGAAACAAAAAGAAAGATAGTGCCTTATGTAATTTGTGAGCCTAGTTTAGGAGTAGAAAGGGCTTTTCTTGTGTTTTTATTTGATGCTTATAATTATGATTCAGAAAGAGAAAATGTTGTATTAGAATTAAGTCCAGAGCTTGCGCCTTATAAGATTGCTGTCTTCCCTCTTCTGTCAAATAAAGATGAATTAGTTGCTAAAGCAAAAGAAGTCCATGATAACTTAAAGATATATTTTGCATCATTCTACGATGATAGTGGCTCGATTGGCCGTAGGTATAGTAGACAAGATGAGATTTCAACGCCTTACTGTATTACTGTTGATTTTGAAACTTTGACAGATGATAGTGTTACAGTTAGAGACAGAGATACAACTGAACAGCATCGAGTTAAGATAAAAGATTTGAAGAACATTATAGGAAAGTTATTGAGCAAAGAAATGCATTTTTCTGATATCTAGGATAAAAAGAGACAAAATTAAATATTAACAATTTCTCTTACTCTTCTTTATTTAGTTGCTCTAAAAAGACTTTCGCACTTATTATTTTAATTTCTTTATAAGTTTTTATTTCTAATAGATGCCTATCTCCAGTTATTATATCAGCTTTAGCTGTAAGAGCGCAGTTAATAAATTTATTATCTGGAGGGTCTGTTGTAATAATTTTCTCATTAAATACCGGTTTTATAATTATCGAATATTTTCTAAAATTATTTAGAATAAACTTTTTGTAGTCCTCATTAATATATTTCTTTAGTAAAGGCCTCTCTATTACCTCTGTTATCTCTTGAATAATTTCTAGAGATGTATAATTAATCAACTTAGTCTTAAATAATAGCTCTAAAATCTTAGCTGGTTTTCCATCTTTGGATATGGTAGCTGAGATAACTATATTAGTATCTATTACTATTTTTGGTTTTTCTTGCTGCATCAATCTCTGCCTCTATTTTCTCAGGAGACAGCTTCTTGGCATTTCTTCTGAATTTTCTAAATTCAGCTACAATCCCTTTTGTGTCAAGTTTCTTCATGACAATAGTATCATTATCTAGAGCACTGACTACAAAGACTGTATCAGTTGAAGCACCAATTTCCTGCCTTATCTCCTTCGGTATTATTATCTGTCCTCTTTCAGACATTTTTGCTGTTTCAATTGCCATAGCACATCACCAGCATTAAGTACGTTAAACGTATTTATAAGCTTTACGTATTTATCTTCCTTTTAGATATATAGAAAATAAACCCCTTTATATATCTCACGCGAGAATGTCTAGTGACCAGTGGTATATTGCATAGTTCGGATTAAAATTCTATAAAGAATAAAACTCACAAATACTTTTATAAATATCTACTAGTTACCTTTAATTATGACAGTACTCATTGTTAAGAATATTACAAGAGAAGGTCTTGGATTATTGCAAGAATTACTTGATGAACATAGTATTCCTTACTATATTGTTGATTTGGATAAAGGAGAACTGTTCCCAGATCCTCACCGGTATAAAGCAGTTGTTGTGCTAGGCGGTCCTGATTCTGCTAATGACACTACACCAAAAATGCAACAGGAACTGCAACGCATTAGGGAAACTGTTAAAGCTGAAATACCTTATCTTGGAGCATGTTTAGGTATGCAGACTTTAGTGAAAGCAAATGGAGGAGAAGTATATAGAAATGCTCTTAAAGAACTTGGCTGGCGAGGTCCCGATGATGATTTTTTTAGCATAGAACTAACTTCTGAGGGAAGAGTAGACCCACTATTCAGGGGCTTGGAATCCAAGCTGAATATTTTTCATTTACATGGTGAGACTGTTAAACTAGGTCCGAACATGGTATTGTTAGCTACGGGAAAATACTGTCAGGTGCAAGCAGTTCGTGTTGGTAGTAATGCATATGGCTATCAGGGTCATTTTGAGCTTACACCGGAAATGTTTGAAACATGGATAACTCAAGATTCAGATCTTATCCCTCTTGATAGGGAAGCATTACGAAAAGACTATGCATTGATTAGGCAAGAATATGAAGCAACTGGTAAGCAGATTCTTACGAATTGGTTAAAGATTGCAAATTTAATCAAATAGTTCTTAAGACACTACGATTAAAAGATGGGGTTGCCCGGATTTGAACCGGGATCACAAGGCCCCGAACCTTGGATAATAGCCAAGTTATACCACAACCCCAAGCAATAATAGAAAATTTAAGCTGATTATTTAAGTTTTGTTAACTTATTATAAGAATTACATTTAGTACAAATTTTATCTCTTATTTGCACTTTCTTCACAATTGCTATACCTATAGGAAGCCCTGCTTCCTAAATGTCTCGGAACAAAGGAAATCTCGATTTCCTAGTCTCGAAAATCGTATATTTTCGAAACATAGTTCCTCAACTAGTCCGCTTCATTTATGTTTCTTTGATGATTAGCGGACCTTGGCAAGGCACGCAGTTCGTGCCCGTAGTGCAATTATTATTATTAATTGATTAGAGGATTATATTTATTGTTGAGATTTTTCATATTGTGCTATAACTTTATCTGCAACTTCTTTTGCATCGTTAGAAGAAATAGCAAATCCTAGGCTTTCAAAGCCGCCTATCTTAAAATTGTTTATGCCAATTATTTCTTTCTTAATATTGACTAAAGGCCCTCCTGAGTTTCCCGGATTTATTGGAACATCTGTTTGGATATAAGTTGCTCCGTTAGTAGCCAATCTTTTAGCACTAACTATGCCTTCTGTAACTGTGAATGATAAACCTGCGGGATTTCCTAGAGCAATTACTTTCTGGCCAATACTAACTTGATCTGAATTACCAAATTCCATGCTTTTGAAAGTGCCTTGAACTTTTAGTATTGCAATATCTTTATTAGCATCATAGCCAATTAATACGGCATCTAGATTTCTTCCATCATAAGTATTAACTTTCACAGAAGATGCATCTGCTATTACATGCACATTAGTAATTATATAGCCTTTTGAACTGATTATTGCACCTGAGCCTTGTCCTAAATTAGTTTTTACACTAACAGTTGACTGCAAAACATCATTTACTATAGCTGTGAAATCAGAGCTGCTAACCCTGATTTCAGCTAACTCTTTCTTGAGATCATTAAGCTTTATGTCGCTTTGCTGCTCAATCTCATCAATTAATTTGCTTAATGTGTTTATCTCCTGTTTGCTCTGTTGCTTGAAAACTTTTAAATCAGAATCAATAAAGCCAATTTGTGAGCTTAAATTCTTTCCCAAGCCTTTAATATCAGCTGATAAACTTTCTCTTGTATCTTTAATAGAATTTAACAAAGCATTATTTAGCTCAGCAATTCTCGCAAGATAGTCCAGTCTTGTCTCTTCTAGCTTACTATTGTAATAAAAAAACAAACCTGCTAATACTAAAATAAATATAATATATGTAATTATTTCTCTTTTATTGAATAATTTTCTTTTTGGATGTTCAGCAATTAATTCTTTTTTTAACATTTTTAATCTGAATTTTTTAAACATTTAATTAATTTGATTTTGTGATAATTTTTGAATATTTGGTTTTACTACTTTAATGTTATTTCTTATTATAAATTTGCATTAATCTTTTTCCAACAATAGCCATAAAAAATATTATTAAAACTATTAATATAAATGAAAAAAATGCAAAGTATTTGTTTAGAGTGGATTCTTTAACAGGAGATAATCTTACACTTATTGGTTCAATCTTAAATATTTTACTGGAAACAGATATTGAATCCTTAGTAGAAACTTCTACACCAGCAATATAATCTACCGGAATTAAGTTTTTAGTGTTAAATGTTTTAAGATATGAGGTTTGCTTGTTAATAGACATAGTATCTTTCTCTTCAAATAACACAGCACCTTTTGCCGATTTTAAAAAGTAAATTAAGCCTACATCTGTAGATTCTAAGTTTCCTAGTGTAAATAAGGTAACCTGGACTTTAATGTCTGTTCCTTCTGGAATAATTACATACTCTGCTGGAATGTCTAAATTTACACTAACAACAACTTTAGTTAGATTTACATTTTTATTTAATTGTGATTTATGGATGAAAAAGCCAGTATGAGATGGTGATATTAGAAAACCAAGTATGATTAAAGTCATAATTATTACGCTGAATATTGCCTCTCTTGCAAGTTTAATGTTAAAATCTTTTTCTTCTTTCATGTTGACTTATCTTCAGTTTTCTTTTTATGCCTGTTTGAAACAGTAACAATAGTTGTGTAGTTGCGATTGAGCATTTTAGCTATCTCAGAATAGCTTAGACCATAAGTCTCACGAAGAAATGCTACTAATGATTCTAGAGTTGAGTAATTCCTATCTGCAAAAGCAGAAACAGGAATGTAATATTGAGTTTTAACAGGATAAAACTTACTAGTCATCTTTTTCTTAGAATTCTGATAAGTAACCCAGATAGTTTTATCACTTCTATTTAATAGCTTAGCAATCTCTACAAAGCTAAGATTGAGATTTTCATGAAGATATTTTACAATAGTTTCTAAGGCACTTAGAAAATCATTCTGGAAAACAGTTAAAGGAATTTCATAAACATTTTCCTGCAAAAGTTTGTTTAGTAGTGCAATAAGCCTTAGCTTTTCACTTCTGGAAAGGCTTGCGAGCTTACTAAAAGGAATTTCCTTAGCACTATCTATAAAATCCTCTTGCTCGCTATTAGTAATGTCTTTAGCTGGCATATTTACTATCTAACATATTATCTAACTATTATTATGTAAACATAAAATATATAAACTCTTCTATTATAAATATTACTATGTAGATATAAGTATTATTTTGTAGTCTAGAAGTATTATTATTTAAATTTGTTCTGGAATATTAATATTATTATGTAATTGTTTTATATTATTATTTAATAGGAGCTATATACGACTTAACTAGAAATTTTATGAACTAACTGGTATTATTATATAGTTATTTAATATTAATATATCATTACTTATTCACTTCTTTTAACATTTCTTTTCAGCCATTCCTGCCATTCTGCAAATATCTTCTTGGAGTCAAGAAAGTCTGTGTCTTCCTTAATCCTGCCAGAGATCTTATGGAATTCGTCATTGCTTAGAACTACAAAATCAGCTTCAAGCAAATCTGGATTATTCATTTGAGCAGAGAAATTAACTAATGTTTCTTTTATTTTTGCTCTTAACAATATGTTGTCCCAGACTGCATCCCAGTTGCCAGCCCATTCCTTGACATTTCCTGCAATTGATTTTAACACATCAGAGTCACCATTAAGCAGATCATCACTTGGCTCAAGCTGATCAGATTTTGAATCATATTTCATTAAATCAATAAAGCCTTTTTCTATCAGAGGATCATTTTCCCAATGCTTTCTTACTTCTGTAATTTGAGTTACTCTTCTCCATCTATGCAAGCCGTCTGCACTTCTTATTGGATTGGCAACAATAATGACATCAGTTGCCTTAAAGCTAGTTTTAGGAACTCTTAAGTCATTTACAACTCTATCAAAAACACCATAAGGAGAATCTCCATGAATTGTTCCTGCAACAACATTTGCTAGTGCACCTATACGCATTGCCTCATATAAAGCTCTGGCTTCCTCACTTCTAACCTCACCAACTATTAAGCAGGAATCTCCCATTCTTAATGTTGTTCTAATACCTTCATCAGATGGAACTTCAGTACTGCCTTTAGTCAGTGCAGCAGCAACTTTCATTGATTGCAAATTGTAACCTAGCTTTCTTAAAGGTCCAGTTGGAATCTCTAAGGTGTCCTCTATGGTCAGGATTCTATACTTGCGCATAATTTCTGTCATTAATGCAGTAAGCAATGAAGTCTTCCCAGCACTTCTTGTGCCTGCTACTAATATAGTTCTTGAGCCATCTACAAGAAAGCTAATAATGCCTGCTGCTAATGGTGAAAGCATTTGATTTTTAATAAACAAAGGCAAGGTCCATGGCTTATCTCTATGGCGTCTTAAAGCATAGGCAAGACCAAAAGGGTTTAATGGCTGGGATATTACAGCTACTCTTGCAGATGCTCCCGGAATATTTAGCTCAGTGTCAAGTATTGGATTTGCCTCATCTAAAGGCCTGCCAGAAATCAGCCTTAGCTTTGATGCCCATGACTCTGCTTCACTAACAGTTGGTATAATATTAGTCATGCAGTCATCAAAGTCTTCATGGACAATAAACATTGGGATCTGGCCCATTGGAGAGTTAATTGTTATATCCTGAATTTTCTCATCCTGCAATAAAACTTCAATTAGGCCAAAACCAACAGTATATCTTATCAGAATCTTAGTTAATTCTTCTATCTCTTTCTGGCGGAGCTTTAGATTTCTATAATTTGCAAGCTCTTCAATTAAATCATGGCCAACATTATAGAAAACCTGTCTCATCCTCTCAGGATCAATAAATTCTGTCCTGGTTGGCTTGTGCTCAGACATAATTTTTCTGGCAATGTCAATTATCTCATACTTGTCTTCTGTAAGCTTGAATTCTGGAGGTATTATATGATATAGATATTGAATTGTGTTTGGAAGCTTGAATATTGTGACTTCAGTATCATCAATGCTATAGCTATCTATCTCTTCTGCATCACTGGGATAAGATGCCATTAGCTTAGTGAACATGAAATCAGGCTTTATAATTGGAGTAAAAATTCTTCTGTAGATTTCTCTATCGCCTAGTTTATGCCCTGCGAGAAATGGTTTTGCCAGATCAACTAATTTTGTTCTTTCAAGAGAATGAAGGATGACATTTAATATATGCACAAATTTTGTTGAGCAATCTACTTCCTGCTTATCAACAGCTTTCGTGAGTTTTATCTCTTCTCTGCGTAATAAACGCTTAAGATCTGTATATGCCCCTAATGGATCGCTTTTGAATAATTGAAATAAGACGAATTGAAGCTCGTTATAGTAGAGAGTAGCATAATCCTTGCAAGCTGGATCTGCAAAAAGCTGGAAGCTAAGCCTTTGTTTAACTAATTTATTGTAAATCTTGGCAACCTCTATAATCATTTGTGTTTGGGCAGTGTCATATTCATAATCCCTTTTCTGATAGAAAATTATTTTAGTTACATTACCAGCTTCAAGCAATATATCTATGGTCTTGGACATTGTGACTGCATCATCCTCAAGAGCAGGTAGTCTTGTGTAGGCTTCACAGTCTATTCTTAGAATTATGTCATCACCTTCTCGGACAATATCGTAAGAAAAAATACCTTTCTGCTCTGCCATTAAATAACCCTCTTTTATTAGCTATTAGTTGCTATGATATAAATATGATATAAAATTATAGTGAAATGATGTGTTTAATAATATTTCTAAATCTTTTCTTTAATTTCTCTTTGATTATTTGGATATTACCACTATCTTATGCTAACATAAGATTAATATTAGATGGAGAGTATTTTTACTTTATGGAGAATTATCAAATTCCTCTGCCTGAGGGAAGATTGTCAGATATAGCTGATAGCGTAAATGAGCTGAGTTCAATGCTTAAGGTAATAGAAGATAGGCAAACTAATCTAAGAAGAAAGAATCAGCTTACTGAGCAAAATATGCTCAACATGAATAAAAAACTTACTTCAGACATTAAGGCATTATCTTTAGAGTTAAGTGAGACTAAAAAGCAATTAGATGAAATATCTGAAAAATTGTTGCAGTTTATTAATGAGCTAAAGAAGTGTGCAAAAAAGGAGGATGTTAGGATAATTGAGAAATATCTGGAGTTCTGGAGCCCTATTAATTTTGTAACAAGAGAAGAGGCAGAGAGAATGATTCGAGAAAATATAAACCAGGAGCTATAGCCTATAGAGAATTTTGATTATCTATCATATTTGTCAAAATTCTCTTAGAGAACTTTGAATATATAAGGGTTATTCAAAGTTCTCTATAGAAAGTTATTTAAAGCGAGAAAATAAGGGTATTTTAATCTAAAATTTATTCAGCATGTTAAAATGGTCTTTGGTATAGGTAAGAAAAAACAGGAAGAAATCGGTCCTAGTGCTAATACACCCCCTATTAATCTAGTAATGAATATGAGGCAGCAGGGATTGACTAATAATCAGGTTATACAGAATTTGCAAAGAATGGGGTATCCTCCTAATCTTATCTTTGATGCTTTGAACCAGGCAGATATTAAGGGCAGTGTGCAGCAGATTCCTCCGGATTTCTTACAGCAACCACAGCCGCAGTCGCAGCCACAGCAACTGCAAATGCCAGGTATGGAATTTCCACAGCCTCAGGAGCAGGAGGAGGTTAGCAAGGAAAGTGTGGAAGAAATGATAGAAACAATTATTGATGAGAAATGGGAAGAGTTGATGAAGAACATAAATAAGATAATTGAATGGAAAAACAAAGCTGATGCTAAGGTAGCTTCACTTGAACAGGAGTTTAAAGATTTAAAGGCCGATTTTGACAAGCTTCATAATGCCATTCTTGGAAAGATTGCTGATTATGACCAGAATATAATTAATGTGGGAACAGAGATTAAGGCTATGGAGAAGGTTTTCCAGCAGATAATACCCACTTTCACAGAGAATGTTAATGAGCTTTCCAGGCTAACACAGGGTATGAAGAAAGATATCCAAAAGAAAAAGTAAATAGACGCCTGTGGCTAATGGTATTCAGATTTTAATTGAGGATACTTATAGTGTGTGATAGAATTGTAATTGAAAATTTATTTTCTAGTTTATTATATATTGCAAATTTAATTATTAAAATAAATGTCTAAATTAATCTTTAATCTATTGTATCTAATGATGGAATAAGAATTAATCTAGCATACCCCCCAGTCTGCGACGCATTAATTACTATAGATAATTTTGAAATATATCAATTTTGTCAAAATTCTCTAAGAGAACTTTGAATGAAATGGTAAAAACAAGGGATTATTCAAAGTTCTCTATAATTATTTTTGAGGAGTTACTGCTAATTTTTGAATTGTAAAAGCCCCTATTAGCAGAATAAGGGTCATGCCCAGGATTTTTGGGTGTGTTATGACCTTAAAAAATGAAGAAGTCCCTGCACCGCCAGTTTCACCAGCTTCTCTTGCAGTTACATTACCTACAGTACTTGCAGCTTCAGGAGTTTGGCCTGCGCCAAATGTTACGTGAGATAATGAACCTAGTCCGATAACTAGGGCTATTGAAACTACCCACCATATAATATAATTGTACTCCTTGCTCTTTAAAACTCCCATAATATCTTCGTTGCTTGTGCCAAATACCTTAAATGCAAGTATCATAAAAACAGCAAAGATAAATAATAGTACAAACCAAGGGGCCATTAAGTTTATAACTCCCCTAACAGTTGGCGAGAAGAGTAATGAAATAGCTAATAATAAAGCAACTAGCCCATGAATTGCCTTGCTCTCGCCAAATAGCTTAGTATAGGAAACAATCCCATAGACAATAACTAAAACAAAAAGAAAAGAGAATATTATAGAAAAATTCTGCAATAAGCCAACATCTAAAGGAGTAGCCATTTTTATCTGCCAGGGCCTCTAAACATTCTATCAATACCTTCTAGCATTCTTGTTCCTGGTGTTCTTTGTTCTCTTGTAATTAAATAGACGATTATGGCAAATACTAGTATAACTATAACTAGTGTTATAGTCTCTTCACCAAATGTGCTAACAAACCAGTCCCAGCCACCAAACCAGCCAGTAGCTGCGCCAAAAATCCATATCAGACCTATAATGCCTATAATTGCAGCTACACCAGACCAACTTCCTATGCCATAAGTAGTTGGGTAAAATATGCCTACAACTACTATAAGCATAAGTATTGCAACTATCAATAATGAAATTTGGGGTAAGACAGTATTCAATATCTCTACAATGTCAGTACCAGAAGGGTAGGAGTTAGTGACATGAGGTATAACCACAAGAAGAGCTATTACTAAAGCTATCATAGTGTTTATGTTTTTCTTTTCCTCGCCAAGAATCTTTGTTTTCTGAAGAACTGCAAATATTAAAGTAAAAATAAGCAAAAAGGGCAATAATACGTCAGTAAGACCTAAGTTTTCTAGATTAATTATTGCATCTTGAAATGTTTGACCTACTCTTAATGCCATCTTTTAGTGTCCCTCTTTTTTAGGCTCAGCTGATTTTTTCTTATCTCCTGTAACGAGCCACATAAATATAAGTATCACTATTAATAAAATTATCGATGCAACTGCCCTTGAGCTCCAATGATCTACTAAGAAATTCCAAGCAGTTTCTAGCCATGTATCACCATCCTCTGTCTTTAAAGCGTTCAGAAAAACACCAATGATGCCAATAAACATTATTACCATAAAAATGATGTTCCATGGGTTAGTTAGGTAAACACCCTCTGGAGATTCTTTGTGGAAAGCTCCTATTAAGAGAAGGAAAAATACGCCAAGTACTAAAAGTACCACTATCTGTCCAGATACCTGTGTTATAGTCTCTACTAGCCTGGAAGAAGCAACTACAAGGAAAGAAATTACAAATGCTGCCATAGCATTAAGGTTTTTCCTAGGGTATTTTTTGCCTTCAATCTCTTCTGTGCCTAGAACCCTGCTTTTCTCAAGTATGGCAAAGACTATAGTAAAGACTAAGAGGAAAGGTAAGACAACATCAAAAATGCCTAACTGATTAAAGAATTCTATTACATTTCTAAAGGTAGAATCTTCAGCCATTAGTAAATTACTTAAAAAGTCAGTATATAAAACTTTCGTAACAAATGATGAGGCATAGGAACTAATGTTCCTGGTCTCAAACAAAGTTTGAGACATTTGGAGCCTCAGGCGGCATTCACTTCGTTCAGCCCCCTAAATTAAGTAATAACCTTTATATAAATAAGCATAATAGCCAATATTATGATTAATAAAAAGGATTTTTGGGAATTGATTAATGAGCTAGCAAGCTATGATGCACAGCGAGAGATTATGATTAAGAAGAGCAGGGATGTTTTAAAGCTGTCAAAACAGCTTATATATGCTTTGCATAGGGATAACCAGAAGGAGGCAGATAGTATAGCTGGTAAGCTGCAAAAAGAGAAAAAAGAGTTGGATAAGCTAACTGTCAGCCATAAGGGTATGGATTTTGAAGGATCTTATTCTGAAGCTTTACAGGAATTTGTTGAGGCTTGGTGCTATTATGAATTTGTTAAGAATAAGAAAATACCTAGCAACAATGAGCTTAAAGTAGATGCAGAGGCATATCTTGGAGGTATAAGTGACTTAACAGGAGAATTGACTAGGAAAGCTGTGCTAATGACAATTGCTAAGGATTTTAAAACAGTGGAAGAGATTAAAGCATTAGTTGAAGAAATACATGCTTTATTTCTAAAGATGGATTTAAGGAACAGTAACTTAAGGAAAAAGGCAGATGCTATTAAATGGAACCTTAAGAAACTGGAAGATGTGATGTATGATATTAGGATGAAGAAAGGTGCTTAATTACGCTAATTAATTTAAGTTTACATACATATTTGCTAATATTTTCTCTATAAACTTCTATTTATATTTTGTGCTTGACCCCTCAAAATCTATCCATAACCTTTTTAAAGTATATTCTAATCACTTTTGGGTATGAGAAGTCATACTTGTGGAGATCTAACAATAAAAGATGTTGGGAAAAAAGTAACTTTGTGTGGCTGGGATCATTCTAGAAGGGATCATGGTGGGTTAATTTTTATTGACATTAGAGATAGATATGGACTTACACAGATAGTTTTCCATCCAGATAAAAAGGATATCTTTAGGATAGCAGAGAGCTTAAGGAGAGAGGATGTTATACAAGTTACTGGCAAAGTAGCCAGAAGACCAAAAGGAATGGAAAACAAAAGCCTGAAAACAGGGCAGATTGAGGTTATAGTTGATTCTATTAAAATAATTAACAAAGCTCAGACACCTCCACTTGAGATTGAAGATAGGATTGATGCAAATGAGGAGATGAGGTTAAAGTACAGATATCTTGACTTGAGAAGACCTAAGATGCAGCATTACTTGCTGATAAGGCATAAGGCAATGTTAGCTGCAATGAGGTATCTTGATAGTAAAGGTTTTGTGCACATTGAAACTCCAATGTTAGTTAGAAGCACCCCAGAAGGAGCTAGAGATTATATTGTTCCAAGTAGAGTTAATCCAGGGAAGTTTTATGCACTGCCACAAAGTCCACAGCTTTACAAACAAATATTGATGATAGCTGGTTTTGATAGATACTTCCAAGTTGCTAGATGCTTAAGAGATGAGGATTTAAGAGCTGACAGACAGCCAGAGCATACACAGATAGATATAGAGATTAGCTTTGCAGATGTTCCAGAGCTGCTTGATATTTATGAAGGATTGATTAAGGCTATCTTTAAAGATGCTGGGAAAATTGAGTTTAAAGAAAAATTCAAAGTAATGGATTATGAAGATGCTATGCTAAAATATGGAACAGATAAGCCTGATTTAAGATTTGGATTAGAATTGATAGATGTAACAGATATTATGACTAAATCTGATTTTGAAGTTTTTAAGAATGAAATAAAAAATAAAAGAATTGTTAAGTGCATTAATCCTGCAAAGGATTTCTCCAGGAATGAGATTGATGATTACATTAAGTTCTGCCAGGAGCATGGAGCAAAAGGTATGGCATGGATGAAAGTAACTAAAAATGAATTGGAATCTAATATTGTGAAATATTTCTCTAAAGAGTTGCAGAAAGAAATAATAAAGAAGACAAAGGCAAAAAATAATAGCTTTTTAATGTTTGTTGCAGGAAAGCCTAAATTAGTTAATGAGGTATTATCAAAATTAAGAAATAAGCTGGGAGAAGATCTAGGATTGATTAAAAAGAACGAGTTTAAGTTCTGCTGGATAGTTAATTTTCCATTATTTGAATGGAATGAAGAAGAAAGTAGATGGGATCCAATGCATCACATTTTTACCAAGCCTTTGGATGAAGATATTAAATATCTTGAAACAGATCCTGGAAGAGTAAGATGTTACCAGTATGATTTAGTTTTGAATGGAGTGGAGCTTGGAAGCGGTAGCCTAAGAATTGATAATCCAGAGCTGCAGGAAAGGGTGATGAAAGTTATAGGCATTAGCCATGAGCAAGCTCAGAAAAGGTTTGGATTCTTGCTTGAAGCCTACAAATATGGAGCTCCAACACATGGAGGAATAGGCTTGGGATTTGATAGGATTGTTGCAATGATGCTCGGCTTTAATGATATAAGAGATGTTATTGCTTTTCCAAAAAATAAGGCTGCTGAATGTCCAATGGATGATAGTCCTAGTGAGGTTGATGAGAAGCAATTGAAAGAGTTGAATATTAAGACAGATATTGCTAAGGGATAATTTTATTGGTTGTGGGGTCAATATGAACGTTGACAAAGAGTTAATGGAGCACATTGCAGAACTTGCAAGGCTAAAACTTAAGAAAGAAGAAGTTGATAAGTTTACTCCTCAGCTAAAAGAAGTTCTAGATGTATTTACAAAGTTAAGTGAGGTTGATACTCATAATGTTGAGCCTAGTTTTCAGCCTGTTATGATAAAAAATGTACTGAGAAAGGATGAGGCAGGGAAATGTTTGAGCCAGGAAGATGCATTGTCTTTGACAATTCACAAGAAAGAAGGCTATTTTAAAGGGCCTAGAGTTGTTTAAAATGCACAAGCAATTAAAGCTTTTCTTAACTGCAAATGCCTTTTTTGTATTAGCAGTAGGTATGTTTGGGCCTATTTATGCTATATTTGTTCAGAAAGTTGGAGGTGATATACTTGCTGCTGGAACTGCTTGGGCAATCTTTACAATTATTTCTGGTATTGGTATATTATTCATGGGGAAAATACAAGACAAAATAAAAAGGGATAAGCCCTCTATAATACTAGGTTATGCTTTAATGAGTCTTGGATTTTTGGGCTATTATTTTGTTTCTAATGTCACTCAGTTATTTTTAGTGCAGATATTATTAGGAATTAGTACAGTAGTATTGACTCCTGCTTACGATTCATTTTACACAAAATATTTGGAAAAAGGAAAGTTTGCTTCTCAATGGGCAGCATGGGAGGGTATATGGTATCTAGTAACAGGTATTGCTGCACTAGTTGGAGCATTTCTCGCAAATTTGTTTGGCTTTAGAATACTATTCTTGATTATGTTCTTTGTATCACTTATTGGTTTATTTTTATCAATGCAATTGAAGGAGAAAAAATGAAAGAAATTCCTGTCGCATTTAAGTCAGGGAATAAACAGTTAATTGGAGTCTTACATCTACCTAATAAGAAAAATGCTCCATGTGTAATAATGTGTCATGGTTATGGTGGCAATAAGCAGGGGAATCCAAGCAGAACTTTTGTAAAGACTGCTAGATATTTCTCAAAAAGTGGTATAGCATCTTTGCGATTTGATTTTTATGGATGTGGTGATTCAGAAGGTAATTTTGAAGAACTTACAGTGACAAAGCAAATAGAAGATCTTGGGTCTGCTATTGATTTTGTGCAAGGTTTTGGTGGTATCAATAAAAATAAAATTGCTGTTTTAGGCTGGAGTAGAGGTTCAGCTATATGTATTCTAAGAGCAGCAAAAGATAGAAGAATAAAATGTATAGTAAGTTGGGCAGGAGAAGCTGATTTTCAAAACCAATGGCCAAAGCAATATATTATAGAAGCGAAGAAGGGAGGTTATTTCTATTCACGCTGGTGGGGCATAAAGACTACATACAAAGCTTTCTTAGATGAGTCTAAGTACAATATCTTAAAATTGCTCAAGAAAATGCATGTGCCATTTCTTGTACTTCATGGTAACCGAGATGAAAATGTAGCTCTATCACAAGGAGAATTGTTATATGAACATGCAAATAGTCCAAAGAAAATAGTTATAGTGAAAGGTGCTGACCACTCATTTACAGGATTTGAAAATAAAGTTATGAAAGAAACATATTCATGGATTAAAAGATGGCTAAAATAAATGAAATTAAATCTCGATGATGAACTTAAAAGAATATATTGCACAAGTTAAGTCAGGAAGCCTAGATATTATTGAGGAAACTCATAAGGCTATAGAAAATGCTAAGAAAATTAATTCTATCTATAATTATTTTAATGTTATTTGTGAGGGGCATGCAATAACACAGGCAGAAAAACTAAAGGAGAAGATTAAACAGAAAAAGGCAAATGGAAAGCTACTAGGTGTTTTTATATCTGCTAAAGATAGCATATGTGTTAAAGATGTTGAGAGTACTGCTGGAAGCAAGATTCTTTCTGGCTATAAGCCCTTGTTTGATGCACATGTCATTAAAAGAGTTAAGGAAGAGGATGGCATTATTATAGGAAAGACTAGCCAAGATGAGTTTGGATTTGGAAGCTTTAGCGTTAATATTGGCATTGGCTATAAAGTTCCAAAGAATCCTTTTGATTTAGATAGAAGTTGTGGAGGCTCTTCAGGAGGGGCAGCAGGTATAGCTCAGAAAGCTAACTTTGCTCATATTTCTTTAGGTGAAAGCACCGGTGGCAGTATTGCAGCTCCTGCATCTTTTTGCAGTGTTTTTGGATTATGCCCAACATATGGCAGAGTTTCTAGGTATGGATTAATAGATTTTGGAAATTCTCTGGACAAGATTGGAGCTGTTGGAAAGAGTGTTTATGACACCAGATTATTGCAGTCTGTAATTTCTGGATATGATGAAAGAGATAGCACTTCATTAAATGTTAATGAGGAAGATTATACTAAAATTATTGGAAAGAGTTTGAAAGGAATGAAGATAGGTATTATAAAAGAGGCTTTTGGTAATAATGATGAGGCTGTTGAGAAAAATGTTTATGATGCGATTGAAAAATTAAAAGAAAAAAAGATTGAGGTTGAACCAATTAGCCTAGAATTGCCGATAAAATATGGGTTAGCTGTTTACTATATTTTAGCAACTTCTGAGGCTTCAACTAATCTTGCAAAGTATTGTGGAATGAGATATGGCATGGCAGAGCATTTAGAGGGTAATTTTAATGAATACTTTACTAAGGTAAGGAGCAATAATCTAGGTGATGAGGCAAAAAGGAGAATTATTTTAGGAACATTTGTTAGGATGTCTGGGTATAGAGATGCTTATTACATAAAAGCTGCAAAAGTAAGGACATTAATGATTCAGGAATATAAAAGGGCTTTTAAGAAATTTGATGCATTAGTTAGTCCTACTATGCCTATACTGCCGCCAAAGTTTTCTGATATAGCAAAATTAACACCATTGCAGAATTATATGATGGATGTATTATTGCTAGGACCTAATGTGGCTGGACTGCCACATATGAATGTTCCAGTTGGGTTTGAAGGAAAATTGCCTGTTGGCATGCTGCTAACATCAGATCATTTACAGGAAGGTAAGTTATTGCAGATTGCTAGCGTGTTTGATGAAAAACAATAAGTAGAATAAAAATAATAGAATAAAAAAAAATTTGCACTATGAGCACGAACTGCGTGCTATATAAGGGTCCGCTTATCAGTGATGTAACTTCCCATGTAGCGGACATGTTGAAGGAACAATGTTCCGAGACATTAGGAAGCCGCAGCTTCCTACAGGTAGACCCAGTGCTCACAAATTGCAAATAAAATAAATTGATAATTAAAATAAAAATGAGTAAACAACATTTTATAACTGATATTGTGATAGGTTTAGAGGTGCACGTAGAGCTAGACTGCAATACTAAATTGTTCTGCAGTTGCCCTACTAAAGGAAGTGAAGAGCCTAATACAAGAACATGTGAAGTATGCTTAGGGATGCCTGGAAGCAAGCCAGTGTTGAATGAAAGAGCAGTAGAGTATGCAGTTAAGCTTTGTATGGCAACTCATTGTGAGATTTCTCCAATATTAGTTTTCTCAAGAAAATCTTATTTCTATCCAGATATGGCTAAGAACTATCAGATAAGCCAGTATGAAATACCATTAGGAAAAAATGGGAAAATAGTGCTTAGCAATGGCAAAGAAATTTGGTTAATAAGGATACATATTGAAGAAGATCCTGCTTCTTTAGTGCATCCTGCTGGAATGAGGGAATCTGGATATGTTCTAGTGGATTATAATAGGAGTGGCAATCCATTGGTAGAGATAGTTACAGAGCCTGATATTGCAAGTGCAGATGAAGCTAGAGATTTTATGAAAAAGTTAGTCAGCATACTAAATTATTTAGAAATATTTGATTTAAATAAATGTGTTATTAAGGCAGATGCAAATGTTTCTATTAAGGAATCTGGTTATACTAGAGTTGAGATTAAGAATATAACTGGCTTTAAGGAGATTGAAAGGGCTATTGAATATGAAATAAAAAGGCAGAAAAAAGAGGTTAGTGAAGGAAATAAAATACATCAGGAAACTAGAGCATGGGATTCTGACAAAGGTGTTACACATTCCCTTAGGAAAAAAGAGGCTGAAGAGGATTATGGATATATCATTGAGCCAGATTTAGTTGTTACAAATATAAGTAATGAGTATCTTGATAAAATAAAAGAAAGTTTGCCTGAGCTTGCTGAACAGAAGATTAAAAAGTTTTTAGAGAAGCATGGTATAAAGAAAGAAGATGCAGAGATACTTGCGGCTGAGAAAGAATTGGCAGAACTATATGAGAAAGTTGCAGAAGATATTAATCCTGAGCTTGCTGCTAAATGGCTAAGAAGGGAGTTAATGAGAGTAGTGCATTATAGTGATAAAACACTAAAAGAAATTAAGATTGACGAGAAAAATCTTATTGCACTGCTTGAGTTAATTGAAAAGAAAAGGATTACAGATAAAGTTGGACAAAGGCTAATGGAGATGTTAATAGCTAAGCCATTTGATGTTAAAGAATATGTGAAGAAAGAGAAATTAGAAGCACTTGCAGATGTTTCTGAGCTTGAGGATATATGTAGGCAAGCTATTGAGGAAAATCCTAAAGCAGTTAAGGATTATAAGGCAGGAAGACTAGAAGCATTAAACTTTATTGTTGGAGCTGTGATGAAAAAGACTAAAGGCAAGGCAACACCTAAAGAGGTGAATGATATATTAAAAAGACTAATTGGCTTATAATTATTTCATCTCAATATTTAGCTCTTCAAATAATCTTTCAGCCTCTTCTTTAACTCTTTTTTCAAAGTCTGCTAGTCGTTCTCCTTCCTTTCTTTCCTGGCTTAATAGGGTCATTAGCTCCTTAATCATTTTTTTTTCTGAGTCTATACTTACATTTTCAAGCTTAAACTGTCCAAGCTGCTCATTAATTATGGAATCTTCAATTTCCTGCTGGGATTTTACTTCTACATAGACAGAATCAAACTCTGGAGAGGTTAGCTTTGCAGTGTTTTTCATTACAAAGTAAGCTGATTTATCATAAAATTGCTGGAAAATTTCCTTATAATTAATATCTGAAGGTCTGCCAGAAAGGAGTTTGCCATACAGCCTTATGGTTACAATTGTATTAATAAATTCTTTATTTTTAATCTCCTCATTGATAGCTTTTTCTACATCCTCAGGTGTCATGCCAGTACAATCTAAAATAATTTTAAACAATGGATACACTTGAATTGGTTGCCATGATAATTCACCATCATCATAAATATAAAAGCCGCCTCTCTCAAGCTTTTCTAACTCTTTAAAGTTATTAGGAAATAATGGGCCCGGATAGGCAATTAAGCCGTAACCTTTCTCTTTTTTTTGAAAAACATCATGAACATGGCCTGCGGCATAGTAGTCAAAGCCTTTTGGCAACAATGATAATGGAGAAGCGTCCATCTCAGCTAAATCTTCAGGCTTGAACTCATTAATTGCTGAATGGAACATAAAGATTTTGAAGCCAGTCTCATTTTCTAAATTATCTTTATACAACTGCTCGTAAAAGGATTTTTCTAGCTGTCCTTTTTTGCCTAATATTCCTGTTATCTTTGCATTAGTTTTTTTGTCAATTGTAAATTTCAAATGTAGCTTATTGTCAATTACTTTTCCCTTGCAGACATTAGTGAATAAACCTGCATTCTCTATAACATCTATCATTGTCTTGCCAGTTGGGCTGTAATCATGGCTGCCAGCTATTACATAAACTGCAATATCCGAGTCTTTTAGCTGCTTAAATTTAGCTACCACATCTTTTAATAAATCCATTGCTGGCAATGAGGTATCAAATAAATCTCCTGAAATAAGTATAAAGTCAACATTATTTTCTATGCAAATGTCCATAGCCCTGAGAAAAGCTAGGGTGCTAACATTCCTTAACCTTGGCTCTTTATAGCTGCCAATGTGGCAATCTGAGAGATGTGCAAATTTCATAAGAAGAGAAGAGAACAGGGTTTTAAATATTTTTGTGATTTTTATTCTAATCCTACACCACTGAAACTCATTGTACGCTCTTTCTTGGCACTTTTAACATTATCCTCAAAGTTAGGGATTTTAAGGGGAATGGCAAATTTTGAGAAATTACTAGTTAATATCGCTTCTCCAATGTCTAAAGCTGCGATATTTCTACTGTCTGTGCTTAAGTCTTGGGCAGCACTGTCAATAATTGCTTGCCTTTCAGGAGCCATTTCCATGCCTAGAATAATTTTTGTGTTCATATTAGCTAAAATATCTCTAGGAATTAAGCTTGGGATTTGGGTTATGGCTGTTAAGCCAACTTTAAATTTCCTGCCTTCTCTAGCAATAGTGGAAAATATATTACTGCCTTTCTCAAGAACCTCTTTGCCTAAAACTCTAGGAGCTTCCTCCAGGATTATTGAGATGACAGGCTTGTTGTCTAGTTCTCCAGCAAGCTTGTAATACTTGTACCTATTGAATATCTCTGTTGCAATTAAAGTTCCTATAAGAATTTCCTGCTGACCAGAAAAACTTGAAGTATCAACTATAACGGTGTTAGCATTTTCAAGATCTCTTGCAATATCTGCTACAGTTGTTTGGCCAGCTTGTGTGTCAAAAATACCATTGCAGAGTATGTTATATTCTTTAAAATCCAAATCCAGCAAGTAAAGCATTCTTCTTCTGATTACAGAGATTGTATCATCCTTAAACATCTCTATTGGCTTTTCTGTAATAACTGCCTCAACCCATTTCCTGCCATATTTCTTGAAAAACATGTTTAATGCCTGTTTCTGGGGATCACTGAAGTCAACAACACCTTCAAAATGCTGTGGCTTCAGTATATCTAGATTTACTTTAAGGCTTCTGGAGCCTGATGGAGGGTTTCTTGGAGTATAATAGATAACTTTCTTAGAAGGATGGTCTTTAAGCCCTAGCTTATTTCTTCCATAATATTCATCGTGAGGATCTAGGACAAGAGCTGCACAATAATCCTTTCCAGTAGAATCCCATAATAGATTTGCAACTAAGACACTCTTGCCTCTACCAGTAGTGCCTGGAATAAGAATATGATGAGAAAAGACTTTATCACCTTCTAAGTAAATATCAACATCTAAGGTTTTTGAACCGCTTCTAAGTTTTCCTAAGAATAATGCATTTTTTGGTTTTCTTAAAAAGGCTAGATCTTCTTTTGTAACCTCTCTAACTTCAGAGAAAACTTGAGGCAAGTCTTTGCTTATTAATACTTGATTGCCACTTATTGTTATAAAGCTCTTCATAAAAGCAATATTATAATTTCTAAGTTTTTCATCAAAAAGCTCAAAATCAGTTTCTTCTTCTAGCTTTAAGCCTGATATTAGCTCTAGGTTTTGGTCAGATATCTGCGAGCCATACTGCAAGTCATAAACCTGAGATAAAATCTTAATGCCATTATTCTCAGCTACAAGAATCTCGCCTAGCTCTATCTTGGCATTTGATTTCTGCCTTACCTTTATCTTGCCGAACTCTCCAGATATTACTTGACCTTTGCTCATAGAGCAATGGCTAGAGAGTGGTTATTTAAATTTTTATGCAAATTGTAAAGCAATAAATCATTTTGTTAGTAATTATTAATAAACAATTACTTTTGCCAGTTACTAAATAAAGAAAATAAATAGAAAAATAAAAGAAAAAGCTTATCTTCTCCTTCTTCTTCTCCCGCCTCTCACCATCTTTGCTCTTGAGATATCACCTGATCTATCAATAAAGTAGAGGTAACCCTTCTGTTTTTTAACACCAGCTTTTGCCACAACTTCTACTTTGGCTCTGCCCTTTTTCCTGCCACCACGAGACATCTTTGCTCTAGAGACATTTCCGCGCTTATCTACAAAATATAGATACCCGTCCTGCTTTTTCACACCTACTTTTGCAACTTTTTCTGCCATTTAAATACCCCCTTTAGAGTTTTTGATATTAGAGCATATTAGGCTCTATAAGACTTTTTCTCGTCTTATTTTCATATTCTTTGACGAACTAGTTTATAAATGTTGCGGAAAATAAGACGAATTCCGAGACTAGGAATCAAGTTCCTATGTTGAGGAAATTTTCTGTGGTAAGTCATACTTTCTCCAGCTTTATTATCTGGTCTATCTCAAGCCTGGAGATTGAGCAGCCATGAAGCTTTACACCCCATAGAACGCTTTCCAATAAGACTTTCTTAGCATTTGGAATATCTGCAATAAAGCTGTCAAGAATGCCGAGCTCAAAAGCCAATGTAACAAGTTCTGAAGATCTTATTATTTTTATATCTCTATTTAGTAGATTCTTAAAATTTGATAGAGCATCATGATTGATGTCCACTTTTATATTTAATCTTTCACTTAAAATTTTCTTGAGCAAATGAGGGCCTTCAATTAAAAGCCTAGTTGTTCTCTCGTCAATAACAAGCAGATCAGAATTATTAATTGCTGTAGCTGCAAGAGACTGCATCTCAGCATGCTGTACTATAACTAAATTTTTCTTTTCTGAGATATAAGCATGGTTTGCATAGTCTAATAATTGTAAAGACTTTTGTTTTATGTCAAATGAGTCAATAACTTCTAGAGTTCCATTTTTAATTATCTCCATTATCTGCAGAGCCTCAAACTTGAACCTTTTTGTTGCAATAGGATGCTCAACTAACTCATATTTAGACGCTTTAGTAATGTAAAAATCACCTTTATATGCCTGCTTTAGCGGCTTAAGAATCCAGAGCAAATTGTTAGTTGTAAGGCTAATTACAGGGCCAGTGTCAAAAACTATGTTCCTCATTTTATCTATGATTAATTTTTATATTCCGAATATTAAAGGTGCAATTATCTGTTAAATACTGATCTTGCAATAAATAATCTGTTTTTAACATTTACAGGATTTTCTTCAATATCTGATATTTTTGTTTTTCCGACATAGCTCATTAACTCCCATTTTGAGATGCCAAGGAGCTCAGCAGCTCTTCCACTAGATAGGCCATGCTCATATAGCTTTGAGCCTTTCTTTATTTTTGCTTTTTCAATTACCTCTTCTATGTATATGCCAAGCTTAGAATCTAATTTTGAAACTATCTCAAGAACCTTTTTTCCTATCTCCCTAAAGCTATTTATATCATTTTTCTCAATCATAGATTTTGATTGCTGGAACAGCCTAATTAGTTGAGAGCACTCTTCTTTGCATTCTGCATGCCTTTCTAAAATCTTTGAAACAGAATAAGTGATTATAGCCATTGATATTGAATCTTGATCCTGGAAGATTGAAGCACTTTTTATAGTTTTGTCGCTTAATGATTTTATAAGAAGAATATCACCTTTTTGCAATGCTTGAATGATAAGCTCAAGTGTTTGCATTATCAATAATCTTGTTTGCTCTTCCATTACTCTTATTAAAATTTGTAAGGTATATAAAAATTTCTATTAAACAGAACCTTACACTGGAGTATTATCCTAAAGTTATTGATTCTATTATTGATGAAATCTAGATTAATTATGATAATTGTGATACTTCAATCCTTGTAATAAATGTAAATATTAATGCTAAAACTCCAAGAAATACTAGTGCATGAGACAAAGTAATATCTGCCAATAGTCCAACAATTGGATATAAAATAGCAATCATAATTTTTTCCAATAGCGAAACTGAAGATAAGACTGTAGCACGATTTCTACTTTCAATATGTTTATTCATGAAATCCGATAGAATTGGTGAACGTAGGATTTTCAATCCAGAGATTAAGAAAATACTTAATAAGACGAAATATACATTTTTGGACATTGCGAGTCCGACAAATAACACAGATGGAATTAAAGCAGAATAAAAAAGAATATTCTTCATTCCAAATAAACTTCCTAATCGTTTGACATTAAACAGCAACAGGATTGCAAATAAATTATATCCTGCTCCAATGAATCCGTAATAAGCCACATCTATTCCTATACTTCCTGATAGAGGCTGATAAAACCAAAACATGAAGAATGTTATAGAAGATATTAAGATAGAATTTATTGCAAATGCCCTTAATATTTTATTACTATATAATTGTTTTAGTCCATCAATTCCCAATTTTACAAAATTTTCAGTTGGCTCATGTCGTTTTGGCTCTTTTATTGAGAAGTATATGAAAAATGCTAATATTGAGAATAGAGCTGACAAAATGAATGTAAAAGCTAATGAATTCGGATATGGAATAAAATTAGAACCTGCTACTAATGAGCCTAAAGGCAATGAAATAAGAATTCCTAATGTTCCAGCAGCTTCATATCTTGATAGATAATATCTTCCCTGCTTTTTTTTCTTTAATTCAATTAATGAATCGTAAATTAATGCCTTATCAGCTCCAGAAATTAGTGCGCATCCAAGTGCACCAATAAATTCAGCCAAATAAAGAACATAATAGCTTCTTGTGAATCCAAATATCAATAAGTCAATCCCAAAAAACAAAACACCAAGAGCTAGAGATACTTTTCTTCCATATTTATCAGCTACAATGCCTGTTGGGATTTCTAGTAATACTATCCATAATATAAACCATGCTTGCAGGATAAAGATTTTAGTATAATCTACTTGAAGCCAATCTAAAAAGTATGGAACTGAAATAGCTCCAAAGAAATTTAAATTGCTTAAAAATCTTGCTATATAGCTCTTGTGAATGTTGTTAAATTGCATTTATTTAATAATCAATGATATAATTTATTAATATTATGTTGTGTAAAAGAGTAGTTACTAGCATTCCTAACTTTTCTTAACAGAAAAGTATATATACAGTATGTTTTAGTAAGACGCACTAATACTAGTTTTAAGGTGTTGGTTTTAATGTTAGATATAATACCTAAGTTCATAAAGAAAGTTCTGAATGCATTATTTAAGAGGAAGAGGCATATTAAGCTTGGCTTGTATGGGCCGCCTAATGGTGGCAAGACTACTCTAGCAAATAGGATATGCCAAGACTGGCTAGGAGAGGAGATGGGCAACGTCTCTAGTATACCTCATGAGACACGAGAAATAAATGTAAAAGAGCAGATTAATGTCAAGAGCAAGGGTAAGGAACTGTCATTTAGCTTAATAGACACGCCAGGTATAGCTACAAAGATAGATTACGAGGATTTTATGAAATCTGGAATGACAGAGAGCTTGGCAAAGAAAAGAGCAAAAGAAGCTACAAGGGGGGTTATAGATTCCATAAAATGGCTTGATGACATGGATACAGTAGTAATAGTGCTTGATGCAACTAAAGATCCTTATTCCCAGGTCAATATCACTATTGTTGGAAATTTAGAGGCAAGAAAAATTCCTGTGCTGATAGTTGCAAATAAAATAGACCTGAAAAGAGCTAATTTAAAGAGAGTCCAGGCAGCATTTCCTCAGTACAGTGTTGTAGGCATATCAGCTAAGCGCGGTGATAATATAGACAAATTTTATGAAGCTTTATTTGTATTAGCAGGCTAAAATGCTAACCCTACAATTTATTCCGCATAGTGAGATTGAGCATCTTGGAAGTGCAAGAAGGGTTAAAAAACTGCTTGATTTAGTTAAGCAAGATAAGATTGTATTGCTTGAGGGGAGGCTAAGAGAGCAAGAGGAAAAAGATTTAATAGAAATTACAATGGAGGAGATTGATAATAAGTTTAAGGGCATAGAGCTTAGTGTAGTGTATCCTGATAATAAAAGTAATAGCTTATTAAAGAAGCTAAAGCATGGAATGATTAAGGCATTACTTGGATATAGGCAGGGGTTAACAATAATAGGGCCTGCCTCTATAGTCAAGGAGATTAAGAAGGATCCTGAAAAGATAGAATTATTAATAGTGGATAAGAGCAAAGGTAAAAAGAGAAAGATTAAAAGATAATATTATAATAAATAATTTGCATAACGAGGCACGAGTTAGCAAGTACAGAACTGCGGTTCTGTAAGTACCTGCGTGCCTTTACCATAAGTCCGCTTATCCATGATGTATTGTGTGGTAGCGGACAGGTTGAGGAACTGCGTTCCGAGACCTCCGGAAACCATAGGTTTCCGACAGGTACTACAATAAGTCACAAAGTTGCAAGTTAATATTAATAAATTGAATAATATATATTAAAATAAAATTTAATAACACTAAAAAATAAGAAAAATCTAATAAAAAGTGATTAACATGCCTCATCAATGTGTAAGATGTAATACTTTCTACGCAGATGGTTCTAATGAAATATTGACTGGATGCAATTGTGGTGGCAAGCTATTTTTCTTTATGAAGCAGGAAAAGATGGAGGAATTGAAAAGGCTGCAGGAATATGCTAAAAAACTAAGTTCAAAAGAGAAGCAAGAGATTGAAGAGGATATCTATGAAATTGCTGGAAGCGAGATAGACAGGACTGAACCAGTTGTCCTTGACTTGGAATCTGTCAGAATAATTGAGCCAGGAAAATATGAAATTGATTTAGTCCAACTCTTTAAAGGAGAGCCTCTGATATTTAAGCTTGAAGAAGGCAAATATATGATTGACTTGATAGAGACTTTTAGAAGCATGGGAAAGCAGAAACAGACAAATAGGAAAAAAAGAGGCTAGATTAAATTTTGCTCGCATATATTTTAGCGTCATTAATTACTTTCTTTAAAGGAATATTATGTTTTTCAGCTATTTTAACACAATCTTCATATTCTGGGGAGATATTCAGTACTTTGCCATTTAATTTGCCAATCTTAAGTGTTATTTCTCCATACTTGGTCTTAACTTTTCTTTTTTCTATATCCAGTCTTTTCCTTGCAGTTGGATAAATTCTCATACCTAAGGTGGTTGTTTCTTTAAAAATAATTTCAGCTAATTTATCTGTATCATCTATTTTGCATATTACTGATAGCTTTATCCCTGGCCTTTGCTTTTTTATCATTATATTAGTTAGAAAAACGTCTAATACGCCATTAGCAAATAATTTCTCCATTAAATATTGATAAATTTGAGGGTTCATATCGTCAATATTTGTTTCTATCATGTTTGTTATCTCTTCTTTTGGGTTTCTTTTTACTTCTTCACCTAGAAATACTCTTAAAACATTTGGATGCTCAAATTCATGATTACCTGCACCATAACCTATCTTTTCTAGCGTAAATTCTGGAGTTTGAAATTCTGCTAATGATAGAATAGCTGCACCTGTTGGAGTTACTAATTCCTTATCAATATCAATAGGTCTTATTTTTGCATTTGAATTCTTTAATATCTCTATTGTTGCTGGTCCTGGATTTGGCCATTTCCCATGAGAGAATTTTATGAAGCCATTGCCTAATGGAACTGAAGAAGAATATATTTTATCTATGCCTAATTTATTTAAGCATATAGATGTTGAAATAATATCTACAATTGTGTCAATTGCTCCTATCTCATGAAAGGTTAGCTGTGAAAGTGCTTTATTATGTATTTTAGACTCAGCTTTTGCAATATTATTAAGTATTCTGATTGCCAAATCCTTTACTTGTTTTGAAAGCCTGTTTTTTTCTATTACGGTTAATATATCATTATAGTTTCTTTCATGTACTTTTGCTTTTTTGTCTATTATCACATTAAATTTAGTTGCTATAATGCCCTTTTTATTAACTTTCTTTGCTTCGATGTGATACCCTTTTAGATTTAATTTATTCAGCTCTGATTTTAGGTAATTGATAGGAATTCCTAAATCTAGCAGTGCACCAGCTGTCATATCGCCTGATATGCCTGAAAAGCAGTCAAAGTAGAGTATTTTCATTTTTATTTCACCTTTACAGCATCAATAAAAATCATAAAAATACCAGTATGGTTGTTTATTTTAAAGTCATTATCTTCAAGAAGCTTAAACAATTCTTGTTTCGTAAACATAGATTCTGGAGGAAATAGCTGCCTTATAGGCCAGATAAAAGTTTGTTTTGTAAAATCCATTATATAGAAATGGCCGCCTCTCTTCAGTACTCTAGCAGATTCCTTAATTACTTTAGGATATTCTTTGATATGGTGCAAAGCTTCTGTTTCAAGCACATAGTCAAATTCTTCATTTTTAAAATTTAATTTTGTGCCATCTCCCTGTTCAAATTTAACATTCTTTAAATGCCCATTTCTCTTCTTGGCTAAATAGATTTGACTTTTATCATAATCTATTGAAATTATTTTTATATTTTTGTATTCTTTGCTTATTAACTTGCTAGTTTCTCCAACACCACAACCAATCTCCAAGACTCGGCCTTTTAATTCCTTATTTATAAATCTAAATAGCGAGGGGAAAAATATAATCTTATGGAAAAGATTACAAAAATCAGAGTTTACAAACCATTTCTCAAATTTGTGCATTTCCATATTCTTTTTAATTTTAGTACTAGCTACTTTATTTATTAATCAAGCTAGCAAAATAGCCTGCGCCAAATCCATTGTCTATATTTACAACAACAATTCCTGGGCAGCATGAGTTTAGCATTGAAAGTAAAGCAGATAAGCCTTGGAAATTTGAGCCATAGCCAACTGATGTTGGAACAGCTATAACTGGCTTTGAGGTTAAGCCGCAGATTACAGAGGGCATCGCACCTTCCATTCCAGCAATAGCAATTATTACATTTGGTTCTTCAAATTTATCTATATTTTTTAGAATTCTTTGAATTCCAGCAACACCAATATCATGTATTACTTCTACATTATTGCCCATTAATTCTGCTGTAACTTTAGCTTCTTCTGCAACTGGAATGTCAGAAGTCCCTGCAGTTAAAATTAATATTTTACCTTTCTTTTGATTTAAGATTTTATTTTTTCTTATTACTATTGTTCTTGCAATTTTATTGTATTCGGCATTTTTAAATCTCTTAATTATAACTTTGGCAGTATCTTCTTTAACTCTTGTTAGAAGTGTACTGGAATTATTCTTACTCATGTGCTTAGCAATCTTTACTACTTGTTCAGCTGTCTTGTTCTGGCAAAATACAACCTCTCCAAAACCTTTTCTTAAATGCCTATGATAGTCTATTTTTGCAAAATCAATATCCTTAAAAGGGAGAGTCCTTAACTTACTTAGAACATTCTTTTCTTGGATCTTTCCATTCTTGAAATCCTGGAGAAGCTGTTGGACATTCATATTATTTAATTTCAGATAATTTAATGACAGATTCTTTTAACATAGCATTATTTAAGTTGCCAGATTTGAATTCTCTTAAGTCAAGAGTTGTGAACTTGAAGCCAACCTCTTTGAATCTCTTGTCTATAATGTCTTTATTTTGTACTATTAGCAATATATCCTCAGCCTTAACCTCAATCCTTGCAATATCATCATGATGCCTTACTCTGAATTCTTTAAAACCTAAATCTTCAAGTAAGCTTTCAGCTAAATCAATCATTCTTAACTTTTGTGGTGTTATTTCCTTGCCATAGGGAACTCTTGAAGAAAGACAGGGTGATGAGGGCTTGTCATGGGTAGGTAGATTGTAGAACTTTGAGAGCTGTCTTATATCCTGCTTTGTAAAGCCTAGCTCTTTTAACGGGCTTCTAATATCGTGCTCTGATGCAGCTTTCATTCCAGGCCTGTAATCAGATAAGTCATCGTAATTTGTACCGTCTATGATATGTGGAATATTCATTTCTTTTGATAAACTAGTAAGCTTAGTATATAACTCATCTTTACAGAAATAACATCTGTTACTAGGATTTTGCTTATAATTCTCATTATCTAGCTCTTCAGTACTAATTATCTTATGGTTAGCTCCGATTAATTTTGCCATATTAATAGCATCTCTGAAATCTTTTTCTGCAATTGAGGGAGAATAAGCTGTAACTGCAATAGCATTATTGCCAAGCACTTCAGTAGCGACTTTTGTTAAGAAAGTTGAGTCAACACCACCTGAAAAGGCTATAATTACTTTATTCATTGCTCTTAGCTCTTTTTTTAATTTGTATAGTTTCTCTTTTAACTCTGGATTTAAGTCTTCTTGTTTTTGCTTTAACTTAACTTTCATAATAAACCTCCCAAACCTATTTTGTAAATAATTGATAAGCCAAGGAAAATGCTGATTAAGGCTGAGAAAGCTTTTAGTGCATTTTTGGTATTTTCTAACCTTGCAGGAATTAGCGTGAAAGGAATTGATATTATTGAGCTTATGAGCATCATTCCTAGGATTGAGCCTGCTCCAAAAATTAAGATGTACAATAATCCTAACCAGATAGAATTAATAGTGCTTAACACTAATAAGGAAAGGACAGCACTTCCTGCTAAGCCATGCAATATTCCTATATATAATGATTTATGTGTATGATTATGATGATATCTAATATATTTATGGGAATGAAAGTGTAAATGACTATTGGTTCCATGTTTATGTCTATGGATATGCACTTTATCCTTTACTATTTGTATTGCTAAATTTATTCCTAGTATTAAAAGCATGATTCCTACAATTAGTTCAAATGATAAAGCTAATTTTTCTGGGATTGAAATTTTTAATAGTAAGATAACTAAGCCAATTGCTAGCAAGGCTATAGTATGACCCAGGCCCCAGAACATGCCAAGCAGGGAAGCTTCTTTTATAGTTCTATCTTTAGAAATCATAGTAGAGATTGCAGCTATATGGTCTGCATCCAGTGCATGCTTAATTCCTAGCAGGAAACCAAAGCCTAGTAATGTGAAAGGCAAAATACTCATAATACTTCGAATTATACTAATTTAGAACAGCTTATAAATATTACGTTTTTTAGAATAGTAACACCAAGATTTATATATCAAATTATTTTTCTTATCTTTATGGCAGATAAAATAGCAAGAACAGGGGTTTCTTTTGATCCATATTTACTCAAAAGATTTGACGAGTACATTAGGCAAAAGGGTTATAAGAAAAGAAGTGAAGCAATATCTGATATTGTAAGAGAAAGGGTGTTTAAGTCAGAAGAAAAGCAAGTAGTTGCTGTAATAAGGATTATTTATGACCCCAGAGAGGGGCACTTTAATGTTAATTTAACAAAGTTTCAGCATGAATATAACTGTTTGATATTATCTACAACAAGGGTTTATCTTGACTACCACACATGCCTTGAGATAATGGTTGTTAAGGAAAGTAGGGAAAAATTAAAAAGAATCCTTAAGAAACTTAAAAAGCTGAATGTTAAAGATGTGAGGATGGAGATTGTTTGACTATCTTTAAATTACTAAATTTTTTAAATTCTTTGATTCACAGCAGCCCACAATATAGGCAAGGCAATAGTAACATCACAGCTAACATCAACATATCTAGCTTTCTCTCTCAGCTTGCCCCAGGAAATACCTTCTTTTAGCTTTGCTCCTGAACTACCGCCATATTCTTCTCTATCAGTTGTTATTTGTATGCCATAATATGCTCCTTTACTAAATTGCATGCTCTGCTGAATATAATTCTTGGGAACTCCACCACCAAGATAAATAATACCTGCTCTTTTGCATGTCCAGGCAATATCAAGAATTTCTTTCATATCTTCAAAAGCATTTACACTAATATTTTTTCCTTTAGCTAACCTGCCCCAGACCATTAAACCAATTCCTGAATCAGCTATAGCAGGGCAGAAAACTGGAAGCTTCTTTTCATAACAGATCTTTAATAAGCTTCTTTTTGGTGTTAATCTGCCAATTTGCCAAAGAAACTCTTTAATGTCAGTACATTTTTCAAAAACCTGCCAATTCTTTTCAAAGAAATCTTCCATTTTCTCATAAACCTTAGCTGGCATATAGGAATCATACATCCTAACTAAGCCCTTTTTGTAAAGCTTAGCATCATCTGCATTTTCATCTCCTTGGTAATGAGCAAAGCCTAGAGCTTCTGCTAAATCATGAGTTAAATTAGCTCCAGTTGTAACAAAAACATTAACATGGCCAGATTCTAGCATGTCTAGCATTATTTCTCTCATGCCACTAGAAATCATTGCTCCTGCAATGCCTAGGAAGATAGTGCAATCCTTATCCTTAATCATCTGCTCAAAAATAGATACAGCCCTGCCTAGCCTACCAGAGCCCATGACATTAGTTGCTTCCATCGTCTTGAGAAGCTCTGATACAGAAATTCCTTTTGTGATTTTGATATGGTGGACTGGCTTCATTTTATGTTCTTTGCAAGTACCCAAAACTGCCTTTCTCCACCAATTTTGAGTATTTTGCTCCATAATATTTCAAATCCTGAATTTTTTATCATCTTTGCAGTTCTCTTTGGATTATAAAAACTCCAGAACATTGGAACTCCAAGATAATTTCTTACAGTTTCTTCCCATGTATTTGTGCCGCTAGCATTGAGCATCATAACTCCGTTGGGTTTCAATATTTTGTGCAAACTTCTATAGATTTTAGAGTGCTTTTCACGAGGTATATGTATGATAGCGTAGAAAGATACTGCTCCATCAAAAAAATTAGAGGGAAACCTCATCCTTGTTATATCCATTTTAATAAATCTTGCATTTCTAACATTTTTCCTTGCTAGCTTTAGCATACCCTCTGCAAAATCAATTCCAGTTACTTTGTAGCCTTTATTAATAAGGAATTTTGTTACTGGCACTCCTGCTCCGCATCCTAAGTCAAGCACTCTTGACCCTTTTGGCAAAAATCTGGAGAATCTTGCTAGTAAGGGATTACTTATATAGATATTACGTTGCATATGATATTTCTTGGCAATTTTTGTGTGGCCTGCTTTAACTATTTGAGATTTTCTTTTTTGCATTTTTATATAAGTCTATGCTTAGAGAAATACGGGATATTTATAAATTATTGTTCGCTTTAGAATTATTTCTCAGGATAAACCGCAATACCTTTATCAGTAATATCCATGGAAATAACACCTTTCTTATGGTTTGTTCTTCGCATCTTGACTATTCTTAAAGCCCTATCGCCTTTGCCGCCTATGCCTGCATAATGTAGTGCAATAACAGAGTCACAGATAAACTCTTCAACACCATATCTTGAAAGGCTATTGTAGTTGCCAGATTCTGCTAGATCACCTACTATTTCGGATGTTAGCATCGAAGTACAGTTTAACCTTTTGAGAAGAGCTGCTAAGCTGTATATCTCTTTTCTAATATCGTAATTGCTTTTAAGACCCATTGCAAAAACAGAAATAGAGTCTATTACAACCCTTTTTGCATTTATTCTTGAAATCTCTCTTATTAGTCTGGCTTGTAAATCAGTTGTTTCATAAGGGCCAAAATATACAAATTGCACCATACCAGATCTTTCAAGTGCATCAAAATCCCAGCCAAATTCTTTCATATCACGCTTTAGATTGTCTAAATCTTCTTCAAAAGAGACATATAAGCCTTTTTCACCATATTCTACTGCACCATAATACAAGAATTGTGCAACAAAAGCTGTTTTACCAGTTCCAGGACCTCCTGAAATAAGGTTAACAGAGCCATTAATTAAGCCGCCAGAACAGAGCTTGTCAAAACCAGGAATGCCAGTAGGAACTCTAGCATTTTCTTTTACTTTAGATTCAAGTTTGGGCTTTAGCACTTGTTTTGTTGTTGGCATAAGATTAATCTCTTAAAATAGGCTTATAAACCTTTTGTGTTACTTTTGGGTTAGTATGCTTTCTATAATCTTATCCTGTAATTAAGAAAAACCTTTATATAAGTCTACACAATATAGCTAGTGTAGGGGTTAATAATGGGGAAAACTGATGTTATAGAGACTGGAGTAGATAAATTAGTGGAACTTATCAAAAAAGAGAAAAGAATTTCTGTTAAAAGTGCTGCGGTGAAGCTTGGTGTTTCAACAGCGCTTATTGAGGAATGGGCAAATTTCCTTGAAGAAGAGGGATTAATTGATATAGATTATAAGGTTACAACACCTTATCTAGTGGAAAAGCAGCTAAGCAAAGAGCAATTGGAGGAGAAAAAACAACAGTTCTATCAAGAAAAGGAAATATTGCTCAGGAAGGCTGAAAATACTTTAGAATTTCTTGATGACCAAGGAGAAGAAATTAAGACTATTAGACAAGAGTTTAAAAGGTTTAAGGATGATATAGAAAAGGAAATAGAGTTTGCCAAGAGAGATTTAAGAGAACTAGAAGACACATTAGCTAATATCAAAAAGAAAGAGAAAGAGATAGAAGAAGAGGTTTTAAGAGGCAGAGAAGCTACTAATAGGTTTCAGCAAATAGTTGATAAAAAGCAAAGCATAGAAGAGTTAGTAAAGAAGATTGATAAGGATAAGACAGAATTAAGAGAGCAGGTAATAAAGCTTGTAGGGATAGTTAAGAGCTTAGGGGCTTCTATGGATACAAAAGAAAATAAGGAGCATATAAAAGATATGCAGGACAAGTTTGCAGAGGTCCATGAGAAAAAGGTTGACATTGAGGAAGAGCTTAAAGAACTTTCAAAGCTAATAAAAGGAATGAAATAAAACAAAAGAGAGGGGTAGATGCAAGAGCAAAGATATACCTTTATTTCAGATAAGATACCTATAGATGTAAGAATTTATGAAGGAGACGAGTTTGTGCCAGTCTATGATATCTCAATACAGGCTATAAGCAAATCAACTGATGTTGTGCTTCAGAAGATAAGAGATGAGCTTGTTTCTAAGATAAGCCTGGGCACAATTGATATTACAGATCCAAAGAAAAATGAGCTAATTGAGCAGAAGTTTGGGGAACAGATTAATTTACTGCTAAGAAAGTATTTTCCAATGTCAGATGAAAATACACTGACAATCCTTTATTCCTATTTTATAAGAAAGAATCTTGGCTTGGGGGATATAGAAATTCTGATGGATGATATTAATCTTGAGGAGGTTGTAATTAATAATTCTAGAGAAAATGTATGGGTTTATCATAAGAAATTTGGATGGCTGAGAACTAATATTAAGATGGAAAATGAAGAGCAGATACAGCATTATGCGAGGATAATTGCAAGGAAATCTGATAAACAGATAACAATTCTCTCGCCTTTAATGGATGCATCTCTTGAATCCGGGGATAGAATTAATGCGACTTTCTACCCAGTATCAATTAAAGGGAATACTTTAACTATTAGGAAATTTGCATCAAAGCCATGGACCATCACAGATTTCTTGAAGGATAGGACAATTTCAACTTCTGTTGCAGCTTTAATATGGCAGGCAATACAATTTGAGCTTTCTGCATTAGTTGCAGGAGGAACAGCCTCAGGAAAAACTTCTATGCTTAATGTTTTGGCGTCCTTCTTTCCGCCAAACCAGAGAATAATTTCAATAGAAGATACAAGAGAGCTGCAATTGCCTAAATTTTTGCACTGGATTCCTATGTTGACTAGGCTGCCAAATCCAGAAGGCAGGGGAGAGGTTAGCATGCTAGATCTTTTAGTAAATTCTCTTAGGATGAGGCCTGATAGAATACTAGTAGGAGAGATAAGAAGGCATAAGGAGGCAGAGGTTTTGTTTGAAGCTATTCATACAGGACATTCAGTTTATTCAACTGTGCATGCGAATGATACAAGAGAGGTTATCACAAGACTAACTAACCCACCTATTGAGATTCCTCCAAGCATGCTGCAGGCAATATCCATGATTATAGTACAGTACAGAAATAGAAGGACAGGTTTAAGAAGGACTTTCCAGATATCTGAGATGACACCTGATGGAACAGCAAGAGTATTAATGCAGCTTGATATTTCCAGAGATAAAATTGACAAATTAGTTGATTCAATTAATTTATTCAGTTCAATAAGCCTATTGACAGGAATGACTGACAAAGAGATTTTACAAGATCTTAAAGAAAAGGAAAAAGTGCTTAACTGGCTAGTTGCAAAGAATATAGATACTGTTGATAGTGTGGGCAGAGTTATGGCTGAATATTATACTAAAAAAGAGCAGTTTATGCAGATAGTAGATAAAAATAGGGATTTGCAGGAATTAAAGATAGAAAGAGTAATTCCCATATCACAGGTACCAGCAAAAAGTATGGAAAAGATAATGAAACCTTTAAAGCCTTTAAAAATAGAAAAGGAGAATTTGCCAAGAGCTATTAAAGAAATTAAACAACCTGTAAAATCCAGAACAAATGAGTTAGATTATGGTTTGGATAAAATAAAGCAGGATTTAAAGAGATTGGGTATTAGAAAATAAAATGGATTATTATGAAAATAAATTTAAAAACAATTAAGATATAAAAGAATAAAGAATATTAAAAGATAATAACTTGCACTACGACGCCAACTTCGTTGGCTGTGCCATTAGTCCGCAACCGTTGTGCCAATTATAAGATATAAAAATTATAGGGGGATTACAAATTAAGTGATTAAAATAATAGCACTAAAATAAACAAATTTGCAAATTATATAAAACTCAAATAAAATTCAAAAATAATAGGGGTGGTAGAGATTTTACCTGTATTTGCTAAAATAGCAAAAGGCTTGCCTGCATTAAAGCTGCATTTGAACCAAGCTGGGATGGATATGAAGCCTGAGGCCTTTGTGCAGAAAACCTTTATCTCATCATTTTATCTAGCATTTGGAGTTGTTATTTTCCTGTTTTTTATGTTATTAAGACTAGAAACTTCTTTATTATTTCTAGTTCCATTATTCTTAGTTTTAATTTTTGGGTTATTTACATACATGCTAAAGATACCTCAGGCTAGAGGTATTCAAAAGGCTAAAGAGATTGACAAAGAAATAGTTTATGCAGGAAGGTTTATACAGATTGAGCTTGAATCAGGAGTGCCATTGTATAATGCACTTGCAACAGCTGCTAAGAGCTATAAGCATATTGGAGCCCATTTACAAGAAATAGTTGATAAAATAGAGCTGGGAACTCCGATAGAAACGGCCCTTAACGAGACAATTGAGTTTACTCCATCAGAGAAGTTTAGAAAGGTGTTATGGCAGATTGTGAATTCCCTTAAGACTGGAGCAGAGGTTTCAAAAAGCCTCGAGGCAACACTTGATCAGATAAGCAAGGAGCAGTTAATAGAAATAAAGGCTTATGGGCATAAGCTGAATCCTATTGCAATGTTTTACATGATTGTTGCAATAATTGTGCCTTCACTTGGAATGGCTATGCTTGTTATACTCTCAACCTTTTTAGGCTTTAATCTGACCTTTCCATTATTAATGACTATATCTGCATTTATAGCTTTTATACAATTTATGTTTATTGCAATAATAAAAATGTCTAGGCCGGCTGTGGAAATATGAGCTGAATAAAATGAAGGAAAAAATTTTTGAGAGGATAGAGAAGGCATTTTTTTCCAAGAGCTTAAAGTATGCATTACTGAATAATATGAAAAAGGCTGGGATAGAGATGTCTCTTTATGAGCTTTTTACCAAGCTTTATCTCCTGAGTTATGCTTTGACAGTTATTGTGCTTGTTTATGTAGTAATTAATATTTTTGAGTCCAAGAGTTTTGGAATCCTTAATTTTATTATAACAATGTTAAGCCTAGGCATCATATCTTTTGCATTTAGCTTCTTTTTATTGTTAGTTGGATTCTTTTTGTACATGAATTTAAGAATCTATAATAGGACTAAGGAGATAGAAAAAGTCTTGCCAGATTTTCTGCAATTAGCTTCTGCAAATATTAGAGCGGGGATGTCAATTGACAAGGCTTTATGGTTTTCTATTAGGCCAAGATTTGGTATCCTGGCTAAAGAGATTGAAATTGTTGCAAAGAAAACTATGGCTGGTGAGGACCTTGAAGAGGCTTTAAGAGAATTTGCATCTAAATATGATTCTCCAGTCCTGGAAAGAACAGTCAACTTGCTTGTGGAAGGCTTAGATGCTGGAGGCGAGATTGGAGATATGCTTAATAGAATAGCCTCAAATATACAGGAGAATCAGTTAACAAGAAGGGATATGGCAGAGAGTGTTACCACTTATGTTATCTTTATAACTTTTGCAACAATTGTTGCTGCTCCAATGCTGTTTGCATTGTCATTTGAATTGCTTACAGTAGTTACAACATTGTCAGCAGACTTAAATTTTAGCGAGCAGGCAGTAGGGGCATCTATACCAATAAAATTTTCCACAGAGGGCATAAAATTGGAGGATTTTAGAGTATTTGTATTCACAAACTTAATAATAACATCAATATTCTCTGCCTTAATTGCCGCTACTATCCAGAAAGGAAATGTCAAGGCAGGTGTTAAATCAATACCTATGTTTGTTATTTTGACATTAAGTTTATTTTTTGTGATTTCAAAGGCCTTGCATGGGCTTTTGAGCGTGTTTTTTGTTTGAAAGATATTAATAAAAGAAGATTAAAAGAAAATTTTTAGTCGAATCTAATGCGTTTTATCTTATCCCACTCCTCATAGGTGAGACTTTGATCTTGCTCACTATTAATTTCTATAGTATTTATAAATATGTCAGACATTTTATCTTTTTTCATGACTTCTCTAAGCGTTTTCTTCAGAGCAAGCTCAAATTTCTTCGCTTGACTCTTATTGACAAAGTGTGCATTCATAGCTACAGGAGCTTCAACCATAACCTCAAAAAATCCTCCTTTTTCTAAAATAAAACGCTCATAGCTTTTGGCTTCAATTACGTCCATTCCCATATAATATATAGATTCTTTATAATTCTTCTCAAGCTTGTCAATAAATTTTATAAGTTCCTTTTTTGCACGTTCCTGTTCTTCAATACTTTCTTTTAAGGTCTTTGTCTTTCTAACAGCGAAAGGGAGAAGTTCTCCAACATCAAGCGCAGGGACAAATATATGCTTAATTCTCATATTAGCATTATTAAAATTTTATTATATATAAAATGTTTTATAATTTTGATGAATTTATAAATTAATTGCTTAAGACTTTACCTCTGGCTTTAGCCCGATGGTAATCTTTTTCTTAACCTTTTATAATAAAATGTGTGATGATTAGAAAGATTTGCCACGCATTTTCTGATTGAGTTAGTTTGAGCTTTCTTTGCTTGTGGAACCATGGAGTTAAAAAGTTATTCATATAATGTAGGTCAGAGTGCTTACCATTTAATATAGAAGCCAAAGTGGTGCCATGATTTGCCACAAAGGAGATTACTTCCTTTGCTTAACCTTAGATACTCTTCCCTAAAGAGTGTAGGAGGCTCATTTTAAAGTAGTAAATATACAAAGATTTAAATACTAGTAATATGTTTTAGAGCTTAGTGGTTTAAAATGTATAAATCTATTGCTGAAGATTATCATCAAATGATTGCACCAACTGTAGATGATTTTCTAAGGAAGGATATTACACTAGCAGATAGGGCAAGAAATACAAGAACACGAAGAATAGTTGGAATGACAGGATTAGCTCTTTATGCTCTTACAATGTTTAGTATAGGTGCTCCAGCACTGGCAAGAGCTGAGACTAATCAACAGACATCTGAGCCAACTACTATAGAATTATCTATTATATATGATTCAAATCAAGGAACAGATAATAATGGATTAGATAATAAGCTAAATGATAGTATCCAAGATGCAAAATCAAAAGAGAATGCTAGAGCACCTGTTCCTATCTATAATTCAGAAAGTGGAGAACTTCTTCCAGTTTTCGGACAGCAAGATCCAAATGGATATTTAGCAAATGAAACAAATGGAAATTCTATTGATGCATTAGCAAAACCTGATCAAAGTGGTTCTCAAAATCCAGAGAAAAGTTTTGTAGAAAAGCTTATTAAGTTAGAATATGCGCTTGATGATGATGTAAATCAAGGAAATTATGGTCAAGCAGCTCTAAAATTAATACCAAACTGTGTAGTAAAACTTTCCTTAGGTTCAGTAGCTGGTGTAGCTTATCCTGTCAAACAAGCATGGGATTTTAGAAATGATACTAAAATGTACACAGATCCAGAAGAAGAAAGAGGCCATAGATGGGGAAGAACCATGCCTCATATTCTTGTAGGTGCTTACATAGTAAACTTTTTCTATAACATCTGGAAACATATGACACGTAAGCCTTGGGACTTTGGAGCTAATGTTGCATGTTCTGTAGGATTAGCGGCAGGCTTAGGAGCTTTTGATGGCGGAAGTAATAGATCACAACCTGCACCATCACCAGCAACACCAGGAGCAGGCGGTGGAGCCGTTGGAGGAGCAGGCGGTGGAGGATTTTAGAATAATTCTTTCTTTTATATCTAATTTAACTTACTGAAACAGTATAACTAACGCTAACTGGGTTCCGATTGTTATCTATGCCTGAATATGTGACAGTTTGTGCATCCGGATGAGAAGAGGTATAGAAAAAAGGACTTCTTGTTATAGAACCTCCCGCAGGAATGGAAAAACTTACTGATTGAGATGGCTGACAACCTCTAGATTGAATACATTGCTGTACAGAATTTATATTCACACCTACACCATTTGATTCTGAAATTCTGACATCATAGTAATAATAAGTAAATTCTCCTTGCTGATTGGTACTTGTTATTACATAACTAGCAATTAAACTTGCAACTGCATTAACACATCTCCCATTATCACATCTCTTACCAGAGGTACAGCCTCCACAATTCAAAGTGCCACCGCAGCCATCTGGGAAACTACCACATTGCTTGCCAAGAGAAGAGCATGTGTGTGGAATGCATGTTGCAATACAGTTTCCAGCTTGGCATACTTGATTTGTAGGGCATAATTCTGTTTGGGGGTCCTGCCATGGATTTGAATAACAATTTCCATCTGAGCATCCTCTCTTGTAACATGTCCTTGACCTTGTTTTTGTTGTAGAATCTTTACAAGTCCAGCTTCCAAAATCATCACAGGAATCAGAGCCACAGCCAGTAACTGAGCTCCATTCAAAGCAACCATCATTGTTAAAGTCATTACAAATTCTGTAACCTTGGCCAGAGCATTGTTTTTCTGCAGGGCTGCATTGGTCTTTGCAACTTATAGCAGATGTTTGACAAAAGATATTTCCAATACAGCATTTACCCTCATAACATTGATTTCTTAGCCAATTGCTTCTGCAATTATAGTAAAGAGAGCCTTTTTTATCACAACTGTCAAACCAGTATATCTTGTCATCTTCACATTTTTTAAAGGCATTTTGAATGCATGGCTCATATTTCTCAACAGTGATTCTTAATATTGTATCTGAGCTAAACTCACCATCGCTTACACTTATTGTAACATCTGAATATCCATCAGCATTATTCTTGACATCACAATCCAGATTTTTCTGACTGTCAATAGAGCATGAGACTAAATCTGGGTTTGATTGCGAAGAAACAGAGTAGTCAAGATTCTTGGTGTCTGTGTCATCTGATGCAAAAATCCAGAGATTATTGACTACATTGTCTTTAAGTTCTGGTGTGCCATTTACTTTTACATTTGGTATTTTTGTTATGACTGGCGGTTTGTTAACTTGCTGGACAGTTAAGATATATTCTTGGAAGCTTTTTGCTCCGTAAATGTCTGCAGCATGGACCTTTATATTGTAAGTTCCAGACCTACTTGGAATCCATGCAATATTGCCATTAGCGTCAATTGACATGCCAACTGGATAGTTTATAAGAGAAAAGGTTATTGGGTCATTTTCAACATCTGTTGCTGTAATAAGATAATTATACTGCTGATATTGTGTTGCATGTATCTTTGGCTCGGATATAATTAAAGGAGCATCATTGACAGGAGTTACTCTGATAATAACATTTTGCACAGTAACGTTAGATTTATCAGCTGCTGAGAAAGCTACATTCTCTTCACCAAACCAGTTTGGATTTGGAATAATTGTAAGGCTGAAATTGTTTAATATAATATTCATGTTTATAGATTTTGCATTTGTGAGTTTTATATCTCTCTTTGAGTTGTCTGGGTCTGATACAAAGTTGCTTAAATCCATGCTAAGATTTGAGTCTTCTGCAAGTGCTATATCCTGTATAGAGAGAATTGGTGGATCATTTTTGATCTCTTGTGCATTATCAACGAAATTCTCAGCAAGGCCTACTCCATCAATTATTTCTCTGCATCTTGCTTCAAGCTCAGCATCATTTATGACATAGCTAACCTCCTCTCTTTTGCCTATACTTGCAAAATGCCATGCTATAACAGGATCTTTGCTAACTACTTCCCCATCATTAGCTATCTCATAGTCTGATAAGAAGTTCAAGCATAATTTTGGGATATCTTCTATGTAAATAAAATTGTCAATAATCTTAGAACTTTTAGGCCTTATCTTTATTTTTACTCTTGTTGATGAATTAAATTTTTGAAATTCTCTATCTATCTCAACTCTTTCTGATGTTTCATTATATCTCCTTATAGCCTCCTGAGGGCTTAGTCCAAATGTTTTTTCTAAATAAGTTACTGAATTCGCTATAATAGAGGAGGCTTTATCTAAAGAGGGCTTTACTTCAATCTCCCTAGGAAGAGTGTAGTCTGTGCAGTCATAATTGGCGCCTTTGTTAGATTCTAGATGGGATATTGATGAAGAATCTCCTCTGCCTGTTATTAACAAGTCAATC
>CAZRPY010000007.1:0-46079 GCA_964602245.1 uncultured Methanosarcinales archaeon
CAATCAATAGAAACAGGATGATAATCGGATGCGTAGCTGTCTGAGCCTTACCTCTTTTTCCCATGAGAACTTACTTATAAGTGGGTTTTATATATGTTTCTAAGGACAGCTGTTATACCTTTAACTTAAACCTTTAACTAAACTCTCTATTTCTATTTTATAACATATTCACAATAATCAACACCTTTTTGAGAAACAACTGCTTGTGTATTAACATCTTTGTGGAAGAGAAATGAGAATATGCCTGATAATACTGCACCAGTGATTTCAAAATTATGATGCCCCTTTTTTTTATCTATCAAGGGAGAGTTGTGAACTCTTGCAATGCATGTCTTTCTCTTATTATCTAAATTAATTATTTCCAATCTGCCTAGGCCAAATGTTTCAAAGATATCATCAATGTTTTTTAGCATGCTCTCGCCATTTGTGCCTAGTTTTGTTGCATAATCCTTAATGTCATTCATCATAACTTTCTTTACAGCATTATAGGCCAGTTCAGGCTCAAGCCTTTGCAATTCCAGTATAAAATCGCTTGGTAACATAACCTGTTTCTTGCCAAGAACCTCTATTTTTCCCTCTGTCATATAGAACTGCCTTGCAAAAAGTAGTTTTTTCAAAAATGACGATAGCATAGTTATATATTATTAGTTTCTATATATAAATAATTCTTTTATTATAATAGATTTTAGTATTTTTATAATTCTTGTTTTAGTTACCATTTAAGAATTAAGACATATGTTTAAAAGAGTATAACGCAAGTTTCTAGCTATGTTTGTAGGGAAGGAAGTTAAGGTAGATAAAGGGGTAAAAGAGGGGCAAAAGGCTTCTATTGGCTATCAAAGCATTATAATTTCTTATATAACTAAAGAGCAATGGAGGGGTTTTAAAAGAGAAGAGATAGAAGAGGCATTAAAAAAAGCTGGATGGCCAAAACATGTAATTGAGGAGGCTTTTGTAGAAGCTGCTAAACATCCTATGCATAGGTATAGGAAAAGAATTTTAATATCTATTATTGTGGTCATTATCTTATTTCTAGTGGTTTTTATACTATCATCTTCTGCATTATACTTTGTTATAGAGAATATTGTTTATATAGTAATAAGCATAGGGTTAGCTATAATTGGATTTATAATATGGCTTTATGTAAGAAGCAAACAGCAGAAAAATAGAAAAATTGACGAGGCTCCTAGGAGAACTTTGGAAGCCAAGCCAGGGCAGTATGAAACAGATATAGATTTACTATACAAAATACTAATGGATAAGAAGCGCATGAAGCTTTCTGAGGTCATGGGCAATTTTGGAGTAACTGAGAAGCATGCACTGGAGTGGGCAAAAATATTAGAGAATCATGGGCTTGCAAAGCTAAAATATCCTGCATTTGGCGAGCCAGAATTAGTAAGAGTATAGGGAATATAGTATATAATTAGAATATAATAAAGATATTAAGTATAAAAATAATTTGCATTAATGACGCTCATTTCGAAAATCAGAGATTTTCGAGACTAGGAAATTCTCAATTTCCTATGCTACGTGAGCTGTGCGATAGGTCCGCTAATCAGTCATTGTGAAGATGAAGTAGCGGACAGATATGTTGCGTGTTCGCAACCGTATGCAAACTAAATAAAGATAATATAAAAAATTTCAATAAAAGAGGGGATAGATGGCTATACTGGAAGAGTATGAAGTTGAAGCAGATGGCGTAGTTGTAAAAGTAAGAATACTTGGAGGGAAAGGGATTCAGACTACTTATCAGCTTGAAGTGCCGCAGTCAAGTCCTGTAACTGTTGCTTTACTTGAAAGGGTGAGGCATGAAATTGTAACTGAGGTAACGGTTACAACACAGGAAATACTAGATCCTAAGGTTATTAACAAGCTGAAAGAGAAATTTAAAGCTAAGGCAGAGTCAATTCTCAGCCAGAAAATAACTAACATAAGCCCAACTACAAAAACTTTCTTAATTGGAACTTTGCTTCAGGAAATGATAGGCTTAGGAAAAATTGAGTATTTGCTAAATGATCCAGGTCTAGAGGAGATTATAATTAATTCTGCAGAAGAGCCTGTAAGAGTTTATCACAAAAGATATGGTTGGCTATTAACTAATTTGCAGGTTGAAAGTGAAGCACAGATACAGAATTATGCTAATATTATTGCAAGGAGAGTAGGAAGGCAGATTACTACTTTAAGCCCTCTACTTGATGCGCATTTAGTGACTGGAGATAGAGCAAATGCTGTTTTGTATCCTATATCTAACAAAGGAAATAGTATAACTATAAGGAAATTTGCTCGAGACCCTTGGACAGTTACTGATATGATTGTTAACAAGACTTGTGATGCTAATTTATTTGCATTAATATGGCTTGCAATACAGTATGAGATGAATATACTCATATCAGGCGGCACAGGCTCTGGAAAAACTTCCTTCCTTAATGTTTGCATGGCATTTGTGCCGCCTAATCATCGTGTTATATCAATTGAGGATACAAGAGAACTGCAATTGCCAGAGTTTCTTTACTGGGCGCCATTGACAACAAGACAGCCTAATCCTGAAGGCAAGGGAGAGGTTACAATGTTAGATTTGCTAGTAAATTCTCTAAGAATGAGACCTGATAGGATTATTCTAGGAGAGATGCGAAGAAAGGCAGAAGCAGAAGTATTGTTTGAGGCAATGCATACTGGACATTCTGTTTATGCTACAGTACATGCAGATTCAATAAATGAAACTATTACTAGGCTTATAAATCCACCTTTAGATGTACCTCCAAATCTATTAGTTGCTGTTAACCTTAATGTTGTTATGTTTAGAGATAGAAGAAGAGGTATTAGAAGAGTTAACCAAGTTGGAGAGTTTTTGACAGCAGAGGAAGTAGGGAAGATTACAGTAAAGCCAAATATATTGTACAGATGGAAGCCAACAACAGATACTATTGTTGCTTTCCAAGAGTCTGTAAGATTTTTTGAGGATCTTAACAGGCATACTGGCTTAAGCCTTCCAGAAATAAATAAGGATATTGCTGCTAAAAAAGAGATTTTAGAATATCTAGTGAAAAATAAGATTAGAGATATACACTCTGTTGGCAAAGTGATTAATAAATACTATCTGGATGAAGAGTCAATTGTGAAACATGTGCAATCAAATAAAAGTCCAGACGAGTTGCTAAAATAATTTTATTAAAAATGATAAAAATAATAATTGCAAAGTAAGTAAGAAATATTTTAAAAATAATAATTTGCACTACGACGCCTTCACGAAAAAATCTTTGTGGGTTTTTTGTGTCTGCAACCGTATACAAATTAAAATCTGGAAATAAAAATTAATTAAGAATGAAAAATATACTAAAAAAAGAGGAAGGATGATTAAAATATCATTTTCTTTTCTGCCGCCAGTAGTTTTAGCTAGGTTTTCAAAAGTTTTTCTTGGGGTTAGTGAGTTTATTGCTCCAATGATGCCATTGCTTAAATTAAACCTTAAACAGGCAGATATAGACTTGGATGTGAGACAATATATAAGTATGTGTGTTTTTACAGATTTCTTTACATTCTTTTTCCTTTTTATTTCTTTTAGTATGCTAATACAAAGCTTTGGCTCTAAAAATTCTGTATTTTTTGGATTTGCTTTAGCTTCTGTTTTTGTGTTTTTCATATTTTGGCAACAAATGGCATATCCAAAGCTAGTTGCAAACAGAAAGGTGAAAGGATTGGAAAGGAATCTTTTGCCAGCAATGCAAAACATTTTAGTGCAGATTAACTCTGGAATACCTCTGTTTGATGTTTTAGTTAATGTGTCAAAAGGTGATTATGGCGAGGTCTCACAGGAATTTGCTAGGGCTGTTAAAGAGATTAATGCCGGAAAGCCGCAGATAGATGCTTTAGAGGATATGGTTACAGTTAATCCATCTATTTTGTTCAGAAGGACAATATGGCAGATAGTTAATGGAATGAAAACAGGAGCAGACTTGTCTAGAGTGATAAAAAGCTCAATTGATGCCGTGGGTGAGGAGCAGATCATACAGATACAGAAATATGGCGGGCAGCTTAGTCCTTTGGCCATGTTTTACATGCTAATCGCTGTTATAATACCAGCATTAGGTATGACTTTCCTTATAATTATTGCATCTTTTATTAATTTGTCAGGATTTGCGACTAAGCTTGTTTTTTGGAGCTTGTTTGGCATGATAGTATTTTTCCAGATAATGTTCCTTGGAGTAATTAAAAGCAGAAGACCTAATTTAATACCAGACTAAAGAGAAAATATAGAATTACAAAAATAAACTTGAAAATTAAGAGATAACTTGCAAAGTAAGTTAAAAAATATTGGAAAGATTATAAATTGCGCATGCAAATTAATATTATAAAATAGAAAAGTCAATTAAAATGTATAGACTATTATCAAAGGTTTATCCAAAGGGAGTGAGGAAGAATTACGAAGTTCTGATGGATTATCTTAATTTTGAGATTGATACAGAGATATTTCTGGGAGTTGTTTTCTTTTTTACCTTTGGCATTTCTTTGGGTTTAACATTTTTTATCAGCAAAGTAATTAATTTTCCATTTTTGTTGATTTTCTTAGTTTTGTTCTTAACACTCCAGTTTGTAGTTTATATTATAATGTTATTAAGGGTTGATGCAAAGGCAAAATTTGTGGAAGAGGTATTGCCAGATGTGTTGCAGTTGATGTCAAGTAATTTAAAGGCAGGGATGACAACTGGAAGGGCTTTAATTTTATCAGCAAGGACTGAGTTTGGACCTTTTCAGGCTGAGATTAATCAAATAGGGAAGGAAATAACATTGGGAAAGGAGCTGGATGAGGCATTAATTGATATGACAAAAAGAATAAGGTCTGATAAGCTAAAGAAAACAGTGCTGTTGATAATAACTGCGTTGAATTCTGGAGGAGAGCTTGCATCATTGCTTGATCAGACTGCGCAAAATCTAAGGCAGCAGAGATTTGTAGAAGAAAAAATGAGGTCTAGTGTGATGATGTATGTAATATTTATTTTCTTTGCAATAGGCTTAGGAGCTCCAATGCTGTTTGGGCTTTCTAGTTTTTTAGTAGAGATTCTTACTCAGAATTTGGCATTAGTAAATATTCCAAAGACAAGTGTAGCACAAGCATTGCCACTATCTTTTGGACAGGTTAGTGTTCCATTAGACTTTATTGTGATGTATGCACTTGTTTCATTAGTAGTTACCTCTATTCTAGGATCTATGATATTAGGGCTAATAAGCAAAGGCAAGGAGAAGAGTGGCTTTAAATTTGTACCAATATTAATAGGCTTATCTGTATCTGTTTTCTTTGCTTCTAGATTCTTGATAAAGACGATGCTTGGAGGGTTGTTTGGGTTGGGATGAAAAGATTTTTAATATCAAATTAAATACTACTTATAATGAGCATTTCAACAGGCATTTTATTTGGGCTTATTGCTTTATTTGGTTGGGGACTTGCTGATTTCTTTGCAAAGAGAGTTATAGATAAAACAGGGGATTTTAAGGCATTGTTCTGGATGCAATTACTGAGTATGATACCTTTCTTTGCATTATATTTAGCTGTTGATGGAAGATTCTTATTTCCTTTAAAGGATTATTTGATGTTTATTCTTACATCGATTCTAGGCATTATTGGATATTTTATGTTCTATAAAGCTATTAGATTGGGTAATATTTCAATTATATCACCTATTCAGGCTTCGTATGTAGTGCTAACTGTTATCTTAGCTGTAATTTTCCTTGGAGAAAGGTTGATAGCAGAGCAAACAATTTCGATTGCAATAGTTTTTATTGGCTTAGTAATGACTGGAATTAATTTTACTGCATTAAAGAGCTTAAGAAAGGTTGAATTATTGGCTGGCGTGAAAGAAGATTTAATATCAGCTGGATGCTTTGGTTTTCATTTCGTATTTATAGGGATTATGGTAGCAAAATATGGCTGGCTTGTTCCTGTATTTTTCTTTAGAGTTTTTAATGTTATTTTTCTTTTGTTATATACATATTTCTTTAGTAGAGAGTTTAAGATTAAATTATCTGCTATGGATAATTATATCTACCGGCTATTTCCTTTAATTGTTATATTTGATGTGGCTGCTATACTAGGCTTTTCATTAGGAGTTAATTCAGAGTATGTTTCAATTGTAACACCAGTTGCATTGTCTTTTCCACTAGTTACTGTAACATTAGCATCTATTTTTTATAAAGAAAGATTAGATAAAATACAGATAATTGGAATAATATTACTTATCTCAGGAATTATCTTGCTTTCTTACTTTTCCTAGCTTTTAATGCAGAGTCTAACTGCTTATTGATATTTGAATTTTTTTCTGAATGAGTGATATTTTGAATTGGCTTCTGAGCAGGTTTCTGGGGAGGTTGTTGAACAGGCTTTTGGCTAGTTTCTTTTCTTTCCTCCATAGCAGATTTGATTCTCATGGCTTGTGTCTGGAAACCGAATTCCTTGCCAATTGATAAAATCTGATAGGCAGCTCTAAGAAAGATTGTATATGAAGCAGCTATAAAGATATACCCTACATAAGAAAGAAAGCTTTTGAAATGAAAAATTTCATCAGCAATGTTCCATAATGAGAAGAGCATTACAAATATGAGGCTTAGTAAGAAATATGTGGTATAGGTTCTTAGTGATGAGCCTGGAGATAGGCTTTTTCTTGCAATTGAAACCCAGATAATGGCTAGAATGCCAAGTGTGAGGGATAAAACACCAACTGAGAGCTTTATATCTCCAAGTATTGCAAATATTGCAATTATGCTTAATGTAATGCCGAACAGCCAGATAGTTGCTGCTATAAATTCTTTCCAGTTCATTCTGCACCAAAGTCTATTGTTACATCACAAAATTGTGTCAGCTCGTCTATTAATTCTTTATCCTTATTTTTCTGCAGGGAAACTATAATACCTCTTACTTTCCAAAACCTCATCTTTCCTGCAAGGAAATGAATGAATCTTGCGACTGTTTCAGCATGATTATAGAGAAGTAAAGTGCTTAAAGAATCAAAGAAGACAAATTTTTCATTACTTGGAATAGCTCTTACAGCCTGATCCATGGCAACTGATATATCACTTAGATTTTCAGGGCTGCCAATAAACAAGCAGTTGTCTGTTTTCTTTACCTCTCCGCCTGCTGTTTTAGTAACAGCATCAATAAAAATAACCATTCTTTCATCAATATTATTTTTCCTAAAGATTTCTATTAAATCATCAAATGGCCTGTTTAATGTTACATAGACACCTGGAATCTTTTCTGACACTAAATGCTTTATTATATCAATGTTAGTTTTATGATAGTCTTTTGCATTTACTGTTGCGATAGCAACATAATACTTAAGGTCTTTTAATTCCTCTTTTAGCCTATCACCTACTGTTAGAGCCATCTGCATCAATGATAAACAATATTGGAAAGGGATATTATAAAGCTTTTGGAATTTGTGATAATAGGGCTATAATAACAACTTTTTTATATTAGTAACATAGGTAAAACTATCAATAGAGGTGATAAGATTGCACATGCTTAAAAGTGGTATTCCTGGCTTAGATGATGTTCTTAAGGGTGGCATTAGGGCTAAGAGTTCTATACTAATAACAGGTGCGCCTGGAACAGGAAAGACAATAATGGCATTGCAATTTATCCTGGAAGGTGCAAAGAATAATGAGCCTGGGCTTTTCATATCTGCAGAACAAACTGTTGAAGAGATTAGAAATTATGCTGAAGAATTAGGTTTAGACTTAAATGCGTATGAAGAAAAAGGGCTTATAACATTTGTACAGCAAGAGATTTCTTCTAAAAAGCTAGTGTCTATAGCAACACCTTTAGATATAATTAAGCAAAAGAAAATACAGAGAGTTGCCTTAGATTCTATAACGATGTTTGAATACACCCATGTTGCTGGAATGATGGATTACAGAAAAGAGGTGCTTGACTTTATAGCTAGGATGAAAGAAGCAGGCATAACTTTATTGGTGACAGCTGAAAAGGCTATAACAGATATTGACGTTTTGGAATACAGTCCTCAGGATTTCTTGTTTGATGGTTTAATAATATTGTTTAAAGTAAGAAAAACAGCATCCTATGAGAGATGCTTAACTATAGCTAAGATGAGGGGGCAGCAGCATTCTATTGACATATTTCCTTTTGTTATTGAAGATGGAGTTAAAGTACTGCCTAGCCAGTTGCCTTTCTCATTAGTTGAAAAGGATATAAGGAAGAAATAATGGTTTTAGCAAGAGTACCTTTAGGAATCCATGGATTAGACCCTTTAATAGGTGGCGGAGTTAAGAAAAATAGCATTAATCTAGTAGCTGGAGGAGCTGGAGCAGGAAAAACAATATTTGCAATGCAGTTCTTAGTTACTGGAGTTGAGAAATTTAACGAGCCAGCTGTTTACATAACATTTGAAGAGAAGAAAAATAAGACTTACGAAGATATGCTGCAGTTTGGCTGGGATCTTGCTAAATATGAAAAACAAGGCAAGTTTGTCTATTTTGAATATACACCTGAACAAGTAAAGAAGGTATTAGTAGAGGGTGGAGGAACTGTAGAAGCTATAATAGAAAAGATAAAGGCTAAAAGGATAGTAATTGATAGTGTTACATCATTTGCATTGTTGTATAAGGATGAGTTAACAAAGAGGGAGGCATCATTAGCACTATTTGAGCTTATAAATGAATGGGACATGACAGCTGTGATAACATCACAGGATACTTCATCAGAGCAGGATACAATATCAGCTGCACTGGAGTTTGAAGCAGATGGAATTATTATATTATATCATGGGAAAAAAGGGGCAACTAGGAAAAGAGCTATTGAAATATTAAAGATGAGAGGCACTAAAATTCCTGAAAAGACTTTTGCACTTGATATTACTGATAAAGGGATAGTAGTGCATCCTGAAACTGAGGTTGAGTTCTAGAAATTAGTTTTATAAAAAATACAATAGGTTGCTCAATAATAATATCTGCAATGGCATAAAGCTTATAAATAATGACTTTTTATTGCATTAAAAATGCAAATAATTAATATAAATAGAGTGGTTATTAATTCTCGTTTAGAGGGAAAAGAGTTTCATAATCCTAGTATTTCAGAAGCACTGAGTGAAGCTCAAGAATATTGTAAAAATGGCGGTTTAGTTGTTCCAATGCCTTTGCTATTGACAGGTTTTCCGTACAATTTATGGTTCACCACAAATTCTGAAGAGCATTCAGGAAAAGATAAATACGGTAAATTCTTTGAGAAAGGAAAACCTGTTGTTATTACTATTCATGGAGGAGAAGATGGAAATGGATTACAAACACCTGATATGCTTGAAACAGCATTGGATATGTTTAATCACCATGGAAGAGGCTTTACAAGAGTTTTCTCAGTAGATCTAGAACAATTACTTCCAAAAAAAGAGGTTATATCAGATTTACTACATGGCTATATGCCTGATGAAACTGAGATACCAGTTTTATCTTATGGACAATTCTTAACAGAAGGCGCTCCTAATGATTTTAAAAGGTATGCTGTTGTAAGAAGCCTCGAGCAAGCTAAAGAAACATTCTCAGGTATTCAGAGTATAGATAATTTATTAGACGAGAGTAGCAAGATTAAGAATAAACAACTTATTGTGCATGCTGGTGGTGTAAAACAAGGTAAAGATTTCATAGAAAGAGCTAAGAAAAGATATTCAACAATTGGTGTGTACCACCCATTTAATCATAAGAATTTTAATCCTGATAAACCTCAAGGACACTTTTTATGTCTTGGTGCTTATAATAGTGGTCTTGGTAGCGGAATTAATTTTGGTAACTTCTACTACAACCTTGATGGTGTTAAATATTTTTACTATGTTGGTCGTTTTGTCAGTATACAAGCTAGCGCACTCAACTCTTCTAAAACATCCCTTTAATAAAAAAATTTCTATAACTAATTTGATTTTTCTTTAATATGCTAGCACATAACTTTTTAAACTACAGTTTTTCTTGTTTTGTTTATGGAAGAAATTAAAATAGTAGACAATGGAAAATTAATAGAGGAAGATAGATGGATAGACTATATTTCATCACTTGAGAATAATTTTGATGAGCTAGAGACTAATAAGGAAAGGGCTAAGAGAAAGATAAAAGATGCTTTGGTAAGAGCTGTTGAGCAAGATACTAATGCTAATTTTGGTATTATGTTCTCTGGTGGTGTTGATTCAAGCTTGTTGGCATTAATTGCACAGAAGCTTGGCAGAGAATTTACTTGCTATTCAATAGGATTAGAAGATGCAGAAGATATATTATTCTCACAGAAAATTGCAAAAGCATACGGATTTAAGCATAAGTATAAAGTATATAGTATTGACGAGGTTGAGGCGTTAATAAAACAAGTTGTTAAAGTTATTGGAGCAGATGTTGTGAATGTTGGAGTTGCTAGTGTAGAGTTAGCTGTTTGCCATATTGCTAAAGAAGATGGAATTAGTATATTGCTTGGTGGTCTGGGAAGTGAGGAAATATTCTGTGGCTATCAAAGACATCTAGAGGCATTAAAAGATGGGTATTCTATAGTGCATATGGAATGCTGGAGAGGATTAAAGAATATGTGGAAAAGAGATTTAGTTAGGGATTTTAAGATAGCAAAATTAGCTAATGTAGAGTTTAAAGTACCATTTCTAGCCAGAGATGTTATAGTTCAAGGAATGAATCTGCATCCTATGTTTAAAATTGATGGCAGTAATAATAAGCTTATAATTAGAGAGATAGCAGAAGAGTTTGGGTTAGCTAGGGAGTTTGCATGGCGCAGGAAGAGAGCTGCACAGTATGGCAGTAATATTGATAAGGCTATGGAAAAGCTTGCAAAACAGCATGGGTTTAAAGATAAGAAAGAGTATTTGCAGAGCCTGTAACTATCTCACATGTATCTCTACAACATCCTTATCTTGTAGTTTATGAGTTAAACCAAGCTTCTGGCCTGGGAATTTTGATGAAGTGCCCCATATTCTGGCAAATTTGAACTTTGCAACAAAATCCTTGTGAAGCTTAAGACAAACATCCTCTACTGTGGCTGGATTTTTCATAATAAGAGGTATTTCTAAGTCTGCCCTTTTACCTGCCTCTTTGCAGAATATTCTGATGAAATTAAGCTTTCTAAAGATTAATTCTTTGAGCTCTTCAAGGTTTATTGCTTTCTCTGCTGAGACACAAATATCAATATTGTATTTTGATTTTATCTTTTCCAACTCTTCTTTGCTTACTAGATCAATCTTGTTCAGTACTGTTATTGCAGGTATGTACTTCTTATTGCCCTCAATAGCATCACAAAGCTCTTCTACGCTAATGTTGTCCCTGATTAATATGCTACAATTATTCAGTTTATATTCTCTTAAAATATCTGATATCAGCTTATTATCTAGTTGAGTTAGCTTGACTGTGCTTCCAATGTCAATACCGCCTCTAGGTTTTTTAGTTACTGTTACATCTGGTTTTCTTTTGTTTACCCTTAGATTAGTGTCATAAATTTCTTTTAGGATAGTTTCAAGGTGCTCTGGATGAAAGACATCTAAAAGTATAAGTGCAAGATCTGCGCTTTGTGCACATGCCAAGACTTCTTTACCTCTACCTCTGCCAGAGGCTGCGCCTTCAACAATTCCTGGAACATCAAGAATCTGGATTCTTGCACCTTTATATTCCAATAAACCTGGGATACATGTTAAAGTAGTGAAGCTATAAGCTGCTACTTCTGAGTTTGCATTTGTTAATACATTAAGTAATGTTGATTTGCCAACAGATGGAAAACCAACAATTATTACAGTTGCATCACCTGTTTTCTTAACAGAAAATCCTTCAGTCTTGCCTTTAGCTGCAGATCTTCTTATATCTTCTTGCTTCAGCCTAGCAATCTTTGCTTTTAGTAATCCTATGTGAGCCTGGGTTTTTTTATTATACTTGGTTTTCTTTAGCTCTTCTTCAAGATCCTTGATTTTTCCTAGGATGCTTGCTCTTTCTATTGCCATATTTCGGATGGAAATTACTGAATATTTAATACTTTTGTACAGACTAAAGCATATACTTTTATAAACTTAGTAGAAATTCAAACCTTATGGCAGAAGTAGAATTTATTGCAAGAGCAATAGATTATCTTAATAATATATTTGCAAAATACTTGACAAAGTTTATAGGGGCTTTAATTATATTACTTATAGGTATAGTTATTGGCAGAGTTGTTGGAAAATTTGTTAAAAGAGTACTACATGAGTTTGAATTTGATACTTTTGTAAGAAAAGCAACTAGTATTAAGATCTCGCTTGAGGAGCTTATAAGCCATTTACTTGAATATCTGATATATTTCTTTTCTATAGTATATGCATTGAGCAAGCTAGGCTTAGTTGCAACTGTTTTTCAGTTCCTGTCATTAGTAATTATAGTGTTTATAGTCTTGTCTATTCTTCTTGGATTAAAGGATTTTATACCAAATATATTAGCAGGGATAAGAATACAGCAGAAAGGGTATTTTAATAATGGTGATATGATCTTAATGAGAAATAAACTGGGAAATATTGAAGGTAGGATTATCAATTTAAATTTATTGGAAACAGTTGTAGAAACAAGAAAAGGTGATATAATTCATATTCCTAATTCTTTGCTAAGTAATTCAGTTGTGAGGAAAATAAGAAATAGAAATAAGCGATAGATTTCTCATAGTTTCTCGAGAAGGCTTACAACATTCCATATCTGAGTTCTGGTATATGGCTGAATATTGGCATCTTCTGCGATCTCTCCTAACTCGTTTAAAGCTTTATGGACTCTTATGGAAGCATCTTTTTCATCGTTTAGAACAGAGATTGTTTTGGCAATTTTTATTTTAACATTTTTTGGCAGAGTTATATCTTCTGAAAGCTCTGAAAGTAACTTACTAACTTCCTCTAGAGTGCCATTATATTCTTGCTGAGTTTTCATTCTAGCCTTTTTTCCTAATTTCGCTTAAAAGCTCTTCCTGAAGCTTTTTTGCTTTGACTTTGAATTGCTCTTCCTGCTTCTCAAGGCTTTTAATCCTGAGCTCGAACATTTCCTTTTTTTGGGTTAAATCAGCAGTTAAAGCCTCTTTTGTAGAGTCAATCATTATATTGCCTACAATCTTATAAGCTCTATTTGTGTTAGTAAGCTCAGAGAGTGCAGATTCTATCTCAATTAATTGAGTTTGGAATTGTTGCTTTTGCATTAGTGAAGCTTGTATATTCTGCTCAAGCATCTGAAGCTGTCCAATTCTTTGCTCAGTTTCTTTTGGTAGATCTGCCATTTTACCTAGCCTTCATCTTTGTTATGTGATATCTTGTCTTATAAATCATCTTAGAGCCGCAGTATCTGCATCTTACTCTTTTAGAGCCTAATTCTTCTGATGGTATTTTCTTGCTGCAATAAAAGCATTTGTACCTTGCCATTTTGAATAGGTAATTTTTTATTATATTATTTTCTTTTTATTAACTTAATTTGCAAATTTGTCACAATTGCTATATCTGTCCGCTAGTGCACTTTACAGCTGTGATGAGCGGACCTTGGCAAGGCACGCAGTTCGTGCCTCATATGCAAAATTTTTATTGTGTTTGTATTATTTTAATATTTTTATTTTGCAATTGATTATTTTTTCTTAGTTGACTTAACTTCAATCTCTTCCTCTTCCAAAGGATTTTCTTCACTTATCTCTTCTAAACTAAAGCCTTCAACTGGGACAGGGCCTCGGACAATGACTTTCTTGCTTACAGTATAAGCTTTGCTTGTAAACTTAGAGTCACATTTTCTGCACTGCCATATTCCAGATACCAATCTTTTAACTTTTGCATATGAGCAGTAAGGGCATTTATAGCTTTGCTTATGCAAGCTTTCAACCTCTGCATACTTCTGTTTAAGCCTTCTTCCGTATCTAGCACCAAACCTTTTAGCTGCCCCAAATTTCTTTATTTCCATTTTATTCCTTTTAGAAGCCTTAGATTGAGTATTAACTGGGTTATAGGAGCTATTTATAAATGTTACGTCTGGAATAATTTAATAGTAAATTTTGTTAAAATATGGGGATGCCCGGATTTTCAATCTGAAGGATTGAGCCTTTAGCCTTTGAACCGGGATCTTCCGCTAGTTTGCAGCTGATTCTTCGCAGTTGTCCCAAAGCGGAAAGGATGAGCCAAGTTACCCTACATCCCCTTGTAAGTAAGGTTTTAATTATTTGCATTTAAAGGTATCGAAACTCTAACGAGTTTCGGAACTAGAAACGGAGTTTCTTTGTATCGATAGAAATAATTGGCTTTCCTTTGCCATGAAAGAATTGATATGCTATGATTGTTGCTGGAGCAAGCATCAAAATCCAAAAAACTAACTCTTCGAGAGGGAATCGGACACCAAAGAACTCTATCCAGCCAAGATACCTTGTTCCAGGAAAAGCCCACCACCCAGCTTTTAATGCACTAATTTCATATAGTGTTGATATAATTAAAGAGAATGCCCAAATCTCATAAATTTTTGAAAACCATGAAGGGTACTTCAGAAATGTAGTTATTATCGGTATACCTACAAATATAGTGCCAAATAGAAGGTAAAAGTAAGGGATATTGAGTAGTGTTGGCTCGGTATATAATGTTACTATAAATAATATTGAAAATGCAATCATCAATGCTACCAGAAATCTCATGCGTGGATGCCAATGGCTGCTATTTTTCTCATTTTGTTGATATTCGAACAGTATTGCTACATAATAAACATAGAAGAAGGACCACAGCATTATCTCCAGTGTTACAAATCCGAGTAATCGAAAATTTATAATCGAATGAGGAACCAGCCAGGTTTTTGTAATATGTGATATATAATCAATAATAATCATAAGCGGAAGCACTAGAAGAGAAAATATAAGTGATTTTTTTATATGGTAAGGTATTCTTAGTGATATGTAAACCGATGGTATGCCATACCAGAGTAAAATTGCAGAAAAAAAGGTTATTGGCGCAATAAAAGAAAATATTGTTATACCTATAGTATATAGAAGAAGGAATACTAAAAGCTTATGGATTTTTTGCATCGTATTTATTTATATACTAAATCTTTATAAAGTATTCCTCAATTATTGCAATGTATGGAAGTCACTGATACACAAAAACATAAATTGAAGAAATTAATCAAAGAGTTAGATAGTTATAAAGCCAGACATACTGAGCTTATTACTGTTTATGTTCCTGCAGAATATGATATGAATAAGATTATTCAGCATCTTAATGAGGAGGTTGGCACTGCATCCAATATTAAGTCAACTTCTACAAGGAATAATGTTACAGCTGCTCTTGAGAAAATGATACAGCACTTGAAGCTGTATAAAAAGACACCTGAGCATGGTTTGGCTGTTTTCTGTGGGAATGTAGCAGAAAGAGAGGGAGTGCAGGATATTAGAGTGTGGAGCATTGAGCCGCCAGTGCCTCTTAAAACCAGGATTTACAGGTGTGATAAAGAGTTTGTTCTAGATCTACTGAGAGATATGCTTGAAGTGAAAGAGATTTATGGCTTAATTGTTATTGACAGGAGAGATGCTGATGTGGCATTGCTAAAAGGAAAGACAATAATACCTTTGGTTAAGACACACTCTCATGTTCCAGGGAAATTTAAGGCAGGGGGACAATCAAGTGCTCGTTTTGCACGTCAAATAGAAGGGGCTGCAAAAGAGCATTACAGGAAAGTTGCAGAATATGTCAAGGAACAGTTTTTGGATAATCAAAATTTGAAAGGGATTATTGTTGGGGGGCCAGGACCTACTAAATATAATTTTATTGAAGAAGGGCAGTTGAATGAAAACCTTAAAAGAAAGATAATTGCTGTTAAAGATCTGTCTTATACTGGAGAATTTGGCTTGCAAGAATTGGTTGAGAAAAGCCAGGATGTATTAGCAAAAGAAGAGATTACTGCCGAGATGCAGATAATGCAAAAATTTTTAGAATTACTTGCTAAAAAGCCTGCAATAGTAGCTTATGGTGAGAATGATGTAATGGAGAAATTGGCTATGGGTGTAGTGGAGACTGTGCTTGTATCAGAATCTCTGGAAGATGATGAGAAATTAGAGAGGATAGAAGAGGAAGCGAAAAAATACAGCACAACTGTTAAAATAATTTCAACAGATACAAGAGAAGGGCAGCAGTTAAAGGATCTGGGAAAACTAGCTGCAATACTTAGATATGAAATACATAGCTAAAGGTTAAAAAATGGCTGAAAATTTAGGTAACTTACTTCAATGGTTGTCAAGAAGAAGAGTTGCTAAGGAAACTATTCATTTTATTGATAAATTGTATAGGCTTGAAAATATTCTAGGGTTATCTGTTCAAGGGATAGATAGACTAAAACCAGTCGTTGTATATTTAACTGGGAAATTTCTTTATTTTGCAAATGATGTTGTGGAGTTACAGAATTATCTAAGGAGCAATGATATTTTTCCTCAGAGACTTATAATAACAATGCCAGAACTAAAAGCAGAACTTCCTTATCCCGAGCTGCATGTAACTCTTGAACTATACTTCCAGAAAGCTAGCTAAAAGAATGTCCACAGCCACAGGTAGATTTTGCATTGGGGTTATTTATCTTCAGGCCTGATTCCTGCAAAGTTTCTACATAATCGATTTTTGCACCTTTTAGCATGCCAATGCTAACTTTGTCAATGATTAATTTAATGCTGTCTGATTCTATAACTGTGTCTTCGTCATTTATCTTCCTGTCAAAGATGAAATTGTACATAAATCCAGAACAGCCACCTGGAACTACAACAAGCCTTAAGCCTTTTACGTCTTTAGGCTGTGATTTTGTCATATCAGAAATCTTTTCTGCAGCTTCTTTGGTTATTTGTAATGTTTGGACTTCCATTGCTATTAGTGTTATTTTTATTGATATATAAGGTTTGTGGATTTAACTTAGTATAAGACAAGTTTGGAAGAAGATGTATAATTGCTTAAACTATAAGTCCTTTAATCAAAAATTAATATTGACTAACTCGTTTATCGAGCTTACTCCTTCTGGAAAGTTTCTAGTCATAATATTTTTTTGTCTAGATTCAGCAATTACATTTTGTAATCTTTCTCTTTCTTGCCTATTTATGCCTCCCTTTTTTGACAACTTTCTCATAGCTTCTAAGTAATCTTGTCCAACAGCCAAAGCCCAAATTCTTCTAACAACTTTTCTTTCTCTTTCGCTAATTGTTGGTGATACTATATGAACACTTTCAGGATTTTCAATTGACCATCTTATACCATCTTCCCAATTAAATAACCTCTGATGATAAATAGTATAATGTGTAAATGTCCTATAAGGAGTCCAAACCATATCAAATAATTCTGCTATTAAGTAGTCAAATTCTGTACTACCGTGAATTTTCTTGTATGGTATATTGAATTCCAAATCTTTCGGATTTTTCAAGCTTAATTCATGAGCATAACGCGGAGCTACCACAAATTTTGAATCAGTTTCCAAAACCATTTTATGATCGTCTCTTGGAATACGCAATGTTGTTGCTTTAAATGTGCCAAGGTATTTTGCGTTATCTGCCAACCATTTTAATGTCGATGTAGCAGATCTCATATAGAAATTGATATAATCATCTCTATCCCTGCCTTCATAATATTTTTTGTCAGGAGGGAAGCCTATTATTAAAAAAGCATGTGAAAAAGTCCCATTCTGATATAATGCTTTTACTAAATCTGAATCTTTAAATGGCTTTCTTCCCTTTCTCATACTATCTAAAGTTTCTTCATCTGTACTTTCAACACCAATTTGTAGAAATCTAAAATATTTTCCAATTCTTCTAATCATTTCTATATCTAAGTCTCCATTATGAAATTGGTCTGTCCTTGTATAACCATCTATTATAACTTCTAAGCTCTTTTTATCTAATTCCTCTGTTAAGCCTAACATGAATCCTCTGCTTAGTGTTTCATTCCCAAAGCTGAAAACACTAGCACCATATTTTTTATAAAAAAATGCAATATCCTCTGCAACTTTTTCTGGAGAGCGTGCAATCTTTGAATTTGGTTTGTTGTTTGCACTCATAATAGTACAGAAATCACAACCCCCTGCATAAGGGCATCCTCTTTGGGTGTAAAAAGGGATCACAGCAGAAGGTGTCCAAAATACTGCTTCTTTATTTTCTAAATCTGTAAAAATACCCTCAAAATCAGGCCTTGGAAGTCTATCCATATCCATTACTGGCAATTCAACTGGATTAAAAGTGACAGTTATTTTTCCATCTTTTCTTCTGTAAATAACTTGGTTGATTCCTTCAAAATCCTCACCTTTGCTCACTCTTTCCAGAATTTTCCTGAATGGCACTTCTCCTTCATTAACTACAATTGCATCAGAATAATCAAATAAATCCCTGTTTAGTTGATCGTCTATCGATAAAGTTTTTCTAAATCTTGTCAGGTAATTCCCACCCAAAATAACTTTTGTTTTTGGACTTTGCTCTTTAATCATTTGGGCAAGAAGAAATGTTGGTAGAAGCTGATCTGTAAGAAAAACTGATAAACCGACAACATCGTATTTATTAGATGTTATATGAGGAACTACCACATCCCTATAATATTGATAAAACAAATTTTTTTCTCTATTTTGAGGGCTTATAGCATCTAAAATGCCTTGTCTACTATTTACAGGAAACTCAGATATGTAAGTAAAAGTGTTTCCTCTCAATCTTAAGGATTCTCTACTAAGTCTATGTGTTTCTTGATGCTGTCTGCTTATTTCGTCTAATGCATCTTCTAATGTAGAGTGTGCCTGAATAAATCTTGAAACATCCTTATAAACTTGGATATCTCTCTGAGCTTGGTAAGCATCCCTGATTCTTGCAGCTTGTTCTGTTGGGAATCTTCTTGTTAATTCTTCTTGGCTAAAAACATATGAAAAGTATATTGCATCGAGGTCTTTTTGAGTAATACTTACATTTGGTAAAACTTGCTCTAAATAACCTTTTAAGTACGGTAGCCCAGGGTGTGGCGCGGTCGGGGGATGTGATTGAGGTGGGACAGCTAGTAAGACTTTAAGACTAACATCATTATTAGGTTTAAAATGCTCTTCTAATGTTATTCCTACATCTTGCGTTCTAAGATTTTTCATAACTTTAGAGTGGTAATAGTTATATAATAAATATTGGAGCTATTTTTTTGTCAAAATAACAAAATTTAAATAAGAATTATGATTTTGTATATAATATGATTAAAATATTCGATTTAAAAGATAGAAAGATCCTGTATCAGCTTGATATAGATTCCAGGCAAAGCGATTCAGAGATTGGCAAAAAGGTGGGGCTTTCGAAGCAGACGGTAAACTACAGAATAATGCGCCTAATCAAGGAAGGATACATTGCACGGTTTGCAACTGTAATAGACACTTACAAATTAGGCTTTTCCAAATATAAATTATTTATTGCGCTTGAAAATGCCAATAAGGAAACTATTGCAAAGATTATAGATCATTTAAAGAAACATAATAAGACAGAGTGGATTGCGAACTGCACTGGAAAATGGGATGTTATTGTGGGGTACATTGTAAAAGATGTTTATGAATTTGAAAAGGCAGTTAAAGAACTGGATGAACATTTCAGCCAGTTCATATCTTCTAGAGAGGCTATAATTAGCCTTGGAGTTCCTCATTGGAGAAAAGAATACATTTTAGACAACAAAGAGCCTTATCCAGTTGTTTTTCAAGGAGGGAAAAAAGGTGACTTTAAAATAGATAATACTGATGAGGAAATAATCAAGATTCTGGTAAATAATGCACGAATGCCAATTACGGAAATTGCGAGGAGGCTAAAAACATCTGCGAGAATTGTTGATTATAGAATCAAAAATCTCAAGCATAATAAAATTATTTTAATGAGCAGAGTCTCTATAGATTTAAAAAAATTAAATTGGATTTATTGCAAAGCTATTCTGAAGTTCAAGAACTTAACAGACGAGAGATATAGGCAGTTCTTCCATTATTGCAATTACCTGAGAAATTTAACTTATATTATAAACACAATTGGCGCCTGGGATATTGAATTGGATTTTGAGATTGAAGATTTTAATACATTTCATGACATAATGCTAGATATAAGAGATAAATTTTCTGACATAATAAAGAATTATGATTTTGCTATTGCATTAAAAGAAGAAAAATTGGATTATTATCCAGGCTGTTATCCAAAATTTGATTAAAATACAAAACTTGACTTATTTTTACTTAAGCTTATTTAACTCTTAGTTTTATCATCTAATCTTTTAGGATTTAATATTTTATCTATTAGTCCTTGTTCATTAATCGCTTTCATAAGTTTAATAAATCTTAATCTTCTTTTATGTCTGTAATAAGCAAAAAAATCTCTCCATAGCCCAATTGATAGCTCTGCTGTAGCAATTTTATATTGGCCTTTGAATAAGTTAATTACACCATCTATGTGCAAATAATTGATTCCATATCTAACAATAAATGATCCAGCATAATTTTGCCAGTCCATTAGTTTTGATAATAAATTTCTTTTTTCTATCTTCTTGACAAAAGGCTCATTAACTTTCATGTACTCAATTATGTCAGTACCAATAATATAATTAATAACTGATTTTGCATTATTAATTGCCTGTCCTTCCCTAGTTAGTGTTCTATCTATTTCGCTAAGGAGTGGTACAACACTCAACTCCATTAATCCTTCTACGTATTTACCCTCAATAATTCTCTCGAGACCAACCAAAAATGTTACATGAGGAGTAAATCTCTGAAGGTAGGCATATCCATAAGCTGCATAGTCTGTTATCTTTGTTAATAAAGTTCTGTTATTTTCCTTAGCTGCTTTCTCATTAGCTCTTATACATGGAAGAATATCAGTTCCTATAAAATATCCCAAATCTGGATCTGCATCACTATTCATTATTTTATTCAAACCCAGAATGGTTTATTAATGTTATGCCTTTTTGCTTTTATGGCAAACTTTTATAAATTGCAATATTAATAAAAGCTATAATGCACGATGAGAAGATACATTGGCTCAGGTATGGGATGTATTCTGAGATATTGATATTATTTTATTTTGCTGTGTTATATGCAGTTAGAATATTAAATATCGAGCTTGGAGTTTATAGGGACTATCTATTGGATTCTTACAGTATTATTATCTATCCAGGGTTAAAGGTTGAAGAGGCTATAAGATTCTTTACAGGAAAGTATATTGGACTGGCAATAGGCATTGCAGTAAATTTAACAGTTTATTTTTTGATAGGCGCTTTTATAGGCATACTTATCTGGCTGATTAAGAGATATAGAACTGATGAAGATTTTTAATTATGTAATAGAGATTAGAAAATTATATAAATCAGAAAAATATAGGTTAGACTATGCTAAGACATTTTAAGTTAGAGGAAGCGCAGAGAGCTTTGCCAAGGATTAATAGGACCGTAAGAAAACTAATGAAACTTAATAAGACAATTAATCTGATGAATTCTATAGAGATAGATACTAATGATTTAAGCTTTGAGCAATTCCAGAATATAACGAAGATGAATAGGGAGTATCATAGGTTATCCTATGAATTTTATAAGACTTTAGAGGATTTAGAAAGCATTGGATGCATACTTAAGGATGTTGAGCAAGGATTAGTTGATTTTTATTCAAGTTTTGAGGGCAGGGATATTTTCTTCTGCTGGAAAATGGGAGAGAAAGATATAAGGTATTGGCATGAGATACATGCTGGGGTTAAAGGCAGACAGCCTATAATAGAGATAAAATTGTAAATAGTCGCTAATAGAAAACCTTAAAAACTCAGTAACATAGCCTATAACTAATGGGTAAGAAGTATAGGATTGAGTTTGACAGGGAAAATTGTATTGGAGCTGCATCTTGTGCAGCAGTTAACCCAGATAACTGGGAGATTAGCATGCAGGATGGAAAGGCTGATGTGAAGAAAAAAGAGATTGACGAAGAAGAGCTAAGGCAAAATATGGACGCTGCTCAGGCCTGTCCAGTTAATGTGATACATATTTATGATGAGGAAGGCAGGAAGTTGATTTAATGACTATTCTATATTCTCTGTTACTATTAATTCTACATTAGGAAGGAGTGGGAGTTCTTTGAGCTTGGTAAAAGGTACCCACTCTGGGCTTGATTCGGAAGTTTGTCGTAACTTACCCTTATACGATTTACATAGAAAAACTTTGAGACTAAATATTCTTATGCCATCCTTTCTTTGTATCTTTGCATTATATGTCTTTGGAAGTTCAATTAAATCACTTGGATTTGTAATAAGTCCTGTTTCTTCATGCAACTCCCTAATAGCAGCAGCTCTATCGTCCTCGTTCTCATTAGGCTTACCTGCTGGTAGTCCATAAATACCAGTTTGATGACTGGCTGATGTACCATGTTTAACTAAAAGAACCTCATTATTTCTATAAATTAGAACACCTACTGTTTTTATCGGCTGATTATGTTCCATACATACATTTATTAATAAGTTTATTAAAAATTTATCGCATGGATTATGATATTATAGTTATAGGAGCAGGGGCAGCTGGTTTAACAGCAGCTATCTATACAGCAAGAAAAGGATTAAAAACTTTGGTAATTAGCCTAGATATTGGAGGGCAGACTAATCTTACTTCTCATATAGAGAATTATCCAGGAGTAGAGCCTATGTCAGGGTTTGAATTAATGCAGAAATTTGAAGAACAAACTCTAAGATTTAAGGCTGAGATAATTAAAGGTAAGGTAACAGCTGTTTTTAAGGAAAATGATAATACTTTTAAAATTGTAATGTCAGATAATACTGAGCATAAATGCAGAGCATTGATAATAACATCTGGAAAAATTCCTAGAACTCTGAATGTTCATGGTGAAGAGAAATTCTTTGGTAAAGGAGTTAGCACTTGTGCAACATGTGATGGGCCTTTATTTAAAGGAAGAAAGGTTGCTATGGTTGGTGGCAGTAATACTGCAATTGAAGAGGCTATTGAGCTTGCAAATGAAGCTAGTAAATTGTATATTATTTATAATGCAGATAAATTAGCTGCAAATGAGGAATTAGTAAGTCAATTAACCTCTAAGAATAATGTTGAACTAATTCTTGGTTCTAATGTTGTTGAGATAAAAGGGGATAGGTTTGTCAGCTCAATTATAGTTGAGAATAAAAATAATGAAAAGAGAGAGATAGAGGTTGATGGTGTTTTTATAGAGCTTGGATATATTGTTGATACTTCATCTGTTAAGGATTTAGTTAAATTGAATGAAAGACATGAGATAATTGTTGATGAGAGATGCAATACATCATGCCAAGGCATATTTGCAGCAGGAGATGTTACCACAATACCTTTCAAGCAGACAGTAATTTCTGCAGGGGAAGGTGCTAAAGCAGGACTAGAGGCTTATAGATATTTAACTGGAGGAAAGGCTATAAGTCTTGATTGGGCTCATTAAAAATGCTTTAACCAAGTAATTCTACCTTGAATGATTTTGGATCTAACGCTTCAATTTTAACCTTTTTTCCAACCTTAGCACCTAACTCTTTAAGCTTGTCAGGCAAAGTAAGACCAATTGAATTTCCAATTTTAATTATTTTCCTCTCCGTATCAATACTTTGATGCAGCTGCTTTAACCTTACATATTTTTCTGCCTGCTCTTTTGTCAAAGTTGTAAAGTTGCATTTAGGACACACCATTGCTTCTGCCTCAAAGCCATCAAAATTTATTCTTTTCTCTACTAATATTTCTCCACAATCACATTTTATCTTCCTTTCTTTGGCCATGCTGTTTTTACCTCAATAAAGTGTTTATAATATCTAACAATTACTGTATAGGTAATGTTTTCCTTTCCAAAGTACCTTTTAAAGCAAATCTTATTAGGCTTCTCACATTTCTGGTAAAATATCTTACCTATTCTTACTGTTTCCTCAATCTTGTTAATGTCGAGATTCCAGTAATCTTTCCTTTTAAATAAATGTAGGCTAAATGTAATTTCTGCTTTCTTTCTATCTAATCTCTTAGCCAGATATTCTATCCACATTATCTAACCTATGTTATAACATTAGTTATAACTAATATTTAAACTTTTCTTTTAGAAAGAAGGGGGGAAGGCTATTAGCTTGGACTGGAATCATTGAGATTTTTTATTAAATTTCATAAGTTTCCCAATTCCTATTCCTAATCCGTAGCCGATGACAGCATTTATAAGAATACCTGCTGCTCCAAATATAATTGTTCCGTACATATTATCACAAATTGTAGGTATAGTACCACCAGTTTCTGCGAATCCACAAACTGAAAAAGTTACCAGTAAAGAAGACAATAATAGATATCCTAAAGCGGTATCAATATGTTTATATTCTGCATAAGATGCTAATCCTGTTAAAATTACAAATAGTAAAGCCAGAATAATAGGTACCTTTTGAATTTGTCTTGGCTTTGCCACAAGAGTTGAATTATCAATCCTTATATTTAAAACTTCTTAAAAAATGATATACTAGTTTGAGCTGACCGATTCTATCGCCTTTGCACGAAAACTATAAATACAACCCTTTTGTTATTGCTTTTCATGGAAGTAAAAACCAAAGTATGCAAGCTAGAAGAGTGTGATGAGGAAGCTATAGTTTTGTTCTTTAGTGAGGATAATTGCAGAGTAGAGGATATGTATAAAGGCATAGATGCACTATTTAATGGTGCATTATCTGCTATGATTGCTAATAAGGATTTTAAGGCAGAAAAGGATGAGATAAAGGTAATTTATAATGCAAGGAAAAGTAAAATAAAGTATCTTATTCTTACAGGAATGGGCAAAAAGGGAAAGCAAAGCTATTTTTCATTTGAGAATAATATGGCAAATGCTATGAGAAAGGCTAAAGAGCTTAAAGTAAAGACTGTTGCATTAAGCAGTATTAAACTTCCTCAAGATATGGCAGAGCCAATAGGAAAGATTCTTACATTTGCTTCTTATCTAGTATTGTATAAGAATACAACATTTAAGAGTAAAGATGCAGAAAAGGTTACTATTGAAAGAATTAGTTTAATTGTTACTAAGGAAAATGAAAAAATAGTTAGTGATGCAGTTAATTATGCAACTATAGTTAGTCAAGGAGTTAATATTACTAGAGATGTGGTAAATACTCCTGCAAATATAGCCAGTACTGATTATATGGCAGAATATGCACAGAAAATAGCTAGGCAGTCTGGATTGAAATGCACTATTTTTGAGCATAAGCAGCTTGAAAAGCTGGGAATGAACTGTATTCTTGCAGTGGGCAAGGGAAGTGTGCATAAGCCAAAGTTAGTTGTATTGGAATATAATGGTGGCAAGAAAGATGAGAAACCAATTGCTATAGTTGGCAAGGGGGTTGTATTTGATACTGGTGGCTATAATGTAAAGTCATCTTTATTTGACAAGAATTATATGCTTAATATGAAGGATGATAAAGCTGGAGCTGTAATAACAATGCATGCTTTAGTAGCTGCATCTAAGCTTAAGCTTCCAATAAATCTTATAGGAATATTTCCACTTGTTGAGAATATGATCAGCGGAGAATCTTATAGAGTTGATGATATCTATAAGGCTTATAATGGATTAATGGTAGAAGTTAGGAATACAGATGCTGAAGGTAGAATGATACTTGCTGATGCATTAGCTTATGCTTGTGAGAAAAAGCCTAAGGCTATTATTGATTTGGCAACACTTACAGGGGCTGCTTTAATTGCTATAGGAAACTTTGCTGTTCCAATAATGGGAAATAATAAAGAGTTAATTGAAAAGATAAAAAAGGCTAGTGATAAAAGTCTTGAGAGGGTATGGGAGTTTCCTTTATGGGAGGAATATGGAGAGGCTTTGAAAAGTGATATTGCAGATATTAAGAATGTTACAGATGCAGCAGATGCTGGAAGCATTATAGGAGGAATTTTCCTAAAGAATTTTGTTAAGGATGATATTCCTTGGTGTCATATTGACATTGCAATACCAACATTTTCTGCACAAGAGAAGGGAGTAAATCCTAAAGGTGCAACAGGGTTTGGTGTTAGATTGGTTATTGAGTTGTTAAAGCAGTATAGTAAGGAGAGATAATTATTATTATGGTAGAAAAAGTAGCAATTTTAAGTGCAGGGGCGCAATATACAAAAGTTATAGATAGAAGAGTTAGAGAGTTGAATGTTAAATCTGAAATTCTTCCTTTATCTACACCAGCTAGTAAATTAAGAGAGTATAAGGCTATTGTTATCTCTGGAGGTCCAGCTAGTGTTTACGAAGAAAATGCACCAGAATATGATTCAGGTATATTTCATCTAGGAATTCCAGTTCTAGGTATTTGCTATGGTATGCAAATGATGACCCGGGAATTTAGAGGTAGAGTTGTACCCAAGCAAGTTAAGGAATATGGAGAGACCTTAATTGAAATTGTAAAAAATAGTGAATTATTTTCAGATTTAGAGAGAAGTCAAGAGGTTTTAATGAACCATGGGGATAGTGTTGATAAATTAGCAGAAGGATTTGAAACAATTGCATATTCACAAGATAGGATAGTTGCAGCAATACAGAACAGGGAAAAAAGGCTGTATGGTGTTCAGTTCCATCCAGAGGTTGATTTAACAGTAAATGGCAAACAAATACTTGCAAATTTCTTGTTTAAAGTTGCGAAATTAACAGGAGATTATACTATTGAGGATAGATTGGGAAAATCAATTACTTATATAAGAGAAAATGTTGGAAAGAATCCAGTTTTAGTTTTAGTAAGTGGTGGAGTTGATTCGACAGTAACAGCAAGATTATTAGTGGAAGCATTAGGTCCAAGTCAAGTGTATGCAATACATGTGGATAATGGGTTTATGAGGCTTAATGAGAGCAGACTTGTATATGAGGCTTTAACTAAACAAGGTTTACGAAATTTTAGGCTGATAGATGCAAAAGAAGAATTTTATACTGCTAGAGCTTTAATTAAAAAGAAAGATAGTGCCCCTTATTTAAGTTTGTCACTGAGAGAAGTTATTGACCCAGAAGAAAAACGTATAATTATTGGAGATACTTTTATGAAAATTGCAGATAGAGAAATTTCTTTGTTAGGTTTTGTTCCTGATTCCATGTTTCTTGCACAAGGAACATTAAGACCTGATTTAATAGAAAGTGCTAGTGATTCTTTAGAAGACCCTAATGCAGATAAAATAAAAACACACCATAATGATAGTCCTTTAGCAAGAGAAAAAAGAGCTAAAGGACTTCTAGTTGAGCCTAATTCTGAACTGCATAAAGATGAGGTAAGGAGAGTTGGAAAACTTTTAGGATTGCCTGATGAGATTGTTTATAGGAAACCTTTTCCAGGACCAGGTTTGGCTATAAGAATTCTTTGTGGTAGTGAGCCTTACAAAACAGCTGATTTTGAGTTTATAGATTCAAGAGTCGGAGAAATAACTCATGGTAGCAATTTTAACGGATTTTTGCTTCCTGTAAAAACAGTTGGGGTGCAAGGAGATGCAAGGACCTATAGTTATTTAGCTGCTTTAACAGGCAAACCAGATTGGACTGAGCTTAAGAAGGTTGCATCTGTAATACCTAGAGCTGTGCATGAGGTTAACAGGGTTATTTATTTGTTTAGCGATAATGGCATAAAATTTTATCAATTTACTCCTACTACATTGACTGAAGAAAATATTTCTGAGTTAAGAGTAGCTGATCATGAAGTAAATAAAAGATTGCATAAATATGGATTAATACAAAAGATAAGCCAAATGCCTGTGGTCATGTTTCCAATTGAATTTAATGGTGGGCAAAGAAGTATAGCCTTAAGGCCCTTCATAACAAATGATTTTATGACAGGAAGAGCAGCTATGCCTGGAAAAGATATGCCATTAGAATTTATAATGGAGACTGTTGAAGCATTAGAAGCTAAGAAGGAAAGGGTTGTAGCACTAGACTTAACAAGCAAGCCTCCAGGAACAACAGAGTGGGAATAAACAAACTTTATAACTACTTCTTATTTCCTTCATTATATGAAATTCAATTCACTTTTATTCGGCACAGCAGGCATACCATGGGGTGCGAAGGGGAAAGGGACAGCTATGGGAGTGGAAACAGTTAAGGAACTTGGATTATCTGCTATGGAGCTAGAATTTGTTAGGAGTGTTAATCTTAATGAGAAGAGTGCAATTCAAGTGAGAGATGCTGCAAAAAGAAATAATATATTGCTAAGCTGTCATGGGCAGTATTATGTAAACTTAAATGGGCATAATAAGACAGTTGAGGCTTCTAAGAGAATGATATTACAGGCAGCTAGAATTGCATGGCTAGCTAGTTGTTTTAGCATTACGTATCATATAGCCTATTACATGAAAAGCAGTAAGGAAGAGGCTTACAGAAATGTTAAGAATAACCTTAAAGCAGTTCTTGATATTTTGAAGCAAGAAGGTATAGGGATACAAGTAAGGCCAGAGATAGCTGGCAGAGTAACACAGTTTGGTGATTTGCAGGAATGTATTAGGCTAAGTCAGGAGCTTGAGAATGTACTGCCATGTATTGATTTTAGCCATTTTCATGCAAGGACTAATGGCAAGAATAATAGCTATAAAGAGTTCTGTGCGATACTTGAGGAGATTGAGAAATTAGGAAGGGAGGCTTTAGAGCAGATGCATATACAAGTAGCAGGTATTGCCTATAATGAGAAAGGAGAGAGAAATCATCTTAATCTTAAGGAGAGTGATTTTAATTACCAAGAATTAATGAAGGCTTTGAAAGATTTTAGAGTTAAGGGTGTAGTTATTTGTGAGAGCCCTAATATAGAGCAGGATGCTTTGCTTTTGAAGAAGACATTCGATAGCCTGTAGAAGGTGAAATTATGAGATTGTTCATACTATTCTCGTGCTTTTTTCTGCTTCTTCCTATATCCTATGCAAATGGTGTTGGAAATCCAGTAGAGCAGCAAGTTGCTAACTATACATTTGAATTTGGCATTGACCCTCGGCAACCTTTAGCAGGTGAGCATGTTGTGATGAGTTTTGCGATACAGCAAGAAAATTCTAGTGTGCTCAGCCATTACTATGTACGCATTGCAAAGCAGGATAGCATTATGTTTGCAACAACTGATCTGGAGCCTAATGAAGAAGGAATTGCTTATATGAGCTTTGCATTTCCAAAAGCAGGTGATTATGAGATCTTAGTGAGCGCATTAGATAAACAGAAGCCTCAGACAATGTTTATAGTGCATGTGCGGCCAAGTAATTATTTTTCAAAATCCTTTATAGCCTCAGGAGTCATGGGAATTGCTATTGGATTTATTATAGCTTTTCTTATTCTACGAAAACCAAAAAATAGAAATATTTATAAATAAGCTTTACAATCCTTGTAAAAGTATGCGCCAAGGAAAGTCAAAAGTTCTAGTATTTTCAGGAGGAATTTCTGGTTTTATAAGTTTTCTTGGTTCCTATCAGGTTTGCCATAATCTCTGTTTAGGTGTAGTTGCTTTGCTTAGTATTCTTGGAATTGCAGTTGTTGGGATGCCTTTGCTGTTCTTAACAAAGGTAGCACTTTACTTTTGGATTGCAGCTGTTATCATGCTTTTTATAACTTTTCTACTATTTTTAAGAAAAAAGATTATATCGTCTAAAATACTTATTTTAAATACAGGATTTATTATGGCAGGCATACCATTTAGTTCTCTTCAACACTACTCTTTGATTTTTTGGATAATTGGAGGATTCTTAGTGGCGTTTTCGCTGTTTAGTTATGGATATAATTATATTTTAGGGAGGAATAACCGTGATAAAAAGAAAAGATTATGAAACTTACGTTTCATATAGCATTTTATTTATAGTAGTTGTTGGAGTTCTCTTTAATCTTACCAAAATGTTCTGGCCTATGGATTCTCAGCAGCCAAATGAACCAATGATAAGAAACTCTGCATTAACTAAAATCTCTTTCACCAGTTTTGATGAGCAAAAAGCACAAGAGTTTATGGATACCAATGGAGATGGTTTATGCGATATTTGTGGTATGAGAATTGAAGATTGTATTGCTTCAGGTATGATGCAATGTACCATGGATACTTCAGCTACTATTGGCCTTCTAGGCAGCCAACATATACATGCTGACATTAAGATATACATCAACGGAAACCAACTTAACTTAGCAGATTCTGGCTATTGGGTAAAAAGTAAATTTGTGCATGTAGAGAATGATGGTCCAGACAAGAGTGGTAATGTAGTGCATGTGCATGCAAAAGGCATAACTGTTGGATTCTTTTTAGAGAGTTTAGGTATTGAAACCGATAATCTCCAGCTTTATGTAAATAGTCAGCTTCTGAGTAATGGTCTTAATTATGCGTTTAAAAACCGAGATAAGATTTTAATAACAGATTCTATAGACAAATCTGAAGTGACAAGGCAATTAAGCTCGATAACAGAATACTCACCACCACTATAAAATTTCTTTTAGTAGTACTAAAAAAACTTTAATAATACTTATAAATAAGCCTAGCTTACAGTTCTAATATGGCAATAGGGTTTGGCTAGTCAGCTTGCCCTCGTTCAACACTCTCAACCAACACCTCACAAATAGCTTGTTTGGCAGGCTGATAAGGCCTTTTCTTATAGAAAGCTTTATAATGCAAAATAGAGATATATATATATATTAAAAATAGAGAAAAACAGATTTAAAAAATAATTTGCATTAACGAGCCTCGGGTTAGCAAGTACAGAACTGCGGTTCTGTAAGTACCTGAGGCTGTGCGATTAGTCCGCCTATCACTGATGTAACAGCTCATGTTGCGGACAAATATGTTGCGCATTTCGCAACCGTAATGCAAATAAAGTAAAATATCGTAAATTATTCAAATTCAATAAAAGAGGGGATAGATTGGAAGTCAATAGATTAGGTTGGAAGATAGGTGGAGAGGCAGGGTATGGTATAATGTCTGCTGGTGCTATCTTTGCTAAGACATGCACAAGGCTTGGCTTGAATGTGTTTGCTACTAATGATTATCCTTCTTTAATAAGAGGAGGGCATAATACTTATACAATCAGAGCTGAGCAAGATAAAGAGATTGGAAGCCATCTGAGGATTATTGATTTACTAGTTGCTCTCAATGAAGAAACTATTTCTTTGCATAAAGACGAATTAACTTATGAAGGGGGAATTATTTATGATGCTGATAAGATAGATATTAAGAAGTTTCAGATTAGACAAGATATTAAGCTTTATCATGTTCCTATGTTTCAGCTTGCAACAGAAGCTGGTGAAAAGAAGGTTGTGCAAAATACAGTTGCAATTGGAGCTTCTTTAGCATTACTTGACTGTGAAAGGGATGTTATTTATGGTGTTATAAAAGATATTTTTAAGAAAAAAGGTGAAAAGGTAATACAGAGCAACATAAAGATGATAGATTCAGGGTATGAATATATAAAGCAGCATTATTCTGGATTTAATCATAAATTGCAGAAAGTGAATGCAGAGAAAAGAATAATTTTAACAGGAAATGAGGCTATTTCTGCTGGTGCAATTAAAGCTGGATGCAAGTTTGTTAGCATTTATCCAATGACACCAACTTCTAATATATTGCATTTTATGGCTGATAAGGAGTATGATTATAACATAATAGTTAAGCAGCCAGAAGATGAGATTGCAGCTATTAACTTTGCAATTGGAGCTTCACATGCAGGAGTGAGAGCAATGACAGCTACTTCAGGAGGAGGGTTTTCTTTAATGGTAGAATCTGTAGGATTAGCTGGAATGACAGAGACTCCTTTAATTATAGTTATGGGGCAGAGAGGAGGGCCTAGCACAGGATTGCCAACTAAAACTGAGCAAGGTGATTTAAGGTTTGTAATGCACGCATCTCAAGGAGATTTTCCAAGGATAATTATTGCTCCTGGAGATGTGGATGAATGTTTCTATGAAACCTTTAATGCATTTAATATTGCAGATAAATATCAGTGTCCTGTTTTTATTTTAGTAGATAAATTTTTATGTGAAAGCATGAAGTCTACTAAGCCTTTTGATGTTTCTAAATTAAGTGTTGATAGAGGGCATATTCTTACTGAGAAAGATCTTGAAGGTAAGGATTATCAGAGATTTGCATTAACTGAAACAGGAGTCTCTCCTAGAGTTTTGCCTGGAACTAAAAATGGAATTTTTATGTCAACTTCTGATGAGCATACAGAATATGGCTTGTATAATGAGGAGCCAGAGTTAAGGAAGCTAATGATGGAAAAAAGAATGAGAAAGCTTGAAACTTTTAAGAAAGAGATGCCTGAGCCAAAAGTGTATGGAGCTAAAGATGCAGGTGTTACAATTATATCATGGGGCTCAAACAAGCAGCCTATAATTGAAGCTATGGAATTTTTAAGGAATGATGGGATCAAAACTAATTTCTTGCATCTTGTCTATTTGTTTCCTTTCCCAACTGAGAAAGTAAGCCAAATAATTGAGAGAGCTAAAAAGAGCATTATTGTTGAGATGAATTACTCAGGGCATATGGAAGGATTAATAAAAGAATACACTAGAAAGAGTATTGATTGCAATATAAGGAAATATGATGGAACACCTTTTACGTCTGACGAGATTTATCTCAAAATAAAAGAAATATTGAAGAGATAAGAATAAAATAAATAAAACTCAATAAAAATAATAAAATGGTTAGCTTTAAAGATCTTACAACAAAGGTTTATCCGAACTGGTGTGATGGCTGCGGAGATTTTGGAATATGGAATTCTTTTAAGATGGCAATTGTGCAGCTGAATATTGATCCTAAGGATATTCTGCTTGTATCTGGCATAGGATGCTCTGGAAAAGTGCCATACTGGGTTAAGACTTATGGCTATAATGGATTGCATGGAAGGCCTGTGCCTGTTGCAACTGGAGCTAAGTTTGCTAATCATAAGCTAAATGTGATAGTTATTGGAGGGGATGGTGATGGTTATAGCGAAGGTGGTAATCATTTTGTGCACGGGGCAAGAAGAAATATTGATATTTGCTATATCGTGCATAATAACATGGTTTATGGACTGACAACTGGACAGACTGCTCCGACATCTCATCATGGTTTTGTAAGTAAGTCAACACCTCATGGAGTTATTGAGCTTGAGATTAATCCAATTGCATTAGCTATTGCTTCTGGAGCTACATTTGTTGCCAGAGGATTTGCTGGAGATATGAAACATTTGACATGGTTAATTGTTGAGGGGATTAAACATAAAGGATTTGCAATAATAGATGTTCTGCAGCCATGTGTTACTTTTAATCATGTTAATACCTATGAGTTTTATGCAGGGAGAGTGTATAAGATTGAGGATGACAAGAGTTATAATCCAAATGATAAAGTGGCAGCTTTTGCAAAGAGCTATGAATGGGACAGTAAAATTCCTATAGGAATTTTCTATAGAGAGCAAAGAGCTACATATGAAGATCAGCTGCCACAGCTTAAGGAAAAGCCATTGATTGAGCAGGATATTTCTAATGTTGATATTAATAAATTGATGGAGGAGTTTGGCTGAGCAGTTATTTACTAATATCACTTAGAAATCCTTCAGGTGTAAATGTAAATTTGAAATCCTTAATAACAGATATTGTATCAAATGAGGCTATAGCATCTTGAAATTTGTTTCTTAAATCTCTTAAAAAATAAAAAAATTGCAATTCATTTTCTAATGCTATCCATAGAGTATAATCCCAGATACCATATGTTTTAAGTGCAAATTGAATATTATCTTTGAAATAATTTTCTAATGGCTCAATTCTTGCATTAGGTCTTAATTTTATGAATATTACATATGGTTGTAAACCTAAATAAGAGATATTGAATAATGGACTAAAGGATAGGATAACATCTTCCTTAATTAATCTTTCAATCCTATTTTTAACAGTATCAATAGTAACTCTAGCTTCTTTTGCTATGTCTGAAAATTGTACAGTAGCGTTTTGACTCAATTTCTTGATAATGAGAATATCTAACTTATCTAATTTTACTGTTACATCTGTTTTTTCTATCTTTTTTCTTTTAATAAGAGAACCAAAACTAATATCTCTTTTTGTAAATTCAATTTTTGATCTAAATTCTTTGAAAAAATCAGCAGGTATATTTCTATAGCTCAATATAGCAACGATAGGAATAATCTGAATTTCTTTCAAAAAATGTTCACATTTTTGCTCAATTTCTTTAATAATTTCCTGAAAATGATACTCATTACAAGCAAATAAATGTAAACCAATATCCCAATTAAAACAAATACCTGTCCATGCAGTATAAGGATGAAGAGCAAAATATTGCATAATCTCTAGCTCTTTCTTATCATCAATATTATCTAAGCGTAAAAAGATAGTGTAGAAGCTAAAGCCTAGTTTGTAAGGATTAATTAAAGTCATAGTAGCTCTTAATAAATCAAGATGCTTCATTCTTTCTATTCTATACCTTACTGAGCCTTTAGAAAGCCCTACTAGCTTAGAAATAAATAAATGAGTAGCTCTAGCATTCTCACCTAAAATCGCTATTATTTTTTTATCAATAAGATCAAGCTTTAAGTGGGCGCCTCTACCAAGCTCTAAAGCGCCTTTTAGTGTTATTTCTGACATTATTTGACTAAAATCTAATTTAATATATAAATTATTCGATTTTGATTAAAATATGTATCATATTATTTTATATTCTTTATTTTAATAACTACTATATAGTTATAAAATGTATAGGAGCGACGAAAGAGCATTCCATGAAAAGAAATTATCACACCTATTGATAATACCAGATGGAAATAGGAGATATGCTAAAAGAGCTTATTTAGCAGATATTTTACTTAGAGATGGAAATTTAGATAGTTTAGCACTATCAGATAAAGTTTCTTTTGATGTCATTTTTCAATTAGAAACACGTATTAGAAGATTTGTAGAAACAGAAATAGATCCTTTTTATAATTTAGACATTATTGACTATTTGAAAGATTTGAATGTGCCTCAGCCTTATTTATCACAGGCATATAAAAAAGGAGCTGCAAATATTGATTCTATTATAAGATATACATTAACTAATAAATTAGCTAGTATTATTTCTATCTATGGATTACAGCCTGCTAACCTGCAAAGAAAAAATGAAGAAATAAATGCAATGTTACAAGCTGAGATAGATCAATTTAATGAATGGAGCCAAGATGAGCAATTATCAAGAGATGTTAAGTTCAAATTTGTAGGAGATTTATCATTATTAAAAGCACATCCAAAAGGTTTTATGTATCTAGATGCAGCAAAAGGACTGGAAGAAGATTCAACTGGTGAGAGGCTAAGAATTTTTATACTCGCGCCATATAAATATTTCTTGGAAGTTAATCAAGCAATTGTAGATGGAAAATTTGAAGAGTCAAGGTTGATTGTGCCACCAGTTGATTTTGTGATTCGAACCTCAGATGAAAAAAGAATTTCTGAGGCTTTACCTATCCAAACGAGAAATGCAGAATATATATTTAGAAAACAGTACTTTCCAGATTTTACATTAGATGTATTTAAAGGTGTGTTAGCAGAATTCTATGCTAGGCAAAGAAGATTTGGACTATAATTCTACAGAAGTTTTTTAAATGAGCATATATTTTCCCTTTGATTATTATGAAAGCAATCAAACAAACTGTCTATTTCAATGCAACGCCTCATGAGGTTTTTGAGCTATTAATGGATTCTAAGAAGCATGAAGGGTTTAGTGGGCATCATGCACATATTTCTAGAGCTAAAAATGGAGCATTTGAGGCTTATGACGGATGGATAAAAGGAAAGAACCTAGAGATTGTTAAAGACAAGAGAATTGTTCAAGCATGGAGAGGGGCTGATTGGGAGCCGGGTTATTATTCTAAGGCTGAATTTAATTTTAAGAAAAAGGGTAAAGGTTGTCAACTAACTCTTACACATACCAGAGTTCCTGACAAACATTATAATGGCATTAACAAAGGCTGGAAGGACCACTATTGGAAAAAGATGAAAGATTATTTGCAGAAAGTAAAATAGTTTAGATTTATATAGGACAACAACTATCTGGTTCTAGTGGAAAATCCATTAAGAGTAGTCTGGTATAATGTAAGAAATCTAATGCTTATTTGCATGCTGATATTTTCTGGAGTTTTGAGTTATATGTTTGGTTATACTTTCTTAATACAGGTCGTAATTGGATTTTCTGCTGCAGTTATTGTTGATTTCATTTTATCTTACATAATTCATAAATCAAAAGAATTTCCTGTTAGTGGAGCAATTTCAGGATTAATTGTAGCTAACCTTTTCTCACAAGGAAGTTATCTAGTAGTTGCTGTTGCAAGTGCTTTAGCTATACTTAGCAAGACTTTCATCAAATATAATAAAAAGCATATATTTAATCCTGCTAACTTTGGTATTGCTATAATAGGCATTGTCTCTTTATTTGTTCCAATAAATGCGTCAGTTGCGTGGCTACCTGGATTTGTGCCAGGATTGCTTATAGTTCTGGGCTTTATTATTCTTTACAGGCTAAAAAGATGGGAGATACATCTTACTTATTTTGCTATGTTAGCAGCCCTATTATTAGCTCAAGGATTGTATAATGAATTGCCTAATGATAGATTGATTGAATTTGTTTACAAAAGTATTACAGATGGAAGTATACTTTATTTTGTGTTCTTTATGGTAGTTGAGCCTGTTACAAATCCCGTTACAAGAAGAGGAAGAATAGTTTATAGTTTATTGATTGCAGTTATTGCATTTAGCATAACTTTTACTGGATTTATAGAATATGCATTGATATATGCATTATTTATTGTTGATTTGTTTGTGCCAGTAATTGATAAGTTTACCAAGAAAAACTTAAGTGCTAAAATTTAGCAAGTTTTAAATATATCTAATACTATAGAGATTAGCACATGGTAAAGGAATGGCAGCAGTACATGGCTGAATTTATTTCTACTTTCTCGCTTATTTTTATTGGTGCTGGTGCAGTTGCTGCTAATAATGTATATGGCAATGTCGGATTAACAGGAATAGCATTTGCACATGGTCTTGTATTAATGGCAATGATTTATGCAACAGGACATATCTCTGGAGCGCATGTAAATCCAGCTGTAACCTTTGCAATGTGGATAACAAGAAGGATTAAAACACTGCAAGCTTTACTTTATATTGTTTTCCAGTTAGCTGGTGCATCAGTTGCAGGATTTTTGCTTGGAATTATCTTTAATGTAACTAATTCTGGAAATCTGGGAGTAACATCTCTAGCTAGTGGAATTTCGTTGATAAATGGAATTATTATTGAGGCTGTGTTGACATTTTTCCTTGTCTTTACAATATTTGGTGTTGCAGTGGACAAAAGAGCTAATAGCAATGCAGGTATAGCAATTGGTCTGGTTTTAGCATTTGATATTTTAATGGGAGGAAATATGACAGGGGCAGCAATGAATCCTGCGAGAGCATTTGGACCTGCAATTGCATCAGGCTTTTGGCAAAATCATGTAGTTTACTGGATTGGACCTTTAATTGGAGCTTCTGTTGCAGCATTGCTTTATCAGAATTTGTTTTTAAAAGAAATTAAGAAAAAGGTAAAATAATAAATGTTTAGCAAACTTTATATACATAATTCTTATCTAACAATATTAGGGGTGTATAATGGCATTTGTTAAAGCGGCTAAGGTTGCAGATATTCCTGAAGGGACTGGAGCTGTGGTGAATGTTGATGGAACAGATGTGGCTGTGTTTAATGTTAATGGCAATTTTTATGCTATAGATAATACATGTTTGCACAGAGGTGGGCCTTTGGGAGAGGGAATTCTTGATGATAAGATTGTAACATGCCCTTGGCATGGTTGGACATATGATGTTACAACAGGGCAAAGTACTTTTAACCCAAATGCAAGGGTTGCTGCTTATAAAATTAAGGTAGAAGGTGAGGATGTGTTAGTTAGCCTTGAATAAAGAAATTGAAATTTCTAATTCACAACAAGTTGCGAATAAAGAAATTCTAAAAATAAAAAGAAGAGTAACATAATTCAATTTTGAACTATATCCTCTATAAATCTATTTCCTATGCTTGTCGTAGCAGTCCCTGCAATAAACAGGTCTGCTGGGAGCTGGTCTGAAAGGAACCTGAGCATCTTGACCACAGTCAGAGCATTTTATGTCATGCATCTCGCGCTCACCAAAACTTCTCCTAAAACCTTTTCTTTCTCCAAATGCCATTTTTTATCTACCTACTAAATTTATTACTTCTCTACAAAATACAAGGTCCTTAGAATTCTAGATTCTTGAGTATACTAGAATAAGACCTATATTCTGTATAATTAAGTGTAAGAAGAGGTAGTATATAAATTATTATGTTTTTTGAGCTATTACTCCACAAGATTTATAAGAACAGTAAATACTCTCAAATTATGGTTACAGAAGAACAGGTAAGAGAAGCCTTAAAGCAATGTTATGATCCAGAGCTTAATATGGATATAATTACCTTAGAACTAGTTTATGGGATAGAGGTTAAGTACAACAACGTGAAGATAAGGATGACATTTACAACTCCAGCATGTCCTTATGGACCATTGCTTTTAGATGAGATTCAAAGAAAGGTAAAGGAAGCTTTGCCTGAAATCAAGGATTTAAAGATAGATGTGGTGTTTGATCCTCCATGGCAGCCTAGTGATGAGTTAAGGGCTATTTTTGGGATTTGATTAGAATATTAGGCTTCTAAGCACTTACGTATCTAGTTTTTATCCTTTATCTACTCAAGAATTATCCCACTTTCTTCTGTGTAGGGGTTTAGTTGAAAGCCTGATTTTGGAGTATTCTCATCAAGAAAATACCTATCTAGTAGTTTTCTTGTTTTTAATTCTTCTTCTTTTAAACTTATGCCTGCTTGAATTTTACTTTCAATATATTTTCTAAAATTATTGTTGAAATCTATTAGAGGACCATCAATTATTTCTAGATTACTTAATCTTTTATTTATTTCTTCCGGAAGTTTAGAAATCTCTTCTGGTTGAATCATTTTTCTAAATTCATGGCTTTGTTTAAAGCCTTTATATAGCAATAATATTGCATAAGGATTCTTTTTAGCTAAATCTTTCTCCAATTCTTCACAAGTAATACTGCTGTTTAATATACCACTTCTAAGACAATCACTAGTACCATTTAGTTTTAGAAATAAAACGGCTAAATTATGAGCCATTACTACAGAGGCTACGTATTCTTCAGGATAATCAGAATAGTCATAAAAGTCTTTTAGAATTATTAAATTATTGAGATTGTAGTCAAACTTTCTCATATCCAATTTTGGGAGATACAAGTATTGGGCTTTAAACAAGATTTTTGTTAATTTATTTATTTCTTCTCTGAATTCAATCCTAATAGGGGCAAGAAATTCATTTACTTCGCTAAAAACTCTTGGTAACTCTCCAAACATAAATAGAAGAATTTATTGGTATTATTTAAATTTTAGGTATTATATGGCTCTGTCCTAAATCTCGCATTCGTTCGGGGTTAGGTCGGTTCGCATTTTCATGTTAAAAGACAATTTGACATTTCCCGTAAGGAACATCCCCTTTGTCAAAGTTAAGTTCCAATATATTAATGCTCACAATATTGACCTAACCCTTCATTTAGGACAGAGCCGTATTATATCCTTATTAAGTAAGAATTTATATATTCACTAAAATGTTATGCTTAGAATGCAAAAAAAGAGTAAGTTAAATAAAACTGTTATGGGTTTACATTTCTACACATTTGGCATATTAAGAAGGCTTTATGACTGGACACTTTCGTGGGCTAATACTAAATATGGCATTATTGCACTCTTTGCCATAGCCTTTGCAGAGTCTTCTTTTTTTCCTATACCGCCAGATATATTGTTGATTGCATTATGCTTATCTTTGCCTAGTAGAGCTTTTTGGTATGCATTGATATGCTCAATAGGCTCAATCCTGGGAGGAATTTTTGGCTATATTATTGGCTTTGGACTTTATGATGTAATAGGTGCAAAGATTATTGATGCTTTAGGCTACCAAGAGTATTTTACTACTGTAGGAAATTTATTTGCTGAGAATGCATTTTTGGCAATACTTGGAGCAGCTTTTACACCAATTCCTTATAAAGTTTTTACAATTGCTGCTGGTTTCTGGAAAATCAATTTTATAACTTTCTTAGGAGCTTCCATAGTTGGAAGGACTGCTAGATTCTTCCTAGTTGCAGGCTTAATATACTATTTTGGAGAGAGAATTAAGAGCCTTATAGACAGATATTTTAATATACTTACTCTAGTATTTTTTGCACTTTTAGTGCTAGGATTTATTGTTATCAAGTATTTAATATAAATAACCAGAGTGTATAAGAAGGTTTATAAATTATGGGAATTTTCTTCTTTATAAGAAATTAATTGATAAAGTTTATGCCATGGCATCTAGAATAGAAAAAGCACAAAGAGGATTTGATAGAAAGGATATGAGATTAGTTAGAGAGGCTCATACTAAAGAGGCAATTAGAAAGCATATACATGATGAGGAGTTTAGTACATTTAGAGGGCAGTACTTAGGAGAGTTTGTTTATGGGGCAATAGACGGGACTGTAACTACATTTGCAGTTGTTGCAGGAGCTACTGGAGCTGCATTATCACCTGGAATAGTCATTATTCTAGGATTTGCTAATCTAGTGGCAGATGGGTTTTCAATGGCAATTGGTAATTTCTTAAGCGAAAAAGCGCAACGAGATTTTATTGAAAGAGAAAGGAAAAGAGAAGAATGGGAAATTGAAAATGTGCCTGAAGGTGAGAAACAAGAAGTAAGAGAAATCTTTAAGAAAAAAGGTTTTACTGGCAAGGATCTTGATAGAGCTGTAGAAATAATAACTTCAAATAAGAAAGTGTGGGTAGAGACTATGATGTCAGATGAACTGAGATTATTGGAAAGTGCTAAAAGCCCATGGAAAACTGCTAGTAGAACTTATTTTGGTTTTGTTACTATTGGTATTATTCCTTTGCTTGCCTATGTTCTTGCTTATTTCTTTCCTATTTTTCAACAAAATACATTTGCCATAGCTATTATTATGACGGGGATAGCTTTATTCATAGTAGGAGCTGTAAAAAGATATGTCACAAAGAAAAATTTATGGACATCAGCTCTTGAGACAGTTTTTATAGGAGGTGTAGCAGCGTTTATAGCTTACTATATTGGATTCTTTTTGAGATGGGTAGTGACTTTGTAAAATTTGGTTAAGTATGTTCTGCAGTAGGACATTTTCTGTCACCATAATCACAAAAAACACAACAACTTTCTTTTGCTTGTATCAAGTGCTTACATTTCTCACATTTGTAAAATGCCAGACAGCTTTTGGTGGGTATTTCTATAGCTTGTTTATGGTCACATTCAGGACAAGTAATGTTTCCAATAAGATTTTCATTATTAAGTTTAGTATTTTTATGTGTTTTCATTTTTATTTAATATCACATTTATTCTGTCTATATGCTATAAAGTATATCGAAAATAACAAGATAGCTAGTGCTGCGATCTTTACTACCCAGCTAATGCGGAATACTACTGTTGTAAGGGAAGTTAATCCCAAGACTGGCAGAATGCAGGCAGGGCATGTTGTTGCAAATAAGCCAGCTAAAAGTCCAGTATTGGCAGTTTTAGAGCTTTTGCATCTCCAATATTCATAATTAGCAAAAAGCAAGCCACCTGCAAGTGGAAATAGAAATAGGAAAATCCAGTCAGATAATACAAATAACGAGAAGGCTTTAAATAAAGAAAAGATAAATAAGTTATGTAATGACATACTGTTAAATCCAACAGAATACATGGTTACTAGTACAGAAAATGCTAAATAAATTAAACTTATTACTAATGATGCAATAATGCCTACTTTTAATGCCTTTCTATCTACTAGTGGCTTGAAAATTATAAGATATTTCATGTTGCTAATATTTCCTTTAAAGCATTTTCAATTCTTGAGAGAGGAACTGAATAGGAATCAGCGTATTCTATGGTATTATTTTTTACAATATAAGTAATCTCATTTCCATAAATTTTTAAACTGGATGAAAAATCCTGTAATGCAGGAGAATATTTAACCCATATCCAGTCTCTTCCATTATATTTTTGTTTTATGTTTAATATGTCTTCTTTAGTATCCGAAGGGTTTATATTTACATATACAATTTGGATATTATCTCCATATTTATCGTAAATATAATTATATAACTTAATGCCTTCTGCACAAGCTGGACAACCAACTGAGAAGGATTCTATAATTACTACTTTATCTGATAATTGGTCTAGATGAATTGTTTTTCCTGTCACTAAATCATCAAACTGAACATCTTTAATCTGAGTGTGAATAAACTTTCTTTGAGGGTCTAAATTGTATACCCTTTCAAATGGATCTTCAGAAACAGCTTTACTGGTTTGGGCTTTACTGCATCCTAGCAGGAATAGGGTAAATATCAAAAATGATATTATGATAAATCTAGCTCTCATTACATCCCCTCTATAATATTGTAAAATTAAACTATTGGGCTATGAACCTTTACAATTGTTGTAAAAGTTATACTATTTAAATCTTTTGTTTTTTAATGCAGAGTATCTCGATTCTTATCACTCAACACAACAAGCCAGGTCATCTAAATTTTGTTCAAAGCTTTGGGCAACTTTCTTGATCATCTCACTTAATGTAGGAAAAACATGAACTGTATCTCTAATATCATCTATTGTCATCTTATTTTTTATGGCGTAAGTTGCTATTGTAATAATATCTGCAGCCATTGGTCCAACTATTTGCACTCCTAAAACTTGTTTTGTTTTATGATCTATAACCATCCTAATTAGTCCTCTAGCATCTTTAATAGCGAGAGCTTTTTCAACCTGGTCCAGCCTGATAGTTGAGCACATACACGTGTTATATTTTTTCATGTACTCCTGTTCTGTAATACCGACAGCAGCAACCTCTGGAGAAGTAAATACAGCATGAGGCACTTCATTATAGTTTATTGTTTTGTTTGCATTTTCAAACATATTCATAGCTGCTATATTTCCTTGCTTAGCTGCAACAGTTTCAAGAATCCTTTTCATAAAATCACCTTTTAATGACCCCACAAGTTTTCAGCCTTTTATTATAATGCCTGATATGAGCATTAATATTATTTAATATTGGTACAATATATTCTTCATCTAAAGAATAAACTTTATTCTTTCCATTCCATTTAGCATTTACAAAACCGCAATCCACTAAACATTTTAAATTATGTGAAACTCTGCTTTGCTCAAAGCCTAATTCTTTACATATATTAGAAACATGTTTTGAACCTTTTCTTAGTAATTTTATTATCTCAAATCTGGTCTTATTAGAGAGTGCCTTGAAAAACAATTTATATGATAAATCTTTCATATGATAAATATATCATATTACTATTTAAATCTTTTGCTTTTGATGCTATTAAATCTTTGTGTTAGTGCAATAGTATCTATTGTGCAAGCTCACAACTTCCTTTCTCCCCTTCAAAACAGTTGTAAGGTATCCCAATTTCTAGTCTTTGGTATGGTAGCCAATTAGATGGTTGCTGATTTTCCCTAAAGCAATTAACTTCGTTTGTTTCTTGATTAATGTATAGCTCGCATTGCTTAGTCTGAATTTTGCACGATGAGAGAACTAGTGCAAGTATTATTAATAATGCTAATAGACTATGTATTCTCATAATTTTATTGGAAATTAAATGATTTTAAATACTTTGCTAAGCTAGTAACTATTTTATCTTCCTTAAAAATCCAATTAAAGCAAAGGCCTCTCTTTTAGTTAACATAGATTTGCCAATTATTCTTTTCCATAGTTCTCTTTGAGTCTGTTTCTTGCCTTCTGTAGCAAAATCCATTTTGTCAAGTGCTTTGTTAATCAGCATTATAATTACCTCTTTTTCTTTTTGTGTTATTGGTTTAATATGGGAAATTATGTTTTCCTTGCTATATTTTTTTGAAATTTCATAGAGAATAATTGCTGCAGAATGTGCAATGTTCAATGTCTTGTATTTCTTGCTTGTAGGTATAGCTACGATGAAATCACATTGCTTTATTTCTTCATTAGTAAGACCAGGACCATCTCTGCCAAGCAAAATACATATTTTGCCTTTAATGCCTTTTAGTTTATCAGCTAAAGTCTCTGGGGTTAACGGCAGTCTAGGAATATTGTAATCTGTGCCTAGGACAGCTGTTGTGCCAATTATATAATTAAATCTATCTTTTAACTCCTTAAGATCTTTTATAATAATAGCTTTTTCCAAAATGTCTTTAGCAAACTTAGCCTTCATTACTGCATTATAATCGTCTTTTTTTACCTTTGGATTTATCAGAATTAGCTTATGGGAATCAAAATTCTTCATAACTCTGGCTATATAGCCAAGATTGTCTGGATATTCTGGCTGCATTAAGGCTATTGAGATTTGATTGGGCATATTAGTGAGAATTGTCTGATGTTTTATAAATTATTCAGTTTTTGCAATTACTTTATTTTAAAAATCCAAAACTATTCAGTACACCAACTATTACTAAGAATAAGAATATAAGACTAATAAAGCCCCATATCTTCTTAGCTTTTTCTTTTTCGAAATATGCTTCTAAAACAGTAAGGAGCATTCTGCCGCCATCTATTGGGCCTAGAGGTATAAGGTTAAATAAACCAATACCTAAATTTAGAATGTAAAGGAAGAATAATAAGCCTATAAACCAGGTAAATACTGTCATGGTTGTTTCTCCATATTTGTCTTTAACTTCTTGCTTAATCTCAGATTTTTGTGTTACAGAAATACCTAAATAGCCTTTGGTTTCATTGGTTGGATGCTTACCTAGAACTATGCTGTATGCGCTAACATTTGTTCTTATCTCAACTTTATCACCTGGTTTTTTATTGCTTAGTGCTCGAGTAAAATTTTCTAAAGTTCTTACTTCAATACTATTGATAGTAGTTATTATTTCATCTTTTTGCATTCCAGATGCATTAGCAGGAGAGAATTTCTCATCAAAACCTATTACTCTTACACCCTGATTTTCTGTAATAGATTTTACTATTGGATTAAGTGCAACAAAAGAAAAGCCTAGGATTAGAAGAGCTAACAAGATGTTGGCAAAACTTCCAGAGGCAAATATAGCTAATTGCTCTCTCCTGCTTTTCTTTTTTAACTGCCTTTCATCCGGCTCTACAAAAGCAGCTGGTATAACTGGCACTAATATGCCAAGTGCTGCAAAACCACTGGACTTTATTTTAATGTCAAATACCCTGGCAAAAATTCCATGGGAGAATTCATGAACAACAGCTAATATAAAAATTGAGATTATCCAGTAGAAGAATGGAACAAAAAATACGCCTTTAGCCTGCACAGGAAGGACTAGGCCAACTGCGGGAGTGGGGGCAGCTTTAATATAAGTCTGCACTAAGCTTGCAATAATAGTATAAGAAAGGAAGAGCATCCCTGCAAAACCAATAAAGATAATTACATAGCTAAGATAATTTAATTGCTTTCTAAATCTAGATGCAAAAGAGTCCATGAAATTCAAGCCAATCTTAGTTTTCCACATCACAAAATAAATTAAAGGAAATAGGATCTTTTGGAATGTAAGTCTTTTCCTGTATAAGAGAACAAGTAAAGCTAATACTATAAGAAAAATAATTGCAGCAATATTCTCAATATCCATTTACTTCCTCTTCTTTGGTCTTAAAGCTCTTGAGTGACATCTTCTGCATTTAACCTTGCCTTCAATAACAAATATGTTTGGAGCTCTGATTACTGCCTTACAGCTTCTGCATACAAACTTATTCTTGAACAATCTTGCCTGTGCTTCTGGGAATTTTACCATTTTAATTGAAAATATTGTTTTTAGTCTTTATTTGATTTTAATTATTTCATTATTTGCATTTAGTGTGTATTTTTGTATGTGATTTTAATCTTTATAATTTGCATTTTTTTCACAATTGCTATACTTTTCATTTACGAAAAGTCAGGAACGCTAGTGACTATATTTGTCCGCTTATCCAATAAGTATTATGCACTAGCGGACCAATCGCATCGTGCGCAGTTCGCACGAGTTAGTGCAAATTATTATTTTATGATTATTCTGTGAAATTGATGTAAACTATTTTATTTTTATAATTCTAATAAATAATTTATAGAGAAT
>CAZRPY010000008.1:0-25772 GCA_964602245.1 uncultured Methanosarcinales archaeon
CAACCGTAGTGCAAATAAAATTAATAAAGAAATAATTAGAGATAGAAATTAAAATAATAATACAAAATAAAAATACTAAAAATCTCTATTAAAATGGCAAAGGAAGATTGTTTATTGTGCAGTGTGATTGATAATAAAGTGTCTGCATGGAAAGTGTATGAAGATAAAGATATTTTAGCTATACTGCATCCTACACCTGCTGCTGTCGGCCATATACTATTGATGCCTAAAGAGCATAATGCTATATTTGAGCAGGTCTCTGAGTTTGTTACTGGAAGGCTTTTCCAAGTAGCAAATAAGCTTTCGTCTGTTGTTTTTGAAGCACTGCAAATGGAGGGAACAAATGTAATAATTAATAATGGAGTTGCTGCAGGCCAGAAATTGCCGCATTTTACAATTAATTTAATACCTAGAAGAAATGGAGATAATCTGAATTTTCAATGGAATGCCAAGCAGTTCAATGATGATGATATGTCAACTGCTGAGCTCAAGCTTAAGAATGAGACAAAAAGAATAACTGAGCCTGAGATTGTTGAGGAGGAGGTTGTACCATTGCCAGTTATGGAGAAAAGAGTGGAAAAAATGCCTGGGGATGAGGAAGATAATTTTATGATTAGGCAGTTGAGAAGGTTACCTTGAGACAGGATAAAGGTAAGTTTGTCCTTCATGTACTTTGCTATCAACTCTTTTTCTTAAATCATCTAATGTAAAATAATGTTTTCCTGCTTGTTCAGCTATTTGTCTTAACAACCAATTTATCTTTGAAAATGGATTTTTCAACTTATTAACCTCTAAAATATGTAATTTCAATCTAAATTTAAATATTTTATTGTGCTAGAAAAAGGTTTGTTAAATTTTTAAGCATATTTCCAAATATTAATGTAATAATAAAAGCTATCAGAAAAGAGGGTATAAATGGAATCCCTATTTTTAACACAACTTTATCTATTTTTTTCTTATTATAGAGATTAGCTAATAATTTGATTTGTTTCTTGCTCAGACCTAAATCCTTAGGGCCTGCTATAACATTGCCTTTATATTTTACTTCCTTTGCTATCCAATCTCCCTCTGTCAGGATATTTGGATTTACAAGTTTCAGCATACAGGCCTTCTCAACTATTTTTACAAATTGCCAAAGAATAATTGTAAACAATATAAAGAATATCCATGATATAAAAATAAACTTAAGATAAATATCATTTATGCTAAAATAGATAATTATAGATAGTGCTAAAACTAGGATTATGAAATAATGGACATGCTTCTTAAAATTAAATTTACTTAACTCCTTCTTAAATGCTTTCCAATTATTTAATACCTGATATAAAGAATATAATAGTCCATATACTGCTCCTACAAGTAATAAATTTATAAAGAAACTTATACTAAAAGAATTATAGTCAAGACTTATACCAAATAAAGCACCTAGGGCCATGAGCATTTTACTATCACCACCTCCCCACTGACCAGCATAAAACATAAGAAATGCAATAGCTACAAATAATACTAATCCAGCTATGCCTTCTATTATATAGCTGTAATTATTATAATACACTGAAAATATTAGTCTTAATCCAATACCTGTAAATATCAGGCTGTAGCTAAGCCAGTCTGGAACCTCTCTTGTCTTTAAGTCTGTATAAGAGGCTATTAATAGAGCTAGAAAGGTTATAGAGTATAGTATAATAAAGGTTATTTCCATGATATAAAGAGTTTTGGGGTATCATGTTTATAAATTTACTTCTTATATACTGTAGATAGCTTTTTATTTTGCACAGCAACCTTTATAAACTTACCATATTTTCTTGGCATTACCAGTGATTTATGATAACCCTTGGATATTATAATAACTTAAGGGTTTGAATGAGGAGTACTTCTTGTAGTCCTCTATAGATTATTATAAATTTAAGATAATTATAATTTGCATTAACGAGCCTCGAACACGAGGCTGTGCGGTTAGTCCGCTTTCGGTAATGTAACTTATCATGTTGCGGACAGAGAGACAAAATTAACATAAAATGCAAAGAATATTATAATAAAGAAGAATTGGGGGGATTAATGATGGCACAATTAGAGATTGCAAAAGAAATGGTGGATAAAGTCTATGAAGTTATTGAAGTAGCTAAGGCTACAGGCAAATTGAAGAAAGGCAGCAATGAAGTTACAAAGGCTATTGAGAGAGGAACTGCAAAATTAGTGGTTGTGGCTAAAGATGTCAATCCTCCTGAGATAGTTATGCACATACCAATTCTCTGCGAGGAAAAGAACATTCCATGTGTACAGGTTCCAAGCAAAGAAGAGCTAGGAGCTGCTGCTGGAATTGACTTGCCTACTGCATCAGTTGCTGTTATTGTTGAAGGAGAGGCAAAAGATATGATTAAAGAGATAGTTGGCAAGATAAAATAAAGAGGATTAGATAAATTAAAGAATAAATTAAAAATAATAATTGCAAACGAGCCTCGATATCGGAATTGCGATTCCGGAACCTCGAAGATTGCATCTTCAAGGAATGCGAGGCTGTACAAAGGTCCGCTTACCACGAATGTAATGAGTGGTTCCGGGACAAAGTCACGATATCATAGCTGTAAAGTGCACTAGCGGACAGGTATGTTGCGTGTTCGCAACCGTAGTGCAAATAAAATTAATAAAGAAATAATAGGAAAATAAAATATTACAATTAAAATGGCAGATGAGCAGATAACTCAGCAAAAAGAGAGAAGAAGGGATAGGCCACAGCCTGAGAGACAACAGTCTAGAGCTGCTGTGCAGTTCACAGATGCAACTCCTGCAAGTGTTGAAGAGATTATTGGCAGGACTGGGCTTAGAGGAGAGGCTATACAGGTAAGATGCAAAATACTTGAAGGCAGAGATAAGAATAAGATTATCAGAAGAAATGTGAAAGGGCCTGTGCAGGTTGGAGATATTTTAATGCTGAGGGAAACTGAGATTGAGGCTAGGCAAATAACAAAAGGTGGGAGTAGAGGAACAGTTGGCTAAAATGGCTAAATGTAGTTTTTGCGGCAATGAATTAGAACAAGGAACTGGTAAATTATATGTAGAGCTTGACGGTAGAGTTCAATATTTTTGTTCAAATAAATGTGAGAAAAATATGCTTAAGCTTGGAAGAAATCCAAGAAAGCTTAAATGGACTAAAAGCTATCAAAAGGGTGGTAAATAATTAAAAAACAAATTAAGAAAAAATTAACATAATAGCACAAAATAAAAGGTGATTAATAATGATAGAAAGAACATTAATATTAATTAAGCCAGATGGCGTGCAAAGATCTTTAGTAGGAGAGATTACTGCTAGGTTTGAGAAAGTTGGACTGAAGATTGTTGGAATGAAAATGGTCTGGGTTGACAAGAAATTTGCTGAGCAGCATTACAGTGCGCATTCTAGCAAGAAATTTTTTAAATCTCTTGTTGGCTTTCTTACTGAAGGCCCTATTGTTGCAATAGTGCTTGAAGGGATACATGCAATAGATGTTACTAGAAAGCTTGTTGGCAGTACAGAGCCAAAGTCTGCAGCTCCTGGAACCATTAGAGGGGATTTAGCACATCACTCATATGAGCACAGCGATAAGAAAGGGATGCCTATCAAGAATCTTATACATGCGTCTGAGAATAAAAAAGATGCAGAGAAAGAAATTAAGCTATGGTTTACTGCTAAAGAAATGCATAGCTATAAAGCATTGCATGATACACATGTTCTTTAAAGAGATTAATTGTTACCCAACTGTTTATGATAGTCTTTGTTTTGAATAAGTAACACAAGCTAATGACTTAGTGGTTATTTAAGTTGTTATACTTAATTGTTTATCTTCAACCAAATTCACAGATTTAACTATCAAGTAACAACAGTAGATAGATTTAAAAATCATCATTAATTCCTATTCTGACAACATGAACGAGGACCTTTATTCAAAATTAAGTGGAAGTCAAAAATCAGTTGCAAGATTTGTATTGGATAAATTACAAGTAGAAAGACAACAGATTATACTTCTGGAGGGTTTAATTGGTGTTGGAAAAAGTTTAGTTATAGAAGCTATTCGAGACGACATTGAGCGGCATGGTGGAAAAATTATAGAACCCTATACACTAACAGATACTACTTTATCGAATCCTGTAAGGAAAGGCCCTGTAATTTCAACAGCTACACCATGGGAAGCATATCATATTGCCACAAGTCCTTTAAAAGAATATAGTGATTGGACATATTCAACATTTGTAGTTAAAGGTATGAGTTTGGCCGAAACTACTGCTTTAATTGGCAGCATTGGAATTCGAAATGAACTACTAAGCCTAGACGAGATTGCTCGATACTCAATGGGCATACCATTACTTGCACACGTTTTGTCGTACGGGCAGCTGGCAAGTGAGTATGCAAAACTCATTGCTGCACAACATTTAAAGGATAGCTTACCAGATTTAGGTACTACTGTAAGACTGCCAACAAAAGCCGAGCTTAGATTAGATGAAAAGGCATTGCCTGAATTTCTTGATGTTTTACCAACTCAGGAAGTTCTCCAAATTGCCAAAAGATTAGATAGATTAGAAAGAACACATATTTATCAAGGTTTAGAAGAAGTCTTAAGAAGAATGCATGAGTTAGAGCGAAAAGGAATTCGGGAAGAAAGTCCATTGTTTATTGATCCTGAAAGTGTTAATATCTATAACCAAATGCTGAGAAAGACGCAATGGCCTAATGTTCGATTTTATGTGCCTAATTTAGATAGAACCACTTTTTCTAAGATTGCAAAGTCAATAGGAATAGAGGAAGAAGGAAATTATTTTACTATTGAATTAAGAAACGGCACACGAGTGGCAATGTTTTATCGAGATGCTTGGACATCAGTCAGAAAAGAAATTATGGCAGTAGTACTTCCCAATGGAGTTGTCTTTTCTAACGATTTCTTTAATCCAAATAGAATGGAGGCTTGGATGGAAGAAATGAAGGAGAAACATAAAAGCTATGGTTTTAAACCGACCACTAAAGCTAAGGGAATAAGTATACTTTTCATGAGCGCTGACCACGAAGGATTATATCATAATCCTGTAACATGGGGTTGGTTAATGGAAAGTATGCTGCAACAACGTGCAATACATTATTTTGCATTTAATGCAATGTTAAATATGCATTACGCCTATATGCCAAAGGAGAGAAAGTTAGTACTTCTGTGATATGGTTAATAAGTTTTCTCATTGATTCTTGCCAATTTTTTATTCTTACTATAATCGAGGTGTTCTCTAATAAAAACAACAAAACTTTTTTCTATACTTTTAATCCTTGTCCTACTCACACCTCTATCTCATGCTCTTAGCCTTGACGATGAGCCAGAAGAATGCCAAACTGTTGATTTCTATAAGCCTTCCACTTTGGATAAGCTGCGGATTAGCAAAATATCTAAACATTTAAAAACACCTATTAAATTCTTTGATTTATATATAAAAATTCAAAATTGTGATTAAAATGGCAGAGAAAATGGCTGATAGGGTCAAAAGATTAATGAGCCAGCATGAGAATATTAGAAATATAGGAGTAGTTGCGCATATTGACCATGGGAAGACGACATTCTCGGATAATTTGCTTTCTGGCGCAGGGATGATGTCAGAAGAGTTGGCTGGCAAGCAGTTAGTTCTGGATTTCAGAGAGGATGAAAAGGCAAGAGGGATTACAATTGATGCTGCTAATGTTTCTATGGTACATGATGTTGAGGGAAAAGAGTTCTTGATTAATTTAATTGACACTCCTGGGCATATTGATTTTTCTGGTGATGTGACAAGAGCAATGAGAGCTGTTGATGGAGCAATAGTTCTTTGTGACTGTGTTGAAGGCATTATGCCGCAGACAGAAACTGTATTAAAGCAGGCATTAAGGGAAAGGGTTAAGCCAGTTTTATTCATAAATAAGGTTGACAGACTGATTAGAGAGTTAAAACTGACTCCTGAGAAGATGCAGGAAAGGTTTGTTGCAATTATTAATAATGTCAATAGACTAATTAAATCGTTCCTGGATAAAGACTTAGGTGTTGTGTGGCAGGTTTCTGTTAATGATGGAAGTGTTGCATTTGGCTCAGCTGTGCATAATTGGGCATTGTCATTTGATTATATGCAAAAACATAACATTACTTTTAAGGATGTGATTGATGCTTACAATAATGATACTTATAAAGAGCTTGCAAAAAAGGCGCCATTGCATAAGGTTGTCCTGAACATGGTGGTTAAGAATCACCCTAATCCAAGAGATGCCCAGAAATATAGGATACCTAAGATATGGCACGGTGACTTAGATAGTGAGATTGGAAAATCACTAATAAACTGTGATTCTAATGGACCACTAGGTTTTATCGTTACCAAGATAGTAATTGATCCTCATGCTGGAGAGGTTGCCGCAGGAAGAGTTTTCTCAGGAAGCATGAAATCTGGTGACTTTGTTTATATGAACCAAGCAAAGAAACAAGTAAGACTTCAACAGGTTTCTATATATAATGGGCCAAGGAGAGAGATAGTGGATTTAGTTTCTGCTGGAAATATTATAGGCATTGTTGGCTTGAAAGGGGTTTTTGTAGGAGAGACTGTTTCAACTGAGGAGATGGAGCCTTTTGAGGCTATCAAGCATCTATTTGAGCCTGTTGTAACAAAGGCTATTGAGGCTAAGAAGCCAAGTGATTTGCCTAAACTGGTTGAGGTATTAAAACAGGTTGAGAAAGAGGATCCTACAATAGAGATAGAGATTAATGAGGAAACTGGGGAGCATTTAATGCATGGCATGGGTGAGCTGCACCTTGAAGTAATTGAGAACAGGATAAGAACTACTAAAGGTGTTGATGTTGTAACTTCCAAGCCTATTGTGGTGTTTAGGGAAACAGTATTAGCTAAAAGCCCTGAGATTGAAGGGAAATCGCCAAATAAGCATAATAAGTTTTATTTTGAGGTAGAGCCTTTGGAAGACAGTATTGTGCAGCTTATTAAAAATGGCGAGATAAGTGAGGGAAGGATAAAGAAAAAGGATTTAGTGCTTAGAGATAAGCTTGTTGAATGTGGCATGGATTCTCAGGATGCGTTAAAAGTAAAGAGTATTTTCAAAGGAAACTTTCTTATAGATATGACAAGAGGAGAGGTGTATATTGGAGAGGTAATAGATATGGTTTCAGATGCTTATGAGCAAGTAATGGTTGCTGGACCATTAGCTAAAGAGCCTTGCTTTAAGGTTAAAGTAATGCTAACTGATACTAAGCTTCATGAGGATGCTATCCATAGAGGACCTGCTCAGGTTTATCCTGCAGTAAGGGATGCTATTAGAGCCGCAATGTTAAATGCAAGGCCTGTTATATTTGAGCCTGTACAGACTTTACAGATTGATGCCCCTACTGAATACACAGGTGAGATTTCTAAGCTTGTTCAGAATAGGAGAGGGCAGTTGCTTGATTTGCAACAGGAAGGTGAGCATTTGACTGTTAAAGCTAAGATGCCAGTAGCTGAAATGTTTGGCTTGACAAGTGATTTAAGAAGTGCGACTGGTGGCAGAGGTAACGAATTCTTGGTTGACCAGAACTTTGAGAGACTGCCAAGTGAATTACAGGAAAAGATTATCAGACAGATTAAGGAAAGAAAAGGCTATAAGGTTGATGAAGCGATTGATAAATTGGCCAATGTTGGGGATTAGAAAATATTTTTCTGATATTTAAGCAATATTTATAAACTTAATAATAGTCTAATTTCTCTATGGTACAAGTCTATGTTTGCGGAAGATGCAGTTACAGGGCACATCATAAAGTAGTTTGCCATAATTGTAAGATTCACCTAGAACCTGAATGCGAGAACTGCCATAATGCAAAAGGTAATTGTATTTGCTTATATCATGGCACACCAAGTCATAAAATTAAGAAAATAAAGAGGGATTTAAACAGAAGCAAAATAAAGAGATTATGAGTTAAAGTCAAGAAAAATGTAAAAAAGAGTAAATCAAAGAGAAAGAAAAGATAATTCAAGAATAATAGATTTAAAGATAATAATTATAACTTGCACGACGACGCCTTCTTCGAAGGCTGTGTGATTAGTCCGCCTATCATAGAAGAACATATCATGTTGCGGACATTTATGTTGCGTAGTCCTAAAACCAAGAAAAGCAAAGCTTTTCTGGACCAGAAAATCCAAAGGATTTTTTCGTGTTCGCAACCGTAATGCAAATAAAATTAAATTAGTGATTAAAGATTGTGATTAGATTAATAATTAAAATCATAATAAGATTCAATATAATTAAAGATTATAATAAAATATTATATAAAAAGTGGTGATAGAAGTTGTATGATTGTATTATAATAGGTGGAGGACCTGCTGGATTAGCTGCTTCTGTTTATGCTGCGAGGCAGAGAATAAATTTCTTATTGCTTACTAAGGATGTTGGAGGACAGACTGCAATAAGCTCGGATATAGAGAATTACCTTGGATTTATAAAAACTACAGGCCCAGAGATTGCTGCAGAGTTTGCCAGGCAGCTTGAAGCTAATAATGTGCCATATAACTCAGGAGAAGAAGTTAGTTCTATTGAAAAGAGAGGCAGTCTTATTGTGAAAACTAATAAAGCAGTTTATGAAACTAAAACAATTCTTATTGCGTCTGGAAAAAAGCCTAGGAAATTAAATATTCCTGGAGAAGATAAGCTTTATGGGCATGGGGTAACTTACTGTGCAACATGTGAAGCACCTTTGTTTAAAGATGTTCCAGTTGCTATTGTTGGCGGTGGAAATGCTGCAATGGATGCTGCAATTCTTTGCTCTAATTATGCAAGCAAGGTTTATGTTATAACAATTAATCCTGAACTAATGGGAGAGCAGCATATGATTGATATACTAAAGAAAAATAGTAAGGTAGGAATATTCTATAATGCAAAAACACTTGAAATTCTTGGTAGTAGGGCTGTAGAAGGGCTTGTGTTTGATGTTGGGGGTAAGAAAAGAACTATACAAGTAAGTGCAGTATTCATAGAAATAGGAAGTATTCCTAGCACTGATTTTGATAAGCTGACTGAGAAAAATAAGTGGGGTGAGATAATAATTCATGATGAGCTGGACAAGGGAATGACTAACCTTACTAATATTCAAGGAATATTTGCAGCAGGAGATGTTACTAACGTTCCTGAGAAACAGATTAATGTTGCAGCTGGTGAGGGGGTGAAGGCAATGCTGTCTATTTTTAAGTATTTGAATATGAAGTTTGCAGCATACTGATAAATGCCAAAACCTTTAAATAGTCTTATATAGTTTGTTCTTTTTATGCAAAGTGCCACTGAAGTCAGAACCTATGTTTCTGGAGGAGAAATGTACCCACTTAACCCATCAAAAATAGGCGAAGCGGTGGCAGACCTTTTTCGATTTTCTCGAAATGCAGAAATCTACCAATGTCAGAATGCTCGATTAGCAAGACCTTCAATCCAAGATATTAGTAGTGTAGTAAGTAAGGATAACACTTTGACACTTAAGATTCAAGCATTGGATGAAAATGGGCAAAGAGCGGCTGTCGAGTTGGCAGTTCTTATCTTATCTACAGTAGTTCCTACAATAAAAGTAAATGCACATAGAGGATTACTAGTTGACCCAACACCTCTCCTAAAGGATATTGAATCTTACAGGTTGCAAAGGTAAATATTTCCCTTTCTCACATTAGACAATAACTTTAAAAGCAAAATCTCTTTCTTCTCCAAAGAAATGACAAATGACAGTTTAGTTGATAGGTTGCACCAAGAATTACAGGCTGCACAACTTCGTTGTAATGGAATGAGAAGAGTAGGGGATGTTATCTACATACTTTATGGGGATCATCGGATAGATAGTGATAAGTTAAATCCTATTTTTGATAGGCATCATTCAAGATTTAGCATTTCATATAATACACCTATATTCTCAGAAGAAGATCTAAGGACTTGCGGTTTTACACCAGAAGAAATAGGAAAAAAGAATTGGAATTATGTATTAGAATTAGATGGAGAGATAATTACTATAAAGCCAAAGTAGGGTAATGTTTAAAGTTTTAAACCCGCAATCTTTAAATATAAAGCCTATCTTATTAGTAATTATGAGAAAATTAACAGCGATAATTCAAAAGGAAGAAGATATGTATGTAGCAAAGTGTCCTGAAGTAGGTACTGTGAGTCAAGGAGCTACTATAGAAGAAGCTATTGACAATTTAAAAGAAGCTACTGAGTTATATTTAGAAGAGTTTTATGTTGTTGAAACTTCTCCACCTTTACTTACTACTTTCGAAGTGAAGGAAATTGTCAAGACTTAAGAAAATATCTGGTAAAGAATGTGTAAAGATTCTTTGCAATAAATTTGGTTTTAGAATAATTCGACAGAAAGGTAGTCATATAGTTCTTAGTAAAGAATCTCCAGAAGGAATAGGTTTAATTGGTACTGTAGTTCCTAATCATAAAGAACTTAAGATAGGAACATTAAAAGGAGTTCTTGAGCTTGCAAAAGTCAAAGAAGAGGACTTTGCTAAATATCAATAAATATTATGCTAAGGTGCAATAGAGCCTTATAATCTATATATTAAAAACAGTAACATTTATATATACTCAGCTTATTCTAAAGTTTCCTTTTAGTAGATTTTGCAATTATTGATAGTTATAATTATGCTAATCAAAATAAAAGTTAAATTGGAGGATTAAATCAAAAATGGCTAAAGCTAAAGTGCATTTAAACCTAGTGTTTATTGGTCATGTAGACCATGGAAAGTCAACAACAGTTGGAAGACTGTTATATGATTCTGGAAATGTTGATGAGCAGAGCATGAGAAAGCTTAAGGATAAGGCTAAAGAGCTTGGTAAATCTGGGTTTGAGTTTGCCTTTGTAATGGACCAGTTAAAAGAGGAGCAGGAGAGAGGTTTAACAATTGATCTAGCACATAGAAGGTTTGAAACTCCTAAATATTACTTTACTATTATTGATGCTCCAGGGCATAGAGATTTTATCAAAAACATGATTACTGGAGCTGCACAGGCTGATGCTGGAGTTCTTATTGTTTCTGCAAACCCAGGAGATGGGGTACAATCACAAACTAAAGAGCATGTTTTCTTGGCAAGAACTCTTGGAGTTAACCAGCTTATAATTGGCATCAACAAGATGGACATGGCAAAGTATGATGAGAAAAGGTTTAATGAGGTTAAGGCTGAGGTTTCTACTTTACTAAAATCAGTTGGTTATAACCCAGATACAATACCCTTTATAGCTCTTGCTTCATTAAACGGGGAGAATTTGGTTAAGAAATCAGAAAACATGCCTTGGTATAAGGGAAGCACATTAATAGAAACTATGGATACTTTTAAGGAGCCTGAAAAGCCAGTCAACTTGCCATTAAGGTTGCCTATACAGGATGTCTATAATATAACAGGTATTGGAGTTGTGCCTGTTGGCAGAGTTGAGACTGGTATTATGAAGGTTGGTGATAAGGTTATTGTTATGCCTGCAAGACAGGGCAAGGGAGTTACAGGAGAGGTAAAAAGCATTGAGATGCATCATGAGCAGATGGAGCAGGCAGAGCCTGGTGATAATATTGGATTTAATGTAAGAGGTATTGATAAGAAAGAGATAGCCAGAGGAGATGTGCTTGGACATTTAGACAATGTTCCAAATGTAGCATCTGAGTTTACTGGACAGATAGTTGTATTAAATCATCCTACGGTTATCACAGCTGGTTATACACCTGTGTTCCATATCCATACTGCACAAGCAGCTTGCCAGATAACAGAGATAGTAAAGAAACTAGATCCTAGAACTGGTGAAACAATACAGGAAAAGCCTGATTTCATCAAGAATGGAGAGGCTGCTATCATTAAGGTTAAGCCTATCCAGCCTTTAGTTATTGAAAGGCAAAAGGATATACCTCAATTAGCTAGGTTTGCTGTGAGAGATTCAGGGCAGACAGTAGCAGCTGGTATGTGTATTGACTTGGTGAAGAAAGAATAAAGATAAAGCCTTAATCAGTTCTTATAACTGATCATGGTAAACTTGGCTTATCATGAAGCAAACCCCTATTGCGATATACGTTAATATAACTTGCATTAACGACGCCTTCTGCGAAGGCTGTGCGGGTAGTTCGCTAATCAAATATGTATAGTGCACTAGCGGACAAGTAAGTTGCGTGTTCGCAACCGTAATGCAAATTAAAAATAGAAATTGATTTTGAAATGATATATACGTGATGAAGAATGCCTAAAGCTAGAATAAAATTAGCAAGTATTGATATAAATAAGATAAATGAGGTATGTAATTATATAAAAGATATAGCAGATAAAACTGGGGTTGACATGAGAGGGCCTATACCTCTTCCTACTAAACGTTTAAGAGTAACCACTAGGAAAAGTCCAGGTGGTGATGGCAAGGCTTCTTGGGAAAGGTATGAGATGAGAGTTCATAAAAGGCTTATAGATCTAGGAATTGATGAAAGGGCTTTAAGACTTGTAATGAGAGTTCCTATACCTGAGGGATTGAATATTGAAATAGAAATGATGGAAAGCTAATAAACTATATCTTCACAACTTTAATTGAATAGGCAATAAGCTATAATTCATTATTATATTATAAGATAATAATTCCATTTCTCCATTGGTATCAAATACCTTAACTCTTGATTTAAGGTTTACATAAAATTTTACATACTTCTCCATCACTTCTCTTCTTAATGTCTTGTTTTTTTTATATACTTTATTAATTTAAATTTTTTATCTGTTTTCAAGATTTCCATTGCTATGTAATCCATGTCCTGAGGGAGGGTGTAGGTAGAAATATACTCCCAAACATTTATAAATAAAAACCAAATGAGTTTATTCTAAACATTTCTCAACAATTTTAACATTTCTCTATGTACTTTACCATTTGTTGCAAGAACAGAGTCAGAATCTAACGTAATTTTATTACCATAAATATCTGTCACTCTTCCACCTGCTTCTTCAACTAATAAGGCACCTGGCAGAATATCCCAAGGAGATGTTTTAGCATTAAAAAAAATATGAAATCTTCCACTTGCAACATAACACATGGCAGCCAGTCCAGAACCAAACATCCTTATCTGCAATGTTTTGCTGAAAATATTCTCTAAAGCATGTATTATTCTTATTCTTGCCTCTTTTTTAGAAGACAAATGTGTCATTACTACAGAATTTTCAAGTTTAGAGTTATTATTTACATGAATATTTTTATTATTAAGTTTTGCACCTTTTCCCTTTTCTGCGAAATATAATTCCTTCTTGATAGGATTGTATAATGTAGCAATTATTGGTTTCTTATTCTTCAGCAAACATAAGCCAATTCTAAAAGGAGCATTTGCATGATAATAATTGATTGTTCCATCAATAGGATCTATAACCCATGTGTATTTTGAATGTTTATCAATAAACCCCTCTTCTTCAGATAAAATATTATGTGTAGGAAAAACCTTTTTAATTCTATTAAGTATTATTTTTTCAGATTTTATATCAAAGTCCGTCAGAATATCGCTTTTAGCTTTAAAGGACACTTTCTTTACCTTATTTAGTCCTCTCATTAATAGATTTCCCGCTTCTTTTACAACCCCAGTTGATACTTTTTTAGCTAAGGAACTATTCATAGATATACCATTACAATGAATATATATATATTTATCTAAGAAGAATCTTATTCTAGAAGACAAGACTCTATTAAAACCCTTTTAACTGTTCTAGCATTTCATCATGTATTTTACCGTTAGTTGCAAGAATTGACCTTGAATCACGAGTGATTTTATTGCCATATATATCTGTTACACGTCCACCTGCTTCTTCAACTAGAAGAGTCGCTGGTTGAATATCCCAAAGATATGTATCAGCATTAAAAAAACCGTCATGTCTTCCAGTCGCTACATAACATAGTTGAGCCAGTCCAGAACCATACCTCAATATCCTATAATCCGTTCTTGGTTGAATCCTTTCGATTGCACTCCGTGTTCGTTCATCTGGTCCTTTCCTAGTGGAAATATGTGACATGAGTACAGCATCTTTAAGCCTATCTTTAGTACTCACACTCATAGGCTGTCCATTCAATTTTGCTCCCTTTCCCTTGAGCGCTAAATATAGCTCTTCTCTTTGCGGATGGTATACTGAAGATAGTATCACTAATTGATCAATCTCTAGAGCTATACCAATTGTAAAAGGAAATTCTCCTTTCTCGTGATTTAGACCTTTTCTATCGTAGTATTTATTTGTTCCATCCAATGGATCTATAACCCATCTACGGTTTGAATTCTTAGCGACGAGCCCTTTCTCTTCGGATAAAAAGTCGTCATCTGGAAAAGTTTCTTCAATTGTATTAATTATAATTGCTTCAGCTTGAGTATCAGCATTGTACACACCAGTGCGGTGTAACTGCATTAATAATCTCCCTGCACTTAGATGTGCTTTTATCGCAACTCTTTGCTCTAGAGTAACATCATGCTCAAATAAAGGATTATTCATAAAGCCACTAAATTTTTATCATATAAATACTTTGTGTCTGCATATGTTATTATGAAACCCTCTTTAATAACATTTATAAAGATAGGTAAAACATTAGATTTTCTATGCTTCCAGAAGTCTTCAGAGCTTATGATATAAGAGGTATTTATCCTTCTGAGATAGATGAAGAGTTTGCATATAAGCTAGGCAAGGCTTTTGTTACATATCTAAAATGCAAGCAGGTTGCTATTGGCAGAGATGCAAGGCTAAGTTCTCCTTCTTTATTCAAAGCATTAGTTAAAGGCGTAACAGAGCAAGGTGCAGTGATTATAGATATTGGATTGTGCTCAACTCCAATGTTTTATTTTGCTATTGGTCATTATAAGTTTGAATCTGGGATAATGGTAAGTGCTTCACATAATCCATCGCAGTATAATGGCTTTAAATTGTATAAGAAAAATGTAGTGCCTATTGGAGCAGGGTTTGGAATGGAAGAGATAAAAAATATATTTGAGAAAAATAAGTATAGCAAATCTAAGAAAACAGGTAAAATTAGGAAAAAAGAGATTATGCAGGATTATGTCAGAAAAATTACTAGTTTCGCTAAGAAATGGAAAAAATTCAAGATAGTGGCTGATGCTGGCAATGGTATGGCTGCTTATTCTACGCCTAAAGTTTTTAGCAAATTAGGAATTAATCCAAAGAAATTATGTTATAAAGTGGATTTTACTTTTCCTAATCATGAGCCTAATCCTATGAAATACCAGAATCTAAAGGATTTGAAAGAAGCAATATTAAAAGAAAAAGCTGATTTAGGGGCTGCATTTGACGGTGATGCTGACCGAGTTGGTTTTATTGATGAGAAGGGAAATATAGTTGAAGGGGATATTATTACCGGAATAATTGCTGGACACCTATTAAAAAAGAGCAAGGGAGCTAGGATAGTTTATGAGGTTAGAACTAGCTGGGGAGTAAGAGATTTTATTTTAAATAATCATGGCAAACCTTTGTTATGGAAAGCAGGCAGAACATCTATAATGAAAAAGATGAAAGAAGAGAAAGCATTATTTGGCGGTGAGAAAACTGGCCATTTCTTCTTTAAGGATTTCTGGTGTGCTGAGGATGCTACTATTGCTTTAATTTATATTTTAAATATAATGTCAGAGACTGGCAAGAAACTCTCAGAATTAGTAGAGCCTTTAATGACTTATTATGGCGGAGAAGAGATTAACTTTGAAGTTGAAGATAAAGAAAAAGTAATAAAAGAGGTTGAACTGAGATATAAGAATAAGGCAAAAAGAATATTGCATATTGATGGAATTACAGTCGAGTTTGATGACTGGTGGTTTAATCTAAGGGCTAGTAATACAGAACCTGTTATTAGGCTAAATATAGAAGCTAAGTCAAAGGGATTGGTTGAGGAAAAGAGAGAAGAGTTGGTGATGTTAATTAAGAATATGTCTTGATTTTTAATTTTACATATACTTTTCCTGAGTTGCCATACCCAAATAATCAGCAAATCTATCACCGCTATCTGCTCTAGGCTTATCTAAAACAATGCTCTCGATACGGCGCACTCTCTCAGCTAAGCCTTCATAATGAGTTGTACGATGACGAGCTTCCCTGAGTAGCTTAATCTTTTCTATATCTTCATCACTATATTCTCTCCTACCATAGTGCTTCCTTAACAGAACTTTACGAGGTGCTATATGACCTTCCCTCTCCCAAAATTCCAAAGTTGACCGTGGCAATTCAGGAAACATAGCTAGGACTTCTCTTACGTTCATTTTATATTTAAGAAGTTGTTGATATTTATAAATTTTATTGAATTTGGGTTCTTTTTAATGCCCTCTGAACCTTTGCTTTAATACTTTTATTTCAACACTCCTCTTAACCTTTCTGCATATAGTATTTTATTGATAGCATTAATGAAAGCTGCTTCTCTTAAGCTACAATTAAATTCCTCTGCTGTTTTCTCTACCTCTTTTGTAGCCTTAATCATGTATTCTTCAAGTTTTGCTAGTATTTCTTCTTTTGTCCAGTAATAGTTCATTGAGTTCTGTACCCATTCAAAATAGCTAACAACAACACCACCTGCATTAGATAAAATATCTGGAATAACTAGAACATTCTTTTTGTCAAGAATTTCATCAGCATCAGGTGTAATAGGTCTATTGGCCATTTCAAGAATAACTTTTGCATTAACTTTACCTGCATTATCTTTTGTTATTTGGTCATGCAGTGCTGCTGGGATCAATACATCACAAGATAATGCTAAAAGCTCTTTATTTGTTATTTCTTCAGCATTTGTAAAATTTTTCATAGAATTTGTTTTGTTTTTATGCTCAATAACAGCTTTTATATCTAAACCATGCTCATTATAAATGCCTGATTTTGAGTCACTTACTGCAATTATTTGATAGCCTTGCTCATAGAGTATTTCAGCTATGTTCATTCCAACATTCCCAAAACCTTGAACTGCTATTTTTATATCCTTTTGACTAATATTTTTATCTTTAATAATCTCTTTCAGTACTATTATGCCTCCTAATGAGGTTGAGATGTCCCTTGAATGACTGCCTCCAATCTCAACTGGCTTACCAGTTATTAAACCTGGAGCATGTTTACCTGTTATTTTTTCATACTCGTCTAACATCCATGCCATTATCTGTGGTGTTGTATTAACATCTGGAGCTGGTATATCATTTGCAGGGCCTAGAAACTTAAAAGTCTCTCGCATGTACTCTCTGCTTAACCTCTCTAACTCAGTTTTTGATAAAGTATGTGGATCAACAATAATGCCACCTTTTGCACCTCCAAATGGTAAATTTAAAACTGCACATTTTATTGTCATTAGAAATGCTAAAAGTTTAACCTCTTCTAAATCAACATCAGGATGAAATCTTATGCCTCCTTTTGTAGGTCCTCTAGCATTGTTATGCTGAACTCTAAATCCTGTAAAGATTCTTGTTTTGCCATTATCCATTTGGACTGGAAAGCTAAAGGTGAAGGATCTTTTAGGGATGGTAAGAATGTCAATCTCTGTCTCACTTAATTTTAGTCTTTTTGCAACTCTATCTAACATTGCATAGCAATTCATGCAGACTATGTCTTTTTCCATAGGATTTATTTAAAAGAATGTAATATAAATAAGTTTGTGTTTAAATGGTTAAACATATTATTTAAGATTCAGAGCCATAAAATTAGACGCCTGTGGCAAATGGAATTCAAGAATTTATTATCTGATACCTATAGTGTGTGTAGTATTGGAGTTAAGAATTTATTTTGTATTTCTAACTTATACTTGCTAATAATTAAATTTCGAATATATTTTACTTTGCAACTAAAGTTTTTATTAAAGTCTAAGCAAATATGTAATTTACTCTATCTAGCGATACTAGCTGAACTAATATAGCATGCCATTAGTCTGCGACGCATTTAACGATAAGATTTATATACAGTCTTTTTATCTAGCTTTCTTAAGCCGGGATCGCTTAACCTGGTAGAGCGCAAACAAATGGTTTTTAGCAATACCTTTTGGTGTAGGCCTGGAAAGCTTGTCCCTTTGGGAATCTGGGTTCAAATACATGGCAATAGTTAGGCTTCGTTGCCTGACTTAACACATTAGATGCGATGCGTCTTATGCTTTGCTGTGTGCGAAAGTCCCAGTCCCGGCGCTTATACTTTTTGTTACCTTTTGGAAAAGCCTTAAATATTAGTTCCTCTATAAACCTGCCTTTATGCATGATTCAGATTTTAAGAAGAGGTATGAAGTAGCTAAAATAAAGCTCCTTTCTGATATTGCAATTTGTAAAGAAAATAGAGTATTATTTGAGAAATTCTTTGAATTTCAAGAGAATAAATTAAAACGTATCAATAATGCTAGATTTCTAGACAATTCAGCATATAAAACGCTTTATGGCTATACTCAAAAATTCAAAAATATAAATAGATGGTTTAGAAATAAACCATTAACCAAAATTACGAGAAACGATATTAAGCTAGTGTATGATGGTTTAGAAGATGGCTTAATAAAACGCAAGAATGGACAGCCTTATGAAAATTTAACTGATTCTTATTATAGCAAAGTCTTTAAGAGTACACTTTTCAAGATGGCTGGCAAGCTTGATTTAGCCAAAGAGATCATACAATATAATGGTCGCATAGATAAAGATGTTCGCTTTATCAGAGAAGAAGATTTCAGAAAAATAGCAAACAATATTTACAAGCCTCACCAAAAATTATTATTTTGGTTAGCTTGGGATATAGGCGAAAACATAAACTCTTTGCTAAAGCTCAGAAAAAGGGATTTTACAAGACAGGAAAATCCAGATACTAAAGAGCCTGAGGATAGGGTTAATCTAAAACGTGAAATTTTAAAGAGAAATAGGAAGCCTCGCTCTGAAATAACCAATTATCCTGAAACAGTAGAGTTTTTAGATCAGCATTTACGCAATCTAAAAGAAGATGATTTATTATTTGATTTTGGCTATCCTTCTGCCAAAATGATGATAGTTAGAGCAGTGGAGCGTAGCGGTGTTAAATGTATCCCTAATGGTGAGCCTGTTACATGGAAAGATTTGAGAAGTGGCATGGCCTGCGATTTATTGCAAAAAGGCTGGACAACTGATGAGGTTAATGCACGATTAGGGCATAAGCCGAGTTCTAAAGAAATTGACAAATACGTTAATTTCTTGGCAATTGATAGGCATAGACCAAAAACAAAAGTACAGCAATTTGAGATTAGCAAGATTAATCATGAATTGCAAGAAAGTAAAGAACGAGAAAAACTTCAAATAAGAAGAATAGAGTCTATACAGGATGATTATAATGCACTTAAAAATCGCTTTGAGCGTATTGAATATATGCTTATTAAATCAGATGATGTTCTAGTTAATTTGCTTAAAAGCAACCCTAAACTATTAAAAGAAATATCATCAAAAACTAAAAAATACAGACTCGATAAGGAATTAGAACAATTAATAAAAATCTCATGATTTTAGAACTTAGTATTTGTATGTTTTTGTAATTCTTTCATTGCTTCATTAAATTTTTCTCCATGTATAAATTTTTTAATATCTTCTGGAAAATAATTTTTATTAGTTCTTGCTCCTGATTCTATTTTTGCTGTTAGTTCTTTGATAACAAGAAGCAAGTAGTCCCGTTTTTCTGGTTTTGGCTCTTTTTTTAATAAGGTATATGCAATATGTCTTTGTGTTCTCCATGAAGGATTTTCTCTTTTTTCATTTATAATTTCTACCCTATAAGCTTCTTGGTCTAGAACTATATCTATCATTTGAATAATAAAAGATGCTCTACTTTCCTTTCTTCTATTTTTTATGAGTATGTCATCAATGTCTTTAATAAGCCATGATGGCATGCTTACAGAAACAAAGTTATATTTCTTTTTGGGCATATGTATTATGCAGATTATATTTGATATATAAAAACCTTTCTTATTGTTGTTTTCACATATTAATGTTAATTTCCATTAAATTAACGTAAAATTTATATATTAGCTATGCCATTTATGCTTAATATGCGTGAAACAACTACTATTGTTTTGAAAAGAATTACTAAAGAAAAGCTTGATGGGTTAGGCTCAAAAGGCGATACATATAACGATATAATTGTGAGGCTTTTAAAGAAAAATGGAGCAAAGCGATAGTTTACCTCGTCTAAAATGGGTAGAACTTGTTCTTTCAGCTATTGAAACTTCTTCAAAGAAGAAGATCAACAAAACCAAGGAGGTGTTTTATGAAAAAAAATAAATCTATTGAAAATAAGGAAGCTATAACACCATCAATAAAATTTGAAGCTTCTATAAAAGAGATTAATGGTGAATATTATTTTGAAATCCCTAATGATGTTATAGAAGGCTTTGGGTTAGATGAAAATACCTATGTTGATGTTACTCTAACAGAAATAGAGAAATAGCTAAGATTAAATAAAATGGCTAAAAGGTATTACATTAAAGTAGGCTTTCATGAGCGTGAACATGATAAATATCTCAAATTACAGCATAACTTAAGATTTGCTGAATTTGTTAAAGAAGCCTTTAATGAGAAAATTGAGGCTGTTAAAAAGCATAGAGCAGAACTATCATATGAAGATAGAAAAAGCCTTTTGTTAAATTAGGCTTTTTTTGCTTTTCGGCGTGGTTTGGCTTTTAACAAGGGCAAAGCCCAAAAAGACTCTTCATTCCGAAAAGTATTGAGGATCATATGGAACAAAAACTTAAAGAATTGTTTAATGAACGAGGCTTGAGTAAAGTAGCTGAAAGAATAGAGAATTGTGGTAAGAATGAATTTTATTTACAATGTCTTAACTGTGAAAGTTATACAAAGAATAAACAATATTGTAAGAATAAGCTCTGCCATGAATGTATGAAAATGCGCTCTATTAAGTTTATGGAACTATTTACTCCTTATTTGGAATCTTTTGGCAAAATAAAATTTCTTACTCTCACAACAAAGAATCTTCAAGCTATAACTAAATCAGATTATAGGCATTTAACTCTTTATTTTAATTCTTTTACTAAGCGTTTAAGACGATTAGGTTATAAATTCAATAAGGGTATAATTGTTAAAGAGACTACTGAAAAAGGTAATGGATTTCATTTGCATATGCATATTCTTTATGATGGCTCTTACATTCCACAAGCTGAATTATCAAAAATTTGGAATGAGGTAACAAAGGACAGTAAAATTGTTCATATTCTTCAATGGCGAGGTAATGCTGAAGGAGCTATAAAATATCTTTCTAAATATGTTACTAAGGGTCATACAATTTTTTCTTCTGATGCTTTAGTGGATTATTTTGTATCAACAAAACATATACGCATGATTCAAACTTTTGGCGAGAATTTTATTGTTAGTAAGATTATTCATAGAAAAGTTTGCCAAAGCTGTAATTCAATTGAGTGGCGATTTATATTTGATATTAGAGGCTTATCAGAAGCAGAAAAGAAACCTTATAATCTTAAAGTAGAGTTCTTCGAAGAAGATCCTCCTTTAACTCATGAGAATATGCTTCTGTCTAAAATTAGGCATGTTATTGACCTGCCTAATAATGCAGACGCAATAGATGAGATATTATCAGAACAAGAAAGGAATTATTTAAAACGTACTGGCACATTATACCAGCCACGATACAATGAATACAAACTGCTTCCATAAACAAAACCAAACCCCTAATATAAACATGGTTACTCCGTTAGCGAGATTTTTTAGCCATGAAAGGGCGTCTATTCGCGAGCGATGGGAGGCTCGTCCCTCCCTTGAGCGAAGCGAATAGTAAAAATCCGCTACTCTAAAGCTACGCACAAGAAAAATGAAAACATTGATACGAGTCAATTTAATTGAGACACAAAGAGTTTATTGTGTTTACTGTGGCACTTGTGTAGAGTGTCAAATTGAAGAGCCTTGCGATTGCCCTTCAAAATTTGGAAATCTAAGAGTAGGAGCGTGGTTATAATGCAAAAACTGAAAGAATTGATGCCAGACAGGCAAGTAGGAGTTTTATATACAGACAATGCAACTTCAACAGGCCGTAAGAAGATTAACATTATTCTGTTTAATGTTAAGTCAGAGGGTAAGCTTGCTCAATCTGTGAAACTATTTGCCTTAGAATCTAAAGGGCGAATTGGTGAGTATGCAATTTACAGAAAAGACTTGGAGCATGTTGATTTGTTTCCTAAAAAGGATCAATAAACAGATTCCGAAACAGCCCAGCTATAACTTTGTTGCCCTAATTTAACTATGTTCCTCTCTATCTTTGTTAACTTGGGCGCCCAAAGATAGCTTAATTATTCTAAAGTAATCATGCTAAGTTCTGGCTGTTTCGGCTCAGTTCCTAAAAAAGATTTCCTTTTTAGAATGGCTTTCTAATTGTATTAGAAGCCTGCTGTAAGAAAAATATTGCTTTAAAGTCTTTTTCCTATTAAAAATATAAATGTCTTCTATAATTGAATTGTAGAAGGTTTAAAGCAATACTCACTAATTCAGCTTTTATTTAATCAATATAACTTATAAGATATAATCTATTCTTATTCAATATTCTATTATTCTATTATATTATTATACTATTATTATTATTAATATATTATATTATCTCTTATATTCTTATACTCTTATACTCTTATATTATGTAATTAGATATTATCTTAATATCTTAGTTTATCTCTTCACTTGATAATATAAGAAATAAATCGGACAAAAGATTTATCTTTATGTTCCGACTTTCTTTAAATATGGCCCAAAAAGGTAGAATTAATCCAATGTCATGGCAATTTAGGGATAGGCTTTATGATAAATGGTTTCATTTAGAATCTATTCTAATACCTCAATATATTAGAGCTATTAAAAAGATAATAGGAATAAATGAAAAACTCTTCAGGCAAATGGATAGAAGGCCAAAAGAAAAATTGGTTAATGATTTCGTAGAGAGCTCAAAAAAATTAGGCTTTATTTATGAGGATATTTGCATTCATTTAGTAATATTTCTGGATTTATTATCTATTAGAGTATCTAATGGCTCTGTTAATAATTTTTACGGAATAAATAAGCATTCTATACCTAATACTTTGAGTATAAAACCCAAAATTCTTGCTTATAAGCCTAAATATAAAATATTGAGACAAATAAGGAATAAATATTTTGAGCATGCCGAAGTTATAAGACCTTTAGGGCCTACCATGACTTTGCATAGTGAAAGGCAAGAAATTAAATTTATGGTTGGTGATGCTTTAAAGAGAAGAGAGGACTTGACTGATAAGGACATTTCTTTTATAGAAAAAATGCAACAGAAATATAAAACTTCTTTTCCTAAATTAGAATTAATAGAAAACCAAAGGGAGTTATTAATGTCTTATATTGAATTATCAATTCAATTTTCTGACAAAGAAATTGAAATTCTTAAAGAAATGCTTGTTAGATGTTTCCTTTTTCTGCCAGACATAAAAACTTTTTATAATCCTGTTTTTGAAATGGTTAATGAAATGAGACTTTTTAAAAGATATTCGAGGAGAATATATGATTAATAAATTTTAATCTTTAAAAAGGTCAGTGTCCAATTTTATACTGAATAAATTGAAAAATCCAAAAAATCTAAATCTAAGAGATAGTTGTAGGTAGGGTAGGATATATTTAATTATGGTAGCTTTTAAATAGTGTAAAGTCTTTTACAAATACCCACTTAAAATGAAAAGATTCCAAGTATCTAAGCAAGTTGTATCAAAACCACTTTTTTCTAAAGACAAGAGGGATTGTTTAATTTGTGGTAAGACGGTTACTAAATTAAATCACGACCATTGTTATGCTTGCTTCTCGAGATTAGTAAAAGACGAAGAAATGAAACCTTCTGAACATTATTTCATCGAGAGTATTGATCAAAGTAAGATTCATACTGTTTATGTTATGTCTTATGGTCAGAAATATAAAGTTGGGTATACTCATGAAATTAATAGTAGATTAGCTAAAATTAAAATGCAGTACCCGAATAATAAACTAATATATTTTAGAGAGTTTTCAAAAGAATCTGAAGCTCGAAGATATGAGGTTTGGTTCAAAGAATTATCAGAACACAAGAAACTTAAAATAATAACCCAATTCCAAGATAAATTGCGTAAGGTTGAGCTGGTGTGATATAGTATAATTCTATTTAAAATACACTAAAAGGTAACAAAAACTATCAACTGCCAGTCCCGGCGCTTTCTTATCGCTAGGTAATTAGTTGTAGATAGAAGGATAATCCATAATATTTATATATAAGCTATCACTATAATGATAATATGTTGGACTTAATAAATCCCTATATTGCAAAAATTATAATAGCTGCAAAAGATGGAGATTCGATTAGGCAGATCTCTAAGAAAATTCAGGAATCCTATGGATGGACCTATAAATGGGTATATGAGTTAAAGAAGATAGGAGTTATAAAGCGGAAGAAGCAAGAGATTTACGTATATAAAAAGCACTCTTTTTACAAAGCAATGATTACATTTATTAAAAATACGTTTGCTGAAAACTTTAGCTTGAGCGATGCATATGTATTGCCAAATTTAGCAGGATTAGAGTATATGTTTACGAACACTGATGCGGTATTTATTTGGACTAAAGGAGGCTATAATATCGGAAGGAGCAAAGATTCATATCCCATTTTTATAGAAATATTAGAAAAAGATATTCCTACTTGGACTAGATTTTTCTCAAGATTAAAAATAGCATACACATTTAAGAATCAAAGAAAAAAAGGAATATACTTTGTAATTACAATAAGTAAAAGTATAGAAAAAGAGTTTTGTGATGAGATTCCTGTTTTGCCATTATCCAAGACCGTTGCATGGGCTAGGCAATATGAATTTAACTTCCAACCTGCTTTAGAGATATTGGATGAGTTATATAACTTAAAGCTTGGACTACAATACGCTGAAAAATAATGATGAGATCATTTATAGAAAGGGAAAATGAAATCTTTGATGTTCTAGATAGTTTTAATAAGGCTGAATTAGATTACGTATTAGTTGGAGGGTATGCGATATCTGCCTATATGCACCGATTCTCTGTTGATGCAGATATATGTATTGATAAAAAGGATTTACCTTTATGTAAAGAACTACTAAAGGCAAAGCATTTTGTATTAACAAAAAGAAGAGATTTAGAAGATGTCTATAAGGGAGAATTTGAGAGTTATATAAAGAAAGTCAAATTACCTGTTACTGTTGATTTAATGATTAGTAGCCTAGCAAGCAGACAAACAAGTGCCTCATTTAGTTTTTCTCAGTTGCATAAGAATTCAATAATTAAGAAGATTACTGGGATAGAAAGAACAATTACTGCTAGAATTCCAAGCAAAGAATTGTTGATTGCTTTAAAGATACATGCAGGGAGATTAACAGATGCGAGAGATATTGTAGCTTTATCCCATAATATAGATTTTGATGCAGTTGCTAAATTTACACAGGCTGGCAATTCACAGGAAGTTCAAGGTAACGTTAATAAACTGATTGTAATTTTTGAAAGCGACAATTTCAAGAACTCTTTTAAAGGGGTGTTTTCAATAGAAAAGCTTCCTGCTGATAGTATTAAGAATGCTATTAGGTTAATGGGAAAGTTAAGAAAAGAAGAGTGATATCCTATTTTTTTACACAAAACTATGTATTGCCCGGTCCGGCGATTTTTTATTATACTATAAAAATTTAAGAAGTAGCATTAACTGGTTGATTCTTCAAAAGCTGTTCGTAAAGTAGTTGTGTTTCACTATAATAAGTGTCAGCCTTGTTATAGAACTCTTCGGACGCATCCTGAAAAGGTAAAGTATTCTCTCT
>CAZRPY010000008.1:25782-42815 GCA_964602245.1 uncultured Methanosarcinales archaeon
TTCTCTCTATAGTAAGCTCTTAATTCGTCTATTTCACCTTCTACATATATGAAGCCTTCCTTATCAGGTTTAAAGATTTCTAATGCTTGATACCCTGGAATATCAGCTTCGTTTGTTTCTTCTTGGGATACTGATCTGCCTTCTTGCTTTTTAGCTACTATTATTGCACTATTATCAATATACTGTTCCATTAATGTTATAAACTTTTCATATTTGTCAAGAAACTTAAACTGAATCTGTTCTTTCATTATAGCTAATTCATCTCTCATTGGTTTAAAAGTTGCTTTCATTTTATCCAGCTCTTCATTTAATGCCTTCCAGTTTCTATCCTTGTCATATATAGGTAACTTGATAACCGAGTGGATAATATCTTTATAGTTTTCAAGGAACAATTCATTATAAGTTCCAAAAGTTGTAGACTTCAAATCTTGCTCTATGAATTTTAAGTTATTAGTAATTACACTCTTATAGTTAATGCTCGCTAATTCTAATTTATCAATATATGCTTTTTGTTGAGAATTAAAACTTTTATTTTTATTCTCATTAATTTTTGAAAGGAGAACATCAAATTTTTCTAATGCTAGTGCTCCTGATTTAGCTGACTTGTTTGCATATAATTGTGCAGTTTTAAGACCTTCCACTGTTATTGATGAAGGCGCTTCCTCAGTATATCTAGTATAATCCTTGTTAAAGTTATTATAAAGTACACTAGTTTCTAGATCAATATCATGAATTTCACTTATAATTTCTGCTGGTGATTTTTCTTTGACAATTGGTTGTTGGGTTGATAAATCAACTGTAGCTTCTCCAACAATTTGTCCTTTAGAACATCCCAATAGGAACATTATTACAACTAAAAATATAATTATTCTTATTAATTTTGATAAGTATACCCCCATTATCTGTAAGAATATACAAGGCTATTTAAATATTTTGCATTTTTATAGACTTTATCTAATTATAGTATATAAGCATATATTCTATCAGTATAAAAATTTGTTTATTCGCAACATATATAAACAAGATATAAATCCGCTTATTTAGCGTGGAAAAACCCAACTATATCTCAACTATCCTAGCAATAGGCTTAGTTATTATAGCTCTAGTCCTTGCTTTGGATATTAAACAAAAGTCATTAGAAGATAAAAATAGATTAAGTGTTTCTGGAAGTGCTACTTCAACTGTCGAGCCAGATAAGGTAGAGGTTTATGTTAAGATTGTTACTTTGGAGAAGACTGCTCAGGAAGCCAGAGATAAAAATAGTGGGGTAACAAGTAAGGTAATTGATGCATTAAAGAATGAGGGTATTAAAGATAGTGATATAGAAACTTCTCAATTCGCTATTTATCCTAAATATGAGTATGAGGACATTATTGAAGTTAATATTAGAAAGTCAAAGCAAGTATTAATTGGTTATGAAGTGATAAATGTATTAAAGGTAACCACAAAGGAGCTGGATAAAGCTGGAAAAATAATAGATTTAGCAGTTGAGAATGGGGCAAATGATATTGAAAGAGTCTCTTTTGGTTTAACTAAAGAGAAAGAGAAGGAAATAAAGCAGCAGGCTATGGTTCTTGCTTCTAAGGATGCAAAAGAAAAGGCAGATGTGTTAGCTGGAAATGCTGGAGTAAGATTAAGAAAGCCAATTAGCATTTCAGAGTCCAGCTTCTATTATCAGCCATTTGAGTTTCCAAGAACTGCATTGTTAGAAAAGGCTGTTGCATCAGAGACAATAATAAGCCCTGAGAAGTTAGATGTTTTTGCATCTGTCAATATAGTTTATGAGATAACTTAAAGGAAATCTTTATATATCTTTACAAATTATGTAAAAGTTAAGATGAAAGTTAGGGGGTATTATACATTAATTATTTTATCTTTTTTATTTCTAGCTGCTTGCACAAATCAAACTGTAAGTCAAACTTCTAGCAAAGATGTAAGTGAACTAACACCAGAAGAAGTAGTAAAGCTGTATTTTGAATCATGGAATAATAAAGACTATAAGACACAATATCAGCTTATTAGCGATGGATTCAAGAAAATTGATGAGCAGGCAAAGGATTTAGAGACTTTTAGTAAATATATGTCACAATATTTCCAGCAAGGTAATTCTATAAAGGTTAAGAGTGTTAAAGAAAGCTATAATACTGGCAGTGAAGCTGGTGCAGAATATAAAATTACTATGGAGCTGAAAACTGGAAAGAGAGACTTTACTAGCACTTATACATTAAAGAAAAGAGAGAATGGATGGAAATTAATACATCCTTATGGAGAGAATATTGATACTAGCTAGGATTTAGTTGTGGGTACTTTTTCTTCTGGACTCATTACATAAGCAAAAATCCATCTAGGCAATTTTTCTTTATAAAACCGTGGTTGTCTAATTTTTCTTATTACTGGTAAATCAGCTTCATGAGTTTCTGGATGTTCTGTAACTCTGATTTTTCTATTAAATAAAGTTAATCTTCCTTTAATAGGTAATTTTCCATCATAGTCTGTTGTTCTGGTATCGAAGTGATCTAAATCATTGGCTGGACCTTCTAGTACATTTTCTATTGTTCCGAGAAATCTCTTAGTAGTAGATAGTGGGAATCCAAAACGAGCTTGTCTTGTTCGATAAATCCAGAATACTTTATAATGATCTTCTTGGACTAAAGCCACTCCGTATAGTCTAGTTTTATAGGAAGGCCTATCCAAAGTATGTCTATAAAAGATGGTGCTACCTAATCTTTCTTCTAAAAATCTAGTAAAATATGGAAAAGGGTTTATAGGCTCTGTAGGTTGTACTCTAGTTTGTTCCATATACTCTGTAATTTCTAATCTATTTTTAAACTTTGTGGCATTTAGCCTAGGCTAAAATTTTGTATATCCTCTAAATTGGGATATCCCTCTTTGCTTCTTTTCTCTTCTACTTCTCTAAGGGCTGCTCTTAACATTGCCTCAAGTGCTGCTTTGTAAGCTTCTGGATTATTTCTGTGCTTTTCAGCGAATTCATTTAAAGCATTTGTATAATGTCGTGTAGAACTTTCAGAGTTTTTGAATCTACTTTCCAGTTCTATTATTTTTAGTCTAGTGTTCTGTATATAAGGATTTATAACAATAGATAAAGCTTGATAGCTAATATAACTGGCTATTAGTAATGCCATTCCTCCTGCAGCAACATAAAGCCTTTTCACAAGATATAAAGATTATAATAGGTTTTTAAATTTTTGTGCAATATACCACAAACTTAATAAAAGCCTTGTAAATAGTTTGCCATGTGCTCCTGTAGTGTAGCGGCCAATCATTCGGCCCTCTCGAGGCTTAGAGAAAGGCCGAGACCCGGGTTCAAAGGCTAGAAGGTTTAATCTTTCAGATTGAAAGTCCCGGCAGGAGCGCTTATTATTTTAAATATTTCTGGTGAAATTTAAGATATCTCCTTATAAAATAGGTCAAGAAGTCGTTTTCTGTTTTTGATAAAGCATGATAATATGATTTTCTTTTCTTATATTCTATAATAATCATAGGATATCCGTATTTCTTTAAAACATATACAATAATTAACCTCCCAACTCTGCCATTTCCATCGCCAAAGGGATGTATCTTTTCAAATTTATAATGTGCTCTTGCTGCAAGCTCTATTGGATGCATGATTTTCTCATTTTTTTGGTGCCATATAATGAACTCTTTCATTAAATTAAAGACATCTTGCCAATCTGGAGCTAAGTAATTTCCGACTTTCACTAGATAGGTTCTTAATTCTCCAGCAATGTCTGGCTTAGTTTCACTAAATAACTCTTGATGCCATTTAAGAATAAGGTTTAAGGATAATTTCTTATCTTCATTAAAGACTTTAAAAAATACCTTTGAATGAGAAAGTGTTTCTTGTATATCTCTTAAAGGCTTATTGGGAGCTATTTTTTGTTTTATAAGGTCTTCAGTTTCATCATGGCTTATAGTTGAGCCTTCAATAGCATTAGTATTATAAGTAAAATCTATAGAAAAATCAATCAAAATCTTCTTTTTTATGGATTCTGGATAGCCCCTCCATTCTTTTTTGAAATTTTGCTTTATTTTATATAACTTTTGAAATACAGCTTCCTGCAGGCATTCTCTTAAAAATGCTTCTTTTATGGCATCTAAATTTTTTGGGAGTTCTTTGCCTAGATACTTCTCTCTATGTATAACTCTGCCATCTTTTCTAAAAGAATGTGCCAGATAGTAGTAATCTTTACGTTTTATAATATCCATAATCTATAGATACCATTACAATTATATAATATTTTCGGTTTTTGGATAAAATGTAATGGTAAAGGCTTTCTAAACAAAAAAGAAAGCCACCACTAGAATCATATATACTGTCAATAGCTGTGCGCCTTCTAGCCAATTACATCTTCCATCTGCAGAGAGGTAGTTAACAATCATAACAGCAAAGATCATGGAAATAAGCTGGAATATGTTGAAGACTAATGCAAAGGGTCTTGCCATTATTAAGCTGATAAATATAAGTATGGGAACTACAAATAATGCTATCTGAGTTGCAGAGCTTGTTCCTATTTCTAATGCAATATCTATTTTATTCTTAAGAGCCATCCGGACAGCTGTAGTTTTCTCTGCAAGATTTGTAAGAATAGCTATTATAACTACACCTATGAATGTTTCTGTAAGACCTAATTTAAGAGAAGATTCTTCAATGCTAGTAATTAATAACTCTGATTGCAAAGCAGCTAAGCCTACAAAGACAGCTAATATAATGGAAGCCTGCTTTATGCTCCATTTTGGCTTTATCTTTTCCCTTTTATAAGTCTCTACTACATCAAATAAATGCTTATGGGTCTTTAGAGCAAATATTAATCCCGCGATATAAATCACTGCAAGTATAACTGAGACTATATAGCCTAAGACTGCTATTTCCTTGCCAGTTGCTATTGAATAAATAGAAGGAATGGCCATTCCAGTTACTGCAATAATTAACATAGTAGAGGAAACTCCAGCAGATTTAGTGTTAAATCTTTGTTCTTTGTACTTTAAACCTCCTATGAATATTGATAAGCCTATAAGAAGCAGAATGTTTGCTATAATCGATCCTATTAGTGATGCCTTAACTAGCTCTATAAAACCAGCTCTTATTGCAAGTATTGCTATTATTAGTTCAATAATATTGCCAAAGGTTGCATTAAAAATACCTCCAATAGTTGGATTAGTTTGTATTGTTAAATCTTCAGTTGCCCTGCCTATAATCCTTGCAATTGGTATTAAAGAGAGAATTGAAGTTATAAATAGAGGAACACCTTTTATACTATTTAACCATAATATTATGGAAATAGGAAAGAATATTAACAATGCATTGAAGAGATATTTCTTTTTGAATTGCATAATAAGCTGATAGAGCATAAATTATATAAGCTTTTACACTATTTCAGAGTTAAGCCACGGTGGGACAATGGTACTCCGGCGGTCTCGAACAGCTAAAAACATCTAAAGCAAACCGCTCCCTTCGGGGATTCTCGGTTCAAAGGCTAGAAGGTTCAAACCTTCGGTTTGAAAGTCCGGGCCGTGGCGTTTAAAATGATGGATAGAAGAACTTTCACTTATAATGTAATAGCTGCTTTACTTGCATTTGGTTTACCAAGCCATTCAGGCATAGCAAGCAGTTTAAGTATTAAGGAGCCTAGAATTGAGAATTACAGCGAGAGACATTCGTATGAGGTGAGAGGCAGTGTGAAATATGGTATAGAAATTCCTATTTCTGGGACAATTATGTTGTCTGAACAGGTAAAGGATGCTAAATATTATTTTAGGGTTGAAGGAGCACTAATTGCACAAGTAGCTTATGTGCTAAATCCTAAAATACGAATATTGATTGAATCCAGAGGCTCGGTTGTAGATGGATTTTTTAGACCTCATGAATCTTTTTTATATGTTTCACCATCTATTTTTCCGGAAACAATAATAAGGATTGAATATTTTTATGAGCCTAAACCTTTTGTAAAGTTTCATTATAAAGATGCAAGAGCAGTTGAAATTGATACTGCTAATATTATTGATGACATGGGAAGTGCTTATCTTAATTATAGAAGAGGGAATTTTGATGGAATAAATCCTTTAAGACTTTGGATGATATCAAAGTTAAAGAAAAGAGAGCCAAGCGAGAAAAAGATAACTGCTTTTCAGTCATATGCCAGAAATCATATACATGTAAATACAAGAGATCTTCATACTGTGTTTCCTTATATATCAAATGCTCCTGCTAAAGTCAGGATGTCTCTGGATAGGGTTATAGAAGAGGCTGAGATAAGTGTTTGGGCTAGACCTATTAAAATTAGAAAAAAATAAGTGCCGAAGGGGAGACTTTCAAAGATTTGTATGAGTTATACATCATCTATTTGAACTCCCGACTTATGCCTTGCCCAAAGCAAGACCTGGAAAATCAATTTCCAGTGACTTATGAGAGCATCACTCTAATTGCCTATAGCTAGTAAGCTATACCAGGCTGAGTTACTTCGGCATAGAATGGGGTAAGTGGATTAAGTTATGTATTATAAAGGTTGCGGAGAATAGCTAATTTTGATAAGATTAATATATTGAAATTAATTCTATAAATTTATGGAGCTAAAACAAAAAGCATTGCAAATCTATAATCTGCTTAACAAGGAATATCCTAATGCAAAAGTAGCCTTGCACTTTTCAAATTCATTAGAAATGTTAATAGCTACAATTCTTTCTGCGCAGTGTACTGATAAAAGGGTTAATATGGTAACGCCTGCTTTGTTTAAGAAGTATAAGACTGCTAAAGATTATGCAAATGCTAATATTAATGAACTAGAGCAGATGATTAGATCAACTGGGTTCTATAAGGCAAAGGCAAAAAGCATTCAAAATAGTTGCAAGATAATTGCAGAGAGGTTTAATGGCAAGGTTCCAAATAAGATGGAAGAACTAATAGAATTGCCAGGTGTTGCAAGGAAAACTGCTAACATAGTATTAGGAAATGCTTATGGCATTGTTGAAGGGATTGCTATTGACACTCATATGAGAAGAGTTAACTTCAGACTTGGCTTAACTAAGAATACTGACCCTGAAAAGATAGAGAAAGATTTAATGCAAATATTGCCTAAGGATAAGTGGTTTAAGTTTACTTATTTGATAATTGAGCATGGAAGAGCTGTATGTAAGGCTCCAGTACCTAGTTGTTCTAAATGTGTGCTGTTTAAGACGTGTCCTAGGAATGGGGTGAAGAGGTATAACTAATTTAAGATTTTTGGCACAAGGTTTTTAAAATAAGGTTCTGTTCTGCTAGATATGGTCATTGGGTTTTATATTGAACATTCGGCAGGGGAAAGTCTTGTAAGAGGTAACCCACTTATTCATACGTATCAGGGATCAGGAGAATATTTTGTAGAAAGGACATCTGATCTTAATCCTGGTAATAGAATTCCTGTTGAGTCTATTAAAAAGAGTTTACCAGAACTTGAACCTCTATTTCTTAGAAGTTTAAGATACAGAAATGCTCATGAAGAATTACATTTTAAAAATTCAAAAGGAGAATATGTCAAAAAACTGAGGGTATTATTGCTAAGAGGCTTAACTAGTAATGATTCTAGTTTAGAAAATAAGATTATGCGCGTAGATGGAGATTTTTCTATAGAAGATTACGAGAGATTTAAAGATGATGTATATGCGTTAAACCCTATTATAAAAACTGAAAATGGAGTTAGACATATGGATCGTGATAGCTTAGACTCATGGTTTACTAAGAATACTGCTTTACAGGATTGGGAAAATTTTGCACTTTTAGTAGCAATTAATCCTGCATTCAGAGCAATCTATGAAAGTTATGGTAAAGAAGAAGGTTTTCATGCTGCTTATATGATGTACGCAGGCGTTAGAAGACATTTAAGAAGACGTATGAAAAGTGATAAGCCATTTAAATTGCCTGAAAGGAATAAAAATAAGCCACTAACTAAATTACAGGAAGAAATAGATACAATAGTTGATATGATTTTAGCAAAGTATGATGATTATTTTAAAGCTGCTATTCTCACTAAAATTTTTCCTATAGAAAGTGAGGAAGAATGGACTAGCCTTGCTGAAAAATTAGGTGCCTCAGTAGTAAATGTTTATACTGGAAAACCAAGAATAAAATCTTACAAAGAAGTGGATATAATAAATTTATTAAATACTGAAGCTGTGTTAAAAGAGTGCTTGGGTCAGGCACTGTACTTTTATTTTCATAAAACCCATAACATAGACCTTTATAGACTAGAAATAAGATACAAACCACTCCTAGAATTGGCAGGCTATTTTGTTTCTATGGCTACGCATATGCTAGTAGAAGTATCGCCATTAGAGAGACATATGCTATACACACCACACCAATTAATTAGCAGAGTAATGAAAACAGATAACGAAAGTGGAGTATTAAGCAGAGGGAAAGCACAGACTCTAGATAGTATGGTAAATATGTTTATGCAAGATTTAAGTAATGGCAGAGCAGAGGAATTAGTAGAATTGCCTCGTCATAGCTTATCTAACATGGCAGATGCATTTAGTAAAGTAAGAAGTTCTATACCCCGCTCGTATTATAGATGGGAAGAATTGGAATCTGATATATGCATATTAAGAGCAATTGCTAGGCCTGGAACAGTTGTATTCAGAGGACGTTTTAGTAGTTTTTTTGAAGGAGATAGACAAATTAAAAGAGAGCTAAGGAAAGAAATTCTAATAGAAATACCAATGCTGGAGCAGTATTCTGCAAAGCTTTGGAGGTATTTAGAGGAAGAATATAAGATTGGAAGAAAAAAGAAATTCGTGCAAGACGTTGTTGATCCTACAGTCAGTGATTTATTATTAGTAAAAAAGTTAAAGGAACAAGCAATGCGGATGGGAGAGTTATTTTTCACTAGAGATGATGTTGAAAAAATACTTTCAGGATATAATTTAGGCGATTTTATAAAATTAATTCTGCCAAGAAACTTTATTTAATGAAAACTTTAAATATAATCGCTGTAATCCTAGTATCTCATGCCAGCCTGGAAAACTATCTGTCCTAAATGCAAAGCAAAGGTAACAATACCAGACTATGAGCCTTGTGTTGATGCCAATGAGTTAATTCATGAGCATGATGGTGTAGAAGAAACCTTTCATGTAGGATGGGAGCCTTATTTTGATTAGGGGTGTTAGGTATTAGCACAAACTTTATAAAGAATTCTTAAATATTCACGCAACATGAGGTATTTAGATTTTGGAGCAATTAGTAATGATAAAGTAGGAACTTTTATAGATAAAGTAAGATCTAGCAGTTTAATAGGTACAGAATGGTATTTCTTTAGAAATATTGATCTCACAGGCAGGCAACTTGATGATCTTGAAGGTATAATGGGAGGTTATGCTAAAGAGCATTTTATGAAGCGTGATGAAAATATATCTTATGTGGATCTTATGGGAGATTTCAATCATAGTCCAATTCAATGGCAATCAGTAAATTGGAGTAGTCTTGGGATAAGATTTAAGTCAAAACTAAAAGGAGAGGAACTTGTTAGGAATGGTTTTGATTCTGCTGACTTAAGATTCTCAGATACCCCTTTTAGAGAGAATCCCTCATTAATAATACTAGAAAGAGAAGTTGGCAAATATATTTTTACTATTCACTATTATTCAGATGAAAAATCAGTTCCAAAATTAGTTCGAGATTTAAGAACTCATTCAAACGAAGTTCAACTTGTTCTAGTAGAGTTAGTAAAAGAATTTAAATTATAAATTTTTTTATTTTTTAGATGTTATTAGCTATCATTTCTGCATACTTACTCATTTCAGCATTGCTTTCATACTTCTTCTGGGGCCATTGTTTTAGGCCATCATTTTTATATCTAGGGATTATATGGAAATGTGCATGAAATACTATCTGCCCTGCTGCTGGCTTATTGTTCATCCCAACATTAAGACCGTCTGCCTTAACACTATCAAGGACTGCTTTACTAACTTTCTTAAGCACACTGCTAATCTCTTTTAGTTTATTATCAGGAAGGTCAAATAAATCTTCGTGGTGCTCTTTTGGTATAAGTAATGTATGACCTTTATTAATAGGAAAAATATCAAGGAATGCTAAAGTATCTTTATCCTCATAAACCTTGCTAGAAGGTATTTCTCCTTTTACTATCTTGCAAAATATGCAGTTTGGGTTCATAATTTCGAGAGGATAGTGCTATGTTTTTAATCTTTGTGGTTATCAATAGAACTTAATTTTAACCTTGTTCAGGTTGATATACTCTAACAATGTAGTTGCCTTCTGGATTTTTCACTACCGATATCAAAAAAGCTTCTGGAGGTTTTTTTTCTATCAGTAACTTTGTATACTCAGCAAGATAGTCATGTAATATATCACTGCCATGTACTCCATAAGAGAAAAGACTAAGTCCAAAGGGTTTTAACACTTTACTAACTAATCGAGAAAGTTCTTCCTCTAAAGTAATGCCTAGCCTCTCTGCTCTTTCTTTTGCTCTATCAAGTGCTGTAGGCAACTGGTCTAAAGTCGTTTTAATAGCCCCCTTCGAATTATTAATAAAATAGCTAGGACTACTTTAAATATTTTTTGCTAGAAATTTTCTCTTTAGATAATTAGCTAGCTTTTCAAAAGCAATCTTCCTATGGCTTACATTATACTTATGCTTAAGATTCTCGCACCAAGGCTTTTTTGTTCCTTTAGGAATGAAAATCCTGTCATAAGGCATTACATCTTTATCAAGGCAGTAAGCTTTGGTTGTAATTTTGCCTTTACTAAGTCCTTCAAATAGCATAGCCTTTTTGCCAGGCTCACAATAAGCTGCAATTGTCTTGAAATATGCTTTCCTATTTTTGCCTTTAAGCAACCTTAATATGCCTTCATAACCTATACTTTCGTAAATGAATTTTGTATATATACCTGGGAAATTTTTATAAGCAGTAAAGAAAATTCCTGTGTCTTCAACCATAACTGGCTTTCTTAGCTGTTTTGCAACCTTTTCTGCAGCATGCTTTGCTACATCTTCAATATTATCTGCTTGAATCTCTGGCTTATCAATATTAATTTGTTTTACTTCTATGCCTAATTTTTCTAAGGCCTTTTTAGCTTCTAGATATTTGTGCTTATTGCCTGTTAGAAAGTAAAGCTTCATTTTTGTATATCTTAGTTTTGTTAAATCCTTGCTTTTCTCACAAAGCTTAACATTCTGTTGTGCAAAATGCCATTTGAGAATATATAATCCTTAGTTTCCTTAGTCCATCTATTTCCATGAATATCTGTAACTTTGCCGCCTGCTTCTTCAATTGATAGTATACCTGACGCTACATCATAAAAATTAGTGCCGAGAGGGACAAAAGCATCTATACTTCCTTGTGCTAAAAGCGCTGTTTCATAGCTTGCACATCCAAGGGCCCTAAGCCTGTTTTTTTCACTTTCTAGCGCTTTAAAAAGTTTAACAGCCCTATTCCTTGATCCTGATTTAAGCTCCATTAACATGGCGTATTTATCAGCAATCCCAAATTTTGATACATGAATTCTTTTGTTATTATTATATGCACCCTTACCTTTTTCTGCATGATACATTTGCTTAAAAGTTGGAAAATATGATACTCCAACCAGAATATTATTACCCTGAGTAAGTGCTATTGATACTCCAAAAATAGGTATATTTCTCATATAATTATGAGTTGCATCTAAAGGATCAAGAAACCACGTGTAAGCACTTCCTTGATCATCATAAGGCGCTTCTTCAGAGAAGATGTTATGCTGAGGAAAAGATCTTTTTATAATCTTAATTATTGTATCCTGGCTTTTATAATCTGCCTCTGTAACATAATTCATGCCTCCCTTAGACATGACTCCAACTCCTGTATTAAAATAACGCATCAAAACCTTTCCTGATGCCTCTGCAGCTTCTAAGGCTACTTCTAGATATCCAACCATTTTTAGTTCTAATCTAGGATTAATAGGTATTATTTAATACTTTTTACTTATTTTATTTTCTTGATGTCTTTTTAGAAGGAATATTTTTACTATAAAAATGTGTTGCGAAATAGCCTAATTTTCTCTCAGCCTCTAACAAGAAATAAGAAGTTCCTAATATATAGAAGAGTGCAGTAATTATTAAGAATATTGAGAAATAAAATACAAAGAATATTTCATTAGTCAGCAGGAAATTATTTATTGCTTCTAAGTAAAATATTAACAGATCTTTAAGGAATAAGTAAACATATCTTATAACAAAGATTGCCAATGGAAGAAAAGATATATAGATTAATAATTTCTTTAAAAAAGCAAAATAATGAATAGCAAGGAAAGTCAGGAAGAAAACAAGTATAGATGCTAAGACAATATACTGTAAATCAACAATTGCAGCAAAAGATATAGAATTAATTTTTATGTCAACTCCTAAGATATAACCTCTTGAGATTGAGGCTAGTTTGAAGATAGGTGCAAATACAAAAGGGATTAATGAGGCAAGGAATATGGCTATAATCTTATCATTAATTTTCATTTCTCTTCCGGTGTAATAAAGATACCATACGTATAGGGGAAAGAGCATTAGAAAAATTATTGCTATCAGCTCTGCTGTATAGAGGTACAAGAAGTAAAATTTTTCTAGTCCATTAGCTTGGGAGATTTCAGTAATAGCCAGCTCAAAGATAGTGGGATGCTCTGCTTCTAATGTGCCTAAGTAACTAACAGAAATTTTTCCTATAAATAAGGGGAAAATAAAAACTAGAAAATCTGTAAGCAAATGCAAAACTAAAATGCCAGATAAAGCTATGAAAATATGTCTTTTTGATTTAAGGAATTCAAAAATCCTGTCAATAAACTTTTCTGATAAATTATTTATCTTTTTAAAGAGCTTATATTCAGAAAGCCTTGATGAATGTTTGTTAATAATTACAAATATAAGAATGATTGAGAGGATTGTTATGGCATCGTCTTGTAGATAGCCTATCCATTCGATAAATAAATTAAATATTACAATAAAGAAAGAAATGAGCACAAGAAAAACTGTGATAAATCTTACAAATATTTTGAAATAAGTTTTTGGTGGCTTTCCTTCTTCATGTATTAGGTGCATTATACTCGGCTTTCTGATGGAAAGCTGTTTTGCAGTATAGAATGCTATAACTAAAAGTAATACTCCGGCAATATAGAAAGCTACTTTTTCTATGACTATAGTATTTCTTAGCATAAATGAAAAGTAATCTGTTAAAAATACACTACCTTTAATTAGTTCTTTCATAATAGCAAAATTGTTCTTTATAACAAATAAAAAGAATGCAATAATTATTAGTAAATCTTCTCTGGGGTTTTTATGACCAAACATTATTTTAGTTAAACTTAGGTGATATAAAAGCAGGCCAATTACAACCCATGCTATTAGCTTGTCAATATACTCAAAGTCTGCTGGCAATACCCCAAGAAAGCCTGATATATCTGACCAGAGCAGATAGAGCAGAAGAAATTCTTCAATGTATAGCCTATATTTTGTTTCTTTTGGCTTTTTCTTAACCTCTTTTTTCATTGATTTTAATTATTACTTGAATAGTATAAAAAGGTAGCGGAGAAAAAGAAAAACTTTATAACTATCAAATTAAATAAATATTAATATGCACGACTTTAACTATAACCATAGCACAAGGCTTTTAGTTGCTTCTATCCCTTTGGTTATAGCTTTAGTATTATTAATACCTCTGGCTGATCAAAATGCCATCACTATAGGTGCATCGGGATTTAAGCTGTCACCAGTTAAAGACAATATGCCTATAATATTCAGCTTATTAGCTTTCATGCTGGGCTATATTGTCCTTATAGGATTATTTTTCTCAAGAGAGTTAAGAGAATGGTTTCATGTAATAAAGCACAGGCCAGAGCCTGGGGTAAGGCATATTAGTGTGAGGAAGAAAAGGTAAATTTTGTAATAATATGTTTTGCAATTTTATTACAAAATTGACCTAACCCTTCATTTAGGAGACATAGCCTATTTCTGTCTTATATCCACAAAATCATATTCCACTTCTCTTGTGGGCAAAGTTGTTGAGATGTCAAAGACTGAGCCTATAAAGGTTGGTGATACTATCTTTATGTCAATCATGCTAAACCTTTCATCACACTGGGCAGATCCTAAAGGTACTGAGTCTTCGCCAGTCAATATTAATAGTCCAGAAGGCTCGCATCTTGCATAAACCTTAACTATTCCATTATTTTTTAACTGTTCCTCAAATTCTAAGTGCAGGATTCTGTTTACATTAATATCCACTTCGTCATCATCTAATGCCCTGGCATCTTTTGTCACATCTCTGCCATTCCTATGCCCTATATCAAATCTTATTGCCCTTTGTAGTAATACTGGTCTTTGGCTAATATTCTTATTTGGCTTTTTTTCCACCTGAGGATCTTCACCTTTTCCTTTTAATGCTACACCCTTAAACTGTGCTTTGCAGCTTTCCTCAATCCTTTTCTTGATTTCATAATACTTCTCTTCATCACCCTGAGTAAATTCCCACATTATTATTGGATCAGATTTTAAGATGGAAGGTGGCTCTGAGAATATAACCTCGCCTTCAGCTATTGCCCTATTTAATTCCTGAATGGCACATTTTGGAATTCTCTCTACATATCTGAAATTACCTTTGCACTTCCTTATCCTAACCTTTGTTTTTTCAGAGATATTGCTTTCCTCAAAACCTCTTTTTAAGCATGCATCATTTGTATCTATTACATCATTATCGCCCATGTTAAATTCATTTTGTATGTCATAAATAAGTTCATCTAGATCTTCGTTAGTCAACTCTATAGGTGTATTATTAAATGTGCAGTCATAAAGCCCTGATTTTGGGTAAAGCCTTGTAGTAGCACCTTTTCCTTCTAGTAATAGCTCAATCTTGTTATTTCTTGGCTTTAGGCATAAGAAATATGGACTGCTTAAGTCAATAAAAGGTGTATAAAATGCTGTTTTTATCTCTTTCTGCTCTATAAGGAATGTGTTTTTCTGCAACTTGCTCTTTAACGCATTAATTATGACTGGAAAATCTTTGAACTCTGCAAAGCTAACAGGTTTTGAAGAGTCTATAATGTAAAGTCTCTCAAGATTGCACAAATTATAAGATTTCTCTTTTCTACTGCCAATAAAAGAAGCCTGGAGCTTGGTTGCCTCTGATAAATCAATGTTCATCTTAACTAATTTGCTTTGGCAATTCTTCTCAGTAAAAAAAGCAACAGATTTATAGCCGAGCACTACTAATGAGCCTAAAACAATTAATGCAAAAATGTAATTTATTGGCTCTGAAGTCAGTTGTCCTTTTTTCGTATTTTTTTTCATATGCATACCCACCATTTAAACCATAAGAATTTTTTCCTATAACAGCATTTGCCTTCCCTGCAAGTAAACTCATTACATCTCTTCTTGACTATCTTCTGCTCAGAGCAACTATCATACATGTAAACATCATTGCCCTCACAATCCTGCCTGTAAGTTGGCTTGCATTCTGGCTGAGTAAGCTCTGGTGTAGGCTGGGGCTGTAACTCAGGTTGTTGATGTTGCTGTATAAAGGGTTGAGGCTGGGGTTGTGTTGGCTGAAGTACTGGCTCAGGTTGTGGAGCTGGTTGCTGAGGCTCCTTTATAGATTCTTTTGGAGGGACATATTTATTGACAGTAACTCTTAGTGTTGTATAGGCACTAAATTCTCCATCACTAACTTTTATAACTATGTCTGAGTAGCCGTCATCATTATTCTTAATATTGCAGTCAAGGTTCTTTTGTGAATCAACTGAGCAGGATACAAGATCTGGATTTGATTGCGAGGAAACTGAATAGTCAAGATTCTTTGGATCTGAGTCATCTGCTGCAAATATCCAAAGATTGGGCACTATATTATCCCTAAAGCCAAGAGTGCCATTTGTTATTATTGCTGGTATTTTGGCAATTATGGGAGCCTGGTTTACCCTTTGGATAGTTAATACATATTCCTGCACAGTAGATAAGCCATAAATATCTGTAACCTGTAATTTTATATTGTAAGTTCCAGATTTGCTTGGAGTCCATGCAATATTGCCATTAACATCAATTGACATGCCAACTGGATAATTAACTAGAGAGAATGCTATAGGATCATTCTCAATGTCATAAGCTGTAACTTTATGGCCATATTCTTTGTATTGAATTGCATTTATTCTTGGCTCAGAGGTAATTATTGGAGCATCATTAACAGATGTCACTCTTATAAGAACTTCTTGGATTGTAATATTATAGAGGTCAAATGCTGAGAAAGCTATTTTCTCCTCACCATACCAGTTTGGATTTGGTATAATTGTTAAGCTAAAATTATTAAGCAAGATGTTCATGTTTATGGACTTTGCATTTGTCAGTTTTATATCTTTCTTCGAGTTGTCTGGATCTGCTACAAAAGTGCTTAGATCCATGCTAAGGTTGGAATCTTCTGTCAGTGTGATATCTGGAATTGAGAGAATTGGAGGATCATTCTTGATCTCTGCTTTGTTGTCTACAAAATTCTCTGCCAGACCAACACCTTCAATTATATCTTTGCAATTGGCTTCAAGCTCTGCATTGTTTATGGTATAAACTGCTTCTTCTCTTGCATCAATAGCTGCAAAATGCCATGCTATTACAGGATCATATGTTACAACCTCTCCATTTTCAACTTCAATTGAGTAGTCAGTTAGATAGCTCAAGCAGGCTTTTGGGATATTTTCTATGTAGATGAAATTGTCAACAATTTTTTGGCTTTTAGGCCTGATTTTAACCTTAACTTTGGTAGATGTGTTAAATTTCTGGAATTCTCTGTCTATCTCAACCTTTTCTACTGTATCGTTATACCTCTTTATAGCATCTTGTTTGCTTAAACTGAATGTTCTTTCAAGATAAATAGAAGAGTCTCCTAGGATTGAATATGCTTCATCCACAGGAGGCTTTACCTCATATTCTCTAGGCAAGGAATAATCTGTACAATCATAAGCTGGGTTATTATTTTCTAGATGGGATATTGATGAAGAATCTCCTCTGCCTGTTATTAACAAGTCAATC
>CAZRPY010000009.1:0-41689 GCA_964602245.1 uncultured Methanosarcinales archaeon
ATTTCGTGCTTTCGAAACCCCCGAAATGCTCTGCATTTCGATGGTTCGCAACCGTGATGCAAGTTATTTTTCTAATATTCTCTTTCTCTTATTCAGGCAAGCCACGCCCACATCTAAGATTAGCAAGAGAATAAAGCAATTGTTTATAAAGGTTGCTGTGACAACTGTGACATTCAGTTAGTATTCACTTCTTAGAATTTCTTATTAAACTAAAAGTTATTGATTTGCTGCTTTCTACCTGGGGCTGGTCATAAGGATCAACATCTCTTAGAACAGAAGAATAAACAGCAACATACTGCCAGAAAGCTAGTAATTCTCCAATTGTTTTTGGCATAAGCTTGTCTAATGTCATGACTGCATGAGGTATTTTCTTTTTAATCGCATCTTGTCTTGTGCCCTCATACTCAAATTCAAGTGCTTTGGCATATGTTAAGCCATCTATATCCCTTACATAACCATCTCTAAACTTAATGTCTGCAATGCTTTTAGGAACTTTTATCTTTGACTTATTATCATCCTGCCTATCTACTCTAATAAAGATGCCAACAACATTTTTCCTGCCACCAAAAAATCTTTGATTAGTGTGATGCTGACTTTCTGGGGCTAAGCTGCCATAAATTGTTTGCCCTTTGCCATCTTTGCCAGAGCTTTCATGTATAAGCTGTATCATTAAAGCTAAAAATCCCAATAATCTGGTTGAATATACAGGGCAGAAAATTTCAGTATAGCCTTCTTTATCCAATTGATAGAGAGCAGCACTAAGCTGTAATGCAGGATTCTTTTCAATAGATACTTTTGGTGAGCATTTCCTGTACATCTCAATTGCGCCTTTATTTATTGCAGTAATGTCAATATTGCAGAACAAGGCTGGGACTAAAGCTGAGGAAGTTCTGCCAGAATATCTGCCACCAATATCAGGATGTACAATAATGTCCCATCTCTCTTTCTTGGCCATTTCAAACAATGTTCCCTGCTCACCTGTTACTGCAAGAATAGGATAATCCATTAATGCCATTAAGCTTTCCAGCATGCCAATAGTATTGCCTGACTTACTTACTGGCATAACTAGAGTATCTTTTTTTGAACATATGGATTTAAGATAGTTAATAACATCAGGCTCCATTGTAGTGAGAATATAAGCCTTTTTGGCATCTTTTGCATTAGGCTCATTTAAAGCCTCATAGAATGCATAAAAATTATTGACAGAGCCGCCATTGCCTATTACTATTAGATTCTTGAATTTCTTATATTTGTTTAGCTTCTTTTTAAACTGCCTTATCTCTGGCTTATGGGTTACAAAAGAAGGAACTTCAAGCCATGGTATTTGAGCAAGCTTGTCTTTAATATACTCAGGGTCTGTAAATGTATACTTTACATCCAAACTAATCATTAGGGCAAAGTATACGATACAGTATATAAGTTTTTTCAGATAAATTTAAAAAGGGGTTTTAGCGATTATAAAGTCTTAAAAATCGGCTCTGTCCTAAATGTAGGGTTAGGTCAATTTTGTGAGCATTAATTAATTGTTTACTTAACAGTTGACAGGGGGAAGTCCCTTACGGGGAATGTCAACCTTAACTATCAACATTAAAATGCGAGCCGATCTAATCCCGAATGCAAATGAGATTTAGGACAGAGCCTTAAAAATCGAAACCTTTAAATACTATAGCTTGTTATATAGTTACTATGGCAACTACAATCCAGATAAGTGAGAAATTATTAAAAGAACTGAAAGAAAGGAAGCTCCATGAGAAAGAGAGCTATGAAGAGCTAATTTGGGATTTGATTGAAGATACAAGAGAGATAAATGAAATGACTAAAAAAGAGATAACACAATCTAGAGCAGAGATAAAAGAAGGAAAAGTGCATAAGTTTGAAGATATTAAAAGAGAGCTTGGCATTTAAGGTGGTTTGTGTATACTATTATTTTTTCTGATTTAGCTAAAAAGCAGCTAGATAAACTTCCACCAGATATACAAAAGAGAGTAATGGTAGCTTTAGAGAGAATACGAATAAGACCTGAAGCTTATTTAACTAAGCTAGTTGGAGAACAAGCATATAAGTTAAGAGTTGGCGATTATAGGATTATTATTGATGTAGATAACCAAAAATTAACCCTATTTATAATTAAAATTGGACATAGAAGGGATGTTTATGATTTTTAATGTGTTAATATAAAAAGCCACGAAATCTATATAAACCAACTCGCATTCTAGGTATTTGCAGTAATTCATAGGGTGCTTTATGCTGATTAAGACAGTGAAGTTAAATAATATTAGAAGTTATCTTGATGAGGCTATTGAGTTTCCTAATGGATCTGTTCTTTTATCTGGAGATATAGGAAGTGGTAAAAGTTCTATACTCTTGGCACTTGAGTTTGCATTATTTGGAACTAGGAAAGGAACAGGAGAGGCTTTGCTAAGAAATGGGAAAAGAGAAGGGTTTGTTGAACTAAGCTTTATACTAGAGGGAAAAGAGATTATCATAAAAAGAAACCTAAAGAGAGGCAAAGATGGTATTAAGCAGGAAGCAGGATTTATTATTATTGATGGCATAAAGCATGAACTTACTGCAGAGGAGCTTAAAGCTAAAATCCTTGAATTGCTTGGTTATCCTGCAGAGTTTCTTAAGCGTAATATAGACATTCTTTTCAGATACACTGTTTACACACCTCAAGAGGAGATGAAAAAGATATTACTGGATGAGCCTGAGCTGAGGCTTGATACATTAAGAAAGATATTTGCAGTTGATAAATATAAGAGAATTAATGAGAACAGCAGAATATTAGTTAAAGAAATAAGAGAAAGAAAAAAAGAAATAGAAGGCAAAACCTTTGATTTAGAGCTAAAGAAGGCTCAGAAAAGAGAGCATGAAACTGAGTTGGGGGGGCTAAATAATGCCATGGAAAGGCTTAGACCAGAGTTGGCAAAGTTAAGGGAAAACTTAGCAGATAAGAAAATTGAATTAAAGAATGCAGAATCTAGACTTAGAGAATATATGGAGCTAAAGAACAATTATGAATTATTACAGACAAGATTTTCTGACAAATATCTTCTAGTACAGAAACTTAATAATAAAGTGCAGGCTTTTATGAAAGACATAGAAAACTTGAGAGCAAAGACAGAAAGTAATGTTATAGCAATGACTGAAGAGGAGCTTGAAGAAAAATTAGCAAGCAACAATCATCACCTGCTTACAATGTCTGATAAAAAGATAAAAACAGAGAGCAGGCTTGAGAATTTAAGAAATAATCTAAAAGAATTAGAGAATGATACAAAAGAATATGACAATTTAATGGTATTAATTGAGCAAAAAAGGAGTGCTTTAGAAGATGCTAAATACGAAGATCCAGATGTTCTTAAAACCAAAATAAGAAGGATGAATGATGAAATTCTGGAGGTTAGTTCTGAGATAATAAAACTAGAGGATAATATTACGAAATCAAATGAGCTTGCTAGTAAAGTTCTAGAAATGAGAAATTGCCCATTATGCAGACAGGATGTTAAAAGTGAGCATAAAGAGCACATAAAAAAGACTGAAAAAGAAAAGATGGAAAGCCTGAACAGGCAATTAGAGAATTTTATGCAGAGAAAGCAAGAAGTAAGCAAAAAGTTAGATAAGTTAAATAATGAACTTGAACAATGCCTTTCTATTAAAAATAAGGCTGAGAAGCTTACTATTGAAATGGAGTATTTAAATGAGGAGCTCACAAGAATCCTGAATAAGAAATCCAATACAGATATACTAAGGCAGCAGATAGAGCAAATAGAACAGGAAAATAAAGAGATACTTGATTTTGATATTGAAATTATAAATAAAGAAATAGCAGAGCTTAATAAGAAATTAAAGCTTGCTAGGGAGCTTAAAAATGCCTTATACCAGCTAGATATTAAGGAAAGGGCTGCTAAAGAAACTGAAGATCAGATAGCTGAGCTAAAGAGAGAGATAGGTAAAATAAATCTTGATAAAGGTGGGATATCAAAAAAGTTAGAGCACTATTTGGATGCAGAAGAGAATTATAATAGAATTAAAGAAAAATATGAGGAAATTACAGAACAAGTTAAACTAAAAGAGATATCTTATGCAGAGATTCAGAAAGATATTAGCAGCACAATGAGGCTTATTAAAAACATAGATGAAGAGATTAAATTAAAGCAAAAACTAAAGGAAAAAATACATTTTCTGAACAGCTTTGAGAACTGGCTTGAGAATTTCTTTGCATATTTGATGGAGAATATGGAAAGGCATGTAATGTCCAGAGTTTATCAGGAGTTTAATGAATTCTTCCAGCAGTGGTTTTATATGCTAATAGAAGATGAGAATCTTAATGTCAGATTAGATGACACTTATAATCCAATAATTGAGCAGAATGGCTATGAGACAAGTCTTGAAAATCTGAGCGGGGGGGAAAGAACTAGTTGTGCATTAGCTTACAGACTGGCTTTAAATAAGGTAATAAATGATGTGGTAGGAGATATAAAAACAAAGGATATTATTATCCTAGATGAGCCTACTGAAGGGTTTAGCACAGAGCAGTTAGATAGGGTAAGGACTGTTTTAGACCAGCTTGGAATAAGGCAAGTAATAATAGTTTCTCATGAGGATAAGATAGAAAGCTTTGTAGAGCATGTTATCAGAATTTATAAGGAAGAGCACGTAAGCAGGGTTATGGCTTGAAATAAGCATAAAAGTAATCTATTTATTTTTCCTTATATTTCCCATCTATTTAGTCTGATAATAAAGTTTTGCCATCAATTTGTGAGCACTCTTTCAAATAAACTTCAAGCTGACAAGGGGGAAGTCCCTTCTAAAAAATGCAAAGCATTTTCGATGGCAAAACGATATCTGTTTTCACTAAAGCCAAAATTGCAACAAAAGTTAAACAAACATTTAGAACTAAGTCATCTTAAGCTTTCTTCTCTTTCTCTCTTTCTTCATTCTTTTGCGCTGCCATTTCCATCTCATCTGCCCTTTCTTCTTCCAGCGCCTTGAGCTGCGTTTCATAATATTTTAGTGGAGAGTATTTGCTTATAAACATTTTGTTTTAAGGCTTTAAGGATTATGACTAGAATAATTGCATTACGGTTGCGAACACAAAGAAATCCAAAGGATTCCTTTGTGTCCCAAAAATGCCTTGCATTTCCTAGAAAATCTTTTGGATTTTCTGGACCAGAAAAGCTTTGCTTTTCTTGGTTTTAGGACTGCGCAACATATATGTCCGCTACCTCACAATACATCATGGATATCGAAACTAAAGTTTCGGAACCACTAGTCGTGGTAAGCGGACCAATGGCACAGCCAACGAAGTTGGCGTCGTTAATGCAAATTATTATCTTATTCTATTACAAAATTATTTTTTAAAGAATCCATTAAAAACATATTACATAGCAACCTTTAAAAACAATTAATTAGTTCTTTATTACTAAGCTCCCATGGTGTAGTCCGGTCAATCATACTGCCCTTTCGAAACATTAAAATGGGTTAAGGATAGGCGGTGACCCGGGTTCAAATCCCGGTGGGAGCATTATGCTTATAGTTTGATGCGCCATGCAACATTTAAAAACAATTTCCCCGCCAAGGAGGAAACATGGCAGAGGACGACATCTACGGAAGCAAGGCTAAATACGAGCTGTTTAAGGACAACTATGAATATTGGCTTAGTCCAAAAGTAAGAATCGAAGGCAAGAGGGGCAAGGAAAGAAAGTACATTTGCCTTAACCCTCGCAATTTTGTATACTTTAAAAAGCTGATGACTAATTTTGAGGCAAGGGATATTTCTTACATAAGGCGCGTGAGGGTTTTTCAGTCAATGAAGCTGATTTGCAACACTCTGAAAAAAGACCTCGAAAAATGCACAAGGGAAGATATCAATGAGCTTCTTGCCAGGCTGCATGAAACCTATAAAACTCCGATAAGCAAGACTTCATTCATCAAGGACGTGAAATTTATCTGGAAAAATATCTTTCCGGAAAAAGACGAGAAAGGAAGGCCGGATGAAACCATGATTCCTTATGTGGTTAGGCATCTAAAAGCAGTTTTAGACAAAAGCAAGCAAAGGTTAAGGTCTGATAAGCTGACACTTGCGGAATTTGAAGAAATAGTAAACTATTTTGGGCATGATAAAAGAATGCAAGCCTATTTGACCTTAGCTTTGGAAAGCCTTGGAAGGCCTCAGGAAATTCTTTACAGGAGGATCGGCAATGTGGAGTTATATGACAACTATGCGAAAATCTACATTACCGAGCATGGAAAAGAAGGGCCTGGCTTATTGCAATGCATTGACAGCTATCCTTATTTGCTAAAATGGCTTCAGGAGCATCCTTTTAAAGGAGATAAAAATGCATTTCTTTTTGTAAATACAGGAAATACTAACCGTGGCAAGCCCCTCAAGCCTACAAACATCAATAAGATGATAAAGTCGGCATGCAAAGAGCTTGGAATTGAAAAGCCAATAACCTGCTACAGCCTTAAAAGAAGCGGTGTTACAATCAGGAGATTAAGGGGAGACAGCGACATGGAAATCCAGCATGCAGCCAGATGGACAAGCTCAAAGCAGCTTAAGACATATGACTTATCCAACCAAAACGAGGCATTTGACAAGGAGCTTGAAAAAAGGGGCTTGCTAAAAGTTGTTGAACTCAAAGAAACTAGGCCCAAAATTTGCGGCTTCTGCAACAGGCTTGCAGGATTTGGAGATCTTGTATGCGCAGGCTGCATGAGGCCTCTGGATAGGAAGAAAATTCTTGAGGAGCAGGAAAGAAAAGACAGGGAAATAATTGAAAACAAGGAACAGATAAAGCAGGAAGTCACTAATGAAATATTGAAAAGGCTTTCTGAGAATAAAGTTATTCAGCTACTGTGAAAGTGGAATTAAAAAAGTGATTATTTCAGGAATTGAAAGGTACGTTGAAGAAATGAAAGATAAGAAGATTGACGATTTATTTCCTACTTAATGAAAAGATTTTTAAATATGATATATATACTCTTTACCATGTACCCACTTCCAAATAATAACTTCAATGGAATTGCTTTAGCTTTGATGAAAGACGCAGTTAGAGTTGATTCAATACGACCTGATGCCCCGCGTCCTGAAGGTAAAAATTTATTCTATCCACTTCAGATTGACGACGTTCCGCTAGAAATGTCCACTATTTATTTACGCAGGCAAAGACTCACAGACAGTAGGATTTTAGATGTAGAATTCCATGATGCTTTTTTCGGAGACGCATCTTTTAATACACTGGAAATAAAATTAAAACCTTCTGAAACTAATCCTGTGGGTTTTGAGACAGAGGAACAATGTTGGACACGTATAAAGGAATTGGCAAGGCATGGCGGGTTTTATTCATGGCTATCGCATATTGGCAGGGAGCCTCTTCTTGAAATGTTTAGACAATATGAAGGACCAGACAAGTGGGTACATTATAGTCCTCAAGAAAGAAAAAAAGCTGCTGTTGATGGTAATAAAAAAGAATCTGTTCATTTGACAATGCCTCCGTCAGAAGTTGATGAAGTTACATCAAGATACCAGAGACTGGCTTCTGAGGTTTTGGCTGTTTTAGAAGGGAAATCTGATACTATTACTGTTTCTTAGAATTAAATCCTATACTATTAAAAGTGGGTTTTTGATATAATTTTTTCTTTCCATGAAAAAAATTTCGGAATTAAAAATTAATGACCTATACTCACGGACAAAAATAATTAGACATTTGTTGCCCATTCGTAATAAGCAAAAGACATAGTTATTGTATAAAAATTTGTGTCTTTTGCTATAACCCCCACCCGTATAAAGGAAAAATTTATTTAATTAATCTCTTGCTTTCAATAATGTGCTCAAGCTAAAATTTAAAGAAACTTCTCAAGTTGACTTGGAAGGGCTACTATATGTCATGAAAAGAGTTGGTTTCCTAGACTTTCGCTTTCCAAATCTCCTTAAAGATAAAGTAAAAAATCAAATAAAAGCCGAGCTAAAGGATAGAACGTTTTTAATTTGCTATTTAAGGTGCTCATCGGGTAAGAACTGCCGTAATCATAAAAGGGTTATAGGTTATTCAATTTTTGGACCTGCGGAGAGATTTCTCAAGTGTCCTATAAAAATTAAAAAGCAGGGTTATGCTGTCAGTTTAGGGATTGGAATTGACCCAGATTATCAAAGAAAGGGTATAGGCAAGAAGCTAGCTAATTATTGTGAACACATAGCCATTAAGCAAGGTTTTAAAGGAGCGTATGGTGATATTGCGTCCAATAATAAAGCTTCTTTGAACTTTCAAGCGTCTATTGGATTTAAAAAAATTGCAGAATACGATGACACAAAAAGGCCAGAGGGGATTAAGAATAATCTTTTCTTTAAAGACTTTGGAATCTGGAAAGAAAATAAATTTATTATCTAGTCATTTCGCGCATTTGGTCAAGACTTGCAATTCTAATGTACCCTTCTTCTTGTACTGGAGCAGTTAAACCAGACCTCCTATCTAAATGGTATATATTTCCAAAAACCTTCCCTGATGCCACAGCTTTTACCGCATGATTTCGTGTATCATCAGTATATGTCGCACAAATGCGATGGCACATCTGCCATAAGTATGTATGCAGCTCCCTAAACACTTCCTCATCTTTTCTTATGCTAGGGGTTAGCCTAAGTCCATCAGTCATTGAGACTATCAATTTTTCTCGAGGAAATAAGTGGATTAAACCTGCTTGTTCCAAGACTTCAATAGTTTTATCAGTCTGAGCTGCCGAAAGAATACCTAATGCTGCATCTGGATTTCTCTGAAGTAATCTTTCAAGAGCCTGTCTGGTACCTGGGATTACTGTTCTATCCGGCATTACAATAGTTTCCTGTAAATCAAACATATAAGCTGGTGGGTATGCCATAGTTCAACATTTAATAAAAATAAGTAACATTTATCGCCTTAATTCACGTAGTTGTTCTATTTGTTCAAGTTTACCGATCCTAACATATCCCGGTTTTTGTTCAGGGACAAGTAATCCAGAAGCTGTTCTGTCGAAATGATAAAGTGAAGGTATTCTGCCACCTGAGTTTGTAGCAGCTACAACATTTCTTTGGGTGTTATCAACAAATAATTCAGGGCTCAAACCTAGACCTTTAAGTGCGTCTGCTAACCTTACATAAGCAACAGATTCGCCTTTACTAACCTGCAAAGTATCAGCATCAGAAGTTATTAACAATGGATTAAAATAACCTTTTAACTTAGCCCCCTCCAGTAATGCTTGGTTTGTATAATTTGAACCAGATGAAAATGCAACAAGATGACCTTTAGAAGCCAATCGTTCAAGAACACTTCTTGCCCCAGGAACTTGGACTATTGTTAGTTTTCCGCCTTGTACTGCTTCATCAAATTTTCTAACTAGCTCTCTTTTGCTCGGAACATCGGTTTTTGCTTTCTCGCTCAAAGCCCTTAATTCTGGGTCTTTTTCTAACATAACCTGCCATTCAGGCGTATCAGCCAAAGTTTCCCAAACGTCTAGTATATACGCGTCTTTCATCGTTAATAACCTATCAAGCTTATATAAGTACTAGTATTTAAATCTTTCGATTTGTAACTACTTATTGATAATAACAGAAAGATTTATATAGTAGTTATTATTTATAGCTGTTATGAAAGGAGTTGGTTATCTTCATTGTTAGTGAACCTTATTCTGACTTAAATAGTTTAAACTCCTTAAAATTTGCAAATTTTGGATTGATAGTCAATACTTTTTTTATTCATCATCATTAAAAAATTCTTGCATTGTTTAATTTAAAGTCTGATATTATTTTGATTTTAATTTGATTTCATTCAAAAATGTAAAACACAAAAAATGGTGGCAGTGGTTTAGTGGTAGAATAAGCGGCTGTGGAAGGTACATGGTTAGCAATTAATGCGAACCTCGCATTGCCATTCAGATCCCGCTTGGCGCGAGTTCGATTCTCGCCTGCCGCCCTATAGTCAAATGGAGGAAAAAATGGAAAAGTTGGAAATACCAGCTGATTGTATTCACTGTAGTGCCAAATAATAAGAGCTTGGCAAGTTATGTAGATACAACCCTAGAATACTTAGGAGATCCACCTAAAGATAAGATTGTGGTGTCGAGAGGGGAAGACATTCCTTTTATAATTGAAGAGCTGTCGCAAAACGGCAAGAAAGTAATAGGATTAACGGGCAGAGACTTATTTAAGGAATACGAACTCTCTAAATATAATACCAAGCTAGTGGTTCTCAAGACAATAAACTGGGATGATAAAAAGGCGCTATTTGGAAAACCGGTTTTATGTTTGCTTGGCCCAAAAGACAAGAAGTTAGAGGATTTGCCTAAAAACGTGAGAGTTTGCATCAACTCTAAATACAAGAATCTTGCAAAAAAATACCTTAATATTCTGGAAGATAAGGGTTTCAAGTTTGCAAAATTATACTTGTCTGGTTCTACTGAATCTGCCTATTTTAATGGGTTATCAGATTTGATTATAGACATTGTTTATACAGGCAATTCTATGAAGAATGCTAATTTGAAAGTTTATGACAAGATATTCGAAAGCGATTTTGTGATTATAGGTGTTAAGGATGATTGAGCCAAGGAAAGCTGTAATGGAAATGCAGGCATATAATCCACCAACTTCGGATAGAGAAATCTCTTTGAGATTGGATTTCAATGAAAATACTATTGGCTCTTCTCCTAATGTACTAAAGATGTTGAGTAAAGTAAAAGTTAGCACCTTAGCAACTTATCCAGAATATACCCAATTAAGAAGAATTCTAGCCAAGTATTGCAATATAGATGTAGATGAAATAATTGCCACAAATGGTACAGATGATGCAATTAAGACTATAATTGAAACTTACATAGAAAAAGGCAAAGATGAGATTATTATTCCTGTGCCAACTTATGCAATGTTTAAATTTTATGCTCAACTTAATGAAAGTATAATAAGAGAGATTGAATACAATCAAGATTTGAGTTTTCCAACCAATAAAATTCTTGAAGCTATAAACAAAAATACTAAAATAGTAATATTGGTAAACCCCAATAACCCAACAGGAACTTCTATAAAGCGAAATGATATAAGAAGAATAGCTCAAAAGGCAAAAATAAACGGTGCTTTGGTCCTAATTGATGAAGCCTATTATCAATTTTATGGAAAAACGTCAATTCCTTTAATTAAGAAATATGATAATCTGTTCATTTCACAAACATTTTCTAAAGCATTTGGCCTTGCTGGTTTGAGATTAGGTTATATTATATCAATAAAAGACAATATTAAGATTATTCAAAAAGCATTATCGCCTTATAGCGTAAATAATCTTGCTGTTGTATGTGCTTGTGCGGCACTAGAAGATTTGGCCTATGTCAAAAATTATGTTCAAGAAGTCGAAAAAAGTAAATTAGCTTTGTATAAAGAATTAGAGAAATTAGGAATTAAATACTATAAGAGTGACGCTAACTTTATTTTATTAAATATTGGCTCTCAATCTGCAAAGTTTTGTCAGAAATTAAGAGAGAAAGGGGTATTAGTAAGGGATAGGAGCAGCGATACCCTATTAAATGGCTGTGTGAGAATCACATTAGGCACATTAAAACAAACCGAAGAATTGATTAAAGCATTGCGCCAACTGGTCAAAGAAATAAATCCTTTACTGATTTTTGATATTGATGGTGTTCTTGTTGACGTTTCTAAATCATACAGGGTTGCTATTAAGAAAACAAGCGAATATTTCTCTAAAAGAGAAATTGATTTTGATGAAATTCAGGATTTTAAAAACAAAGGTGGATTAAACAATGATTGGGATTTAACTAGGGCAATTATTAGAGATAAGGATATTGTTGTTGATAAAAAATCAATTATAAGAAAATTTCAAAGTTATTATAATAAATTAAAAAACAATGAAAAATTGATTTTAAATAAAAAACTTTTAAAGAAATTATCTAATAAATACACTTTAGCAATCCTGACAGGCAGGCCTAAGAATGAAGCTTACTATGTGTTGAAGAAAAATAAAGTTGCTAAATATTTCAAAACCATTGTTTTTATGCAAGATGTCGCTAAGCAAAAGCCTAATCCAGAGGGTTTAATGAAAATCTTAAAACAGTTTTCGAATTCCGAAGCATATTACTTTGGGGATTCAATAGATGATATGAAAGCTGCTGTTTTAGCTAAAATAAATCCTATTGGTGTGTTGCCATCTCAAGATAAATCTTCCTTTTTGTTGAATCTATTAATAAAAAATGGTGCTAAATTTGTAATTACTGACATCAATAACATCATGGAGGCTTTGAAATGAGAATTTCTAAAATTACAAGAAAAACAAAGGAAACGGAGATTAGTATTATGTTAAATGTAGATGGTAAAGGCAAATATGTCATTGAAACCCCTATTGGTTTTTTCACACATATGCTAGAATCATTTGCAAAGCATGGACTTTTTGACATAAAGCTGGATGTAAAAGGAGATTTGGAAGTTGACCAGCACCACACAATTGAAGACACTGGGATAGTGCTAGGTCAAGCTTTCAAGGAAGCTTTAGGGGATAAAAAAGGAATCAATAGGGCTGGTTACTTCATTTTTCCTATGGATGAAGCTCTTGCAGTTGCAGCTCTAGATATATCTGGAAGACCCTACTTGAAATTTAATGCGAAGTTTAAAAGAAGATTTTGCGGAGAATTAGATACTGATTTGCTTGAAGATTTCTTTTATGGTTTTTCAGTAGGATCGGGAGCGAATTTGGCTTTGCAAGTGCAATATGGTAGAAGCGACCACCATAAAATTGAAGCTTTGTTTAAAGCCTTTGCAAAATCAATGAAAACAGCATGCTCAAAAGACAAACGAGCCATAAACGAATTACCATCAACAAAGGAGCTGATAGAAAAATGATTGCAATAATAGATTATGGAGCAGGAAATTTGAAAAGTGTAAAGAACACATTAGATTACTTAGGAGTAGCTAGCGTTATAACCGACAAGATTAGTGACATTTCTAAAGCTAATAAGATTATACTTCCCGGGGATGGCTCTTTTGGCTACATGATGGAAAATTTAGAGAAAAAAGGTTTAGTTAAACCACTAAAAGATTTTATCAAATCAAATAAGAAGTTTTTAGGGATATGTTTAGGACTTCAAGGGTTATTTGAAGAGAGCGAAGAAAGCCCTAACGTCAAGGGATTATCAATTTTTAAAGGCAAAGTTGTAAAATTCAGAAAGGGAAAAGTGCCGCAAATAGGCTGGAATACAATAATTTCTAAGAAAAAAAACATTTTCAAAGATGACTATATGTATTTTGTAAATTCATATTACGTCATACCTAAAGATGAGTCTATAGTTGCTGCTGTTACAGATTATAAAGGTGCTTTCGTGAGTGCTATTCAGTCTAATAACATTACAGCTATGCAGTTCCACCCTGAAAAAAGCGGAAAAGCTGGAATAAAACTAATCAAGAGATGGTTAAAATGCTGACTAAGAGAATAATTCCATGTTTGGATGTAAAAAATGGACAAGTTGTAAAAGGTAAAAGTTTTGTTAATCTTAAGTACGCTGGAAATCCTGTAAAACTTTCCAAAGAATACTATGAAGAAGGAGCAGATGAATTAGTGTTTTTAGATATAACAGCTTCTTACGAAAAAAGAAAAACTATGATTGAATTAGTTGAGAAAGTTGCAAAAGAGATCTTCATTCCTTTTACTGTTGGTGGCGGAATAAGCACAATAGAAGACATAAGAAATTTGCTTAATGCAGGTGCTGATAAAGTTTCAATCAATACATCTGCTGTAAAAAATCCGAACTTGATAAAAGAAGCCTCAAAGAAATTTGGAAGCCAGTGCATTGTAGTAGCTATTGATGCTAAAAAGATTGGCAAAAAATGGGAAGTCTTTGTTAAAGGAGGAAGGCAAGCAACGGGCTTAGATGCTATTGAATGGGCAAAAAAGGTTGAAGCCCTAGGTGCGGGAGAAATCTTGCTTACTTCAATGGACAAAGATGGCACTAAAGAAGGTTATGACATAGAGTTAACAAGGAAGGTTTCTAAAAGTGTAAATATTCCAGTTATAGCTTCTGGCGGTGCTGGTACGTTAAGCAGTATAGTGAAAGTGTTGAAAGAAGGCAAAGCTGATGCTGCGCTGGCTGCTTCTATATTTCATTATAAAAAATATTCAATCAAACAAGTTAAGCAATATCTTAGGAAAAATAGCGTTGAGGTAAGAATATGATAATTCCAAGTATTGATTTGATGAACGGAAAAGTAGTGCAGCTAATACAAGGAAAAGAAAAAGTGCTTGAAAGAGAAAATGTATTAGAATTAGCTCTTGAATTTAGAAAATATGGAGAAATCGCTGTAATTGATTTAGATGCAGCTTTTGGCAAGGGAGACAACCTGGAGTTAATAAAGAAAATTTGTAAAATCGCAGACTGCAGGGTTGGTGGGGGAATTAGGACTGTAGAAAAAGCAAATGAACTCCTTCAGGCAGGCGCTAAAAAGATAATAATCGGAACAAAAGCAACACCATCATTCTTGAAACAGTTACCTAGAGAAAGGGTGGTGGTTGCAATCGATTCTAAAGAGGGTTATGTTGTTAATCGTGGATGGACTATAAAGACAAGCAAAACTCCAAAGGAGTTGATTAAAGAGCTTGAACCATACTGTTCAGGATTCCTATTCACAGACGTTGATAGGGAAGGTTTAATGAAAGGTATCGATTTCAGCCAAATCAAAAGATTGAAGGAAATAACCCAAAACAAGTTGACAGTGGCTGGCGGCATTTCCTATGTTAATGAAATCAAGCTTTTAGAAGACTCTGGTATAGATTCTCAGCTCGGAATGGCCATATACACAGGAAAAATAAGCCTGAAGGAAGCTTTTATTTATTTATTGGATTTCAATAAGAATAACGGTCTAATTCCAACTATTGTTCAGAATACCGAAAATCAGGTATTAATGCTTGCTTTTTCTAATAAGGAATCTTTATCTAGGACATTTAAAGAAGGCAAAGCTACTTATTTCAGCAGGTCAAGAAACAGAATTTGGACTAAGGGAGAAACATCTGGTAATTATCAAGAACTTATTAAGGTACGATACGATTGTGATAGGGATACTTTACTTTTTACCGTCAAACAGAATAATGTCGCCTGTCACTATGGCCAATATTCTTGTTTTGATGAGAAAGAATTTAGCTTTCAGGAATTATACAATGTCATTATCGACAGAATAAAAAACCCAAAACCCAAGTCTTACACCTCAAAAATAGCATCCAGCGAGAATAAAATCAAGCAGAAGATAAAAGAAGAATGTTTAGAGATTTTAGAATATAGGGATAGGAATAATTTAGTTTGGGAGATATCGGATTTGCTTTATTTTATCTTTATGCTGATGGCTAAAAAAGGCATTGATATTAAGGATATTAAAAATGAACTATGGAGACGAAGAAGATGAAAATAGTGAATAGGATTATAGAAGATGTGAAAACTAAAGGAGATAGTGCAGTTAGCTATTACACTAAGAGATTTGATAAGATTGATTTAAACTCCTTTTTAGTTACAAAGCAGGAGATTAAGCTTGCATACAAGCGAGTGGATAAAGAAACAATAAAGGCATTAAAATTTGCCAAGAAAAATATAGAATTTTTTGCAAAACAGCAACTTAAGCAATTCAAGAATTTTGAAGTAAAGAAAAATGGAATTGTCCTCGGACAACGAGTTGTCCCTATAGAAAGAGTTGGAGTTTATATCCCAGGAGGTAATTACCCTTTGCCTTCGACTGCCTTGATGTGTATTATACCAGCAAAACTTGCAGGTGTCAAAGAAATAATTGCTTGCTCTCCTAAAATAAAGCCTGAAACGATAGTAGCGGCAGACATTTCAGGAGCGGACAAAATCTTCAATATCGGAGGCATACAAGCGATAGCAGCATTAGCTTATGGAACTAAGCAAATCCCTAAAGTTGATAAGATTGTAGGACCGGGAAATATTTATGTCACTGCTGCTAAAAAAGCAGTTTATGGTGATTGTGGAATAGACTTTCTTGCTGGACCAAGTGAAGTTATGATAATTGCTGACAAAACTGCCAATTTCAAATTTGTTGCTATTGATTTACTGGCTCAGTTAGAGCACGATATTAATGCAAAAGCATTCTTGATGACAAATTCCAAGATATTAATCAAGAATGTACAGAATGAAATTAAGAACTTAATGCTGGAATTGTCTACAAGAGATATTATAAAAAAATCAATAAGTAATTTTAAAATTAAATTCGTTAAAGATATAGATAAAGCTATAGGCTTTGCCAACAAAATAGCTCCCGAGCACTTGGAATTGCTAGTTAAAAACCCAGAAAATTATCTAAATAAGCTAACCAATTACGGTTCTTTATTTTTGGGAGAATTTTCGGCAGAAGCGTTTGGGGATTACTGTAGTGGAACAAACCACGTATTGCCAACTAATGGTGGGGCTAGGTTTACAAGTGGATTAAGTGTAAAAGATTTTGTTAAGTTGCAGACTTATCAGAGTATAGGAAGAAAACAGGTTAAAAAATTAACTAAATCGGCCATTAAACTAGCACAAATTGAAGGCTTAGAAGCACACAAAACGTCTGTTAAAATGAGGCTTAAGTATGATGGGAAATAGTAACAAGGAAAAGTCATTCTTTGTAAAAATTACTCGTCATCGGGAATCTTTCATCAAGCAGGGATTCAAAAATCTCTGTTAATTTTTTTCCTTGATTAATTTCCCTCTGTATTGCATCATAATGCCAAGGCTGCACTCTGAAAGAAATATTTGGCTTGGTCATTTTATTTTCTCCCGTTTAATATATCCAGAATTCTCCTGTACAGCCTTTGCTGGTCTTCCGGAAGCACATGAAGATTAGCATAAATGAATTCGTCTATTGTATTATAACCGTGTGATTTTGCAATTTCTTGAAGGTTCATGAATTTTTGCCAGTTAAAATCATTATTTAAATTTTGTATTGCACCAAGAAATATGCTTTAACCGTGCAATACAAGTTTTATAAATAAATTTTCTTTCTGGTTTTTTGAAAATGTACGAAAAATTCGCTGAAAAATCCGTGAAGCTTGTCTATAATGATGGCGTGGCAGAAAACAAGTGCGATACAAGGTATGTCAAGGGCAAGGTGATTGACATCACAAAAAATCTGCTGACCTTAAGGCTGTTTGAATCAAACAAGCTCTTTGCTGTTCCTCTGTCTCAAATAGTTTATGTGAAAGAGATAGGGATAAACGAAACAAGAACAGGAGGTTGAGAAAATGAAAAAGGAATATGAAATAGGATGGTGGAAATGGATGTGTTATTTCCTTATTTTGCTGTTTCCACTAACAAAGGCAGTCCATGCAGCAAGCTTGGATACAACTATAAGCGATGAAGAGAAGTCAAAGTTTGACGTCATTTTGACGCCAATTGTGAAGATATACAACTTCATCAAGTATACAGCATCGCTGGTGGCCGTGATTGCCCTTCTCTTTGCCGGCATGAGTTACATGTTTTCAGGCAATGACGTGAAGAAAAGGGAATCAAGCAAGAACATGGCAGCGTATGTCATTGTAGGCCTTTCAGTCATATGGGCAGCTCCATACGTGGTCAACTTGCTTATAGCATGAGCCTGATAATATTGGGCTTTTCCTTGCTATTGCCTAACGTGCATGCATTGGCTTGCAGCAGCGTTGCAAAAGAGAATGAAGTAATTTGTGCTGAAATACTCCAAAGCAATGCTACTGAAGCAGAAAAGCTTCATTTGATTGCAGATCTTGCGTACACAGGCAAGAACATAGCCAACCATAGCTTTGTCTATGACTGGAATACCAAGATTAGCTTTGGCTCCGCGCCTGAAGGGGTTGAGGTTAAAAATGATGGCTATATCAAGGATGCATGGCTCAAGATAATAGCGATAATGCCATCTGTTGTATCTGAAGGCAGGCTGCTTACCCCTGGCTCTGGAAGTATATTAACAAGATACAATTATTGGGTTGATATTCCTTCAGGGACAGAAGGAGGGGATTGCAAGACGGAGTTCAGCTTATCAAGTGAAACCGCTTCTTTGAATGTTTACCTCAATGATAATTTAATTGGAAGTTCTGCATTGGCTGATTATCAAGGCTATGGAGAAATGAATTTTAAATCAGCTTTGCAAATTCAGGCTGTAATTGATGTAAGGCACTATAAAACAAAGAAATACTGCTGCATCAAGGGAAAAAAAGGCTGCCTCCAATTTTGCGAGGAGTGCAGCCTAGACAATATTGAAACAAGAACAAATCAGGTCAGCCTTGAAGATTCCAAAAAGGCTTTTGCCTACAAGCCTGTCATAAAGCCAAAAATAAGGGCAATAGATTATTATCGCAATACACAAGTTGGAATTTTGAACATTTCAAATTTCAACGCATTTAAGCTTGTTTTTGAGAATTCATCCCTAAACCAGTACAATTATTATTATGACATTAATGTTAGCCTAGCACCTTACGATGTTTTTACGTTAAAGGCAAATAATTTTACAAAAATAGAGGCCAATAATCTGAATTTAGAGCAGATTAACAGCACTTACAAATTCTTTGTAGCCAATTCCAATAAATGCAGATTAAAATATTATGACCACTTTCGCGCATTTGAGGATAACTGCGATTTACAGGCAAATTTCCCTGAATTCAAGGTAGAAACTGATAAGCTGCAATATGGTGAGGATGAGATTATTAATGTCAGTTTAGAGCCTAAAAATGTAATAATTAAGGTAAGGTATGGCCCTTATGAGGAAGAAGGGATTAATTTTGTTCAGTTTACAGCCAAGCCCAATATTAACAAAATAACTGCATTTCTGGATGAAAGGAAAGCTGAGAAGGTAATTCACGTAAAAAAGAAGGACACTTGGGACTTTGCGCTTAATCTCGGTGTTTTTTCAGGGGTTTTATATTTTTATTATCTTCTTGTTAAAAAATATTGGGGCGGTTTGATATGAATTTCACAATTAAAAAATCATTCCGAAAGGATTTAGTCCTAGGGGTCAACTAGGATTAAGGCAAGAGATAGAACTGCTGTAACACAAGCTGGGGACGGAAGGTGGTTTAATTTGGCTCATGTTATCACTACTTAATAATAGATACAAAACCGAAAGATTTATAAATGATTTTAATATTTTTCCTATAAAAATGAATGAAGAAAGAAAGCCAAGCCATCCTGGTTTAAAAGGCTCTAAAGGTCCTCAAGCTGTAGAGATGTCCGCTGAAGATTTGGCAGCTCACATCAGAGAGCTTACTGAACAAAGAGGATCTACTTTGGATGATAAATTACCAGATTTACCGGAGGTTTCATTATTCTTAGCACATGGTTATGATTGTCCAGATTATGTTTATAGGGGAGTTGTGGCTCCTACAAAAGGGCGCTTTTATATAGTTGCAGAATCAGATATAAGACAATCTGTTCTTGATAACAGGCTTGCTGGATTTTTAAGAGAAAATTCTTTTGGTGACGATGGGCTTAATGCTGGCTCATCAGGCTATGGTAAGATTGGTCAATATGACTTAGATATAGTGCATAGAGGTAGAGATTCCTTAAAAGGAGCTGCATATGCCCCAAATATCGCTGCCTGCAATGTCGCTTTAGTTGATTTAGGTGTAGTTCCTATAGAACATGTTAGAGTCTTACAAATACTTTCTCCATTTAGGGTTCTTGACCTTGCATTTACACCGAAAAAAGGTTAAACCTCAGTTCTAAAATGTCTGAACAACAAGTCCAGCAATTAATGCATAGGTTAGTTGAACTTGAGCAAACCTACTTAGAAAATGGTTTCCCCCTAACAGCATTAAAAATTGCTGGTTCTAGAGTTGACGAGGCAAGATTATCAACTGATAGGGGAGGTATTGCAGAACTTGTAAGGAAAGCAGAAAAAGCTTTGAGACAAGCAGAGAGTGTTGCTAAATCATATTTGGATGAGAGAATTACTGATGGATGGAACATAACTCATGAAATGAGACTGGAACTGCATGAAGACCATCCGCAACATTATTTAATACAAGATTAAATCATTTGAAATATTTTCTTTAGCTATCACTTAATTTTATTTAATAAAATTTCTAGGAGGTGTTCTTTATGAAAACAAAAAAGCTATTTTTAACACTTTTAATTCTACTCCTAGCCATACCTCTATCCTATGCCCAGGAAGAAGATAAATGCGGCTTGACTAATTTGGCTTCATGCATTCCAGAAAAATTTTATGAATTTACGTTGTCAATAATAAATGCGCCATTGCAGCCCCTGCTTGAAATGACTAAAGGGCTTCTGTCGGAGCCGGTTGACATTAATGCCTTTTCTTCCTTATGGGCGATAATAGTTTACATGATTTCATTGTTTTACGGCCTTTTCATTCTATTTGCAGGCTTCAACATGATTGTGGCTGGGTATTCAGCAGAGAGAAGGGAAAATGCAAAGTTGTGGCTAAAGAACATCATATTAATGCTTTTGTTTGTGCAGGCTTCATTTTACTTATATGCTGTGGTTTTGGAATTGTCCTCTTCAATAACCGCTTCCATAATAAACCTCATAGATCCTCAATTCTTCCTGCTTACTGTTGATAATGTGGTTAATGTAGGTTTGCAGCTTGTCTTGGCTATTCCATACTTATTTGTACTATTGGTTAGCATCATTCTGCTTTCATTAAGGTATTTGCTGGTTGCGGTTGGCGTTGTGTTTTTTCCAATTGGTTTATTCTTTAATTTCATTCCACCATTGCAAAGCACAGGCAGGTTTATAATCAACATTTTAGCTTTAATGATTTTTCTGCCATTTGTCCAGTCATTGATACTTCTTGCAGCTTCTATGCTCCTTAACGTTCCCATCTTTCAGGGCTTTAAGATTGTCATAATGATTGCGTCTTTTTTGCTCATTAATCTTACTGTCACCGTACTTACAACTTTCACCGCCTCCAAGAGCGCCTTTGTAAACAAAACTGTCGCGTCAATAATGAGGAAATAAAATGCCATACGAAATTCCCCAGCAATTGCAGTATGAAGAGAAGATAATATTTGGATTGACGTTCAAGCAGCTAATATACGGGGCAATACTCATCATTCCAGCCCTTATCATAGTCTTAAGGACCAAATTCAATCTCTACATCAAGGTGTTTATTGCGATGAATTTGGTTGGAATCGCAGTTTTGTTCATGTTCTTCAATTTCTCGTCTTATTTGGGAAGCTTGTTGTCATGGCTGAAGTTCAGGCAAGTTTCATTGATGCAGCCAAAGATGATTCAGTTTTTGGGAATAGAAAAGATAGAAAATGGTGTGGTATATGTTAGCAAAAATAAAAAAACTAATGCCGGGAATGCCATTTTTAAGTGGCGCAGAAAATAGTTTAAGGAAATTGGCAATCCTTGAAGTTGAGCCTATTAACTTCACTATAAGGAATGAGCAGGAAAAGCAGGGCATAAACAATGGGTTTCAAAAATTCCTCAATGCCATTGATTTTCCTGTGCAGATAATCATAGGCACTAATTACATTAACCTTGATAATTATGTCAATTCCTTGGAATTAAAAGTCGAGCAGCTAGTGAAAAAGACCAAGAAGTATATTTTCAACAAGCATTTTGAAAGCTACAAGGAGCATTTGATAAGCACAATAAAAGATAGGTCTGTTCTGGACAGGAGCTTTTACATTGTAATTCCTGAAAAAATAGAGATTGGCCTTGGTGTCCAGGCAGGAGTTGTTGAGCAGCAGCTCAAGGTGTTGAATTTAAGGTACAAAAGGCTGAATGATGAAGAACTATTGCAAGTATTGACTAGCTTCTTTAACGACATTTTGACAGACACAGAAAAGCTAAAGTTTGCTGGCACTACAATAAACAAGGAAAATTATCTCCATTACATTATTGCTCCAAGATTCATAAAAAACTATCCTGACAAGATTCATGTGGATGAAAAACAATGCAGGATAATCTATGCGGATGGCTACCCAAGGACTGTAGAAATTGGCTTTCTTGATAAGATTATTACCTTGAATGGAATATTTGACATTTCCATATTCATAGAGCCGATTTCCATTGAAACTATGATGATTATGCTCAACAAGGAGCTGCAAAAGCAAAGGGCTGACTTGTTTGCTGCTGAGCTTAAGTCTGCTGTCAATCCAACGCTGGAAATACAATACCAGGATACAAGGGCAGTCTTGGAAAACCTTCAAAAAGGCAATGAAAAGCTGTTCTACATTTCATTCTATATAAACTGCAAGGCCAAGGGACAGGATGAGCTTGACTTGATAACCAAGAAAGTAGAGGCTGAGCTTAACGCAATGCTGATTGTGCCAAGAAGGGCAACTTTCAGGATGAAATCCGGCTTGAAATCAACAATTCCCTTGGCAGAAAATGAGCTTGCCATCAAGAGAAACATAACAACAAAGGCATTGTCTGCATTTTTTCCCTTTACTTCCCAATTCCTGCAGATGAATTCAGATGGCGTATGGCTTGGCGTCAATAAAAATGATGTCCCGATAATAAAGGACACTTTCAAGCTCTCCAACCCAAATGGAATGGTATTGGCAAGTTCAGGGGCTGGCAAGAGCTATTGGACCAAATTGTTCATAATAAGGCAGTTGCTCAATTCTGTAAAAGTCATGATAATAGACCCTCAATCAGAATATACAAAACTGATAGAGACTTTTGACGGTCAAATTGTCAATTTTTCTAGGACTTCAAAGACAGTAATCAATCCCTTGGACTTGCTAGGGCATGATTATGCTGAAAAAAGGCTTTCTTTGATGGATTTGTTCCCTGTTATGCTTGGCAATGTTTCTGAAATCCAAAAGGCTGTATTAGACAAGGCTTTGACCTTTACCTATGAGAGAAAAGGCATCACCAATGATCCAAAATCATGGAATAACCAGCCTCCAATACTTGGCGACTTATTGGAAGAATTGGAAAGGATGTCTAAAAAGGCCACAATCATTGAAAAAGAAACTTACAGAAGCTTGATTAACAGGCTTTCAATGTTTGTTGACGGCGTTTTTTCATTCTTTAACAGGCAAACCCATTTGGATTTTGACAACCAGCTTGTGGGCTTCATAATAGGGGATATGCCGCGACAAGCCAAGCCTATCAACATGTTCCTGATTTTGGATTATGTCTACATGAAGATGAGGAAAGACATAGAAAGAAAATTATTGATTATTGATGAGGCATGGTCATTATTGAGCAGGGCTGAGGATTCGGAATATATATTTGAGATTGTCAAGACTTCAAGAAAATTCAATCTTGGTTTATTGCTCATTACACAAGATGTTGGCGATTTATTAATGAGCAAGGCTTCAAGCGCTATTTTGCAAAATTCCGCTTACAAGCTCTTGATGAGGCAGGAAGCTGCTGTCATTGAAAATGTAGTCAAGACTTTCAATTTGAGCCAGATAGAAAAGGAAAAATTGCTTACCGCTAATGTAGGAGAGGGAATTTTGCTGATGGAGAATGAGCATACGGAAATAAGGAGCGTGGCTTCAAAAGAAGAGCATTTGCTTATCACAACAAATCCGGATGAGCTTCTGAAAATCAAAGAGGACACAAAAATTCAGGATGAGAAGCCAAAAGTTGTCATTAAAGTTGATGAAAGCAAATGCTACTTTTTAAAGAGAAATCTGAATGAGGATGAGATAAAATTCCTCTTAGGCAAAAATTACATTTTAAGCTCCCATGTGCCTCTTGGAGGGGGAAGGCAAGAGGTATATCTTTTGAAGCCAAGCACAAGGGAAAGCCCCACACATTTTTTCTTGGTCAAGGCGATTGAGGAATACCTATTGCAGTTTACAGATAAAGTCAAAACCTATGAAACTACCAAGCCCGACATAGTTTTCCTAGCTGACAACAAACTTATTGCGATTGAGGTTGAAACAGGGGTTACTCTTGACAAAAGAAAGGATTTGCTCAAGGAAAAAGCCAAAATTCTGAATGGGAAATACAGGAAATGGTTTTTTGTGGTGACAGATTCAAGCTATGCCTATGCTTATGAGGGTTTTGGAAAGACCTATACAAGAAAAAATGTGTGCAAGGTATTGAGAAGCTACTTTTCACAGCCAAAAAAATCTCATAAAATTGCAGCCATAAATGGAAATACTGCAAAAAAGAGGAGAAGCCGAAGAAAATGAAACTTGAGGCTTCTTAATGGGGGCGATTTTTTTGGCTCTGGGAATTTTGGCAACGGGGGATTTCGAGCATAAAATACCGACGACCAGACCCAAAATCCCCCGTAATAATAGATACCTTCCGATTATCACCATTCAGGCTCTGGAAATATAAACTAGAAGGGGGTGGAAAGCATGGAACAACTAAGCGAGACAAAAATAGAGCAGCTTAACAAGATGCCTATAGTTGAGACTTCTGTAGGCAAGACAGAAGACGGCAAGTGGATTGTCCACAAGACAACCATAACAGACATCAAGCCGGTAAGCTACATGGAAAAAGTCATGAATGGCAGCATGAAACAAAAGAAGAAATAAAGCTGCCTGAAAAAGAGGTGATTAAATTTTTTTTATTTTTTTATTTTTAAACCGAAAGGTTTATATAATAGCACTCCTAAAAATAGGATTAATCATTCCTAAAAATAGGATTAGATAAAAATGCTGAAAAGAGAATACGAAATAATAAGGCCATTCGCGGAAAAGCCGTGGAGGAAGTTCACTTTCAAGGAGATTAAGCTCTATTCAAGGAAGAAGTCAGAAAGCTATGTGTTTAACATCCTGAAGAAGTTTGTAAAGCTAAAGGTGCTAAATGAGCAAAAGGCGGGAAATGTTGTTCTTTATTCCCTGGACATTGATTCGGAAAAAGCCCTAATCTATGCAGGAATGATAGCAGAATATCTATCGTGGGGTAAGAAGCACATTCCTCATGCGGAAATAGAGCAGCTAATGCACAAAATCCCTACCGATTTCTTTGTGCTGCTCGTTACAGGGAGCTATGCAAGCGGCAAGCAGGCAAAAAATTCCGATTTGGATGCAGTTATTATTTGCGATGACAGCCTTGAGCCGAAAAGAATATATGCAGAGCTTAAGCACCAGACAGAAATCAGCATTCCGCCTATTCACCTTTACGTGTTCCGGAGAAATGAGTTTGTTAAGATGCTTGCTGATAAAGAGGCAAACTACGGCAAGGAAACAGCAAGAAACAACCTTGTTATTTCAGGAGGCAAAATCTATTACAAGATAATGGCAGAGGTGGTTAAAAATGGATTCAATGGCTGAGATATATTTTGACAGGGCAAGCAATGAATTAATGGCTGCCGAGTCATTGAAGAAGCTGAGCGAGGATTCAAAGGCAAAAGAAGAGTTTAACATTCCTCAGAAAACTACCTTTTACAGCTCAGTTATTTCACATTCGTACTATGCAGTATTTTATGCGGCAAAGGCGATATTGCTCACAAGGAAAATAAAGACTGATGCCCCTAATGTGCACAAGAAAACCTACGATGAGTTCAAAAGAGTTTTTGTTGACACAGGGATGCTGGACATGAAGCTGCTTAACATCTACAAGGAGATGGTCATAAAGGCAGACGACCTTCTGCAAATCTACCGGGATTCAAAATGGAAAAGGGGCAAGTTTACCTACAAGACAATCCCTCAAGCCAATAAGGAACCTGCTGAAGAGTCTATAAGGCACGCAGGAATCTTTATTTCAAATATCGGGAAGGTTTTGAGGAGCAGATAGCATAATTTCATGCTATACAATAAATCAAACGAAATTTATAAACCCATAACATGAATATTGCGATTTTTGTGTTGCAGGATTTAGCATAAAGACGCTTCTCAAGGTTCCAGTTGTAGATTATTCCAATCAAACCTTTATATACTAGCGGTGTATAATCATATACTAAGGGTATATTTTAAAATGAGGCTGGACCTTAAATGCAAAACTGATGAATTTGAAAGATTCAAAGCCGGGGAATATAAGGCCGTTGTGGTTGAGGGCAAAAGGAAGACTTATGATGGAACCCATGGCATTAACCTAAGGGACATTCTTGTTGTGACTGATTGCAATCCTAGCCCTAGATTGCTGTTTGAAGTTTCAAAAGTCATAGCATATTGGGGAGCTGCAACTTTGGATACATCCTTGCAGGATGTGAAAGTAAGGCTTGGCCCAGAATCCTTGTATTTGGCTCCTAACGAAAGAGAAGGGCTGCTGCCAATGCTTCATGAAGGTGTTTATGCAATCATGATCAAGCCATACGCTAAAAGGTCAAGAAGGTGAGCAAAATCGAAGATTTTCAAATTCATTCAATAAATTTGAATGACAAGATGCAGGAATTCATGGACAAGTGAAAAGAGCTGGCAAAATGGGAAACAGAAGGTTCCTTATGGTGAGGCTGACAAAGGACCAAGATGAAAAAATAAAAAACGATGCCAAGCTTAAGGGCTTTGAGCACATTTCTGATTATGTAAGGTCTTCCCTCATTGACAGGAATCTTGAAAGGAAGATTGAGGAAATGCACAAGAAAATAGTGAATGAAGAATTGGATACAAAGAGCAAATTCAAGGCAAACGCTTTGGCTGCCAAGTAAGGAAACCTATATTCTCGACTATAGAAAAATATTTATTCTAGTTACTCCCAATTGGATTTATCTGATGGAGCATCTAACCGCAGGGTTAATGTTCGGCGGGAGCATTTACCTTTCAGTTCAATGCTCCAATTGTGCAGCAGAGCACTTTACCCAAGGTGTCATGCACGGTGGGAGCGCTTATTATTTTTTGTAAAGAACAAGCCTAGTTTCTGGAGCAACTTTTGCGTAAGTTGCAAAAGCATCTGCTATTGGATCGCTAGGATATCTCCTAATAAATTCGACTCTGCTTCCAAATTGACCAATCTCATCAAGCGTCTTTTTGCCGCGTGCCCTTACTACATCTGCACTAAACGGGCTTATAAGCATTTTTGGCGCATCTTCTCGCTGTAAACTTATTCCTATAGGAGCATTCTGTTCTTCACCCATTCTATGTAATTTTCCTAGAGCATATCCTCTCCTCACCAAGTTTCCTATAGGTGCTGCATCTACATGAGCTTCGAGAAGATTCACTTCTGCGAGGGCATATGGTTTTGCTCTTACTAGACCGAGCTCTTCTTGAATCATTGCTAAATCATCAGCCTTAAAATATATTGTTACTTTCCTAGGCATCTGAACTAGTTTCATTCTTTTTACATAATCGGCATTTAACTTAAGATAGAAATCCCTAACTTCTCGAGCTTGCTCTATTAAAATCTCAAGCTCTCCTGGCAGGATACTTTGCGGACCATCAGTAATAGCACTCTCAGGGTCATGATGCGATTCTATCAGAATTCCATCTGCACCCATCATAAGAGCACCAAGAGTAACAGGTCGTACCAATTTTCTTTTACCAGTACCGTGAGAAGGATCTACAATAAATGGATATTCATGTGTTTGAATATAATGGGCCATTGCAACCATATCAATAGAATTTCTACCGATTTCATTTCCGATATTTCTGCCTCGCATGCAAAGTATGATGTTATCTGTGCTACCACGTGCTTTAGTTATATGCGAAAGCGCACCCATCCATTCTGCATGTGTAGTGCCTGGACCATTCTTATACAATACAGGTACTTGGGCTGCACCGACCTCTTTTAAAAGAACTTGATTGGTAGCATTCCTTGCTCCTAGTTGGAATAAGTCCACTCCATATTCTTTAAACATAGTCACGTGGCGTGGATCCAATATTTCAGTGACTATAGGAAGTCCAAATTGTTCTCGTGCTTCAACAAGATATTTTAGGCCTTCCTCTTGTAGGCCTTCCCATGTTCCTCCCACACTTCTCGGCTTATAAGCCCCACCTCTTAGAATATCTGCACCTGCTTTCTTTACTTTCTCAGCAGTCCTCATCATTTGATCTCTGCTCTCAACAGCACACGGACCGCCCATAATTACAATACGGTTTGGGTCTCCGATAGGTATTCCTGCAACTGTAACAACTCGTGCCATGAGCTAGAAAAACTATATTATATTTATAAATCTTTAGACAAATTATTGTTTTTTTAATAAATCTGTTTAATTTATGTATTCTTATATGCTATATGGGAGGCTCGCTTATTTATCTCCTAGGAGGCATCTTAGGTGGAAAGTTATCCATAGGCGGCAGTTCATTAAAGTTATCCATTGGAAGGTTCGGCAATCCTGTTGAGAAATCTCCGCTACCTTCATCTTCCTGGTAAGTCCTTGGATCAGGTGTAATTTTATCAATAATTTCTATCACAAAATAGAATAATGGAAGAAATAGGAATATCCTTAAGAAAGTCCAGGTATCTGCTGGCACTAGGCCATACATTATAGGGGTGAACATAAGCATAAAATATGTAACAACTCTGACTCTGCCCAGGTAATGTATAAATCTTCTTGCCTTAATTCCGTATATTATAATAACTATGCCATATGCCAATATTGCTAATGTTAATAGCATCTTAATAAAAAGCACTAAATCATAATTAGCTCCCTTAACGATTGTATTAGTTATCTGCCTGCCCCAGTCTATGCCTACCCATAAAACTATAACACCATTCGATATGGCATTTCCATAAGAGGTAAATCTTTTCTCAAGCCATATCTCAGTAACAATCCAGTTCAGGTATATTGGCACCAATATCCATATAATATTGAGTTCTGTAAAAGGGATGTAAAATAAGTACAGCCATTGCAAGATTTGATTTCCAAAGAAACCTAGTATTGCCAGCACTGATTCAGTAAATGCCATTTATCACCATCTTTTTATTGAATATTTTATTATAATCTTTAATTATCAATCTAATTATTATTTTTAATTATGAATTTAATTTTATTATGAATTTAGTAATAATTCTTTAATAATAATTTGTTATATTTATTTTGGTAATAATTTGCATTACGGTTGCGAGTTAGCAAGTACAGAACTGCGGTTCTGTAAATACCTGCGCAACATATATGTCCGCTACCTCACAATACATCATGGATTAGCGGACTAATGGCACAGCCTGCGAAACAGGCGTAGTAGTGCAAATTATTTTTTATTTTATTATATCTAATCCAGTTCTATCTATTTAAAAGTTGCTTTTTAATATTAATTAAAAGTAAAATTCTTATATAAGTAGTTATTAGCTCACCATAATGAAAAGAAACTTATTATTTATTTTAGCATTAATTTCAATAATTAGCATATTCTTAATTTCTGCTTGTGCACCACAGCAGGAAGCTGGGAAATCTGGGCAAGTGAAAGTTGAAGAACAGGTTGAGCCAATTGCTGTAAAAATTATATCTTCACCTCAGAAATGGCTCCCTGATGAAAACCTAACTATAACATGGCAGGTTACTGGCAGTAAGGGAAATATCTCGCATACTGCAATCCATTATGATACTCAATCTCATGAAGCTGATTTTAAGCTGTATAGTAAAGCAAGTACCTATCAGACTGGAAATATTCCACAATTATTTAGAACCTCTGTAAAAGCAACTAAAGAGAAATTCATGTACATCAGAGCACATGCAATCGTAGATGGCAGTCATTATTATGATGAGGAAAGAAGTATTTTGATTGAATTACCTGCTCCTACTATAGAGCAGCCTAAACAAGAAACAACACAACAGCCACAAACACCTGTTGCAGAAGTGAAACCAGAAACAAAAGAATTCACAGTTGAAGCAGACGACAATGCATTTTATCCTTCCTCTATAGAATTACAAAAAGGAGATAAAGTAAAGCTTACTCTTAAAGTCAGAAGTGAAGGTGTTTATTTTGGAGGCTTATTGTTTACTTCAGATGAAGTTAGCTATAATTCTGGCGATATTAAACCAGGCTCAGAAACAGTTTACGAGTTCACTGCAGACAAATCATTTACAATCTCATCATGGTGGCCATCAAGTAGGAGATTTAAGGCTGATTTTAAGGTGAATGTGAAGTGAATTTGGCATAAAATTATTAATAGATATTCTTTGATTAGCATTAAATGGACTCAAATTTAGTAAAAATTGTTAATACTGTTTTTGATGAAATGATTGCAACCAGGCATAGTAAATACAAGTGGTGGCTTAGAGCATTAAGATACGCACCTCTTCCTGGCAATTATAGTGAAGAAAGAAAAGCTCTTATGCTTATGTTCTATGCTGCAATGCGTGCTATAGACGATTATGTAGACGGTGACAGACAAATTCCTGGAAATTTAACACCTATTGCATACGTACAAAGAAAACTCGAATTTTTAAGAACAGGTAGTAAGCCATTAGACGAGATAGAGCTCCTCATTCACTATAGTATAAATATTGGTGAAATTCTTAGCGTAGATGTGCGAAAGGGAGGTTATGATATAGTGTCTTCATTGCTATGGGATGCTCAGCGTAGGGAGAATTTCTTAAACACTGGACAGCTTCAAGCATATCCTGAAAAAGAGTTGCATCATCACTTTGATCTGCTAGATATTAGAGGAACAATTCCTTGGACTTTAAGAATATTTGGAGAGGATCTTGAAAAGTATATGTATTTAGAAAATTTAGGATTAGCTGCAAGGAAATATTATAATCTGCGTGATTTTGAAGATGACCTAAAGGCAGGGTTTGTTAACATTAGCCTAGAAGATTGTCAAAGATTATGCATAGATTTGAATGCTCTACAATCACAACACCACCCAGCAATAAGACAATGGTTTATTGAGCAAGCACAGTCTGGCATATTCCTAATTGCTGATCATCGTAGAAACTTGCCACAAGCTCATTTAAGATGGTTTGGAAGACTAGCCTTATTTGTCATGTACGAGCAGTCTGCACAGAGATATTTCAGGAAAGTTCTAAATGCCTAATATAATCTAGGGCTTCCCCTATACCGCCATTCTTAATTCGCAATCCAGCATGTGCTTTCAATCCAAATTGTTTCGCTGCTTCACATTCCCTTTCTAATCGGTAGCCTAAATTAAAAAGTTCACGTAATGGACTATATCGATAATCTTTAATATCAATAGGAATTACCTCTTCTTTAGTCCATAAATGTAATTTATTTAGGGATGGCTCTGGAGATGGCTCAAGTGATAGAGTAAATTCTAGCTCTCTGGTTAAAAGAGAAGCTTCATCTTCACTAAGAACGCCATAGCTTATCACAGCACCCTTTGATTTTAGAAAAGTCTGCAGACCGCCGTGTCCACCGACTGTAGTTCTTAAATCTTCTAAAAAATATCCTTTATCTCTCATCATTCTAGAGAATAATATACCCTATAAAAATCTTTTTACAATTTACTATAACCTAGCAAAGTGTTAATAAAGGTGGGCCCGAAGAGATTTGAACTCTTGACCACCTGCTTGCTTAGCTGTGATCAGCTCTAAACATTTGTTTAGAACGCTGCCATATAAGACAGGCGCTCCATTGCCTGCGAGTGAGTACTACGTACTCCACAGGCACCAGGCTGAGCTACGGGCCCGTAAGCTAAGAAATAGATGGATCGTATTTAAAAGTTTTGGAAAGTATAAAGAAATTTAGTTACTCATGTAAAATCTCTTTTTATCTTCCTCAAATCTCTCAATTTCATAACTTAACATAGTCCTAAGCTTCTATTTTACATATTGCTACAGAATCTCTTAATGGAGAAGTGGATTCTCTAACTAAATTTTGTCCTCTGTCCAAGATAACCTTATTCCTCAATAATCCTCTTTTCTTTTATAAAAAACTGCATATCGTCCATTTTGCTACAAACCTACTAAAATAGGGTTTTCATGCAATAAAAAGTCTAATAAATAGATACTCGTCATTATAAATCTTTCTCTGCTCTTCACTAATTCTAAAATAAGCGTGAGAATTTATTCTTATAGCACCTTTATATCTTTCTATAAGCTCTTTAAACTCTGTGATATCTTTCTTTTCAATTATTCTACTTTACATACAATTTAGAATGATAATCCTAGATAGTTAAAAAGGTTACTCAAGGAAATGCGCTGGCCGGGACAATCGCAGCATTATTTAGCTGTTTCGAACCCGGGCCCAAGCCTTTCTGCCTTCGATGGCAAGGCCCGATCCTAGCCACTAGACTACCAGCGCATAGTAAAGTGACAAAAAGAGAATTATATATTAAGGTTTTGGTATATAAATGCTTAATAATTAAAATTTAAAATAATCTTAATTTGCATTAACGCGTGCGATATCGTAACTGCGTTCCGGAACCCCGAAAAGCGAGCTTTTCGTGGACTACGCACGATGCAGTAGGTCCGCATATCAGTAATGTTTCAAGAATCATAGATTCTTGAGACTAGGAAATCTTACGATTTCCTATGTAACATCTCATGATGCGGACAGGTAGACAAAATATACCCAAAGTGTAAATTAAAAGATTAAGAATATTGTAAAACTTCAAACTAGATTTTATTACTATGATTTTTTTAAGTATTTATCCAAGAAAGCAATTGTTTTCTCCCATGCATCCTTAGTCTGCTCAGGTGCATAATTCATACCAGATGGATTGGCAAATGCATGCCCTACACCTTCATAAATGTAAATTTCATTCTCTACTCCTGCTTCATTTAGTGCTATCTCAAATTGTTTAACATTTTCAACAGGTATTGAAGTATCTTTACTGCCAAAAATACCAAGTACAGGCCAATCAATTACAGCTAATTTACTTGCGTCTGTCTCTAGCTGTCCATAATAGATAACAGTAGCTGCAAGCTTTTCATTGAGTGCTAGTTGAAGGCTCCACTGCCCTCCAAAACACCAGCCTAAGCTGGCAATTTTTTCATCAATAACATAGTCAAGATTCCTAAGATATGCAGCAGCCGCCTTTAGATTTGCAGTCGCAGATTCTCTATTACTTCTCACATTACCAGTGAGCTCCCGTGCTTTATTCGCATCATGAGCAACTTCTCCATTAAACATGTCAACTGCTAATACCACATACCCATGAGATGCTAATTGTTGTGCCATCTCTCTAATGTTATCATTCAATCCCCACCATTCATGTATCATAACAATTCCTGGATAATTTCCAACTTCTTTAGGTCTTGCTGAATAACCAGTTGCAGGTCCATAATTTACAGATTCTGCCACAACCTCATGACTGCCTGTAGCATTGCCATTTTTTATCATATCCACATTACGCTGATTTGGCGCTCCCTGAGAATCAATATGCTCAGGCTGAGGTGTACATGCCAATAAGAAGATAGTAAAAAGTGCAAATAAACAACACGACCCCATAAAAGAGAGTAAGTTCTACCAATTTTTAAAACTTTAGATAAAATGGTGGGCCTGACCAGAGTTTCTATCTAAAAGGAATAATCCTTCTACTATTCGAACTGGTGACCTACACGGTGTAAACGTGTTGTCATCTATGGCATTACCCAGCAAAACTGAGCTTTGTAGCCACTAGACCACAGGCCCTTAAAGATAATAAAAATATGGCTATATAAAAAAGTTTGGATGGAAAATAGCAAATTGAATGAAAAATGGGACCACAAAGCTTAAATACTAGGAAGATTTACTAGAATTTACTATGGGAATCTCCAAAATAACAAGGAACTTTCAGGTAACTCTGCCTAAAGATATTAGGGAACTGAAGAACTTTCGTGTGGGTGAAAAGGTGTTGTTTGTAATGGAGGGAAATAGGGTAGACTTAGTCAAAATGGACAAAAATATAGTGAAAGAGTCTGCTGGTTTGTGGGCAGACATGAAAGAAACTGGTATTGAGTATGAAACAAGATTGAGGAAAGCATGGGTTAAAAGAAGGGTAAAATGATTCTGATAGATACTAATATTTTTGTTGACCATCTTAGAAATTATGCTCCAGCTGTTAACTTTTTCAAGTCAATTGAAAGCAGTAATATTGTTATTTTTTCTGCAATAACTGAAGCAGAGTTGCTTGCATGCAAAGCAAATGAAGATAGCTACAAGAGGGAGAAACTTCTTCATTTCCTTCATCAATGGAGCAAGAAGACTATAGATAACCAAGTTTCTGTTTTTGCTGGAGATATAAGCAGGAACCATAGGCTTGCTATCCCAGATGCAATTATAGCTGCAACTAGTATATTAAACAATGCAGAACTAGTAACAAAAAATGCTAAGGATTTTGGGAAAGTAAATGGCTTAAAGGTACGAATACCTTATTAAATCATGATTAAGTTAAAGTCAGGAAATTAGCAAACTTTATATATAAGTAATATACAAAAACGTATACTGGCTATAATGGCCCTCACTAGGCAGATTATTATAGTTAAGCCATTAATTACAGCATTAGCAAAGGTAGATAACATGGACGGCACAGAAACTCAGCAAATACAGCAAACACAGGCAAATAACCTATTCACTTTACAATCTGAAGAGCCTAATGAGCAGATAATGAGGATTCTTTTAGAGAAAGACGATATTTCCTGGCAGCAGATAATTTACGAGCTAGTTAGAAGCGAGCAGATGGACCCTTGGGATATAGATATTTCTTTATTAACTAAAAGATATATTGAAATGATTCAGAAGCTTAAAGAGCTAAATTTTAGAGTCTCTGGTAAGATTGTTCTTGCAGCAGCAATTCTGCTAAGAATTAAATCTACAAAATTAGTTGGAGAAGATATGCTTGAATTAGATAAATTAATAGAGCAGACAGAAACCATGGAGCCAGACTTGCTAGATGATATAAGCCCAGAAAGAATAAAAGACTTGCTGAATGGTGAAAAACCTACCCTAATACCAAAACTGCCACAGCCAAGAAAAAGAAAAGTCTCAATTCATGATTTAGTAAGGGCATTAGAAAAGGCATTAGAAGTCAAGGAAAGAAGGCTAATGAATTCGATGCCAAAGAGCATAATAGTGCCAAAAAAGCCAGTTGACATAACTATAATAATAAAAGAGCTATATATAAAGATAAAGAGATTCTTTTCAGCAGGCTTAGCTAAGCTTACATTTGATAAATTAATACCTTCAAAGAACAAAGAGGATGTTGTCTATACCTTTGTCCCTTTGCTCCATTTAGCAACACAGAGAAAGATTGACATGCTCCAAGAAGTCCCCTTTGGCGAGATAGAGATAAAGTTGTTGCAGGCTCAACAACCTACTATTACCCCTAATAACTCTAAGTAGATCTTATCGCATAAATTCTTTCTAATTGCCTAGTTAGATATTCTAAAGTTGCTGGTTCTATTGCACTAGCCTCTTCTTCTGTTGGTATTAACACAAAATTCTGCAAAAAGAAGGGATTTGCTAAATCAACTAAGTTAAACTCTGTTCCAATTTTACATACTACTCTTTGAAACTTAAACCACTCTGTGGCAACTTTCAATGAAGCCTCATAAAACAATTGAACAGACTTCCTCTTTGAAAATGCTGTTCTAGTTACCTTATCCATGTATCCAGTATTTCTCACTACATCCTCCTTAGTAACTTTATTTTCTATTGCATAGAAATCTATTGCCTGAGTCATCTTTAACAGAAATCTATCTCTAATAGGAGCATATGCTAAAAGTAACTCTGCCCATCTTCCTGCATTGTGATAAGAAACTTTAATTAGTGGTGGAGCTCTTGAATTCCTCATATAGGCCTTTACTCGCTGTACATCATCGGCTAATTGAAGCTTACCCTCATGTACTTTCATAGTATCAAAGGGAAACATTCTACCTGAATCTGTTTTCTCTCTTAAAGAAGGATATTTCTCATAAAGAGTTGGATATACTTCAGTAGCAAGCACTAAATTAGCTGAAGTTACATAAAAATCAAGTACAGTCCTAATTGCTGGGTCTTGCAATGCTTCTTTTCTACTCACTGGTTGACTGTTCATTTTAACTCATTTTTCTTGCGATATAGAAATATATTATAAATCTTTTGCCTAATCATCTTTTAATTTTTCAGATACTTTTAAAAACTCCTCTATATTCTGCTCTTTAATGGCAAAAGAAAATACTCAGACAGAGCAACAGGCACAAAGGCTATACCTAGAATACCAGATGCTTGAGCAGCAGATAAAGCAGTTGGAAAGGCAGTTACAAATCCTAGAATCACAGCTTATTGATTTGCAGGGCACTATAATAAATCTTGATGAATTTAAATCTTCAAAAAAAGGCTCTGAAATGTTATTTCAAATCAGTCCTGGAATATTCAGCAAAGCCAATCTGATAGATGCAAATGAACTTATCATTAATGTAGGCGCAGGTGTTGCAGTCACAAAGAACATTGATGGAGCAAAAGATATTTTAGGCAAGCAGATGAAAGAGATGCAACAATTGCAAGTTCAAATGGCGAATGAGTTACGTTCATTAGTTATGAAAGCTGCCCAGATTGAGCAGGAATTAGGAATGCTTAAAGGATAGTTTAAGATGAAATCATTAAATATTTCTTTGTACTTTAAATTTAAAATATGAAAAAATCAATAAATAAAGCAGCTAATGAGAAACGTGTAAGAATTTGCCCTAAATGTGGCTCAATAGATATCCACATAGATTTTTCTAATCCTGTTGTTTGGGCTTATGGAACGACTACTAAATATAAATGTAATTCCTGCAATTACACTGGTAATTTATTTCCATATATTTTAAAAAGATATATTCAAGATTATAAAAAAAGACTAAAACAAAAATTTAAAGAAGGTGAAATAAAGTATGGTAAAGAAGATTTTATTGACACCTCAACTGGTTTTTCTATAGGGATATGGGAAATTATATTATTATTAGTAGCAAGTTTAGTATTTACATTTATCTTTTTTGATACTTTATTAGTTTGGTCTATTCTCTGGAGCTTAATAGTATTCTATCTTATTTGGAGGAACTATAAAAATAGGAAAGATAAATAAATTTCAATTGGAGAAACCCAAATCTTTTTAAACATCTAACTATTCTGCAACAATAAGGTGCACCATGTTCAAATTTCTAAAGGACAAGCTGAGCTCTACAATAGCAAAGATATCTGAGAAAATCAAGGCAGAAGGCAAGGAAGAGATAATAGAGGAAGTCGTAGATAAATCTGCGGTAAAGCTCCTAGAGCCAAAGCAAGAAATAAAAAAAGAAGAGAAAAAGGGTTTTTTTGAAAAGATTAAAGAGGCCTTTGTTGGCAAATCCGAATCAGAGGAAGTAAGAGAAGAGGAAGAGGCTAAACCAGAAGATAAAAAAGAAGAGCAAATAGAACAGAAGCTAGAAATAGAAAAACCTGAATTAGAAATTGAGGAAAAAGAAGAGAAAGCCAAAAAACTCAAGGAAGAAGAAAAACTAGAAGAGGTAAAGCCAAAGCATCACAAAGATGAAGAAGGGCTGTCTAAGGCAAAAGAAAAAAAGAAAGGATTTTTCCAGACTATAACCGAAAAGATAATTACAAAACGGATTAATGAAAAGCAATTTGAAGACTTGTTCTGGGATTTAGAATTAGCTTTACTGGAAAATAATGTTGCTGTTGAGGTTGTGGAAAAGATAAAAGAGGATTTAAAAATAAAATTAGTAGATAAGCCAATAAAGAGAACAAAGGTTGAAGAAACTATCACTGAAGGATTAACATTGTCCATTAAAAGTTTATTTCAGGAATCTGCATCTGATTTAGATTTAGTAAAGCTAGCAAAAAAGAAAAGGCCTTACATTATTTGTTTTTTTGGCATTAATGGCTCTGGAAAAACAACTAGTATAGCAAAGATTGCAAAAATGCTAAAGGACAATAAGTTCTCAGTAGTTATTTCTGCATCAGATACATTTAGAGCTGCATCAATTGACCAATTACAGAAACATGCAGATGCTTTAGGAGTAAAGCTAATAAAACATGACTATGGCTCAGACCCTGCTGCTGTTGCATTTGATGCAATTAAGCATGCTGAATCAAAGAAAGCAGATGTTGTATTAATAGACACTGCAGGAAGAATGCACAGTAATACTAATTTAATTCAGGAAATGCAAAAAATAGTCAGAGTAACAAAACCTGACTTAAAGATATTTGTAGGAGAATCAATAACTGGAAATGATTGTGTGGAGCAGGCTAAAACCTTCAATGATGCTATAGGCATAGATGGCATTATACTTGCAAAGGCTGATATTGATGAGAAAGGCGGTGCAGCAGTTTCTGTCTCTTATGTAACTAAAAAACCAATTCTATATCTCGGAACAGGGCAGAAATATGATGACTTGCAGAAGTTTGATCCTGAAATAGTTATCAAGGGCTTAGGTTTGGAGGCTTGATGATTATCAATAAGCAGGCTTTAGCAATGGAAAAGAGAAGAATTCTAAATGATATAGCTATATTACTTGGAGATAATGGAAACCCGGCAGATATTAAAATTGAAAGAGTCTCATCTGCTTTGGTAAGTCCTTTAGAAGCTACAGTAATGTACAAAGGTTTAGAATACCATAAAAAGCATCAGCCTTATTTTAATTCAGATGAAGAAGCTAATCTGCCAAAAGAGGGAAGAAACTTTGGAGCTGGATTTAGTCCTGGAAAAAAAATAAAATTGGCAGAATATGCTAATTGGATGTTGCATGGATTTGCCAGTACACCTGAATACAGGGGATTTGTAGTACAAGCAGGACCTATTCTTGAAGGAAACTATTTTCAAAATGAGATTTATAAGGAATTCCTTCAAAAATTTCAAAAAATAGGAGGCTCTTTACTTATCATCCCTCCATACCCTGGAATTCCTGGTAGCTTTTACTGGCTAATTATTAACAGAGTTAAGTCGTGGTGGAAAATTACATGAAGTCTTATACAGAATACTTATGGTTTAACACTCCTGAAAGATTTCAGATAATTAACATAACAGATAAAGTGCAAGAAATTGTAACAAAGAGTAAGATTAAGGAAGGTTTTGCTCTAGTATCTGCAATGCACACTAGTTCTTCTGTGTATGTAAGCGATGATGAATCAGGATTAAATTATGTGACGCATTTGGTTGGCCTGACATTTCTTGAGAAGCTTAAATTGCAATAAACTTTTTAAACCCTAATCTAATTTTTAACTATATGAAAGGAATTTTACTATTAATTATTACTACTATACTATTTGCAACACTAGCAAATGCTGCAATTGAAGCAACATATTCATGTGCTGACAAGAGATGCCTGGAAGGTACTCCTATTAACTACACTATCTCTATATATAATAACCTTAATGATTCTATACAGATAAATTATTTACTTATTGGAGACGCTGACACACAGCAAATTATATCAACTTACAGGCTTGAAAAAGAACTAAAGCCTTCTGAGCTCTATACATTTACATATGAAGATAAAGTTGTTGTTCCAAAAGAAGGCTATACATTTCAATATGCTCCCTGCATAGATGTTAGTCTTCTAAGTGAAGACAAGAGCATAAAAGAAAAAGGTGTAGTTTGCGATAAAGTTACTAGAAGCCTTACTGTACTGCCATTATCAAAGATAGGATGTGAGGCTGACTGGCAATGTGCTAGTAATCAATTCTGTGATAATTTCTATAAATGCAAAGAGCTGAAATGTGAGAATTACACCTTCCCATTAATGCGCAAATGCCTCAGCTATAATGCACTCTGGGCTGTTATTGGCTTAGTTATTATTATTGCTCTAGGAGTTTTAGTGTATTTTAGAAGTAAGTATAAAGTTATAAAGAAACTAAAAACAAAGAAATAATATAGATTTGTAGAGGATAAAATAATTAACTTTTAGAGGATTTCTTATAGTCATTTATTGATTTTATTATTTGAGTAATCAAATCTTTAGTTATAAATAGAGAAGATGTTGTATATAATTCATTTACCTTTTTTATGGCTGTTTTTCTATCAATAATTCTTTCTCTAAAAGCCCTTAATATAATACCAACAGTACCATGCGCTTCTATATTATATAAGTTAGCTACTGTTCTGGCATCTAAATCGTCTGTTAGAAAATAAGTAGCTTTCTCTTGCAATGCTAAAGCAATCGATTGAGCTTCTCCTAAATCAAGAGAGAATTTGTTAACTAGTATTTCAGCTACATCCTTAAATTTGGGCCTAAGGTTCATTAATCTTAATCTTTTAGGAATATTAATACTATTCCTTCTTAATTCATTTTTAATTTCATCAGAAATATAAGTTTCTTTGAATATACTTAAGGCCTGAATCAGATTTATCTCAATAAGATGTATGATAGGCCCTGAATTAGACACTACCTTATTTACCATGCAATCCCCATAAAATGTCATCTTTTATAGCAGATTCCAAACGCTCAGCCTTCAGTTTTTTAATAAGTTCCCTTACCGCATCTCTTATAAGCTCGGATTTATTGGCATACCACCCTTCCTTTATAAGTTCGTCTGCTTCAAATATCAATTTCTTAGTTAACTTTGCATTTACAGTTTCCATTTCAAATTGCCTACCTAAAGAGTATTACTATAGTAATACTATTTAAATATTTCGATTATATAGGATTTAGTGAAAATAAACTTAGTTTTGCCATAGAAAATGCTTTGCATTTTCGATGGTAAAACTTATTTAAACAGGAGCTTAAAATTTTAGGGTAGGAGATTACTTTTCTAGGACAGGCTCTGTCCTAAATCTCATTATCATTCGGGGTTAGGTCAGGTTCGCATTTTCATGTTTATTTGTTATATTGACATCTCCCGTAAGGAACATCCCCTCTGTCAAGCCGTTGTTTCTATAGAAGATGCTCACAAAAGAGACCTAACCCTACATTTAGGACAGAGCCTCTAGGACAGAAACCTTTATATATCTCTTCTTCTTACTAAGAATTCCTTTTCAGCTGGCTATTTTCGCTGGCATTTCTAAAGGGGTTGATGTGTACTCATAACTTGTTATGAGTATGAATGAGTGAGAGGCTAATTCCATTCTAAGACAGTAATTGCGACCCATTAATTTAATAATTTCCGTTGATCCTGCGGAAGGTTGCTGCTATCTGGATTCGACTAAGCCATGCAAGTCTCTCGCGAGAGGGCAAACTGCTCAGTAACACGTCAATAATCTACCCTTAAGTCAGGGATAACCTTGGGAAACTGAGGATAACACCTGATAATAGAAGATAACTGGAATGTTTCTTCTGTCAAAGAGCAATCGCTTAAGGATGAGTTGGCGGCCGATTAGGTTGTTGGCAGTGTAACGGACTACCAAGCCTAAGATCGGTAGGGGCCTTGAGAGAGGTAGCCCCGAGAAGGACACTGAGATACTGGTCCTAGCTCCACGGAGTGCAGCAGGCGCGAAAACTTTGCAATACACGCAAGTGTGACAAGGGGATCCAGAGTGTCCATACACTGTATGGACTTTTGCCAAGAGTAAATATCTTGGAGAATAAGTGGTGGGCAAGACGGGTGCCAGCCGCCGCGGTAACACCCGCGCCACAAGTGGGAATCACTATTATTGGGCCTAAAGCGTCCGTAGCCGGTTCTGTAAATCTTCTGTGAAATTGTTACGCTCAACGTAACAGCGCGCAGAAGAGACTGCAAGACTTGGAACTGGGAAGAGTCAGGGGTATTCTGGGGGTAGCGGTAAAACATCCTCAGGTGCAGTTGAACTGCAAATTAGGGTTTATAGTGTTATAATCCTCAGAGGACCACCAGTGGCGAAGGCGTCTGACTAGAACAGTTTCGACGGTGAGGGACGAAAGCTAGGGGAGCAATCCGGATTAGATTGACCCTTTGGGAAAGCGTCAATGGAAACCGTGCAATGTGGGATTTCACTATGTTCAATCCCACGGAACGACTATCTACTGTTGATTGCCAAAAAATTTACTGACAGTAGTTCCATTCATATGCCAAAAAGGAGTCCTAAATACCCGAGTAGTCCTAGCTGTAAACGCTGCGAGCAAGATGTTGTGTATTCT
>CAZRPY010000010.1:0-38199 GCA_964602245.1 uncultured Methanosarcinales archaeon
AGTTAATGGTGTTCCAGCTGAGAGAGTTAATTTATTTGTTGAAGGACTAGAGTACCTGAAGTTAAAATATCCAATAAGTATCAATAAGAATTATCAATAGAATTTTATTAATATCAATTATAATTACTATTTTTCCCGCTTTATCTCTGAAAATACAAATATTTATATAAATCAATAAAACCAGATAACTACTTAACTTATTAACAATGGCAAAGATTATTGATCCTTGGGGAAGTGAGCTGCCAGAAGAATATAATAAATTAATTACAGATTTTCATCTTGAAAAGTTTAATAGCAACTTATTTCCAAAGCCAAATAGATTGATGAGAAGAGGTATTGTATTCTCAGGGATTGGACAAAAGATAATAGCAGATGCCATAAAGCACAAGAAGCCTTATTATGTGCTTTCAGGAATAATGCCAACTGGTGATAAAATACATTTTGGGAATAAACAAGTTGTGGAGAATATTGCATATTTCCAGAAACATGGTGCTGAAGCTTATCTATGCGTTGCAGATGTTGAGGCAGAAGCTACCAGAGAAGTAAGTTTAGAACAGGCAAAGAAAAGAGCTCTAGATTTCCATATACCTGCATACTTGGCACTTGGTTTGGACCCCAAAAAAACAACATTTTATTTCCAATCAGAGAATTATGAGATAATGCGAGCTACAGCAACCTTTTCAAGAAGAGTAACCATGGGTCAGTTCCATGCATTGTATGGTGATGTCAATCCTGCAAAGATCGTCTCAGCCCTTACCCAAGTTGGAGATATCCTCTATGGACAGTTCAAGAAAAGAATTCCAGGGATAATTCCAGTTGGGATTGACCAATTGCCACATATTTTGCTAACAAGAGATATTGTAAATAAAATGAGAGCTGAGAAATTTGTTTTGCCAAGTGCAATATTTCATAAATACACACCTTCTCTTGATGGTAGCTTGAAGATGTCTAAATCAAAACCAGAAAGTTGTATAGACCTGCCAGAGGATCCAAAGATTGCTTGCAGGAAAATTAGGAAAGCTTTAAGCGGTGGCAGAGATACATTAGAAGAGCATAGAAAGCTTGGAGCTATTGTTGAGAAAGATATGGCTTTTGAGCTGCTTAAACAACATCTTATAGAAGATGATAAAGAGTTGGATAGGATATATAAGGAATATAAGTCAGGAAAGATGACATCTGGAGAAATAAAAGAAATTACCTGCAAGAAAATGATAGAGTTTATGCACAATCTTGAAAGAGGTATAAGGGAAGCAAGAAAGAGAATATCAGAGCTGAAATTTATTAAATAATTTGAAGTATAATAAGATTTAAATATAGATTATAGCATAACTTTCTTGAAAAAGAGGTGTATTATGGAAAAACTGAATTTTGCTCCATTGCCAAGCAGTTTTATGCTCACAGCAATTATTGGTTTCTTGATATCGGTAATATTAGTTTATCCATATTCAATGCAGTGGGGCTTTGCTTTTGCTATTGTCTTTGTCTTAATGTTTGCAGCCTCATTGATTTCTATGACACATGCTCCTGTGGGAGAAGAATTACATATAGATGAGAGAAGGAAGAGAAAGAAGAAATAGAGTGTCGCAGACTAATGGTATGGTGCGTAGTTCGCACCCGTAATGCCAATTTAAAAATTTGAAAGATATTAAAAATTATATTTGCACATAAAAGTTAAAATCAGAAAATAATTCCAAACTAATTCTATCACACACTATAGTCACTAGTGTTCCTGACTTTTCATAAACGAAAAGTATAGATATCCTCAATTAAAATCTGAGTGCTATTAGCCACGGGCGTCTATAATATTATTTCAGTTCATTTGCTGCAGCTCATCCATTAACTTGCTAACAGACCTGTTAGTATGAATATTGAATATAGCTTCTGCAAATATATTTGCTACTGAGAGTTGAGTGAACCATTTATTGTTCTTTATATAATTTTCATTATGATAAATTGTATCTGTGCCTACAACCTTAACGCCTAGTTTGAATAGCCTTTCTGTAGCAGGATTGCTTAGCAAAGGATGGGTGCAATAAGCAGTTATATTTCCACAATTATGTTTCCTTAGAACATTAACAGCCTCTTGTAATGTGCCTGCTGTGTCAATCATATCATCTATTATCAAAACTTCTTTGCCTTGAACATCTCCAACCAAGCCAAATGTTTCAGCTTGACTTTGTTCTGGCCTGTGCTTGTTTATTATTGCTAAGCCTGCATTTAAAAGTTCAGAGAATTTTTGTGCTCTGGCTACACCACCAGCATCTGGAGCAACAACTACTAGATTTTTGCCTTTGTGAGCATTTTTAGCATATTTTGCAAGAATTGGAAGGGCTGTTAAATTATCTACAAGTATATCGTAAAAGCCCTGAATCTGGCCAGAATGGAGGTCCATTGTAAGTACTCTATCAGCTCCACTTGCCTCTATTAGTTTAGCAATTAATTTTGCACTTATTCCTTCCCTGCCTTTAGTCTTTCTATCCTGTCTTCCATAAGCTTGATAAGGAATTACGTTTGTTATTGTGTGAGTAGAAGATAGTTTTAAAATGCCATTAAGCAGTAGAAGTTCCATTAAGTTTTCATTCACACTTATGTTTCCAGGGCTTTGCAATGACTGGAAAACAAATATATCTTTACCTCTAACATTTTCCTCTAAACGCTGATAAATCTCGCCGTCATTAAACTTTTTTGTAGTAATACTGCTAAGTATAATCTTACAGTCATCTTTAACTATTTTCTTATACTTGTCAAAAACATTGCATAGCTCTTTAACTGTTTTTTCTGCAAATGACCTGCCAGACTGACAGGAAAGTATGCATAGCTCATGTTCCATAAAGCCAGAAAACAAGTATAGGGTATATATGGTTTTCGCTAGAATTGGCTATATCCTAAATCTCACATACGTTCGGAGTTAGGTCGGGCTCGCATTTTCATATTAAAATATAAGTTGACTTTCCCCGTAAGGGACTTCCCCCTTGTCAAAGCTAAGTTTCATTAGAATAATGCTCACAAAAATGACCTAACCCTTCATTTAGGATATAGCCTTTATAATAACTAGAAACTCTCAAAAATCTTTTCTTTTCTTATTAGGGCTGCTGGGCTTTCACCGCCATGCCAGGTAAACCTAGGTCTTGTTCTCATGGGATAGAGCCTTTCATTAGTGTCATCAAATATTATTCCAGCTCCATCAACTCTGGGAAGATAGTTGAGCTGCTTATCTAAACCTTCTCGCATATAGCTTTGCATTAACATGCCTAGTGCAGTAATGTCAACATTAGCTGTTATCCTGTGGGCAATTACTATATCAGCCTGAGTAATAACATCTGTATGAATCTTGCCAGGCTGTTGTGAAGCTAAGACTAAAGAAATTCCAGGCTGTCTGCCCTCTCTTAATATTGTGATTAATGCATCTGTTGCAGTTGTCTTGCCCTCATTTGGCAGGAATTCATGAGCCTCATCAATTATTAGCCAAACTAATGGCTTATCATAAGTTCTTTTTTCCTGCTCTATACCAATATAACTAGTTTTTCTTTTTATCATCTCATATTCCTCAGCTTTTCTTGAGATCATCCTGTCAATAAAGAGCTTTTTTGCAACTAAACCAATTACTAAAGCTCTTATGCCCTCTGCTCCTTCTGTGATAGTATAACAGCTGACATCTAACACTGTAACTTGGCCAGGGGTAGCAAGCTCTTCTATAGAAGTACCTTTCTCGCTGAAAAGACCCCAGGTTTTGGCAGTTGCAAATTTGTTCTCAGCAGCATCCTTAACACTTTGCTCAAACTTTTCTTCTTTGATTAGTTTTATTATATCATCAATAGAATAGCTTTTATTTTCTTCCTTTAGTCTTGTAATTACTCTCTCAATTAAAGCTCCTATTGGATCATTCAAAGAAATGCCAAAGGTTAATGCCCAATCACTTGCACTTAACTCACTTGGCTTGAGAGAAAAAGGAAAATCAGTTGCTATGCCTTTCTCCTTATAAGCTTTATAATAGCCAGTTGGAGTGTAAATATTAATGTTCAGTCCTTTTGGTTTCATACCCCAATCTGCAAGTAAATCCTTTTCCTTGTCATTAGGATACTTCATTGTCCAGTATATACCCATAGTGTCAAGAATAATTACGCTAATATTAGATAATATCTCAGGCTCAAGATCTGCCATGCCTTCTGCTATAACACCAAGCGAATATGATTTGCCGCTGCCGCGTTTGCCCACTACAAACACAATATGCGATTTAACAATGTCCATATAAATTTCATTTGACAAAGAGGTTGTCTGGCCCATCTTGACGTAGTGTTTGCCAATAATGATAGTTCCTTTGCTACCATACCGCTTCCTGTCTTCCTCATTCCTGCCTATAAGGATGTCGTAAACCATACCATAAATTCTAAAATCAGTAGTTTAATAAATTTACTAAATTTGATAGCTAAAATAGGATAAGCGACTATGTCCTAAATCTAGCTTTGCTCGGGGTGCCATCGGTTCGCCCTTTTATGTTTTCCTGTGAGCTGACGTTCCCCGTAAGGGACTTCCCCCTTGTCAGCTAGAAGTTTATTTGAAAGGGTGCTCACATATTGATGGCACCCTTCTTTTTAGGACAGACAGAATAAGCAAAAGTTTTATTAATAGTAGTTTATCTTTTTGATGTCTCTTGGTGAATGATGGAAGATGATATATTAGAAATAAGGAACCTTGATAAAGAAATGTATAGTGATAAAACTAAGAAAAATGTAAGTAAAAAAGTATTAAAGATAAAGCCTAAAATTCCAAAGGGCTTAAGAAAGAAACATTCTTCGAAAAAGAACTTAGTATTATTTCTTGCTGTATTAATTATTGTTACTGCTTTAGCTTTATTTGTCTGGAACCTTAAGGATATATTTAGAAAAGAAGATAGATTAGTAGCAACCATCAATGGACAGGATCTCTATAAATCTTATACAGACAAGATTTTTGCACTAGAAATTCCTACAAATCAGACGATTTCTGATAGAGAATTCTTTAATAGATTTATAATGCCTAGAATACTCTTCCTTCAGGAAGCCAAGGCTTTAAATTATCAAGTTATAGATGGAGATGTAAATGAGCAAATTAACAAACTATTCTCACCTGAATTCAAAAAAGAGGATTTACTAAAGCAATTAAAAAGTAAGGGAATAGTTTATGAAGAATTCTTTAATCTGACAAGAGAAAATATGCTTATTTCTAGTCTTTTGGCTAATAAAGTTAAAGGCAAAATAGAGGTTACTGAGCAGGATATTAAAGATTTTTATGAAAAGTATAAGGATACTCTTAATTTAGGAGAGAATTTTTCTGAAATAAATCCTAGAATAAAAAGCGCGATACATAGCGAGATATATAAATCAAAAGAATACCAAGGAACCTTGCTGTACCTTAACCAGTTAATTAGCAAATCTAATATTATAATATATGAAGAAAATAAGGAAAATAGAAATATTGGACAGAGCTTTAAAATGAGCAATGAATTACTATGCAAAAAAGATGGCAAGCCAATTATCGGGTTTTTCTCAACATCAGATTGTAAAGCCTGTGACTGGGTAAGGCCAGCCTTTAATGCAGCTGTGAAAGAGTATGCAGATAAAGGATTAATTATAGCATATAATTGGCAGCTAGATACTGGAGATGATTTAATGACCTCTGGAAAGGAAAAGTCAGTTCCTAAAGAGGAGTTTGAAATATATAAGAAATTCAGCCAAGACTCTGTTCCAGCTTTTGTGTTTGGATGCAAATATTACAGAATTGGAAATTATTACGATAGTATTGAAGATGAGGAGATGGAGTTTAGAGCTATGATTCAAAAATTACTGGTAGAATAAAGAAAAATGGAAACCTCACACAAATTAAAGGGTATTATAGTGCCGATAATAACACCTTGGAATAATGGTAAATTTGATAAAAGCAGCTTTGCTCGTGTCGGAGATTATATTTTAGAAGGAGGTGCTGATGGACTTTTTGTATTAGGTTATACAGGAGAATTCCATAAAATTACGTTTGAAGATAAAAGAGCTATTATAGAAACTGCTGTGAGGTCTTTTGGAGGTTTTGGGAATAAATTACTGATTGGAGTTACAGGTAATACACTGGAGGAAACATGTACTCTAGCAAAATATGTAGATGAAATAGGAGGAATAAAGAAGGTTGATGCGGTAGTTATTGCTCCAACATATCAGCCTTATCATGAAGCAGTTGGGTATATTAACCCATTGGAATACATTGCACGCTTTATTCAGGAGACTGATAGTCCAAACAGATTAGGACTTCCTATACTTCCTATTGTGCTTTATGTCAATCTATTATTAGGAAATTTATTAGATGTAAATACTTCAAGGAATCCTAAAATTATTGGCGTGAAAGATAGTTCAGGTGATATGGAATATTTTTCAAAGTGGATTAAATTGCAGAGTCTCAATTTTAGCGTTTTCCAAGGAAATGAAGCATTAATTAGGCAAACTCTTGCTGAATATCCAGATTTAGACGGATGTGTTCCTGGAACTGCGAATGTTAAACCAAAATTTTTTGTTAATCTTTTGAAAGATAAAGACCCTCATAGTTTTAAAATATTAGATGATATTTTAGAGCAGTATAAGAAAGCCGGAGACGCTGTTAAAGTAATAAAACAAATAGCACTTAGTGAAGGTTTAATAACCTCTGCAGAATCAATTAACTATATATAAATTAACATAAAAGAATAAAAACTAAAAATCAGTTATTGTCAGGACTTCTAGCTTCTCATTTGTAGGCTTAGTCTTTGCATCCATTGCTATCATATACCTTATGCTGGTCTTTTCTGCAACTGATAGCAAGTTTCTGTCAATTACTCCGTCAAGGACAATGGCATGGACACCATTGCCTAGGCTTTTTATTGTTGAGCCTAGCTCTGTTATAGGAACCTTGCCAAGAATGTTAAGCTTTTCATCAAGTATGTAAGCTCCTCTGGTTCCTATCAAGTCTTCAAGCATTTCACTGAAAGCCTTTTTCTCCTCGCTAGTTAAAGTTCTTTTGATAGATACTTTTGGCTGTAACAGTTGAGGTCTCATAGATTGAGGCTGTGTTTGAATAGGAACCTTGCTATAGTATCTTCTTCCATTATCAAGCCTTTCACTCTCATCATGCTTGCTAAACTCTAGTCTCATCTGCTCAGCAGTAATCCTACTTCTTAGAGCTTTATGTATCTCTTTCTTTGTGATTTCCTCAACCTCTTTACCATCTGGAGCTCTTGTGACATAGTCTATTTCTGTTACTTCTAAGAGCTCTTTTATAATCAGACTTCCACCTCTATCTCCATCAACAAAGACAGTTAAAACTTTTTTCTTGCTTAGCTCTATTATTGTCTGAGGTACAGAAGTGCCATTTAATGCAATTACATTCTTAATGCCGTGTTTTAAAAGATTTAAGACATCAGCTCTGCCTTCTACCACAATAATCTCATCACTCTCGTCAATTAAAGGACCTGCTGGAAGCCTATCTCTGCCATATTCCTGAACTTCCATTATCCTAACAGAATGAGTAACTTCATCTGTAAGTTCTTGGGAGTCTGGCATAACGTTGTCCATCATATTCTTTAGAAGCTCTTTTGCCCTTTCTACAACAAAGCTTCTTCTAGTAATCCTCACATCCTCTATATCATTAACTTTTATCTTGGCATTACAAGGACCAATTCTTTGTATGATTTCAAGGCTAGCTGCAACAATAGCAGTCTCTGCCTTATCTAATGAGCTAGGAATGGTAATTTTTCCAGCGGCTTTGCCGCCTTTTATGTCAAAGTTAACCTCAATCCTGCCAATTCTGCCGCTTCTTTGAAGCTCTCTAAGCTCTAAATCAGCTCCAAGCAAACCTTCTGTCTGGCCAAAAATTGCACCTATAACATCTGGTTTGTCAACAACCCCATCAATTTCAATATTAGCATTAACTATGTATTTAGCTGAAACTGGGCTAATCTTAGCCATTTTAATCCCTCCAAAAGCTTAGAAGTAGCTTAACTCATCATTAATCTATGAATAATTTTGTGAATGATGATAATAAGCCCCTCCTTATGAAAGAACAAGTATAACAAAATTAAAACCCTAAATCCAATTGAAAGGGAAATGATGAATGTTAAACCTGCTCTTATAATGAATGAAGCCCGTAACACTAACTCCCAAGCTCATTGCTTGCATAGGAAATCTACGATTTCCTAGCCTCGGAACGCGTAAGTTCCGAAGCATTCAGCGTTAGCTCCATTGAGTACTCTCGTGACGGGCTTTTTATTTTGATTATCAGCTTTATTTAATCTTAAAAATGCTTAATTAGCTATTTAACACTTTTTCAGGCTATTTTAAGCCATAAAAGGCTATTTTGAGTCTTTTTAAGCATTTATTTGCTTATTTAACTTATTATATAATAAAGATATAGTATTATTTAAAGGTATTGTATATTTATACAACATCTATATTTCCCATTAAAGATAAATTTTTTGAATAAACTAAAATAACTGAAATGGCAATCTTCAAAGAGAGATTTAAGACTTATAAGGGCGTGTTTGATGAATTTACTATAAGGAGTATATTTAAGCTTATTTCACAAGGCTATTTTGAAGGCTTGGAAAGTCCAATATCAGTCGGAAAGGAAAGTAACATATTTAGCGCACTAAGAAAGGATAATGAGAAAGTCATTGTTAAGATCTACAGGCTTGAGACTTGTGATTTTAATAAAATGTATAATTATATAAAAGATGATCCTAGGTATTCTAAGCTAAAGAAAAAAAGAAGGAATGTAATTTTCACTTGGGCACAGAGGGAGTATAGAAACTTATTGATAGCAAGAAGAGCAAATGTAAAAGTGCCAACGGCATTTGGTGTTGAGAATAATGTCTTAGTGATGGAATTCATTGGCAATAAAGAGCCTGCGCCTAAACTTAAAGACTTGCCTCCTAAAGCTCCAAAAAAGTTTTTTGAGCAAATTGTTTGGAATATGAAGGCCCTTTACAAAGGCTCATTAGTGCACGGTGACTTGTCGCATTTTAATATACTTAATTACAATGAAATTCCTGTTTTTATTGATCTTTCACAAGCAACTGTGCTGAAAAATGAAAATTCAAGATATTTGCTTGAGAGGGATGTTAAGAATATATGCACTTATTTCAGAAAATTAGGGATAAAAGCAAATGAGGAAAAGGTTTTAAAAAAGATTAAAAGGTAATATGATAATAATCAAATAAAGTTAATTAATATTCATTTAATTAATAAATATCCATAAAATAATAATATAAAAAATAGTTTGAAAACAATAATTAGCATTAACGACGCTCACTACGTGAGCTGTGCCATTGGTCCGCTTATCAGTGATGCGACATTTCATGTTGCGGACAGATATAGCAAGGTGCGAAGATAAGCGCAAATTAAAGTAATAATATAAGATAATAATAAGTAAACTTTTTAAAGAAAAAATAATTTGCTGTTACAATAAGAGATGTGAGGACTGTATATAAAATGTCAGAATTTTCTTACGAGATAAAAATACCAAAGGATAGGGTAGCAGTATTAATTGGGAGAAATGGGGCTACCAAGAAATTATTAGAGAACGCTACAAAAGCAAAGATGGAGATTGACTCAAATGAAGGGGACATCTTCATAAAAGGAAGTGATACATTGAATCTTTATCAGACAAGAGAGATTGTTATTGCAATTGGGAGAGGATTTAATCCTGAGACAGCTTTACTTTTGCTTAAAGATGAGTATGTATTTGAACCATTGAACTTGAAAGAATTCATGAGAAATAAAAAAGATATGAACAGGCTCAGAGGCAGAGTTATAGGCAGGGAGGGTAAGAGCAGGAAGTTAATAGAAGAATTGACTGAAACATTTGTCTCAGTTTATGGCAAGACTATAGGCATTATTGGAGAGGCTGAAAATGTGGGCATAGCAAGAAGGGCCATTATCTCTTTATTACAGGGATCTCCACATGGAAATGTCTATAATTGGCTGGAAAGGCAGAGAAGGGAGCTTAAGAGAAGGCAGGTATTTGATAAATTTTAAATATAACTTGTGTGGCTTTCTAACCATATAATTATATAATTAATAATTAGTTAATAATGTTTAAATTGAAAAATGGCTGAAAAGCAAAAAATTGTAGTGGAGAGAAAAGAGCCAATAGCAATAGAGCTCGCAAAGAAGCAGAGAGAGGTTTCTGTATCTGAATTTTTTGAGAAAAACAGGCATTTACTTGGCTTTGACAGTAAGAAGAAGGCATTGCTGATGACAGTTAAGGAGGCTGTTGATAATAGTTTAGATGCCTGTCAGGAAGCTGGTGTATTGCCAGAAGTTAGTGTTGAAATTTTTGATATGCAGAATGATAGGTTTAAGGTAATAGTTGAAGATAACGGACCAGGAATTGTGAAAAAGCAAATTCCTAATATTTTTGCAAAACTGCTTTATGGAAGTAAATTTCATTCAATGATCCAAGCAAGAGGCCAGCAAGGCATAGGTATTAGTGCAGCTGTTCTTTACTCACAGCTTACAACTGGAAAGCCTGCTAAAATTACCTCCAAGATATCTCCAAAAAATCCTGCACAGTATTATGAGCTGCATATTGACACTCAACATAACAAGCCAGAGATTGTAAAAGAGGAGACTGTTAACTGGGTGAAAGATCATGGCACAAGGATTGAGCTTGACCTTGAGGCAGCTTATCAGAAAGGCTCACAGTCAGTAGACGAATACTTGAAACAGACAGCTATAGCTAATCCTCATGTTACAATTATTTACACTAACCCAAAGGCTGAGCAAATAATTTTTGCAAGAGCAACTGATCAAATACCAGTGCAAGCTAAAGCGATTAAGCCACATCCTTATGGTGTTGAGCTTGGAATGCTGCTTAAAATGCTTAAAGCAACTCATGCCAGGACATTGCAAAGTTTTCTTACTGAAGAATTTTCTAGAGTGGGCAGCCAGACAGCTAAAGAGATATGCGAGAATGCAGCTTTATTGCCTAATTCAAAGCCAAGCCAGATGACAAGAGAAATGGCTGAAAAATTAATGAAAGGTATTCAAGAAACTAAATTAATTATGCCGCCCACAGATTGCTTAAGCCCAATTGGAGAGGAGCTTTTAGAAAAAGGATTAAGGAAAGAGATTAATGCAGAATTTTTTTGCGCAACCTCAAGACAGCCAGCAGTTTATAGAGGGAATCCTTTTATTTTAGAGTGTGGTGTCGCGTTTGGGGGTGATCTTCCTAAAGAAGAAAGAGCAACTATATTTAGATTTGCAAATAGAGTACCTTTATTGTATCAGGAAGGAGCTTGTGCTATAACAGAAGCAGTTACAGAAACTAACTGGAAACCTTATGGGCTGCAACAGTCGGGAAATTCCATACCAATTGGGGCTATAGTTATTAGTGTGCATATGGCATCTGTTTGGGTGCCTTTTACCAGCGAGAGTAAGGAGGCTATTGCTCATTACGAGGAAATAATAAAAGAGATAAAACTTGCTTTACAGGAATGCGGCAGGAAGCTAGCGGTTTATATAAATAAAAAGAAACATATACAATATGAATCTGCAAAAAGAGGCTATATTGAGACTTATATACCACATGTTGGAATGGCATTGAAAGACTTACTTGGATTAAAGGATTCTGATAAAGCTAAGGTTGAGTTAATGCTTAAGGAAATACTTGAAAAGAAAAGAGGTAAACTTGAGAAAATAGAGATAGAGAACTTAGAGTATGATGAAAGTTTTGCTTCTATTGGAAAGGAAGAGCAAATAGCTGTAGAAAATAATAATACTGAGGATAAAAAAGAAAGTGCTAAAAAAGAAGAAAGTAAAAAAGTTATAAAAGAAAAAACATTAAAAAGCACTAAGTCAAAATAATAATAAAAAAATAATTTGCACAAAAGAATATTGAAAATGATAATTAGCATTAACTTTTAAATAATAATATAATAAAAACTTTGCATTACGAGCGCGAACTACGCACTGTGCGATTAGTCCGCTTGTCAGTAATGTAACTTATCATGTCGCGGACAAATATAGTCACTAGCGTTCCTGACTTTTCGTAAATGAAAAGTATAGCAATTGTGAAGAAGATGCAAATTAAAAATAAAGTTTAGAAATAATGAGAGGTATAAAAATAACATGAAAAATGGCAAAAGGTAAAGGCAATAAGGTTTCTGAGGAAATTAAGAGTATTGCACAGGAAGTTTACTCCAGGATATTAAAAAAGCAGCAGCCAGAGTTGAGGATACCTTTGAGAGCATTGAATAATGTTAAGTATGATGAGAAGGAAGGATATTTTGAGATTCTTGGGAAGAAGCAGGCAAGAACATTAACAGCCTCTACAGTTAAGACCTTTGCACAGACATTAAGGATGATGACTCTTTCCAAAGAATTGGTTGAGACAGATGATATTGCAACTAAGAGAGAAGCCTATTATGTCAGCAAGAACTGGGAAGAAGCTAGGTTTAATGAGCAAGTAGAATCAGATACAATAATGGACGATATTGAAGCTATGTTAATGGTTAACAGAGAGCAAATAGGGTTTATTCCTGAAGAGAAAGGTGGTGATGTTGCAGGAAAGCTAATTGTTATTGACAGAGATGAGACAGGAAAGGAGTTAAGGATTGATTGTACAAAGTTTGGCTCTGGGGCTTATTCTATACCTATTTCAGTTGAACACTTGAAATTTGAGACAAAGGCAGATTTTGTACTGGTAATTGAGACAGCCGGTATGTTCCAAAGGCTGGTGAAGCATGGATATTGGAAAAAGGCTAACTGCATCTTAATCAGCATGGGAGGTGTGCCAACTAGAGCTTGCAGAAGGTTTATTAGAAGGCTAAGCGATGAGATGAAAATTCCTGTTTATGCTTTTGTAGATGCAGATCCTTACGGTTTTGGATCAATATATAGAACATTGAAAGTAGGCTCGGGAAATGCTGCTCACATTAACAAATATTTCTGTGTTCCAAAGGCTAAGTTTTTAGGAGTAACTCCACAGGATATAATTGATTACAAGCTGCCAACACATCCATTGAAAGAGGTTGATATCAAGAAAATTAAAGATTTGGTTAGGAATGATCCTTTTATTAAGCACCATAAGGAATGGCAGAAAGCTCTTGAGTTGATGGCTAAGATGGGTAAGAGAAGTGAACAACAATCCTTAGCGCAATATGGGTTAAATTACGTTATAGAAACTTACTTGCCAGAGAAGTTAAAAAATCAGAAGACCTGGCTACCATAAAGCTTAAAAACATTGTTAGGATTTCTAAGTATATGGAAGATTATAATAAAAATAAGGATAAGAAAGAGCAGAAGAAAATACCTAAAGCTCCCCCAGTCTGTGATGGATGCTGGAGATGGGAGAAATTTGGCAAGAATTGCTGGTATTACTGGGATGGTAAGAAGTTCTGTACTTTTTATTCTACAGATCCTAATGAGATGCAGATTTACTGAAAATGAGAAGGCAAATGCCTAAAACTGAGAAAGAATGGAAGAAAAAACTTAAGCCTGAACAGTATCATGTTCTGAGAGATAAAGGGACTGAGATGCCCTTTACAGGTAAATTTCTTAAGAATAAGGATAAAGGAATGTATGTCTGTGCAGGTTGTGGTAATTCTCTCTTTTCATCTGACACTAAGTTTGAGTCAGGAACTGGATGGCCAAGTTTCTATGATGTTGCAAACAGTAATGCAGTTGAGCTAAAGACAGACTACAGCCATGGAATGTCCAGAATTGAGGTTATTTGCAGGAAATGCAAAGGACATTTAGGGCATGTATTTGATGATGGGCCTAAGCCAACTGGAAAAAGGTATTGTATTAATTCTTGTGCGCTTGGTTTTAATAAGTAATAGCGTTGCAGACCTCTGGCACAGGCGCTTAACTTTAGTTATATTCAATTGGCGGGCTCGCTAGAAAGTTTTTTATAATAGTAAAACAGAAAGGATAATATTATGAAAAATCGAAAACTATGCATAATCTTAATAATTATTGTAGCGATTGCTGCTTTGTTCGCAATTCTATATTCATATTATAAATCTAAATATTCTGTTATGACTGCTGAAAGAATAGAGTGGTGCGAATCGGATTGTGATGAAGGTGAATATTGTAATCATAAGAGACAGATTTGTAGTAACAGAACAAACTGGAATATTAATTGTAATTATGTGGGAGATAATAAGTGTTATAAGAAATGTGAATCAGATTTTGATTGTGGAACTAAGAAATGTGTTTCTATAATAGACTGTTCTTGGGATATTTGTGATATCGATGCAGAGGAATTAGGATTGCCATCTCATGGGACGAGAGAAGTAAAAATATGTCAGTGATGAAGAACTACTCGCCAGCTAACTCTGATTTTTTGCCTTCGGCATCGTTGTACTAAAAATCTGGTCTTCCCTTTGGTCAGACGAATATAACAGCGATTTACCGACTACGAAACCTTGCAGGTTTCTCCGTCCAACTTCGGTAAATCGCATACGTTAAGCGCATCGTTGCAAATTATAGTTTTTCTCAAACCTATCACTATACAACAACATTTATAAACGAAAAATAAGTCTAAGTTCTTATTGGGCCAGTAGCGCAGGCTGGATATCTCAAATCTCTTTAGAGTTTGAGAGATTTGACTGATAGGTCAAATAGCGCACCTGCCTTCTATCTAGTTTGGGAAGGAGAGCAGGGGGTCGGGAGTTCAAATCTTCCCTGGCCCGCTTTGCACCCGTAGCCAAATCCGGCAAGGCAATCGCCTGCAGAATCAGCTGTTATTAAAATCAGCAATGAAATATAGACAGCGATCACGTGTGGGTTCAAATCCCACCGGGTGCTTATTTTCTACCAAACCTTTTTATATCCAATTCCTAATATATGTACTAAAATACACTCAGGAGGTGTCGTATGGGAGATTGTTGTGGCAGTGTCTGTGGCAAGTGCAGGGCAGGCAAATGGTTGGTGTTTGGTATAGTGTTGTTTATAGTAACCTGGTGGGCAAAAAGTAAGGGAGATGTGTACATGATATGGTATGCATTGGCCTTATTGATTGCACTAAAAGGCATCATGAAGCTGGCAATGCCAAACTGTCCACATTGCGCAGTTGAGATGCCAAAGAAAAGAAAGTAAATAATTATTTTTTCTTTTTTTATATATAAAAATCATAATCCTTTTATAATACTCTCTTATTCTGGATAATAATGATAAAAGCTATTATTTTTGATGTTGGAGACGTTTTGCTTAAAGTCGATAGAAATAAGCTTTATAAAAAATTCTCAAAACTAAATAAAATGCCTGTAGAAAATATGAGAGGAAGGTATACTCCCTTTATAGAGAAATATTATGATTCCGGATTATTAAGTACCCAAGAATTCTATCATCGGTCAATTAAAATGCTTAGACTGGATATATCAAAAAAGAAATTCTTTAAGATATGGGAAACATATTTAATTCCCCTATGGGAGAATATTAGGTTGTTAAAGAAACTATCTAAATCTTATACTATAATGGCTTTGGCAAATACAAATGAAAGAGACTATATGGATATTAAAAGGAAATATAAGCTATTTGGAATAAAGCTAGAATTATATATAGCTTCTTATAAGCTAAAGATTAAAAAACCTAATAAGAAAATCTATCTCTACGCCCTAAAAAAGTCTGGCTATAAGGCAGAGGAATGTTTGTTTATTGATGACAAGATAGAAAATGTTAAGGCAGCCAAAAGCTTGGGTATAAATGCCATTCATTATAAATCTTATAGACAATTACTAAAAGAAATGAAAGGATTAGGGATTGATATTAATGGAACAAATTAAGAAAATAGCAATATCCAAAAATGGCAAAAAATATTATATAAGAGACTTGAGCAGAGATTATCACACTCATGAAGGGTTTATTAAAAAAGAAGATTTGGAAAAGAATAGTAGCATAGTAAAAACTAATACAGGCGATGAGCTGTATATTCTAAATCCTAATTTTATTGATTTGTACAGGAAAATTAAGAGATTGCCACAGATAATTCCTTTAAAAGATATTGGAATAATTATAGCAAATACAGGGATTAATAGGAATAGTATAGTATTAGATGCAGGTAGCGGTTCTGGAGCTTTAGCTATATTCCTATCAAATATTGCAAAAGAAGTTATAAGCTATGAGATAAGGGATGATTTTATTAAGATAGTGAAAGAGAACATTAAATCTCTTGGAATCAAAAATTTGAAGATAAAGAAAAAGGATGTTTATCAGGGCATTGATGAGAAGAATTTAGATTTGATAACATTAGATGTCCCAAAACCATGGATAGTTCTTGAGCATGCTGGAAAAAGCCTGAAGCTAGGAGCTTTCCTAGTTTCTTACAGTCCTACTATTGTACAGGCAATGGATATAGTCAACAATTTACCAGAACATAAGAATTTACTTCATGTGAAAACTGTTGAAATACTTGAAAGAGAATGGGAAATTGAGGAAAGAAGAGTAAGGCCAAAGTCAAGAATACTTGGACACTCAGGCTTTATAACTTTTATTAGAAAGGTTGCTAATTAACTATGGTAAAGAAAGAAATCAGGATTTTAGGAATTGATGATTCGCCTTTTGACAAGAGAAAGAAAGGTTTAGTATTAGTTGTAGGAGCAATATTCAGAGGAGGACATTTCATGGATGGAGTGATATCAACAAAAGTGCTATTAGACGGTGATGATGCAACACATAAATTAATTGAAATGATAAATAAAACAAAGCATAAAGCACAATTACAAGTTGTTATGATAAACGGTATAAGTCTAGGGGGTTTTAATATTATCGACATAAAAGAATTGAGCAGGGCTATCAAGCTGCCAGTAATTGTAGTTATAAGAAAATATCCAGATTTCAAGAAAATATACAAGGCATTGAATAAAATTGGGTTTTCTGAAAAGATACAGCTGTTGCATAAAGCAGGACAAGTTTACCAAATTGGGAAGATTTTTGTACAATTTTCTGGTATAGAATTTGATGCAGTAAAAGAAATTATTAAGATATCATGCACACATTCATTAATTCCAGAGCCAATAAGAGTTGCGCATTTGATTGCAGGCGGTATTGTTGATGGGGAAAGCAGGGGAAGAGCATAATAAGTTGCTAGCTACTAATTAAATATAATATTAAAAATATGATTTGCATTACGAGGTGCGAACTGCGCACCTTTACAATGGTCCGCTAATCCATAAAGTATAGTGCACTAGCGGACATGTTGAGGAACTATGTTCCGAGACATCTAGGAAGCATAGCTTCCTAAATGGATACAAGATGCCACTAAATTGCAAATTAGAATAGTTAAAATTCATAAAATAATTTTCAAAATGTTTTTGTATTCAGAAAAATTTATATACAATAATTCTTTTTCAAAGATTAAGTTGAAACATTCAAAGATAGACATAGAAGATTCTGGAAAAGGGGGCAATACAAGAGATGAAAGCAAGCTAAGAGACGGATTTTCTGACGAGCTTGAGCCTTTAGAGGCTTTAGATCTTAGTAAAGTGAATACTGTTAATGATTTAGTAAAAGGAATGGGCAAGACAGCTTTTGCAGGAAGAAAGGTTGGAGAGGCTGCTGACATTCTTTATGAAATGGTGAATGATAAAGATTGCTTTGTTGTTGCAACTTTTTCTGGAGCTATGACTGTTGCAAAGATGGGGCTAATAATTTGTGATATGATTGATAATGGCATGATAGATGCAATTGTAAGTACTGGAGCTTTAATGGCACATGGCTTTATAGAGTCTGTGGGAATGAGGCACTTTAAGCATAATCCAAGAATGAATGATGTTGAGTTATACTATAAAGGTTATGACAGGGTTTATGATACACTTGAGCTTGAGAAAAACTTAGATGATGCTGAGCTAATATTTAACAAGGTTATGGATCAAGTAGATAGAAATGAAACACTTTGCAGCTCTAAGATATGTTACTTGCTGGGAGAGTATCTAGCGAAGAATGTGAAAGGAAGAGGAATACTGAAACAAGCTTACTTAAAAAAGATACCTGTTTACATTCCAGCATTTACAGATTCTGAGCTGGGCCTGGATTTTGCGTTGTACAACAGAAGGCAGATTGCTATTGGGAAAAAGCAGATGGCTTTCAACCCGTTCCTTGATTTGGAAGATTTTACTGAAAGAGTTAAAGCTCAAAAAAAGCTAGGCATATTTACTGTTGGAGGGGGAGTGCCAAGGAACTGGGCGCAACAGATTGGACCATACCTAGACATTATAGATAAAAGGATAGGATTTGGAGGTAGCTTTAAGAGGTTCCATTATGGCATTAGGATATGTCCTGAGCCTGTGCATTTTGGAGGCTTGTCAGGAGCAACTTATTCTGAGGGCATTTCATGGGGTAAGTTTGTGCCAGAAAGCGAAGGAGGCAGATATGCAGAGGTTATGGCAGATGCAACAATTGCATGGCCTCTTATAGTAAAGGCAGTAATGGAAAGGCTTGGCAAAAGTAGGTAGGAACACCAGATAGGAATATTTATATATTAGCTGTACTAAGTATTTTTATAATATAAGTCAGAATATACTTTGAGAACCGGGGTGATTCAATGGCAAAAAAGAAAGCAAAGAAAGCAAGACGATGAAAGAAAAGTGGTAAGTTTATAGTGATTCTATTATTATTATAGTATTGTATTTTTTATTTTTTTAACCATATTTGTTATGAGAAACAAATTCTTTGAGTGCTTTTCTCGTTCTAAGCCTTTGGTCTTTAGCCCTAGCTTCTTCTGGTAAATCTTGCAGGTTACCTTCATAGCCTAGTGCAATTAAAACTACCACCTTCCAATTATCTGGAATTTGCAAAACTTCTCTAACTAAATTTTCATCCCACCCTATCATTGGATTGCTTGCTAAGCCAAGTGATGTTGCTGTTAGCAAAACATTTTCTGTTGCTAAGCCGCAGTCAAACAGATAGTATTCTTTCTGCTCTTTAATGTCGTCTAAATCTTGCTTTGATACTACAACAAAGAATAAAGGGACATTAGCTATCCATAGCTGGTTGCCAGGGCTAAAAGCATGGAAAAGTTTATCCAATACATTTCTCTCATTTACAACAATAATCTTCCATGGCTGATTATTTCTAGAGGAAGGCGCCCATCTAAATGCTTCTAGCAACTTTCTTATTTTTTCTTCTTCCACTTCTTTGTTTGAAAATGCTTTTCTCGCTTTTCTCTTTTTAATTATTTCTAAGATATCCATTTTTTAAATTTCCTGCTAAATAATCTTATATATAATATAATTTTCCAACCTTTTTCTGCTCCTTATCTTTTTGGGAATCAGGCTTATTAACCCTTGGCCTATGGTTTTCCTCATCCCTGCGCATTGTGATGTTCAAATGCTTTAGAATTATGTTCATTCCATCTTCCATGCTAAAAGGGCCTTTTATAGTGCCATGTTTTGCAGGAATGCCGTCAAAGACAAGCAGCCTGTCTGAGAGATAGTCAAGGAAAAGCAAGTCATGGTCTATAACGATAGCAGAAATGCTTTTACTAGCTACTATATTTTTAATTACTTTTGATGCAGCTAATCTTTGCTCAATATCAAGATAAGCTGAAGGCTCGTCAAGAAGAACTAAATCAGAGTCTTTGGCTAGAGCTTCTGCAATAGCAACCCTTTGCAATTCACCCCCTGAAAGCTCAGTTAATTTTAAATTCATTAAAAACTCTAACTCTAAAGGCTTGATTATATCATGACTATGATTTTTAACAGCGTCTTTCAATATATCCGATACTAATATTTCTTTAGCTTCTAGGTATTGCGGCTTATAAGAGACTTTAACATGCTTTGTGATTTCTCCGGAATCAGCTTTAATGACACCTGCAAGAATCTTTATGAAAGTTGTTTTTCCTATTGCATTCTCTCCTAGAACACCTAAAATTTCTTTTTTGTTAATTGAGCCTGGCTCTGCATTAAGCTTAAACTTTCCCAAGGATTTAGAAATATTAGTCCATGTTGTTAGCTCATGGAACTGTCTTTTGGCAAAGTGCTGTCTGATATCAAACTTTATTCTATGATCCCTAAATCTTACATTCTCTTCTCTAATATATCCTGAAAGGAATGTGTTAATGCCTTCTCTTGCAGATTTTAAAATGCTTACAATGCCATAGCATGCTTCTTTACCATAAATTATATTTATTAAGTCTGCTAATGCATCAAGAATAATTAAATCATGCTCAATTACTATTACAGATATGTTGTCATTAACTAAATCTCTTATGAACTTTGAGACTAAGAGTCTTTGCTTGATATCAAGATAGCTTGAGATCTCGTCAAAAATGTAAAGGTTAGCCTTCTTTAATACTGTTGCTGCTATCGCAACTCTTTGTAGTTCACCACCACTGATTTCATCTATATTAGAGTCTAAGATTTCTTTTAGGCTAAGAGCTTCAGCAACCTTGTCTAGATTATTTTTTTCATCAGCTTTTTTTAATAATTCTCCAACTTTGCCTTTAAACTGGTAAGGGATTAAGTCAATTTGCTGTGGTTTATATGCTGCTTTTATTTCACCTTTTTTTATTTTTTCAAAGAATATCTGGGCTTCAGAGCCTTTATAGAACTTTAATAAGTCTTCATAGCTGGCTTCTCTTTTTGTGCCAAGGTTTGGCTTTAATAAACCTGCAAGAATTTTTATTCCAGTAGATTTGCCAATTCCATTCCTGCCAATAATTCCTGTTACTTTACCAAATATTGGAGTAGGAAGGTTAAAGATCCTAAAGCCATTTGGCCAGTACTTGTGGACAGGCTGGCTTTTTAATTCTTCTGGAAGGTTAATAATGTCTATTGCATGAAAAGGGCATCTGTTTGCTGGAATTACTATACCAGGGCCACAAAGCTCTTCATTTATCTTTATTTTTTTATCTGTGTCAATAACTATTGCTTCTTTACCCATCCTGTTGTCAGGGCTGACTCTAATGCAAAGATAGCCTCCACAGCCTTCTGGATTGCATCTTTCTTTGTGCACAACAGCGATTCTGCTCATTGATATTTAGAATTCTAAGTGTGTTTAAAAAGGTTGCTCACTAAAAGTTAAAATATTGCATAAAGTATTTAAACGATTAGTATTTAATAAGTTGAATATGGGTTATTTAAAAAGAGCTGTAGAAAGGTTTTATGAAGAAGTTGCCTATAGATCTTTAAAAGTTTTAGCTTCTTCACCTGATCCTGAAATTGTAGATGGACTTGGTTCAATAGGATTAAGTTTTAGAGCTAGAATTGAAGGTCCTCATATCTATTTTGAATCACATACTCCTCCAAATAAACAAAATACAAAAGCGAGACAATTTCGTGATTTTATAGCAATGGATTTACTTGGTCGCATTCCGGCAAATGAGGGTGCTAAAAGAGGTATAGAAAGGGCAAATAGAGAATTAGGTGCTATTAGTGTTAATACAAGGTTATCTGATTTGGTAAATTTAAGTCCTTAGCAAAATCTTTAGGAAGCCTTATTAACAGAGAAATCTATTTCCTCATCTAAGTAAGGCTCATTTTCCAGTTCTGCCTCAAAGTTGTCATACCACAGCTTTATCTTTCTTTTCCACATGTCTCTCTAGATCCAGCTTTTTCCCAAAGTTCTTGGCAAAACTGAACAAATACCTTTTTGTCTTGTGCTTCTGCCTGAGAAAGAATTCAAGCAGTTCAAGATTCATTATTGTTGTCTTCGGCTCCCTCATAATTTTAGCTTTAATCATTGTTGTTTATAAATTTATGTTAAACAAATTATATAGTTTATATAAAAACTGAAGAGCTTTAAGTTCATTGAAAATAAATGAATTCCACAGCTTTTATAAATCAGAGCTAATTGATTGTTGCTATGAAGTGCGAGATTTGCAATAAAAATGTTGAAGAGAACTTTCTTAAGAAACCTTTTGGGACTTATATTAAGGATAAGAATGGAAAAAGACATTTAATATGCTCACAGTGCCAGGTTAAACTAGATAATGATAAGGAGAAGATACTTAATGCTTTATAGCAAAAGTTAATTAAAAGCTTAGTAGTTCTACACTTATATGCCCCGGTAGCACAGTAGCTAGTGCGTCTGCCTCGTAAATAACAAGAAAGCAGAAGGTCGAGGGTGCGAGTCCCTTTCGGGGCTTTATCTACTTTGCATAAATCCTATGTTTCCAAACCAAATAAGGATACAATAGTGTTAGCAGTCCAATCACAATAAAAGCATAAGAAGGATTTCTAAATAATACAAAATTTGCAAGTATCATTAAAGTGCCAAAAAATCTGCCGAGGCTGAGGAATGCTTCTCTTGCTATAACAGCTTCTGTAACATTCTTGTAGTTATCAAAAACAATTGTTATAAAGAAAGGAGCTACTAGAACTCCAATAGTGCTAAGGACTCCTACAAGTAAGGAAAAGATATAAAAGTTATTTAAATTAAAAGATAAGAGCAGAATTAAGATTGCAAGTACTATTGTTAAAGGATATATAAAGAGTTTTCTGCTTTGATACTTGTCAGATAATTTTGCAATTATTAATGAGCCTATTATACCTGCTAAGCTTAAATAAGATAAAAACAATCCAAGGCTAAGCTCAGATTGTATGAATGCTAAAACAAATATTGGGATGGAAAATGCTACTGACTCGTAAATGCCCTGCAAAAAAAGTATCAACTTTAACTTTTTGTGCCTTACTGCAGAAGAATGCGCATTGAACTTTATCTCTATGCTTGGCATATAAAATGATAAAACTAAAGGGATAAACATTATTACTGCTCCAAGCAAAAACAAGATGTTGTAACCATATTTAGCTGCAATTGAGCCTGCAATTGTTGGCAGTATTAAGCCGAGTAATGGAAATATTAAAATATAAATAGCAGTCATAAAAGCCCTGTTCCTGCTGCTTGGTATTCTGAAATAAAGGTTATTAAATGCAATCCAATAGGAAAAAACAGAAATACCTTGCAAGAGAGCAATAATATAAAATAACAGCTTGCTGAAATAAAAGCTTAAGACCAGTAATACTAGTATTCTTACTGAAAAGGAAAACATAAACAGTTTTCTTGTGTTAAATTTATTAGAATTCATCACTGTTAAATATATTGAACCGAATATTATAAGCGAAAAGATTAAGAGCCACTCAAATGAAATGCCCTGTTTATAGAAGTAGAGATAGCCTAGGCTCCAGGCTATGGTATCAGCTGCTATGAAAGATGCATACAATAGATATAGCTTGACGAAATCTAATTTTTTCTGCATAGCAAGAATAACTGATTGGTAATATATAAATATGGAGGAAATAACAACAAGGTTATGAAACCAATACATAGAAGATGTCCAAGATGCGGCTCATTTAATGTAAAGATAGTAAATTATCAAGGGCTACCTATGCTGATATGCCTGAACTGTGGTTATGATGAATCAATTAGTTATGACGAGTTTCCTGTTACAAGAAGCAGCCAGAAGGCTAAAGGACAGTTTAGCCCTTATAAGGCTGGTGGTGGTAGAAGGACTAGCAAGAAATAGCAACTTTTAAATTTATATTCTAATTTCTTTAAATTATGCTTACTCAATCATTATTAGATAGAGCACATCAAGTCTTTATTGAGAATTTTCATAATACAGTAACCTTCCAGCGAGCTATATTCCTGAACTGGTATTGTCCTCTTGACTGCAAGTTCTGTTTCATGTCTGTTGAAAAGACTAATATAACTAATGCTAAGGCAGCAAGAAGAACACCAGAATCAATACTAGTAGAGGCTTTTCTGTGCAAAAAGCTAGACTGGGAGATTGAATTCTTAAGCTCAGGATATAGGACATTAGAGAAAGAATATCTGCTAAAATTGCTTAAAAATTTGTATATAGTTACAGGCAAGAAGCAATGGCTAAATACTGGAGCTTTAACTAAGAATGAATTAAAATATTACCAGCCTTATATCTTAGGAAGCTGTGGCGCAATTGAAACAATTAATCCAATAATACATGAACAAGTTTGTCCAAACAAACCAGTAAAGCCTATAATCAAGATGTTTGATGCCTGTGATGAGCTGGAATTAAAGAAAGCTATGACTATAATCATTGGCTTAGGAGAGACTATTGAAGATTTTGAACTATTGAAAGAGTTTATTGCTGAGCATAAAGTTGATAGAATTACAGTTTATTCGCTAAATCCGGTAAAAGGAACTATCTTTACTGAGCCGCCTGCTAGAGATTATTATTTAGAATGGCTAGCTAAAATAAGAATTGTATTTCCAAAGCTGGAGATAATTGCGGGTGTTAGAGACTCTAGGCTAGATACTATTAACCATGCAATGTATCTTGGAGTTAATTCCTTGACAAAATTTGCAGCATTAAAATATTTTAATTCTAAATATTCACAGTATATAGAGCAGGAAATTAAGAAGACAGGGAGAATATTGCAAGGAACTTTAACTAAGCTGCCAGATATTGATATTCATGAAGTAGATGAGTTTGAACTTGATGAGCAGCTAAAAGAGAAGATGAAGGTAAGGCTTGAATCTTATCTTAAAATGATGAGGAGAGAGAAAATCGCAATAAAAGAATAATTTATAAATTAACTGATTTTCTTGCATTTTATGATAAAGAAAAAGAAGAAGTGGAACTGGGCAGCAATAATAATCTCATTTATACTTATAAGCAGTACTTTTGCTATTACATTTTATGGACTGACTTCAGATACAGATGTTATAAGAAGGTATAAAGATTATAAGTTTGCAAGAACTTTAAATGGGTGGCAGACGGAGATTAATGATAAGCAAGTATTCTTTAACTATCTGCCTCAGGAAGTTGAGAATATCGAAATAGAAAGAACAATAGCAGATGGGCTTAGGCTTACCCCTGAGATTGATGTGACATCTGCTATAAATGATACTAATGCTGATGCCATAGCACTTGCAGAAGTTGAAATGGAGCAAATATTAGCTGAGCTATCTTTTATCTATGTTAGGAAAGGATTTGATACTAATACTAGCCATCTGCCAATTATTACATGCAATGAAAGCAATGTTCCTGTGATTTATTTTAGAACAGGTTTAAATACATCTATAACTTTTGATAAATGCATAATAGCAGAGGGTGCTACTGGACAGGATATGCTAAGGCTTAAAGACAGGATAATTTATGCAATGTATGGAATAATACCATGAAAGAAGATAAAAAAGAAGAAAAAGCTGAAGAAGATAGCCAGTATGGACCTTTAATAGAGAATAAGAAACTTTTTGTTTTAGTAGCTGTTATACTGGGTATTATGCTTGCATTATTTTCATTTAAATTCTTTCTAAAGCCAAAGCCTGATTATCCTCATTATACCTATAATGGCTTTGAATTCTACCAGTATGGGGGGTTGTGGAATACACAATGGCAAAGAGGTGATAAGCTTTATGATGTGCACATAAGATATGGACCAAGAGAAGCAGAAGATGTTAACTTCTTTTCAGGACATGATGCTAGTTTTAATCCCAAAGGAATATTATATTTAACGCATGATCCAAAAGAAAGTGGCTTAGGCTATGTTGCATTGGCTAGTGCAGAAATAAGCTTTACGTTATCACAAGTATTTAATGTAACACCTATTGCAGCTTGCTCACAGAATACTACAGAAGCTTGTTATACAAGACCTATAGTGAATTGTGAAACTAATCCTGAAAATGCAGTTATTTATCTAAAAGAAATAGAGGATCCTAGCCAGACAGCTATAGTTATTAATGGAAACTGTATGTTAATACAAGGAAATAAAGAAGAATTGGTTAGGGCTGCTGATAAGGTAATATGGATATGGTATGGTATTATTAGGTAAAAATAATCTTGAATTTGATTTTGGATAATAAAAATAAAGTTAAAAACAATTAAAATATAATAAGAATATAAATTTGCATTACGAGGCTCGAACACGAGCCTTTACAAAGGTCCGCTAATCATGCAAGTAAACAGTAATGAAGCGGACAAGTTGAGGAACTATGTTCCGAAACTTCCGGAAACCGTAGGTTTCCGATAATTATAGCAAAGTGTGAAGATAGTGCAAATAAAAATAAATAAAATTTACTTTAAATGCAAATAATTAAGATAAGGAATTAAATAATATTGAAAAATAGAAATGGCACATTATTTCTCAGAAAAACAAACTAATAAGCTAAGATTAAGGAAAATATCTGCTGTACTTAGAGGCAAGAGGTTTGAATTTAATGCTGGCTCTGGAGTTTTTTCTAAATCTAAAGTTGATAAAGGGACTGAGCTATTAGCTAATTCAATGCAGACTAAGAATAATTCTGATATATTAGACATGGGATGTGGCATAGGTGTTATAGGCATAGTTGCTGCTTCAATATACAAAGCTAATGTATTAATGGCAGATATTAATGAGAGGGCATTAGAGTTGGCAAAACTCAATACGAAATTAAATAATGTAAATGCAGATATTAGAAAAAGTAATCTTTATGAAAATATAAAAGAGAAGTTTGATGCAATTATAGTCAATCCACCTATGAAAGCTGGCAAAAAGATTTGCCATGAAATAATTGAGAAAGCTATAGAGCATATTAAAGAAAAAGGGACTTTGCAATTAGTTGCAAGGCATAATAAAGGAGGCAGAGATTTGAGCAATAAAATGAAAGATGTTTTTGGGAATGTTAAGATAATTAGCAGGAAAGGTGGATATAGGGTTTACATGGCTGTTAAAGAATAAAATATATATACTATAATATTTAGGATATAGTAGCGAGGTAACACATTGCTCAAATGGTTTTAGAACATTTAAAACATTTACACATACGGACGGATTATGGTGTTGAGCACAGAGAAAGAGTGCCCATTGGTAAAAGCATAGAGGTTGTTTTCTGCCATAAAGGAGATTATGAAATTTACAGGCATCCTTGGAAAGAAGATATAGTTAATGTTTATCTAGTTCCAGGTTCTTTAAGGATTACAGATGTTGAGTATCCAGAAGAATTTAATCAACTTCAAGGGCTAGTAGCATCATTAGAAATATTGAGAAGTTCTAATAATAAATTAGGTTGTGCATCTCTTGAAGGAGAAGTAATTCACATTTTAAGCGCACACTTTGGAAAAGAGAAATTACGTAGAATGCCAGATACTACAATAAAACCTGAATTGGTTGGTTAGATCATTAGACTTCTTCCAACCCCTTCTCTGAGCTTATCACAAATCTAATGCCTAGGCCTAGCTTGATTAGTGCAGAGATAATTGCCATGTGCTCTTTTCCATCACCAGAAATAAGGTTAACTGCAACCTCTAAATCATTAATCTTGCCTTTTAATTGCTTTTGAATGTCTTTGCTAATCTCTTGGATAGGTTTTGAGCTTTTAATAATAATAAATTCGACATTATTAGCCTGGAATTTTGTTCCAAATTCTTCTGTTACAAGATAAATTTTATCCCATTGGTGATCTCTAATTAGTTTAGCAACATGACTCCATGTACCTTTTCCAGTTGTTAAACATGCTATAAGTGATGTCATTTTAAGTTTTCCCTTAACCATAGCCTCTGCCCATCACACCTAGACCTATAAAGCCAACTTTCTTAGCCATTATAACATCCCTCTATTAAGTGCTTAGAATTAAGAGTATTATTTAAGGTTTTTCTATATAGCAAATAATATTTAAATTTTATTACAAAATTTTATAAATAATGAATTAAAGAGGTCTTGTAATGGCAATAACATTTGATTCAGTACTAAGTAATGTAAAAGAATTCTTGTTTGATGTACAGTTTCTGGATCTATTTCTACTTACTGTTTTATTGACAATAGCGACATTCATTATCTGGTTTATGTACAGGCAGCTATCAAAAAGAGATTTATTTAAATCGCCAATATATGAAACAGCTGAGAAAGGCACACTTAAAAGGAAAATATTTTATGTTATAGAATATGGAACATTATTTCCAATATTTACTTTTATATGGTTCTTGGTATTTTCACTTTGCTTGTATTTGCTAGTTCAAGGCTATCTTCTAAAAGATATACTGCTTTTCAGTATAGTATTGATATCTGCATCAAGGATTGCAGCTTATATAAATGAGAAATTTTCTGAGGATTTGGCAAAACTCTTTCCTTTAGCATTAATTGCAACTGTGGTAATTAATCCAAGTTTTACTGCTGAAATACAATTAAAGAATTTTACAGAATTTATAACAGCAGTTCCTCAAATGGCAAAATATCTTGTCTTTACAATATTTCTTGAGCTGTTCCTGAGAATGTCTCATGGAATTTATGTCCATTTTAAAAATAATAGAGAAAATAAAGAGAAGAAAAAGTAATCATTCTTAGGGATACAAAAATTTAAATATAGGTTGTCTTATAAAGTGGCTATTATGCAGAAGAGATGTTTTATAGCAATGCTATTGTTTTCTTTATTTACTGTTCTACTTACACTTTCGGCACTAGCTGATGACAAAGAAGAACAGACTGCCAATATACTAGAAGCTAAGAAAACTTCACTTGAGAATTCTGCAAGAGATCATTTGTCGAAGATGGATGCAACAATAACAGTTGCTGACACGCAAGTATTGAATACAACTGAGCTAGTTATAATAAGAGGGAATTTTAATGAGTTAATTGAAAAGATTAGTGTTGCTAAAGATGAGGAAGAGTTAAAATCAATTAGAGAGCAATTAATTAATTTAGCAAAGGATTTTAGGAAACAGGCTAAAAGTTCAGCTGTTGATGTTTATAAAACAGAAGTTAGAAAAGAAACTGATAGCAGGATTGATAAAAATAAAAATCAGAGCAAGGAGTATAAGGATAGGGCTGCTGATGCTAGAAGAAATGCAATTCTAAGGCATTTTGACAACCATGTTGATAAAGCCCAGAATGCTATTGACAGGCTGAAATTAAAGGATATTAATACTGTAGATGTTGAAGCGAAGCTTGCAGAATATAAAAACCTGAAGCCAGAATTGGTATCCGCTTTAGCATCTGAAAATAAGGACCAGATAAGAGAAGCCAGCAGAAAGGTACAGCTTAACTGGAATCAGTTGAAAAAGTCTTTAAGAGAGGCAACTAAAGGTAAGCAGATTTCAGAAGCACTTGGCAGAGCAGAAAAGCTTGCTGATAGAGTACAGAGAAACATAGATAAGATGAAGGAGAAAGGAGTTAGTACATCTGCACTAGAGACAAAATTAGGCACTTTAAGAACTAAGATTGATGATGCGAGAAATGCTATACAGCTTGCAAATTATGATGCTGCAGAGGTAATATTGAAACAGATTAAGCAGGCTTATATTGACTTGAAGCAATCACATCAAGATATAGTTAGCAAGTTTGGAACTAAAGAAAAGAAGATAACTAGGGATGATATAAAGGACTCTATGGAAAAGAAAGATGAAAAAATGGTAAAAAAAGATATGGAAAAAGAAAAGGCTATGGAGAAAGGTGAGGCTAAATGAATAAAATTGCCTTAGTAATTATTTTAGCACTAATCTCAATATTACTTATTGCAGGCTGCAAAAAGGCTGAGGTAAAGACAGCAATAACAACAGAGCCTTTGGATTCTTCCGATGCGTTAGATATACAACCAGACCCTAGTGCAGATATAGGCAATGAAACAGTTTCAAACTTAATTGACGAGACATCTGAAGAAGAGGTTTTTGAAGAGACTGTTTAAATTATTATTTTATTTCTTTTAGTTTTTTTCTAAAATTTTCTATATCAGATTCTTCTACTTCAGGAATAAAGCCTTCATAACCACAATCTTTGCAGTTATCTTTAAAGATTTCTTGTTGTAGCATATACCTTCTAGTTGATGATGTTATATTTGTGCTTCCACATTTTGAGCAAATTTTAATAAATTTCATTATTAGAAGGGATTATAATATTTATTTAAATCTAGTACACATCTTCCATTTCTTTTAGCAAGGTGGCTGCATCTACATCTTTCCAAATTTCAACAGAGTCTTTGCTGCAGTATGGGCAATTCTTTGGAAAGCCAAACTCTTTGCCTCGACTAAACCTAAACTTGCATAATGTGCAGTAATATTTTATTGTATCTTTAGTTTCTTTTTTCCTAATCTCACTGGGCCTTACAGCAATATTCTCAATAGAAGAGAAATCGCTAAGCTTGCCCTTTATACCTTTAACCTGTTTTTCATAGCAATCAAAGCATACCAAGTCAGAGCCATCAATATCATATTTCATTAGCTTGATAGGTACTTTTGATCTACATCTTTTGCAAGTAATAGCTATGCTTTCTTCCATATTCATGGTAATGACATTAAGGATATTTAATATTTGTTATTTTTAAAAACAAAAAATATATAAATTCAACCTTTTAAGCAAAATAATCTATAATGATGCAAGAACAATATACTCCAACTTTACTGCATAAAATAAGAGATTTAGGCCCAAGAGTTATAGCTCTTTATGTTGGTTTTCAACTTGCGAGATTTTTAGTAGGTCAACCAGTAATAGCCCAAACTGAGCCAAGGAAATGTGGGCATGAACATTATTATGGATCAGGTATTGCACTGGGTCCAGAAGGTTATACAAATATCGCTGGGTATACCTTTGCTAATAAAGATACATTTTTGTTACATCTTTTTACTGATATAAGAAATGGAAGAATAATCCCATTAAAAGGAGATGAAAGGTCAAAAGGCACAACAAGTTATGCAGGTCCGTCATACCCAGTTAAAGTAATAAAAGTTAAGGCTTATACTCTTGGGAATCCACTTGATGACAGAGAACTGATAGATTCATTACAACAACTTGATACAAATAAAGATTGTAATATGACTGGAGTAGAACTAAAAAAAGGTCTTGAAAAATTTTTCAAGTGATAGTCTTCTCTAAATTTCGAATTAAATAATTACTATAATAAGATTCCTAAAAAGATATTTATAGGCTTGCAGTTTACTTGCTTTTATGGTATTCTTTACTTTAATGGAAATAATAGATATAGTAATAATGACCTTAGTAGTAGGGTTTATCTTCTCAGATGCTTTTAGAAGACCAGTTTCTGCTAATTACGACCCTCTAAAACAGAGTTACTCTAGGTTTGACTGGCAGACTATAAAGTTTGCTATCATTATAACAGCCCCTGCAATTATATTACATGAGATATTCCATAAAATGACTGCAATTTACTTTGGCTTAGACGCAACTTTCAATGCTGCTTATTTCTGGCTTATCCTAGGCTTAGTGTTAAAGCTGGTTAACTTTGGCTTTATCTTCTTTGTTCCAGGTTATGTTCAGATAGGATGCAGCTCAGTAAATTGCAACTTCAGTCCATTAATAAACAGCTTAATAGCTTTCGCTGGGCCGTTCTTAAACATGGTTTTATGGCTTGGCTCTTGGCTTATACTTAAGTCTAAAGCTAAGTTTACCAGGAATAGAAGGACTTATGCAATATTGTATTTAACACAGCAGATTAATATGTTCCTATTTATATTCAATATGATACCTTTGCCATTCTTTGATGGGTTTAAGGTGTTTGATGGGATTATAAGGGCATTATTCTAGGTAGTAAACTTTAAATATCAGCTATACAACTCTTGCTTGTGCTCCAAGACAATTTAAGGCTGGACATTAGAATTCTATTTCTTTTAGGTGAGGTGCTCTATGAGTGAGGAGCTACTTAGATCTGTTGCTGATAAAACTGTTGAGCATGAGTACTACATTCCTATTCCCGAGAATTATAAGATTGGAAAGACAAAGTATGTAATTGTATTTGGCACAGTTATGTCTGGGCTTGGAAAAGGCATATTTAGCTCTTCTTTGGCAAAGTTATTGCAATTTAAAGGATTTAGTATTGCTCCTTTAAAGTTTGATGGCTACTTAAATATTGATGCAGGAACTTTAAACCCTTACAGGCATGGAGAGGTATTTGTATTAGATGATGGAACAGAGTGTGATATGGACTTAGGCACTTATGAGAGATTTCTTGATATTGACTTAACTAAAGATAATTACCTTACTGGTGGCAAGATATTTAATAATATTCTTAGCAGGGAAAGAGAAGGCAAGTATCTTGGTAGGGATGTACAGTTTATCCCTCATGTTACTGGAGAGATTAAGTTATTTTTAAGGAATCTTGCTATGAAGAAAAATGCTGACATTGTTTTTGTTGAAGTTGGAGGAACAGTTGGCGATATAGAAAATAATTATTTCATTGAAGCAATGAGAGAACTGGCTTATGAGGAAGGAAAGGATAATGTTTGTTTTGTAGCACTAACTTATGTTCTAGAGCCTGGTTTTCTAGGAGAGCAGAAAAGTAAGGCTGCACAGCTTGGCATTAGAAGCTTAATGGGTGCAGGAATACAGCCACATATAATAGCATGTAGAGCAAATAATCCTGTAAGCCAGAGAGTTAGAGAGAAGATTAGCGTGTTTTCAAATGTTCCAGTAGAAAGAGTTGTTAGTGTACATGATATGGAGAGCATTTATCTTATACCTTTATTGCTAAGAGAGGCTAAGACAGATGAGCAAGTGATAGATATATTGAAATTAAAAGAAAGAGTTAATATTCAAAAAGAGAAAAAGGCTTGGAAAGAGTGGCAGGACTTTATTTCCAAGCTGAAAAATATTAAAAAAGAAGCAATAATTGGAATAACTGGTAAATATACTGGCTTGAGGGATTCTTATGCAAGCATCCTTAATGCTTTAGAGCATGCAGGAATTAATGCAGGTGTTAAAGTTAAAATAAAGTGGATAGAAACTACAGAGATTGAGGAAGGAAGGCTAAAGGTAGAACAGGCATTAAAGAATGTTAAAGGAATAATTGTGCCTGGAGGGTTTGGAAAGAGAGGTGCAGAAGGAAAGATAACTTGCATTAAGTATGTTAGAGAGAAAAATATTCCATTTCTAGGATTATGTTATGGCTTGCAGTTAGCTACAATAGAGTTTGCAAGGAATGTTTGTGGTTTGAGAGATGCAAATAGTACTGAAATAAAGCCTGATACAAATTGCCCTTTAATAGATCCATTGCCTGAGCAGAAAAGGCTTGAAGGCCTTGGAGGCAACATGCGCCTTGGCGGAAGGGAAATTGAAATTAAGAAAGGCACCAAAGCATATTCTCTTTATGGTCAAAAGGTAAAGATAAGAGAAAGATTTAGACACAGGTATGAGGTTAATCCTAAATATATAGCTATACTAGAAAAACATAGTCTGGTGTTTAGCGGTAAAGCTCCAGGGTATCCAATAATGCAGATATTCGAGCTTCCTAAGCATAAATGGTTTTACGGAATACAAGCACACCCTGAGTTTACATCCAGGCCCCTTCACCCAAATCCATTGTACATGGCTTTTGTAAAAGCTTGTATGAAATAAAGATATTGGAACTTGTGTTCCAAAAGATTTAATAACTATAACCTACTTTCTAAAGAGATGAATAACAAGGTAATTCTCTTTATAAGAGTCCTCTTTGGGATTATGTTAATAGTACTGGGATCATTTAGTTTCATGAATTTGCCAATTCCAGAATACCCAGCTAAAGCAAAATCATTCCTCATCGCACTTGGCGATACAGGCTACATTAATTACACTATCGGGGTAATATTCATAATAGTAGGCTTGATGTTTGTTTCAGGAAGATATGTGGCCCTTGGCGCATTGCTTTTGGCACCTATAACTGTAAATATTATCCTGTTCCATATATTCCTTGATATAAAATCAATTCCTCTTGCTTTAGTTGTAGCTCTGCTGAATATATTCATAGCATACACAGAATGGTATAAATATAAGCCTTTGTTTGTGAGTAAATAATTCTACATTTTCCCTAATTCAAGGCTTCTAAAGCCATAGCCCATGTTTCTTGGATTTGTAAGGGCTTTTATGAAATAAATTAAACCGGCATTCCAGAGAAATCAGGCTTAACTTCAACATATCTTATTATACATTCAATTCCTTCAGCTTTTGCTCTTTTACCTAATCTTTGCAACTCGTAAATCACATCCAGAGTATTTTAGTTCCAATAAGGGGGCCCTGTAACTCATGTAAAGAAATCCAAGAAAATATTAAATGGTGGGAACACCTTATTTGAATAGTTTTGCTAATTATTGCTTATTTTATCCAAAAATAGATACTGTAAAATTAAGGCTACATCCTCTCTAGTTTACGAGATTCTAAAAACCGCAGATACTTATCTCTTTCCCATTGATGCAATTTTAATAAATAGGATTTAATAGATGCTTCAAAATTTCTCCTAACTTTCCCATCAAAACTTACACGATGACCTCTTTGTGATCTATCAAGCACCTCAATCCAAGGTCTTTCGATTATGAGAGTTCCACTTTTATATGGAATATTCAGGGTATCATATTGTCCTCTTGGTCCATCTAAACAATCCCATTCTCCACCAAGTTGGTTTACAATTTCTCTTAATTCCTGACCAGAGGGAGCACTACTCTGAACAAATACTGTCTGTTGCTCATCTAAGAATCTTTCAACTTGTGGTAACCTTATACCAGTATCCGCATATTTAACCATTTTAATTCACATTATTCTGGCTAGTGAATTAAGCTTTATAAACTTTATTACAATAAAGCCTTTTACACTTATAGAAATCTTTATAAAGCATCCTTTTATCTTTTGGGTGAATGGGGGCTTTTGATAATAGTATAAATGCTATAAAAGACATTTATGATAGAAAGTATAAGACTTTGCTTATTATTCCTCTTCTGATGCTTCTTTTTTCTATTGTGCAAATAAGCTATCAGGTTTATTCAACTGGAGATTTTCTTAACAGGGATATATCATTAAAAGGAGGAGTGACTGTAACAATCCCTGTTAATAAAGAATATGAGGAAGAGCAAGTTATTAGAGATTTCTCTAATAAATTTAATGCAGATATTGCTACAAGAGTAATTAGCTCAAATGCCAGACAAATTGGGATAATAATACAGGCAGATATTAATCCTGAGAATCAGCAATTATTAGGATCATTTTATAGAGAAGTTGAGGAATATTTTGATGTTAGCAGTAAAGATTATTCAGTTGAAATTACAGGGCCTAGCTTAGGAAGAAGTTTCTTTGTACAATTGCTAGTTGCTTCAGGTATAGCGTTCTTACTAATGTCAATTGTAGTCTTTATCTCTTTCAGGATTTTTGTTCCTAGCATGGCTGTTCTTCTGGCAGCTTTTTCTGATATAGTGTTTGCACTTGCAATGGCTAATTTTCTTGGCATAAAAATTGGAGCTGGTGGCATAGCTGCATTTCTAATGCTTATTGGCTATTCTGTTGATACTGATATTTTGCTTTCTACCAGAGTCTTGAAAAGGACTGAGGGCAGCATATTTGAGAGAATAATTGAGGCTTATAAGACTGGAATTACTATGACAATCACAGCTATTGCTGCAATTTTAATAGGATTAATATTTACTCAGTCTGAGGTGATAAGGCAGATAATGCTGATACTGCTAATGGGCTTACTGGCAGATATTCCGAATACATGGATACAAAATGTTGGTATACTCAGGCTTTACTTGGATAGGAAGGAGAAAAATACTAAATAAATTAAAAACTAATTTACATTTAAGAATAAATTAAGAATTAAATAAAAATGAAATATAAACTTAAAAAAATATTAAAGAATATTAGAGTAATAATATTGCTAATTGCATTAGTCCTATCTTTAATTGCGATATATCCTAATCCTTTTGTTGAGGGAGTGGCTATAAAAAGTATTGAGCAGAATAGTTCAGCTTCTATTTCAGGAATTCAGAATCCATTGCCAAATGCCAGGCCAATGGCTAGAGAAAGGATAATTGAAATTAATAATAAAGAAATTTCTAACTTGAAAGATTATTATGAAGAGCTTGAGAAAATTAAAGTAAATCAGACAGTTCTTCTCAAGACTAATAAAGCTCAATACAGATTAGTTGCCAAAGAGAGTGAGGATAATAGACTTAGTGCTGAGCTTGGGATTAATGTTCAGGAAGTTTCTTACACTAACATAAAGAAAGGACTGGATTTACAGGGTGGGACTAGAGTTTTGATAAAGCCTGCAGAGCCTGTTTCTAAGGCTTATGTTGCAGATTTAATTGCAACTATGGAGGAAAGATTGAATGTTTATGGGTTAAGTGATATAGTGATAAAGCCTGCAAGTGATTTAATAGGCAATCAGTATGTTGTGGTTGAGATTGGCGGGGCAAATGAGGAGGATGTTAAGGAGCTTTTGGCTAAGCAGGGAAAGTTTGAAGCGAAGATAGGAAATACTACTGTTTTTATAGGTGGCAGAGATGTAACTTATGTCTGCAGGACAGCTGACTGCTCAGGTATTGATCCTAACAGAGGATGTGTGCAAGTGCAAGGTGGTTGGGCATGTAGTTTTGCATTTTCTATTGCATTGACTCCAGATGCAGCTGAGGCACAGGCAAATGCCACAAGGAATTTAGAAGTGATTAAAGATGGTCAGAATGCTTATCTGAGCCAGAAACTTGAGCTTTACCTTGATGATAAAAAGGTTGATGAGCTTAATATTGGGGCTGATTTAAAGGGAAGGGCTGTTACTGACATCCAGATATCTGGTCCTGGTTTTGGAGCTACAGAGCAGGAGGCTGCTTACAACACTTTAGCCAATATGAAAAGATTGCAGACAATACTTATAACTGGAACATTGCCTGTTAAGCTTGATATTGTTAAAGTTGATGCAATATCTGCATTGCTTGGCTCTGCTTTTATTAGGAATTCACTGTTTATTGGCTTAGTTGCAATTATTGTTGTTACAGCTATAATTTATATTAGATATAGGAGCTTGAAGACTTCATTGCCAATTATATTTATAATGCTTGTAGAGCTTATTATATTGCTAGGCTTTTCATCTGCAATTGGTTGGAATCTTGACTTGGCTGGAGTTGCAGGAATAATAGTGGCTATAGGAACGGGTGTAAATGATCAGATAGTTATTGCTGATGAAATATTAAGAGGAGAGGCTAGGCAGATTTATGACTGGAAGAAAAGGATTAAGAATGCATTCTTTATTATATTTGCAGCATATTTTACTTTATTTGGTGCAATGATTCCTTTGCTATTTGCAGGGGCTGGGTTATTGAAAGGTTTTGCATTAATTACTATTGCGGGGATTTCAATAGGAGTGTTTATCACTAGGCCTGCGTATGCATCTATAGTAGAGATACTATTAAGAGATTAGATATTATAAAAAGTAAGACAATAAGAAAAGAGAAGAATAACTAAATTAAATATAAAGATAAAATTAAAAATATTAAAATTTGCATTTGATAAATAATCTTAATGAAAAAATTTAAAATTAATAAAAAATAACAATAACTTGCATTACGACGCCTTTTTCAAAGGCTGTGCGATTGGTCCGCCTATCAGTAATGGAACATCCGATGATGCGGACAGGTATAGTCACTAGCGTTCCTGACTTTTCGTAAATGAAAAGTATAGCAATTGTGATAAATTTGCAAATTATAAAAGAATAGTAAAAATTATCAATAAAATAAAAATGAAAACAAGAACAAGTTCATTGGCAATAGTACTAGTTTTTTTTTCAACATTAGTAAATGCATCTGCACAAACTCTTTATAAGCTAGGATCACAACAAGCTTCTGGACTTGCATTACTTACTAATTATTTAATATGGATTGGTTTAGTGCTTTATGGCATTTCTGCTTTAATGCTAGTTATTGCTTTGAAGTATGGTGAACTGTCTGTTTTGTATCCAATAATTGCAACCAGCTTTATATGGGTTAATTTAATCGCAAGATATTTCTTTAATGAAGAAGTTGGATTTTTGAAATGGTTTGGGATAGTTGCAATAATATTTGGATTAAGCATGATAGGTTATGGAGAGGTTAATAATAAAAATAAGCAAGGAGTGAGAGTATAATGGCAAATATTCTAATAGCAGTTTTACTTGTAGTTATTGCAGGACTAATTGGTGCTTTTGGCGCATTGTTCTTTAAGAAAGGGTCAGCTACTATACACAGGAATATAATGACTTTTGTTACTAACAAATACCTTTATTTTGGGGCATCTCTTTATGTATTGTCAACTGTATTCTTTGTCCCTGCATTAAAGTTTGCAGATCTGTCATTAGTCTACCCTCTTACATCACTGACTTATGTATGGGTTACATTATTGTCAAGCAAGTTTTTAGGGGAGAAGATAAATAAATATAAATGGGTTGGAGTGGTTCTTATTTTGATTGGGATAGGTTCGATTGGATTAGGCTCTAGTTAAAACCGTTTAGAAATCCTCAAAATTGGCGAAGAGGTAGAGCCCAAGCCTATTATCTTATTCCTGTATCAATATCTATATTAAGAATTGTTGTT
>CAZRPY010000011.1:0-745 GCA_964602245.1 uncultured Methanosarcinales archaeon
ATTATTGCAGAGAATATTAGGAGATTTTTAAGGTTTTCTATAAAGAGAAAGCCTCCGAAGGGACTCGCACCCTTGATCTCCTGATAGCTCGCAGTAGCTACAAGTTTCGTCTTTTCTCCTAGACTAAGAGAAAATCAGGCGCATTAGCTACTATGCTACGGAGGCACAAGGCATAAAGATAAAGAAATAGTATAAAAGATTTTTGTATTGTTAGTCTTGAATGTCTTAAAACCAATAAATTTATATATGAATTATAATATATTATAATATAGGTGCTGGAATGTCAGAGTTATTTACTGCGAAAGTTAGGAAAGTTGGAACTTCATTAGGCATTTTAATACCTAAAGGAATAGCTCAACAGGAAAAAATAAAGGCTGGTCAAGAAATCAAAGTGAGTCTGCTTAGGCAAAGAAAATTAGAAGAAATTGAAAAAATGTTTGGAATAGCTAAAGGCGCAAAGCCATTTGAAAGAGATAGAACTGACAGATTAAACAGATACTAATGCTATTTGATACTTCAGCCTGGATTGAATTTTTTATCAAAAGTGAAAAAGGCGAAATAGTCAAGAAATATTTAGAGAGTGAGGAATGCCACACATGTATAGTTACTATTGCAGAGATTTCTAACTGGGCAATGAGAGAAAATTTAAATGCGAATGGGCTAGTGCAATTCATTTTTTCAGCAACTAAGATATTAAACTTAAATTCTGAGATATCTATTTTAGCTGGGAAAATAAACTATAGAA
>CAZRPY010000011.1:755-37530 GCA_964602245.1 uncultured Methanosarcinales archaeon
AAAAAGTTACTTATGTATTATAACATAACAAATATAAACTATAGAAGAAAGAAATTTGTCAATAAATGGGGAATGATGGATTCATTGATATTAGCAACAGCACTGTGCTATGATTTAAGAATTCTTACTAAAGATTCTTATTTTAGAGATTTAGAAAATGTGGAAATTCTGTAATATATTCGTAACATTTATAATGATGGAAAGTTGTAGGCTGGCTTGACCCAGGGTGTTTCTGTATATCTATAAAGATTTAGAAATGACTTTATTTGATTGATGAGATTGTTTACATTATCTACTACATTTTGCCTGAAGCCATAGGTGTATGACCTGAAGAAATATTTGTCAAATATTGTTCTGAGGAAATAGAAAAATGGCTTGCCTTCCCATCTATTCTCATAGTCTGTTGTTAGATAGCCATCAAAAATCATCTGAATGCTGCCTTGATTAAGCTTAACCTTCTGGTCATCTTGTTCTATCTCCACTTCCTTGACATTCTGCATTACTATCCTTAATCTTATCTCATTAACTGCATAATCTGTTATCTTTTTCCATGGCAGGAATTCCATTTCAATATACTTGCCTTCAGGAGCAACCCTTTCAATATTCTTAAGTTCTCTTTTATCATAACCCAGATCTCTAAACCATGTGTCAAGCATTTTATAGAGCTCTGTCACGCTGAACAAGCCTTCATATGTTAGCCTTAGGTGGTCAACAACAATCTCTCTTTCTGCCATTTTATAATGAACCTTGTTAGTCTTGGTATTTTTATTTTCTTTTTATTACTATACTTCGCATTACGGTTGCGAAAACGCAACATACATTGTCCGCTCCATTGCTGTTTCAATCAGTGACTAGCGGACCAATCGCACAGCCACTCAGAGTGGCGTCGTAGTGCAAGTTGTTTTTAATTTTTTAATGATTATAATATTTTCTATTTTACCACATATCATAAAATACATTGCCTTTGCTTTCAAAGTCAAGGTATTCTTTAACTATTGTCATTAACTTAATATTATAATACCAAATTGAGTCTTCCCATACATTTTGTATGTTTTTCTTGACAATGTATTTGTTATAAAAATCTTGTATCATCAATGCAAACTTATTACCTTTAAATCTTTCAGAGTAGTCTAATTCTACCTCAGGGTAGAATTCAATGAACATTCTAGCTTTAGTTAACTTCGTTTTCTGGCCATCTTTAATTACGATTATCTCTCTCATGTCATATAGCTTTATATAAGCTCTTATCCAAAATTTAGTATATTCTGTTACCTTTCTCCAGCCGCTCCATTCAATATCTTGCTCAGCCCCAGTTGGTGTAGGAACTTTGTGCTTGTACAAAGCTTCCTCAAAATAAAAGCCCATGCCATTGAACCATTGATACATTAGCCTGTAAAGTCCATCAAAGTCAAATATGCCATTAAACTTTATTCTTGAAACTGGAAGCTTTGAAGTTATAACTACCATTATTCCACATCTCCAATACCATGCACAGGCCACCATTTCTGGAGCTCTGGCTCTGGCAGATAAGTCTTGAGCTTGAAGAATGTCTTCATGGCTTCTGAAAGCCTGTAGGCATCCCTGTACAATTCTAATCTATGGCTTTCAAGCTCTTTTTTCATTAATCTTTTAAACATTAGTTTGTGCATTTCTTGCATGAACCAGTTCTTGCGCCATTTTCCAGAGTGATCGTATACAAGTCTGGCTGTAATTAGTATCTCAGGCTCGCCCCAGTTTGTCTTATATTTAATACCTTGATGCATTACTTCAACCTCTCTTAAAAGAATGATGTGATAATCAACATCTAAGTAGTATGCCCAGTAATCTCCGCCTCTGTGCAAAGAGCCTGTGCCTCCTGCACCTTTTATGAAACGCCACCAAATCCAAAGCTCTTCGCCTGCTTTCTGGTGCTCTCTTTGTAAGTATAGCTCTTCTGGATATGCAGGATCATCTCTTGTAGCATAATCATTTTCAATAAGCCATTCTCTAATCATTACATACAGATTTTTCATATGGAAGTAATCTTTATACTTAACCCTAAACCTAGCTGCTTCCAAGAAATTTTCCCTAGGAGCTTGGTATCTATGCTGTGTTATTTCATACGTTGCAGGCAGTGCCATAGAAAAGAGAATTATAGCCTTTTATGTTTATAAAACTTTCTATTAGATGTATACTGGTATAGAAATTATTGATATTTTCCCCTTTCTTTTAGAGTTTTGGGGTCAAAAGGAGGTAATGGAGTTTCAGCTCGTCTTAATATTCTAAGAATGTTTTCTTGTAAAGCTAGGGTTGTTTCTTCAATGCTTGGCATACCATTATAACTAATCTGTACTGTAAATGCTTGATCAGTAGCACGATAAGCTCTTACATTGGCAACTACACCTTTTCCCTTTAGAATTATCCTATATTCTAAATTTGGCTCAGGTTCAAAATTTATTCCTCCGCTTACATGAGGATATTCATTCTGTAAACCACTAGTTGCTACATTACTTATAGCATCGCTAACAGCATGGGCCAATATTCCAAAGGGTTTCCCAATTGTGGAAAAGCCTATTCTGTGATATAATTCGTTTCCCATAGTCAATAGAAAACTTTATATACATATATTAACTTTATGTTATCATTATAACAATTTTTTTAGATTTTGTTATATAAGCTTGTAGAAGTAATTGAAATGGTAACAATAAGCAACCTTATAGAGCATGAGATACAGAGAAAGCCTTTATTGCAGGAGGCTTTAACTCAAGGCATTGTTAGCTTTAGCTCTTTGGCTGAGCAGTTACAGCCTGACATTGAGAAGCAACTTGGCAAGGAAGTCAATCTGCCTGCTATTATAATGGCTTTAAGGAGGCATGCTGAAAAGTTGCAGGAGCAAAGCCAAGCTAGACAGAAGTTCAGCTATAAATCTGATATTATGATGAAGAGCAACCTCTTGGATTTATCTGTGCTCAAAACACTAGGTATATTTGCAAAGATAAAAAATATCTATGATCTTGTGGATTTTGAGAAAGGGGATACTTTAAATATTATACAAGGGAATTATGAGATATCTATTGTGATAAATTCGAGGTATAAAGATAAATTATTGCAAATTCTTGAGAATGAGAAAATAAATATTATAGAGGAAAACCTGAGTGCAATAACAGTTAACTTTTCAAAGGAATATGTTGATACTCCAGGAGTTTTGTTTGAATTTACAAGGAAGCTTGCGTGGAATAATATTAACGTGGTTGAGATAATTTCTACTAGTAAAGAGCTTACATTTATCATTGCAAAGAAAGATGCCAGTGCTGCATTTGAGGCTTTGCAGGAATTGATTGAGGAGAAGGGATAGATAGAAACATTTTTATACTCTAATGAATTCATTAATTAATGAAGTAAGATGATAACGAAAATATCAAAAGGCTACCAGATAACAATACCTGCGGAAATAAGGAAGAAATTTGAGCTAGGTATAGGTACTCCTTTAGACATAGAAGTAAAAAAAGAAGAGATAGTCTTAAAACCGATTCAACCAAAAAAAGAATTGGAAAGACTTTTTAAAGAAGCTGATAAGTTTCCTAGACATAATCTGAGCCCAAAAGACCTAGAAAAGATGGAAGGGGGGCTTTATGAGTAAGTTTATTGATTCAAATGTTATTATATTTGCATTTACTAATAGTAATCAAAAACAGAAATGTAGGAATATTTTAGCTCAAGAAAATCTTGTTACTAATACCCTTGTTCTGCTAGAAAGTTATGCTAAAATTGCAACCATAAATTCAGAAGCATATGCAAGACAGGTAATAAGAAACATTTTGAGCTTAGCTAATATTAGAGTAATAGATTTTACTAGTAATTTATTTTTCGAGGCAGTAAAAAGAAACCAGAAATATAAATTAAAAATTAGTGATTTAGTGCACTATACAACCGCCCTCTTGAATAACTGTACCTCACTTATTTCTTACGATAAAGATTTTGATAAACTGGAAATTAAAAGGGTTGAGCCTTAAGCATAGGAAATGCACGCATTTCCTAGCATAAGAAACCAATGGTTTCTTAGTGCCAGAATCTACAGATTCTGAGCACCTCGGAACAAAGTTCCGAAGCATACAAAAGTATTTTATAACAAGCTCCTTTCTTTTGCATAATGCTTATAGGTTTGGTAGGAAAAACGAACGTTGGTAAGAGCACGTTCTTTAAAGCTGCTACTTTAGCAGAAATAGAAATAGCAAATTATCCTTTCACAACTATAAAACCTAATCATGGCATTGGCTTTGTCAAAGTTGATTGTGTAGATAAAGAGTTTAATGTAAAATGTCAACCAAAACATGGTTTTTGCTTGCAAAACAATAGATTTGTTCCTGTTGAGCTAATAGATGTTGCTGACTTAGTACCAGGAGCGCATGAGGGCAAAGGTCTTGGTAATCAGTTTTTAGATGATTTAAGACAGGCTGATGTTTTGATTCATGTGATTGATGTTTCTGGCAGCACAAATGAGAAAGGAGAGGTTGTTGAAGCAGGAAGTTATGACCCTGCTAATGATATCAGATTTCTTGAGTATGAATTGGATATGTGGTATTTGCGCTTAGTAGAGAAAGGATGGGAAAAGTTTGCTAGAATAGTGCATCAGGAGAAAGAGCAAATTGTTAAGGCAATTGCAAAACAGCTTTCTGGCTTAGGGGTTACTGGGAAGATGGCTGAAGAAGTGATTCGTAAGCAAAATTTTCCAGAAGATATAATGAAATGGGATAATGCAATATTGAAGAGGTTTGCAGTTGAATTGAGAAGGTATAAGCCAATGATAATTGCATGCAATAAGATTGATGTTGTTAATGCTAGTGAGAATTTTGAAAGATTAAAGAGAGAATTTCCTGGATATTTATTAGTTGCTTGTTCTGCTGAAGCTGAATTAGCTTTAAGAGAGGCTGCAAAGCATGAGTTGATTAGTTATGTTCCAAGAGAAAGTACTTTTGAGATTTTAAAGCCTGATAGATTAAGCGAGAAACAGAAAAATGCTTTAGAATTTATTAAGAAGAATGTGCTGGATAGACATGGCAGTACTGGGGTGCAAGATGTGATTGATAAAGCTGTGTTTGAATTGCTAGGGTATATTGCTGTTTATCCGGTTGCAACAAATAAGTTAACAGATAAAGATGGAAGAATTTTACCAGATTGCTTTTTAGTTCCTCAAGATATAACAGCTTTAGAATTTGCATTTAAAGTTCATACAGATATAGGCAAGAGTTTTATTAAAGCAATTGACCAGAAAACAAAACTTGTTATTGGCAAGGAGCATAAGCTAAAGCATGGGGATGTGGCTGAGATTGTAACTGCAAAATAAATTAATTAGATAGAAACCCTTTTAAAGAAGGTCTTTTTCTAATATTCTGAGCATTATGGGGACGTAGCTCAGCCTGGGAGAGCGCACAATCCTGATAAGATTGGCTTAGACGGCTGAAGGCGAGCTAAAGCTCGGTATGTTGAGCAGAAATGCAGTGACATACAGATACCGTGGAGTTCCAAAGCAGCTTTGGGCGCGGAATGTCGGGAATTCAAATTTCCCCGTCCCCATTTTTTAATTCTTAGAAAATTTTTAGATTAGCATAACGGTTGCGAACTACGCAACATACTTGTCTGTCCGCTACTTATGTTTGACAATAAGTGATTAAGCGGACCTTTGGCACAGGCTCGTAGAGAGGCTCGTTTGCAAATATTAATGAGATAAAAGTTTATATAAGTTTAAGAATTCTTAGATTACATTTTAATATACTTAGAATTAAGCTGCAATAGCTTTATTTAAGCTTATAAGTGCAAAATCATCAGCAAACTGTTCTTCACAAGTATCAGTAATTTCTCCGTTGCAGTAATTTAATTGTTCTTCTTTAGACAATTTTAACCATTGTGCATGTCCTATCTCATGCAATAGAATTTCTTTTATATATGCTTTTGAATAGGAATTTACATTAAAGATAGTTATAGAGTTTTTGTAGAACATTGCAAGTGTAGCATAATTTCCTCTGTTGTATTTGTAAGGGGATTTATTGAAATATATTGCATTAATGCCATCTAAGTAAGATTCTGGAATTTCCTTTAGTAAGGCTTTCATAGATGTCTTGTCAACACCTTTGTCAAAGGCTAAAGAAGGTTGAGCTAGTGCGCTATAGACACTTATCAGTATCATAACTATAGCTCCTACTACTCTAGCAATCTTTTTAAATAGCATATACCTACCCCCAGAAATAGGTGTTTATTGGTAGTATATAAATGTTACTAATTTTACTATTATAAAGTGGTTAAGTAATGAGTTAGTATGAAAAAACCTGGGTTTTTTAGAGGCTTAGTTGAAAGGTTTGGTAAAGGTGTGGCATTAATATTTGTTCTTGTAGGAATACCTATAATTGTAATAGGGCTGATATTACTGCTTATACCCTTTATAGGCTGGATATTTGCCATTCCTGTGCTTATAGCTGGATCTGTTATAACGCTGATAGGCATAGCTATTGCTGCCAAGACTGCTGTTAGAAAGCATCATTTTCATGAGCATAGTAAAGAGAGCTATTATCAGCCTGAGCAAAAAAAAGATGAAGAGCTAGAAGTTAAGGGAAGCTTAGTTTGTTATAGGTGTGGGGCTTATATCAGCGAGAAGGATAAAGTCTGCAGAAATTGTGGGGCAAGGCAATAGACTAGTACTTAAATCTGCGCTCATATTCTTTATGGTCCATCCACTCTATAATGATGCTGATAACCATCACACCACTTGACTCGATAGAATATAATAATCTCCAAGCATTTGGTAAATTATACTTCCAAAGATTATGAATATTATACTTCTTTAAATAATCTGCAGGAATAAGTCTTTTTGGAATTTGAATTCCACAGAAAGCATTTTCTTCTATTTCTTTGAAAGCGTCTGATAAATATCTATATAACCCTTTTTTGTCTTCGTCATATTTTTTAAGCTCTTCAACAGCCTGCTTTATTTTTTCATCTGCAAATTGAATTTTAGAAGGAAGTTTCATTAAACTATCATCTCTTTTTTATTCCCTAATTCTTTTATAATTTTTATTCCGCGTATCTCTCCAGGGATTGTTATTCTATAACTGGTATCTGTGGCTCCTCTTGCAGACATTTTATGGACCAGATAGTTCTTGTAGCGTTTTAAATTTGAACTTAAATTTACAAGAGAACCTATTCCTAAATCTGTAAGTTTTTTCCTTAAATCTCCAGAATTTATTTCTTCTAAGCCAAAACAATATTTATAAACTGTTAAATATAAGAGTGTAGCATTTAATTGTCTTTCACCTTCACTTTTTCCTTCAACTGGATGAATTATTCGTACATCATTTTCCTCAAAATCAAAAATATGTTTTAATTCCTCTACTGTTAAATCGGTTTTTTGTGCTAATTTTTCTACAGAATCTTTAATTAATGTCTTTTCTTCTTTTTTTTCTAGTGGTTCTTTTTTAATGACGGATTTTTTTGTTCTTGGCTTTGATATTCTTGGTATTACTTTTTGCTCTCTAATATTTTTTATCTCATTCTCAATTTGATAATATTTTATAAAATATTCTCCATTTTCATTTTCTATGATATTTTCCCTCAGAAGATCGCCCAAAGGTCTAGATAATGCTCTGCTTTCTGCATTCAATTCGTTTTTCATTGCTTCTAAGTTCAATTTTTGAGAATTGATTAAACCACTTTCTTTTGCAAAATATTTTCCAATCAGTAATAGCACAACCTTATCCTTCAAAGATACGTCGTTCTTGATAATTATTACTTTTCCAGAATGGCCCTCAATCCTAATCAATTCTTTTGATTTATCAACCAATTCTTTTAATTTACTTAGTGTATCTTTTTCGTCTAATATCAGTCCTTTTAATATTTCTTCTTTTGTTTGGTTCATTTAAACCACCCCTATAAAGCAAATAAATTGTTCTTATATTTAAATCTTTCCATTTTATAAATGCTTTTTGTTTTATTCATTTTATCAAAAACTAATGTTAATAGTATAGATTTTATATATTTTATAATAAATTACTCTAATTTTTCATCTCTAAAATTTACTATTGATGTTCAAATTTGTGATATTACGCATATTTTTAGTTTTTTACTTATAAAATCTACCTATTAAGTAATTTGTAATTATATCCTGCTTTTTGAAAATATAGTTTGTTTATATCATTTTTCTATATTCTCGACTCAAATAAGATGCTAAATTCAAATATAGTTTTTACTACTATATTCCAAAGGAAAAATTTAGTAATATTTAAATATTTCGGTTGTATCAGTTGATATAATGCCAGAATTAATCAAAAAACAGGAAGAAGAAATATTAAGATACCCTAGATTAGATACAGTACTAATGGTCGAAAAGTTTATTCAAGACTATGACGGAGAATATAAAAAAAAGAGGCTGTGGGAGAATCTACCTAAGAAAATGATGTATCAGACTTTTTGTGTAATAATTGACTATCTTTTGTATTCAAGGAAGATTTCAATAGATAGTGGGGGAAAAATTGGATGGATTTATTATCCAGAAAGCGTAGATGAAAGAATAAAAAATAAGCATTTGTTTTGGAAATTATAGCATTTTTATAGCTTTCTAACCTTAGCCACAAAAAATCCTTCAGTATCATTATCCTGGGGCCAGAGCCTTAGGCATTTTTTAATTTCTTGATTGTAAGAATTATCTTCAAATCTTAAAATTGAAGGGCTTCTTTTAATGTTTAGCTCGATATCTTCCAGGCTTGCATTATCATATTTATTTAGCAGAAAATCTACTACTGCTTCGTTTTCTTCTGGCTCTAGAGAGCATGTTGAGTAAACTAAAGTGCCATTATCTTTTAGATTTTTGAAAGCGTTTTCTAACAATTGTTTTTGGGTTATCGCTAAACGCTTTATCATATTTGGATTCCACATTTGCAAGGTTTTGAAACTTTTCCTTATAGTGCCTGTGCCTGAGCATGGGGCATCTACTGAGATCTTGTCAAATTTCATATCTTTGAAATACCTGCCTGCACTTAAAGTTATAATGCTGTTTATTGCCCCACAGCGCTGCATATTAATTCCTAGAGCTTTTAGTCTTTCTATTTCTATATCATTTGCTACAATCAAACCTTTATTTTGCATCATAGATGCTATTTGTGTAGTTTTACTGCCTGGAGATGCACACATGTCTAAAACTAATTCACTAGGTTTAGGATCAAGAACTATTGGTGGAATCATTGATGCTGCTTCCTGGACATAGATATAGCCTAGAGCATGCTCTATAAGGTTTCCAATATCCCTGCGCTCTTTTCTCTTATGATCGATCCAGAAGCCTTCCTTGCACCATGGGATTTGTTGCAGAGTCCAATTATCCTGTAATCTTTTCTTTAATGCATTTATTGTAATCTTTAGTGCGTTAACTCTGATAGACTTTCTTAGGAATGTGAGAGAGACTTTGCTGAAAGTTTCCCAGTCTGTCAGCTTTGAATACCTTTCAATAAATTTTGGCTTGAATTCTACCTGTTGGCCTGATTGTGATATGCCTAGATTTTCATTGCCCATATTCAAAAGTGTAATTTGCTAGGATTTATAAAAGTCTGCTATAATTGTAGTAAACTTTATAAAGATTTTATTATCTAAATTTAATATGTTCAGTGTTGTACCTTATAATGCTTTGTTGGGGACCGGGAATGATAGTGCTGCAAGAGACCGCTTATTGGAAGAAAAGTTAGGAGTTTCACCAGCTTACTTAAATGGGAACATAGAATTAGATAGAAGAGGCATTTTAGCTGCTGCTAAGCTCTTGTATGAGGGTGGACTTGCGCAAGAAATGCCAAAACACAGGGCGCTTGCCCAGATTACTGGTGCGAATATTGCTGCTCTACTTTGCCAATGGGAAGATTCTTACAGAGAGGTTCTTCAGGTTGGTCTTAAGATTGCAGAATTGTTTACATCGCATAATGTAGGAAATTCTATAAATGAGGTTCGTAGAATAGTATTTGAACAGCATCATCGCAGACCACTTTCTCTAAATTTAGAGAATGCTGTAGATAGATGGGGTATCGAGTATACAGATCTAGATCTAAAAAGAGGGGTGAAATTTCCATTGCTAATAGGACCGAGAGAAATTTTTCTTTTTGGGGTTTATTTTGCTCAAGGATCATTTGACTATTCAAAGAATAGATTCGAAGGTTGTTGCAATGAGACCAATATCGAGTTTGTAAATAATAATGTAAGAAGCCTAATTTATGATATATTTAATATTGATGCTAGAGTTGACATGATAAATCATAAAACAATAGGAGACAAATCTGGGCAAAAAAGACATCCAGTGCAAACCTTGAGAGTTGATTCGAAAGCTCATTATAGTTTCTTACAAAAGCATTTTTTATTCTATAGATTAGAAGATGGAACAAGAAATTATCAAATACCTGGAATGCTTAATAGAATTGAGGATATATCGGCTGAAGATGTTATGAAATATTTCTTTATGGGGATTATAGCTGGAAAAGGTATAGTTGAGCGTACTAATGGACCAGAAAGCTTGTCATTGTATGTGCCTAATAAGAAAGGGAATTTTTTGCCTGTAGTAATGCAGATAGCTAAACAAGCTGGTTATGATGGATTAACTGCCTCTTCGACAAGAGGTTTTATTAGATTACACTTTGATGCTACAACTGTTGATGCAATGCAGCGTTCACCTGTAGATCCTCTATACGAGCATCAGCAAGGATTATTTGTAAATCCTTCTCATTTATCTAAACTTGCCTAAAGAAGTTCTTTACTAAATCAACATTTTACTCATATAAACTCCATCTTTCTTATAACCAAATTTCTTATAATATTCTTTTGCGCCTATGCCACTTATTACTAGTATTTTATTTGCATCATATTCCTCTTTTGCAATTTTTTCTGCTTCAAGAAGCAAAGCAGAGCCAATGCCTCTGTGCTGCAAATAATTATCACTTTTTTGCCCTAATGGAGCAGGGTTACCATATACATGAAGCTCTCTAATGCCTATAGAATTATTTGTAATTTCTGGGCGGAATGGTTTGTATGGGATTCTTAGCCTGCAAAATCCTACAAGAATATTTTGCTCTCTATCTTCTGCTGAGATAAATATTTCTGTGCTATTAGATGCAATGTAAGTTTTCTTTAATATCTTGATATCCTCTATATTGATTTTTCTTCCTTTTGGCTCTCTACATCTTATGCATCTGCAATTTACATTTTTTAGTTTTGCTAGATCTGCAACATACTGCCTTAGATTAGTTCTGTCAACACCTGCTTCTGTTACATTAGTGGGAATATCTCTCTGAACGCGCATAATTCTAACATCTTCTGGAACAATTTTCTTGAATTCTACTATGATTGAGGCTGCTTGTTCTGTGGTTAAAGGCTTGAACTTGCCTAGTTTCCATTGATGATATAAAGCTGTTCCTTTCATAACCATGCATGGATAGAGCTTAAATGCATCTGGCCTGTAATCTGGATTGTCTATATACTCTCTTAAAGCTTTCATGTCCATTTCTCTAGTAACTTCTGGAAGTCCTGGCATTACATGATAGCCAACCTTTAGGAAAGAGTCTTTCAAAAGCTGTGTTGCTTCTATGCTATCTTGATTTGTATGAGCACGATTTATTAGCTTTAGAATTTTATCGTAAATTGTTTGGATGCCTAGCTCAACTCTTGTAGAGCCTAGCCTTAAGATTTGGTTAATTTCTGGCTGCCTGCATAAATCTGGCTTTGTTTCAATGCACATTGCAATGCATCTTGAGCCTGAGGTTTCATTTATTAGATGCTGGGTTTCTAAGGAATTTTTATTGATTTGCATTAAATTTACATATTTTAACTCTAGAATTTTCTGATGCAATCTTTTTGTTCTCTCAGTGTCATTAATATCTCCTGGAAGTTCAAAAAATGCTTTGAAGGTTTGCATGTCTATGCCATTTTGCATGAATAATGCTGAGAAGTCGTTTAATGCCTTGAAAGAATATGTTAGGAATTCTTCTTGATAGTCTAATGAATATGAAGGAAAGGTTCCGCCCATTATAATTAATTCTACCTTCTCTGGATAATGTCCTGTGGCAATATATTGCTCAAGTCTGTTGAAAACTTGTAGATATGGATCATAATTATTTCTTGCTGCTCTTCTTGGATTGGGTTCTCTCCCAGTATAAGATTGAGGGACATCTCCAAAAACTGAGCCTGGGCCTCCAGGACAGAAGGTGCAAGTTCCATGGCTGCATTTTCTTGGAGTAGTCATTATAGCAACTACAGAAACACCACTCTGGCTTCTGATTGGCTTGTTTAAGAGCTTAATTTTCTTTAAATCTGACTCAGTTAAATTAAGAAATATCTTTATGTCACTTGGAATTTGCTTTGGATTGTATTTTTTGCTAAGCCTGATCTTTAGTTTTGACAATTCTTCCTTGCTAAGATTATTATTCCTGAGGTTTTCAATTACTTCCTGGATTAAAAGAGTTTGGCTATTTTTTTGCTGGCTTTCTTGCATGAGGAAATAAGAATAGAAAGAGGTTTTTAAAGGTTTGTTAAATAAATTTACAACCCAACTATCATCTCAAGTATTATAGAAATAACATAAAATATAATCATAATCATGCCATGTTTCCAGTTTAGCTCGCCATGGCTGATTACTAGCAGAGTGTAGAAAAGGCCCGCTACAAGGAATATTGAAGTCAGGATTAATGAGGGGAATGAAACACTAAATGGCTTTATTAGTGCTACTATAGCTAAGACAAAGGTTGAGTTTGCAACTATGCTGCCAAAGACATTACCAAATATCAGTTCTTTGTGATTCTGAAAGATGGAGCGTAACTGTACTGTTAATTCTGGCATGGAGCCGCCTATGCCAATGAAAACAATTCCTATAATGAATGGTGAGATGTCAAGGATATTTGAGATATGTAATGAAGAGATTACTAAGAATCTTGAACTGAGCAATAATGCTGCAAGTGAGCCTGTGAAAATCAAGATGTCTTTATAGAGTGTTTTGAACTTAACATTTTTCTTCATCTTGCCTAGGGTTTTTTCAGTTTGCCATAAGCTGGCTAGATAATAGATAAATGAGGCTAAAAGGAGCAAGCCATCAAATCTTGACAAATAGCCATCTATAACTAGAATAACAGGAAAGATGCTTAGCACTAAAGTAAGTATGGGAGTATTGCCAATAGTCTTACTGGATGCTGCTAACTTTGTTCCAATTATTAAAACTAGGCCTAGGAGTGGAATCTTGAAGAGATTTGAGCCTAAGATTGTTCCAAAGACTATTTCACCTGAGCCAAGAAATGTTCCTGTTACAGATGCCATCAGCTCTGGAAGGGAAGTGCCTATTGCTAATGCTACAAAGCCTATTAAGTACTCAGAGATGCCAAGTAATTTTGCATAATGTGAGATACTATAGACCAATAAGTCTGCTGACTTTGCAAGAATTAAAAGACTGATAATAACTATAATTATGTTAAATAGCAAAGGATACTGATTGCCGAAGTTAATTATTAAATTTGTTGCATCTACCATTTAAACACCACTATTGCTTACTATTTTTATGTAAAATTCTATTATAACAAAAAAAGTATAGAGCATGATTAACGAGACTCCTTCTTTCCAGGAAAGCTTAGAACCACTTTCAACAAAAGTAGCAAATAAAAAGGAGACAATTATCATGAATATTGCACTTGATAATAAGATGATAAAATTGCCAGTAATTGGAGAGATTAAGGCAACTATGCCTAGGATTAAAGTTATATTAGCAACGACACTGCCAATTATTGTGCCAAGAGCCATTTCAGGATGACCTTTCAGTACTGCACTGCTTTCAAAAATTAGTTCTGGCAAAGTTGTGCCAACTGATACAAAGAATAAGCCAATAAAAATTACAGGTAAGGCAAGTTCTATTGACAATGATGTGCCAAATCTTACAGCCAGTTCTGAGCTTATGAAAAGAAGCACTAAGCTAGCTATGAATGTTAAAAGTAAGAAAAGAATGTTGATTCTAAAACCATCTTTTATGTGTGACTTAAACTCTTTCTCCTGCTTGAGAAGTTTTAGAATGTATAAAGAAAATATAATAATTAGGATTATGCCATCAAGCCTTGACAATTTTCTGTCAAAAACAAATAAAGCTAAGGGTATTAATGTTATAAAAAACATATATAATGCATCTTTTCTTATTGTCTTGCTTTTTATCTTAATACCTCTTCTGAGCAGGATTATAATGCCACTGATTAAGGTTAAACCAATAATATTCGCTCCAATTAAATTGCCAACAGAAAGTAAAGGAGTGCCTTCAAAGGCAGAGGTAATGCCAACAAATAGTTCTGGAATAGAGGTAGATACTGCCATTATGATAAAGCCTACTGAGAATTCATTCAATCTTAAAGCTTTAGTTAATTTTGCTAAAGAACGGACACACCATGAGCCTGATAACACTAGGATTATGCATGAAAGTACAAAGAATATTAAATTAGTGTATGCCAATTTATCACCTCTTTTATTGAAATTTTTTATATTATCTTTATTTAATTTGCACACGGTTGCGAAATGCGCAACATATCTGTCCGCTTCATTACTGTTCAATCATGGATTAGCGGACTACTCGCACAGCGCGCAGTTCGCGCTCGTAATGCAAATTATCTTTTTTCAATATTTTTTACTTATTTTTTCAGCTTATTATTTTATAAATCATTACTCTTGACTTTCTAAACTTTTACTTTTTATATATTTATATGACTCTAAGTAAATAAAGCCGAGGCTTGAGACCAGGATTATTGCCATAAATTCTATTATTGTTAAGGGAGATGTTCCAAATATTGGATTGAAAAATGGCAAATAGATAACTGCTATAGCAACTAACATGGATGATAATACTGCAAGTATCAGCCATTTATTTTTAAAAATGCCAACTTTAAAAGCAGGATAGCGGACTGATCTTGAGGCAAAGGCTTGATACATTTCAAATGAGGCTACTGTAAGGAATGTTGCTGTCTGGGCTTTTGCTAAATCATGGCTTTGTGAATAAATATAGTAAAATATGAGTATTGCAGAAACTGTCATTATTATTGGATAATAGACTATAAATGCAGATAAGCCTTTATGAATTCTTTCATCTTTATGCCTTGGTTTTCTTTTCATTGCATCTGGCTCATAAGGGTCTGCACTTAGAGCTACAGCTGGCAGGCCATCAGTAACTAAGTTAATAAGCAGGATTTGAATTGCTGTTAATGGCAATGGTAAGCCAAAGAGAATTGTGAGGAAAATTATCATTACCTCGCCAATATTGCCTGAGATCAAATAGGCAAAGAATTTTTTAATATTGTCATAGATTCCTCTGCCTTCTTCAACTGCATCAACTATTGAAGTGAAATTGTCATTGAGCAAGACCATATGAGATGCTTCTTTTGCAACATCTGTTCCAGATAAACCCATTGCTACTCCAATATCAGCTTTCTTTAGAGCTGGGGCGTCATTAATACCATCTCCAGTCATGGCTATTATATGACCTTTTTTCCTTAAGGCATCTATTATCTTTGATTTGTGATGTGGATTAGTTCTTGCAAAAATAGAATGTTCATCAATAATCTTTTCTAGGTCAAGGTTGTTGCTGTCTAATTCTTGGCCTGTAATTGCCTTGCCTTCAATTCCTAGCTCATGAGCAATTGCCTGTGCTGTTAACTTATGATCGCCAGTTACCATTATTATTCTAATGCCTGCTTCCTTGCATTTTTTTATAGAACCAAAGACCTCTGCTCTAGGAGGGTCTATCATGCCCTGCAGGCCAACAAAGATCAGCTCTTTTTCAGTATTATCTGATGCCTTTTCATTAGCTTTTAAAGGCTTGTAGGCAAATGCAAGAATCCTTAATGCCTTAATTGCAAATTGTTCATTTGCACCCAGGATTAGGTTTTTGTCTTTGTCTGTGAGTTTTCTGATTTTTCCGTTGTCATAAATCCTTGTGCAAAGATGAAGCATTATGTCTGGAGCGCCTTTGACAAAGGCTAGATTTTTTTGAGACTTATGGATAGTAGTCATGCGCTTTCTTTGGCTATCAAAGCCTATCTCATCAATTCTTGGATAAAGTTTCTCTAGTAATTCTTTTGCCAGGCCTGCTTTTGCTGCGCTAACAACTAAAGCTCCTTCAGTTGGGTCGCCAATTATCTTATAATCTTTTGTGAGAACTGAGTCATTGTTCAAAGCACCAATTTTTAATAATAGTTCTATGTCTTTTGTTTTTACTGACTTGTTTTGGAGCAGGAAAGAGCCTTCTGGAATATAGCCTGAGCCTGTAACTTCAATAACTTTATGGCTGATGTAAAGTTTCTTAACTGTCATTTCATTATGTGTTAGAGTGCCTGTTTTATCTGTGCATATTACAGTAGTGCTGCCAAGTGTTTCAACTGAGGATAATTTTCTAATCAACACATTTTTTTTAATCATCCTCTGAGTGCCAATCGCTAGTGAGATGGTAACTACTGCTGGCAAGCCTTCTGGGATGGCTGCAACTGCAATGCTGACAGAGACAAAAAATAGCTCAAATAATTTCATTTGCTTTAAATAGCCAGTGGCAAAAATAATGATGCTAATTACAACAACTAATGCCCCCAGGAATTTGCCAAGTTTTGTGAACTGTATTTGTAATGGAGTTGGCTTTTCCTTTTCTTCCTGTATTAAAGTTGCAATCTTTCCTAGTTCAGTATTCATTCCAGTTTCTGTTACAATTGCCTTGCCCCTGCCATTTACTATTATTGTGCCTGAGAAAACCATGTTGTGCATGTCTGCAACCTGAGTTTTTTCTGGCAATATGTCAATAGATTTTCTTACAGGTGTGGATTCTCCTGTTAAGGCTGCTTCCTGAGTTTCAAGATTAAAAACTTCAATTAGCCTTGCATCACAGTCAATCTTTTCTCCTGTTTCTAGTACAATTAAATCTCCTGGGACAATGTATTTTGATTCAATCTCCTGCAACTTGCCATCTCTGATAACTTTTGCTTTTAATGAAGCTAGCTTTCTTAGTGCTTCAATTGCCCTTTCTGCCTTATACTCCTGGGCAAAGCCTAGGATTGCATTTAGAATCAGGATAACAGCAATTACTGATGCATCAATATATTCTTTTAGGGTGAGAGAGATGATTAAGGCTGCAATAAGAATAGCTACCACAACATTGGTAAATTGTGAGATAAAAATATTTAGAGCAGATACCTTTTTTGTTTGCTTTATTACATTCTCGCCATATTGCTCAAGCCTTAAAACTGCTTCTGAATTTGAAAGCCCGTTTTTTGATGTTTTAAGCTTTACAAATGCCTGTTCAATTGTTAAATTATGCAAGTTAACCTCTTTTTAATTGCTTTAAAGAATTGAGGAAATATTCTAAGCAGTCTAGAGCACAAAATGTTGCCTTTTTCCTAAAGTCATCAGGGCCAAATATTAAGGTGTAGTTGTTTGTGCTGTAGGGGTTAATAATGCCTGTGCAATTTGAGCAGAGCTTGTTGTGTTTTAAGTTTCTTTCTTCTAATTTTTTTTCTATTAGCTTTTTAAAAACTTTGCCACCTTTGTCTAGATCATTAAGGAGCTTGTATAGTTCTGCTGTTTCAATAAAGTCTAATAGCTCTTTAACCCTTTTGTCTTGCATTTTATCAAAAACCTCTTGGTTTTTGGAAACACTGAAAATTGCCGAGACTTTGTCTCGGACAACCCGAGAATCTTTGATTCTCGACGTCTTTGATTTTCATTGTTGTTCCTCAAACTCTAGATACCATTTATTGGCCTTTTTATCGTACTTGAAGATTACATAGTATTTCTTTGACATGTCTAAAGAGAAAAGCAAGGGCATAGGAACAGTGGTTTCAAAGCTTGAGCCTCTCCTATATAACTTTCTTCTAAGTATCATTTTGAAAGTAAACCAGCTGCCAAGCTGAAAAGAATTTTAGCTCTTTTTTGGGGGTGCTGTGCAACTGGAATACTTATTTTTATATATATTTTTATACTTTTAATAGAACTTATTATTCTACTTATTTCATATATAAAGGTTTCCTTTTTGGTAATCTTTTTAAGCCAATCACTTTTCCTTTGCTTTATGAGAATTGTAATTATTACTAGTAAGAATGATCCTGCTTCTTCTAATATGAAGGAGAACTTGATTCAGGAGTTTGCATTTAAGAAGAGTAATGAGCAGTTTGATGAGAATGATGTATATAAGCTTGAAAGGCAGGATAATGTTAAGATTTATACAATAAATACTAAACATGTTTTTACAGATGAACTGGATAAAAGAATTAATGCAGAGCTGTTTATTGTATGCTCTACACACAGATCAGAGAGTAATAAGGCTGCAATGACTGTGCATTCTATTGGGAATTTCAGTAAAGCTGAGCATGGAGGCAAGGATAGATGGTTATGTCCAACAAATGCTGTATTCATTAGAAATTATTTAGTTGAATTAAGAAAATATGAGCATGAAGTTTCTGGATATGACTTAACAATGGAGGCTACACATCATGGGCCTTATATTGAAAAGGCAATAGTTTATGTTGAGATTGGGGCTACTGAGAAAGAGTGGAATGACAGGAATGCTGGAAGAATGGCTGCTAAATGTATAATTAATGCTATTAAGAAGTTGAATGATAAGCATGAATACAAGATAGCTGCTGGAATTGGTGGCATCCATTACTGTGATAATTTTAACAGGCTAATGATGAAAAGTAATATTGCATTTGCTTATATCTGTCCAAAGTATTCTATTAAGCATTTGGACTTAGAATTATTAAGGCAGATGAAAGAAAAAGGAAAAGTTGAATTCTTTGTATTAGATTGGAAAGGGCTTGGTCAGGATAAGCAATTTTTACTGGATTTACTAGAGAAGTCTGGGTATGAGTGGAAGAGGAATGATAAGATGAAATAATCAAAAGCTTTATATTTCATTGATTATTTTTCTTTAAAGTGAAAAACAAAAGAGGATTTGCAAGCGATAATAATTCAAGAGTGCACCCTGCTATTTTGAAAGCAATAGCTTCTATAAATGAAGGTCACGTCATAGGATATGGAGAAGATCCCTATACAAAGCGGGTTATAACTTTATTTAAGAAACATTTTGGAGAGAATATAGATGTTTATTTTGTTGCAACAGGAACTGCTGCAAATGTACTTGGCATAAAGGCAGTTACAGAAACATTTAATTCTGTTCTTTGCCCTGAAAGCGCTCATCTTTATGTAGATGAATGCGGTGCACCTGAAAATTTTATTGGATGCAAGATTATACCAATAAGAACTACTGATGGTAAATTAAGTCCTGACCTCATAAAACCTTATCTGACCGGAATTGGAATTGAACATCACGTGCAGCCAAAAGTAATCTCAATTAGCCAGTCTACTGAGTTTGGTACAGTATACAATATCAAGGAACTTAAAGCACTTGCGGATTTCGCCCATAAAAATAATCTTTTATTGCATATGGATGGTGCTCGGATAGCTAATGCTGCTGCATACCTTAACGCTTCCTTAAGAGCAATAACAAGAAATGTTGGCATTGATATACTTTCATTTGGTGGCACCAAAAATGGCATGATGTATGGAGAGGCGGTTATATTCTTCAATAAAGAAATGTCCAAGAATTTTAAATACATCCGCAAACAGGGAATGCACCTATTGTCGAAGATGAGATATATATCAATACAGTTTGAAACTCTACTGTCTAATAATTTATGGCTAGAAAATGCAAAACATGCGAATAAAATGGCTCAACTATTAGCTAATGCCATTAAGGATATGCCAAAGGTGAAGATAACACAAAAAGTAGAATCAAATGCTGTATTTGCAACTATTCCAAAAGAAGCCATGGCTCCACTACAGCGCGAATATTTCTTTTATGTCTGGAATGAGCAGACTTCAGAAGTCAGGTGGATGACTTCTTTTGATACAACAGAAGAAGATATAGATAACTTTGTAGCATTAATAAAGAAAATTTGTAAATAATTCATTTCTTCTTCTCTTCTTTCTTTGTTTCTGTGGGTGTTGGTGGTGTTGCTGCTGGGACTGTGCTTGGTGCACCTGGAGTTGCTGGAGCGCCTGGGGCTGCGCCTTCAACTGGCAGTAATTCATCAATAATCTGTGATGGTATTTTTTCAAGGTTAAGTTTGGCTTTAATTTCTCCTCTTGTCTTGCCTTGCATTGCGCTAATGATTTCCTTAGCTTTTCTGACAAACTCTTCTCTTCTGAGCTTGATTTCTTCTGCAAGTCTTTGTTTCTCCTCTTCTAATGCTTTAAGCTCTTCAGCTGTAAGCTCTGTTTTCTCAAGCCTGATTTCTTCATCATATTTTCCTGAATTAATATCTGCTATAGTTTCAACAGCTGGCTTGCCTTCTACAAGTATGCCCATTGAGTTGCAAGTTCCTACTATTTCTTTAACTCTATCCTTTAATGCCCTGCCAGAAAGGGTGTCTTCTTTCATCTTAGCTATTTTTATAATCTGCTCTATTAGAATATCTGCAACCTTGTCTGCTAATGGATTAGCAGAGCCTTTTTCTATATTAGCCTCTTTCTTTATTAATGCAGATGCAGGAGGGGTGCCAACTGTGATTTCGTATTTCTTAGTATTTTGATCTACTGTAATCTTAATTGGAACATCCATTCCATTAAATGCAGAGGTCTTTTTATTTATATCTGATATTATCTGACCAATATTTAGTCCCAAGGGCCCGAGCTGCGGTCCAAGGGGCGGTGCAGCTGTTGCTTTGCCTCCTGGTATCAATGCTTGGACAGTTGTAGTTGCCATTTTGAAAGACTAGATTAATTATTTTTGAATTGTTGTTAATATTTTATTTAAATATATTTAATTTGCATACGGTTGCGAACTACGCAACTTACCATTAGTCTGCGACGCATAGAGACGCAGTTAGAATATGAGAGGGATATTAGATTGCTTTATAAGATTTTCGTAGTTATACTTCCTCACCTTCTAAGCCTTCTAGAGGCTCTTCTTCTGTCTCTCTTCTTATAACCTTAATGGCATCCATCTTAACTGTAATTGGAATTGGAACAGCTGCCTCTAGAAGCTCTACAACAACCTCTTCCTTAACCTTATCAATTCTTGTGATCTTAGCCTTTTCTCGCTTAAAGGGGCCTGAGATAATCTCGCAGATATCATTCTTTCTTATATCAATTTCTCTCTTGACCTGCTCAAGCATGTGCTCAATTTCTGAATAGTTAACTGCCTTGTCTAGAATGCCTCTAGCATATGGCACACCAAATGAGGCTTGCTCTGCATCTGTTCTTGAGGCAGCTTCTAGGAAAATATAGCCACGCATGCCATGAGGCCTTATAACTGAGTAAACAGCTAATTTCTTTTTCCTTGCATTACTTGTTACAAAGTCCATTACTTGATCTTCCCTGTTAGCAGTAGTTCTTAAAGCATAAATCCCTTCCAGAGCCTGCTCTTCAACAAATTTTACTGACTTTGTCTTTCTTTTATGTGGCTTATAGTCTTCCTTAGCTTCAATTTCTGTAATTTCTTCATCTTGGCTTTCTGTTACTGCTATTTCCTCTTCATGCTTAACTTCTTCAGCTGCCTCTTCAACTTCTTGCTTATGCTCATGCTGCTCAGTTTTTTCTGTCCTTGCAAGCTCCTCAACTTCCTCTGGCTCTAGATCATCTCCTAGCAATTCTTCAAATTCGTCTTTATCGCTAAGCTCTTTCTTAGTTTCTTGATTTTCTGCTTCTTTCTTGTCTTCTTCCATTTTTAGTCATTCATGATAGCCTTCCAAAACAGTCCAAAAGCTGTTGCCTTATATAATGAGGAGTAACACCATTCAAGAAATGAAATGTATCAACATCTCTATCTTTCACTGGAATATCTTGTAGTTGAAGTTTTCCTATTTGTTCTTTAGTTAAATCTTCAATGCGAGTAAGATCCCAATTGCACGAAGCTATAGGGGCCATTAAAAGGACACCTCCTCTTACATCAACTCCATAAAGTTTTCCTTCTTCTATTTCATTTATTGGTTCTAGATCAACCTCACCTACATTAACATTTCCTTTACCAGATACTGGTATTCCTTTAATTAATCCAACGTAATCATCAAACCCATGTCTAAAACTTAGTACTCCTTCATTTCGAAGATAAGCTACTATTAGGTTATATTCTCTTAGAGAAGGATTTATTCTGTTAAGAAAACTATGAAAATTACCATAACCACCAACATCTACACTTGGTAATCTGAACATAACTTCGTCAAAATTAAATCTTGTTAGTTCAAATTGACTGCTTATGTCTACTCCAAATTTTTCTTTTAGTTCTGGACCTAACCTGTTTCCTAATATACCTCGCATAATAGGATTGCCTGGATCCAAAATTAAATAATGAGTCTCGAAAATTGGATGTTCTGGAGCATACATTTGATTAATGCTAGAATACTCATACCTTTCAGGACTTAGATTTAATCTTTGTGATTCTTTATCAAAGATTTCGCCTAAAAGCTTATTCAGTCCGTACCACTTTTGAATTTCTTTTGGATTCTCACTGAAAGGAGTCAAACGAATATCAATACTTGAAGGTAACTCTATTTCTTGGCCACTAGATACTATTTTTACTAAACTTCTTTCTTCCATTTTTACCTGAATAATAAATCTCTCATCATTTGTAATATAAAGCCTATTAAGCCTATAAGCATTATTCCTAAGCCAGAGACTTTGACAATTGTCTTATACTCATAACCTGTTGGCTTTTTGGTTACTGTTAACACTCTTCTGCATTCAATTACAAATCTCTTTAGCTTGTAAAATATTGATGGCTTTGTTTCTTCTATTGCTTCCATCATTGACCCCCAATCAATATCAGGATATTATTAACCAGTTATTAATTTATTAGTCGAAAAATTCTATGCCTAGCTCTTCCTGGATTTCTTTCTTTTTATGCTCAGAGACATTAACATTCTTTTTGCCAAGGATTTGAGCAGATTTAACTCCAGTAACTATCAGCATTGCTCTTATAGTGCCAGATAAATCATCATAAATCTGAGCTCCCCATATTATTTTTGCATCCTCATCAAGCTTATTGGAGACTGTTTCTACTACTTTTCTAGCCTCATCTAAAGTCATGTCAGGACCGCCTGCAACATTAATTAATGCGCCATTTGCACCTGAGATATCAACATCGAGCAAAGGATTGTTAATAGCTTTTTCAACAGCTTCTATTGCCCTGTTTTCAGTGTCTGACTCGCCAACGCCAATTAGAGCAACACCGCCACCTGTCATTACTGCTCTTATATCTGCAAAATCTAGGTTTACTAGGCCTGCTTTTGTAACTAATTCTGCAATGCCTTTTACAGCATTTGTTAGTATCTCATCTGCTACTTTAAAGGCTGTATGCAATGGTAAATCTGGAGCTAGCTCAAGCAGCTTGTCATTTGGAATTACGATTAATGTGTCAACTAATGACTCAAGTTTTTCTAAGCCAGCTATAGCATTTTGATATCTTCTTTGGCCTTCCATTGTAAATGGCAAGGTAACAACACCTACTGTCAAAGAGCCTAGCTTCTTGGCAATTTCTGCAACTACTGGGGCAGAGCCTGTTCCTGTGCCACCACCTAGGCCACAGGTAATAAACACCATATCTGAGCCTTGCAAATGATTCTTAATGTCATGCTCAGTTTCTCTTGCAGCTTCCTCGCCAATCTTGGGGTTAGCGCCTGCACCAAGACCTTTTGTAAGCTCTTTGCCTATAAGGATTTTTTTATCTGCTGTTGTATAAAGCAGGTCTTGGGCATCTGTGTTAATGGCAATTGTCTCAGCTCCTGTAATACCTATCTCTGAGATTCTATTGATTGTATTATTACCACCACCACCACAGCCTATTACTTTAATTGAGGCTTTTTGCTTAGCTAATAATTCTTCAAGCTCAGCATCAATATCCAGGCTAGGCCTTTTCTCAACAATATCAGCTTCCTTAGAAGTCTGCCTTAGCTTGTCCCTTCTCTCTCTTTTTATTACAATCTCCTCTTGCTCATATTCCATATTAACACCTTTGAGTTATACTAAAAGGTTTGAAACGATTAGTTTCATCACCTTTTTGCTATTTAATCGTGATTAATTGATAAACTTCTATTTAAATTATTTGTTTTGTTTAAGTGTTCTCGTTTGGTGTTTTGGTGTCTTGGCTTACTTCCTGGCTTTTTTCTATAAATTCTATATCTTTGCCAGTTAATTCTTTTAGCTTGCTTGATAGCTGAGTAGTGAATTCTTTAGGAATATTCTGGAATAAAGTTACCTTAGCTTTGCCATTCTCCAGTTCTACTTCAATATCTTTTTGGTTTAGTTGTATCTGAACATATGACTTAATCTTTTCCTTATCATCTGTTACTATTTTGTTTACATTTATCTCATAAACCAAGTCTTTTGATGCTAATGGATGGTTGAAGTCAACAATTACTCTGCCACCAGTAACAGTTTTTATTGTACCAATTATGCCATCCATGTTAATCTGCAAGCCTGGAAATGGAATAATGTTTTGTTTCTTGAAAATATTGCTAGGAACCATTCTTAGCAGTTTTGCATTTTTTTTGCCAAAAGCATCGTCTGCTTGTATTTCTAATGTATAATTTCCTGGATCTTTTCCTTCAAGCTGCTTGTCAATTCCTTTCAAAACCTGAGATTCTCCAACACAGATAGTAAGAGGACCATACCTGTAATTTTCATTATAAATGTTATTTTGCTTGGCAATTTCTTCATTGGTTGTGTCAAAGATTATGTTGCCTTCCTTGACCTTTCCAGTATATTCTATTTCTATGAAATCGCCTTTCTTGATTGACATTTTTGAGAGTTGATTTATAGTTTCTGTGTTGTCTTTCTTTTTTAAAGATTTATTTTACTAATTTTAGATTAATTTGCAAACTGGTGCGAACTGCGCACCATACATTGTCGGCTTCATTACTATTTTCTTCACTGATTAGCCGACTAACCGCATAGCCATCATAGAAGGCGTCGTCAATGCAAATTATTTTTTTATTTTTTAATTAATTTTTATAGGTTATTTTTACATAGTAATTTTCTATTTTTTGATTTGCTAACTACCTATCATTTTTCTATTTTGATAAGAAGCTAGAATTGCTATCTGGTATTTTTCTTTGGTTTATAAAGGTTGCTGTTTCTAGCGCTGATTATAGAGACTATAATAGTTGCTACTTTTTCAGCTGGAATTTTTGAGGTGTTTATAATAAAGTCAAAGTCTCCTTTTCTTGGAAAAGTTATATTGTAATACTTTTTATACCGCATTCTTTCCGCAAGTTTTCTTTTCTTGATGTGGTTTAAAGCTTCTTTTATAGAACTGTATTTTTCTCCTTCTCTGTTTGATGCGTATAACCTTCTTGCACTTTCTTTTTCATTAACGTATAAGAATATCTTTATGGAATTTGGAATGAAATAATAGCCAAGCCTAGAATCAATAACAAAATTATCCTTGGTTTTGCCAAGCTTAATCTGTCTTTCATCCAGAGCTTTGTCTATAGTGGGATCAGTTTTAGTAATCTCTGTAAATTTTGGAAACCATATATTCCGCTCTGCAGCTAATTCCCTCATAAAGTCGCCTATTGAGTAATGCTTTAGTTTTAGCTTTTTTGCAACTAATTTAGCTACTGTACTTTTACCTGCGCCGGGAGAGCCAGAAATAGTGACTATTACCATAGAAAAGTGTAGCTAGAAGATGTATATATAATTTAGGATTATTATTGCTATTTAATATTTGGATGCAGTATTATATGTGTTTCTGTTCTAGTGATGCCTGGGATTTCCCTTAAGTTATTAACTACATAATCGTCTAATTCCCTAATCCCTGAAGCATTAACTTTAACGATAATATCAACATTACCAGTCAGTCCTTCAGCACTCTCAACTAAGGGCTGTTTTAGAATTCTTTTTGTTAAGCCTCCTCTTCCACCATCTGTTACTCTAGTAACATTATTGTCAACCCATACAAAAATGTAAGCACCAAGAGATTTGCCAAGTTTTTCCTTGTCAACCTCCACTGTATATTTCTTTATTATACCAAGCGCTTTTAGCTTTCTTATACGGTTTAAGACTGTTGTTACTGGAATTAGGGTCTTTTTTGATATCTTATGAGTTGATAAACTTGAGTCTTGGAGCAATATTTCTAGGATTTTCATATCTTTCTCGTCTAGAGTTTCTTTCATTATGGAGTATTTAAACCGTTTTAGTATATAAATCTTGCTATTTTTAGTGTGTTTATACATATTTCCTACCGGTATATACAAATATTCTATCATATATAGTTCATTTAGATTAAAAATTAAGAAGATTTGAGTAAAATAAGCTGAGGTGAACAAAAATGACATACAATGAAATCATAAGGCAGATAGAAAATGTGTATGAGAGAGGATATCCAGAATGCATATGCAGACAATATCCGCAGGAGAAAGACTTGTTTAATGAAGGATTCTGGTACTAAAACTGCAAAAAAAATTAAAGGAGATATAGAAAGTCTTTGCAGTTGCTTACAAGCAGATAGATAAAATTTCTTAATGCGCAACCTTTAAATAAAGGGCTGTGATTGTCCACAATGGATTCTAAATGGCTGACATACAACCAATCTTCATCTTGCCTGAGAGCAAGAGCAGGGAAACAGGAAAAGAAGCCCAGAGGACTAATATAACAGCTGCAAGGATGGTAGCTGATACAGTTAGGACTACACTAGGCCCTAGAGGTATGGATAAGATGCTGGTTTCTAATGGCAGTATAACAATAACTAATGATGGTGTTACAATTCTGAAGGAGATGAATATTGAGCATCCTAGTGCTAAGATGATTGTTGAGATTGCAAAGGCTCAAGAGAAGGAAGCTGGAGATGGAACAACTACTGCTGTTGTGATTGCTGGAGAATTATTGAAAAAGGCTGAAGAGCTACTAGAGATGAGTATTCATCCTAGTGTTATTGCAAAAGGATACAGGCTTGCTGCTGATAAAGCTGTTGAAATTCTTAACAAGCTAGGAGAGAAGGTTGCTGAGAATGATAAAAAAACATTATTGAAGGTTGCAATGACTGCAATTACTGGAAAGAGTGCAGAGACTGCAAAAGAAATTCTTGCAGATATTGCTGTTAATTCAGTATTAAATGTTGCTGATAAAGAAAATAATAGTTTTGCTGTTGATAAGAATAATATTAAGATAGAGAAAAAAACTGGAGAGAGGATTGAGCAGAGTGAATTAATAAATGGAATAATTTTGGATAAGGAAAAGGTACATCCTGATATGCCTAGAGTAGTAGAGAATGCTAGAATTCTTCTGGCAGATGCTGCAATTGAGATCAAGGATACAGAGACAAAGGCAAAGATAAGGATAAGACAGCCTGCGCAGATACTATCCTTTATGGAGCAGGAGGAGAAGGTTTTAAGGGATATTGTGGAAAAAATTGTTAAGGCTGGAGCGAATGTTGTGTTATGCCAGAAAGGGATTGATGACAGGGCACAGCATTTTTTGGCTAAAAAGAAAATATTTGCAGTTAGAAGGGTAAAGAGGAGTGATATAGAAGCATTAGCTAGAGCTACTCAGGCAAGGATTGTAACGAATTTTGATGATATAAGCAAAGAGGATTTAGGCTCTGGAAATGTCGAGGAAGTAAAGATTGGAGATGAGGAGATGGTTATAGTTAAGGATTGCAAGAATGCAAAGTCTGTTAGCATATTGCTAAGAGGAGCTACTGAGCATGTCTTAGATGAGATGCAAAGAGCTTTAGAAGATGCTATAGGAGTTTTAGCTTCTGTTGTAATAGGAAGCAAGATAGTTGCAGGAGCTGGAGCTATTGAGATTGAGGTGGCAAGGCAGCTTAGAAGCTATAGTGAATCTTTAAGTGGCAGAGAGCAGTTAGCTGCAAGAGCTTTTGCTGATGCTATTGATATAATCCCTGTAACTCTTGCAGAGAATGCTGGATTAGATGCAATAGATGTTCTTGCAGAGCTTAAGGCTGCTCATGATAAAGGTAATAAGTGGATTGGTATTAATGCATTTACAGGCAAGACAATGGATGCATGGAAAGAAGGGATTTTAGAGCCTTTAAAGGTTAAAACTCAGGCAATTAGTTCTGCTGCAGAGGTTGCAATTATGATATTAAGGATAGATGATATTATAGCTTCGTCTAGGTCAGAAAGTGAGCAGAGAATGTCTAGAACTCGTGGAATGGGCGGTATGGGAATGCCTCCGATGATGTGAATACTTATTGTATATTTCTATAAGAAAACTTTATATATAATGCAAATTAGTCTAATATCTAGAAAGAGGCTGATACAATGAAAATGGAACATTTTCAGGTCTCAAAAACCAGAGGTTTTTGATAGCATGGAAGATAGTTATGAGATGGTTCCATATAAGGATATCATGGAGCTGAAAAAGGATATTGAAGAGTTGAAGAAAGGCAATAGTCCTGAGTTTATATCTTCTATGAGAAGTTTAACTTCTGTTATAAATGAATTAATTGCAATACTTAAAGAGGCTGCTAAAGGTATGTCTGAAGATAGTAGTAGCAGTTTTAAAAGTATTTCAGAAAAACTTGATACTATTGTTGCCCAGAATGAAAAGATTGCTGATGGGTTAGTGGCAATAGGGGATATGGTAGAAAACAGTAGGGCTAGCAATAAAGAAGTAATATTTAATCCAAACCAGCCTCCGCCAATACAGCCAATGCAGTTTAATCCTAATGATATGCCATTACCACCAAAAGTGCAGAGAGAAATGCCTGATATAGACTTTAATTTTACACCACAGCAAAGCAGTGGGATGCCAAATTTTCCACAGCCAAAGAGAAAAGGCTTGTTTGGTAGATTTAGAAAATAGAAATATTTGTAACTTGTAAAAAATGAGCAACTTAACTTTTTCTGGAGAAAAATTAGATCCTTTGCTAGCTAGAAGTTTCTATAAACACTTAGTAAACGCTTACAAAAGATTGGATGAGAGAAGATATGCTAAAAATGCTTTAGATGAGCATCTTGATATGATTAAGAGGCAGAAAGGCAAGATTGATAAAAATTTAATTGAAGACTTAAAAAAGAGAGTGGATAATATTATTGAGAAAGAGAGAAGGATACTGCACCAAGAGAATAGATACATTCCTGTGCATGAGACAAATGGAAAAAGGGCTAAAGAGATTGAAAGGCTGCAGAAAACATTAGCTAATTTAGAGAAAAGGTATGAACAGTTTAAGAGCTTAGGAGTTAGTCATTTGAAATTGAAGAAGATTGAGGCAAGAATAGATTTCCTGAAAACAAAGCTAGAGTTTCTTAGATATTAGATGTCTTTTGCCATTACTGTGTTTCTGCCATTGGCTTTTGCTCTTTTACAGGCTGTTTCTATTATGTGCTTGACTTTATTGCTCAAAGCTTCTGCAACATCACCAGCAACATTCAATGGCTTGCCATCAACAACTGCAACATCCTTTATCTTTGCCTTTACAATTAATGTGTCGGACATATTATCAATTATGAGATGGAGAGTATTTAAATTTTGCTATAAATTACGACTATGGTATAAGATGTACTAATGCATTTCCTAACTTAGGTGTTGATGCTGCTATTATAGGATATTTTTTATTAAAATCATAAACTATTTTATCTAGAGGCTTGCCCTGAAAATCTGTTACTGAGCCGCCTGATTCAGTTATAAGCAAAAGCCCACCACCAAGTTCATGAGCTTTTTGATCTGGACTTATATAAGCATCTAACATTCCATTGCTAACCATGGCTAAATGAAGTGCCGATGTGCCAAAATCTTTTACCCAAGCTCTTTTATAAATTTTAGAGAATCGTGGAACATCCTTAGCACCCATGTAATGATCTATTACTACTAATGTCTTTCTTTTTTTACCAAAGGATGTTTTTCTTGAGGTTATGACTTTATTACCATTAAAATAAGTACCATGATTTTTAGCAGCAGTCCATAACCAACTAGTATTGTGTTCCATTACAGCTGTTACTAGTGCATTTTCAAAGCGTGGTTTTATAGAATCGAAAATAGTAATAATAGAGCAGTAAGGTAGTACACTTTTACCGTGATGATAACTACGATGATAGTTGTTGGTTCCGTCTATATCGTCAAATGTAATTGTATATAAAGGATTTTTAACCAGTTCAATCCTGCCAAATTCTTCAGTATAGAGTACTGCTGGAAATTTTTTTTGCCTAAGAAATTTAGTAACCTCTTTTGAGACTCTAATATCACCCTTTACTGATATATCATACCCGCGCTTATTTATAACACGAACTTCAGCAGTGCCTCTATCACCAAGTCCTTGTATTGTTCTATGAGCTATATCCAAAGCATCTTTACAGATTTGTGTTAATTCTAAAATAGGTATAGTCATACTTTCAAAGCAAAGATACTCCTATTTAAAGATATTGACAATTATTCAAAACTTTCAAAGCATATTATTCATGCGTATACCTAAAAAATAAAGGCTTGTCAAGCCTGCAGAAGGCAAATCTCACAAATTGTACAATATCACCCTTTTTAAGTTTTTTTATACTAGGCTCTGCAATGCCCTTTAAAATTTGCTTGTCTGGCATTAGGATTTTAACATTAACATTTCCCTTAAGTGGAAGCCAGTGCATTGTTTTTTCACCATTTTCTTTATATTTTTCGTATTCTAAAGAATCAAATATGAATTCTTTGCCTTTCTTTATAAAGTTTAAGCAGTCCATTAATCTGTAGAGCTTATTGTCTTTTAACTCTTGATAATCTTTTTCTGGGATATAGAATTCATCTGTAATATTAAAGGTTCTGTAGCCTCTATCAGCATAATCTGGGTGGAGCTTAAGTTTTAGCTCTCTTTTTAAAGCACCTTTTATTTTAATCTTTATTGGGTTATGGATAAAGAAATATCTGTTTGATTTTGCATCTAGGATTCTTCTGTTCTGCACTATTAAGTCATCCCAGGTTAAAGTTGATTCTGCTTTTGAAATGCCTGTGGAAAGCAGAAAATTCTTTATGGCTTCTGGGGTAAAGCCCCTTCTCCTTAAAGCTACTAATGTTGTTAAAGATGGATCATCCCAGCCTATAAGTTCTTTATTTTGGATTTTTTCTCTGATAACCCTGCCAGAGCTTTCAACACCTTCTAAATTAAATCTAGCAAATTCATAAATAATAGGAACGTGTAAGTTTAAGTTTCTTTGAATCCATCTTTGCAGCTCATTTCTTAACTCAAATTCCTTGCTTCTTAGTCTGTGAGTTATTTCAAACTTGCCATCAATTACAGATGTCTGGAAATCATAAGTTGGCCAGATCTTGTATTTTTTGCCATGCCTTGGATGAGGGGTTGTAATAGTCCTGAATACAGTAGGATCTCGCATAGTGGTATTTTGATGGTGCAAGTCAATTTTAAGCCTGAGAATTGCTTTTCCTGCTTTGTATTTAGGAAATTCTTTCCAAAACTTTAAGTTTTCATTTTGATTGTGGAATCTGTGGTTGCAGGCAATGCCTTTTTCCCTTGAATTCTTTACAGCTTCTTCACTACAAAAACATATGTAGGCTTTCCCATCTTTGATTAGAACTTCTGCATAGTCATAGAATAATTTCATATAATCTGATGCATATTGCAAGACATTCCAAGTAATGCCGAGCCACTTGAAATTTTCCAGCATAATGTTATAGTATTCCTTCTTTACAAGAGTTGGGTTTGTGTCCTCAAATCTTAGATAGAATTCACCATTGTAGGCTTTTGCAAGCTCGTAGTTTAGGATTAATGCCTTAGCATGTCCAATATGTGGATATTTTTCCGGGCCTGGAGGAAATGCTGTTCTGACTTTTTGCCCTGGCTTAATGCCCAGGAATGCAAATATGTCTCTTTCCTCTTTTTCTTTTTTTTCTAAGAGCTCTGGAGCAGTTTCCTTGAGCTCTTTTAATTGCTCTTCTAGAGAGAGCTTATTAACTTCCTTTACTATTTTATTTATCTCTTTTGAGATTTCTGCTATTTGTGATTTAAACTCAGGATGCTCTGCTATTATTTTCCCTATTATTGCTCCTGGATTAGCCTTGCCTTTGAATTTAACTGCATTTTGTAAGGCAAAATTACGGATAGTGTGTTCGAGCATAGTATTTTGAAACCTCATTAACTTTATAAATTATTCTTCAGGCATGAAGGTTACCTTAAACACTTGTGTTACTATAAAATATGTGTAATGGTCAATGACTCCATGGAAGGTATTTTGAAGCTCATCCATGATGGAAAGGAAGTGCTGCAGATTTCGTGCATATACCTCTATTTCTACATCGCTGCTTCCAAGAGGACGATTCACCTGAGTGATATAGGGATGCTGGCTGCAATAGCCTATGATAGTGTTGAGTTGCTTCATGTCAGTAAGAGAAATGTCTGCTTTATACCATAGATAGCCCACTTTCTCAAGGTTTATTGAAACTGCATAGCCAAGGATAATCTGCTTTTTTTCCAATTGCTTTATGCGATAGCTTATTGCCTCAGGTGTTTTTCCTATAGCTTTGCTGATATCTAATAATGAGATTCGGGCATTTTTTGCAAGTATTCCCAAAATTTGCTCATCTGTCTTGTCATAATCAGCTTGCTGGCTCAGTCCAAATATCTTATATGGAGCAACTCTCTTTTCGTCCAATAAGTAGTCTCTTATAAAATGATAGATATTGGTATATGTTGCTATGTTATAGCTGCTTATGCTTGATTTGTACTTAGCAAGGAATGCGTCAAGAATATCGTATACAATAGAAAGCTTTCGAGAGCCCATAACAAGTACAATATCCCAGTTCCCAGACAGCAAAGCGAGAGCCCATACATTCTTCTGCTGTTTTAGATAATTAATGATTTCAGACCTTTTTGAGGGGGTTATAGCTTGCAGCCTAAGATATACTCTAAATGTCAATAAGCCAAGCTTGGAATTATCAATGATAGGATAATAGCTTTCTATGACACCTAGCTTTTCCAATCTATTTATTCGGTAATGCAACAGCTCTTTGGAAATTTTAACTTTCCTTGCTATATGCGAGAAGGGTTGGCGGGCGTCCCTGTCCAGTTCTGCAAGTATTTTACGGTCTTTCAGGTCAAGCTTTATCTCTTCTTTTTGCATATTCTCTTAGATTTACCTTGTTTTATTTATAGATTTTTTGGTTTTGTTAAAGATTTTAATAGAAATATTTAACAATATCTAGGCTATTACTAATTAGTAAAGATTTTTTGGGGATAAACTATGAGAATTGACGAAACTGTCGGAAAAATAGAACAGATATTGAATATGGAGGTATTCCTGTTACAGACTATAGGAGAAATATTCCTAAAGGATTGCAGAAAGTCGCACAACAAGGGCAAAGAGATTGAAGACAGAGTATTAGGTGCAAGTCGAGAGGAGCAGCAATGAGAACATTTACAGAATACTTACAGTGGATGGCACAGATAAGATTATTAGATCCCACTCATGAACATTTGATGAACTACACAGCTTGGAGGTCTGGTTATAACTCCTCCCACAAGCCGTCTGAGATAGAGAAAAGGTTATATGCCGATCCACAAAAACCACAAACTTTATCCGACTTAGATAATACCATGCTTTATCTTCATGCCAGTATTGCAACTATGGAAAGAATACTTGATTCTACAGGCTTTGAAATAACTGAGCACATTTCTCCGAAAGATACCGAGCGTCGATGGGGCTTGGATAGAATACCAGTGAAATATAGAGGATATGAACATAAAGATGGTACTGCAAGTTTGCAACTATTTCATAGTCAGGTTCCTTTATATCGTTTTAAATTGAGGGAAGTTGAAGGCACAGAAACATTGCATTTTCGTAGCTTGCTTCAAGAAGTTTGGGAAGAAGAGAAAACAGATTACGAATTTAATATGATTATTTTAATTAATCATTATGCTAGAAAAAGGCCAAAACCTGAAAGTTCTGACTTACAGGCGCTCAACTGGTCTTATGAATCACGAAGGGTTGGGGGTACAGAAATGATGAAAATAATTCCACCTCTATTTCAAAAAATTGTTGAAGAGGAAATACCTACTTTATTCACAGAAAAAATACATACTGAAGCACTGATTAATCTACCAACTGCAAGTTTATGAAAAGTGGGACATAAACTAACCATTACCTTTAAATAAAATCTCTATTTTCTAGCTCTTTATGGTTACTGCTGAGAAAGCTTTGTATATGAAGAATAATTACCTGAAAGAGTTTGAGGCTGTTGTTGAGTCTGTTAAGGAGGATAAGTATATTGTGCTTAGTCAGACTGCATTTTATCCTAAAGGTGGAGGGGTTGCGTGTGATACTGGCAAGATAATCAGGCTTTCTGATAATGAGGAGTTTCCTGTTGTGTTTGTTGGAAAGTTTTCTGGAGAGATAAGTCATGAGGTAAGTAAGCCTGGATTGCAAGAAGGTGATAGTGTTAAAGGGGTTATTGATTGGGAAAGGAGATACAGGCTTATGAGGTATCACACATCTGCTCACTTAATTTCTGGGATAGTTCACAAAGAGACTGGGGCATTAATAACAGGGAATGAGCTAACTGTTGGGCAGGGAAGGATTGATTTCAGTTTAGATAATTTTGACAGAGAGTTAATAATGAAGTATTTTGATAAGGCTAATGAGTTAATAAAAGAGGGAATGCCTATAAAGGTTTATTTTATGACAAAAGAAGAGGCTATTAATAACCCTGAGTTCTTTAAACTTGCTAAAGGTATGCCTGATGTTGAAGGTGAGATAAGGATTGTTGATATAGGCAGCTATGATGTACAGGCAGATGGAGGGCCTCATGTAAATGATTTAAGAGAGGTTAATGGTGTTGAATTTGTTAAGGCTGAGAATAAGGGGAAGAATAACAGAAGGGTTTATTATAAATTAATAGACTAGTGGCCAATTCTTGGACCTTTGTAGGATTTTAGATAGCACCTTCCTCCTTCAACAATAAAGTCTTCAGGGTTGCTATATCCTATGTGATAGATACCACCACACTTAATAAACATTTCAAGATCTTTTTTTGGATCTACACTGGAATGCGGTTGTTGTTGCCGCTTTAGTTCCAATATTTTTTGGGCTGCCCGAGCATCACCTGCCACTCTTGTATCAAGAGAAGATTGAGCATATGCAGTAGTATGATTTACTAGAAGCAATAAGCCAGCAGCTAGAATATACCATTCTCTCATAGGTAACAGAGTTCATTGCATACCTTCATTTAAATATTTTTAGGATTTTATTCTATAACTTCTAATGTACCATATCTGCCTATGGAGAGTTGGGGCTGGCCTTGGTAGCGTTTAACATAGCCATTAATAATCCGTATTTTATCTCCCTGTTGTACTTTATCAACTTCGTCATTCCACAAAACTAAAGTAAATTCGCCTGTTGAGTCTTTTATCTTTGCCTCACAGACCTTGCCTGTTCTACCAAAATTGGTAAATTCTCTAATAGCTCCTTTTTCTATTATCTCTGCTTCTATTATAACACGGTTCATGCCTGGTTGAAGGTCTTTAATTTCCATAATGCCAGAAGAAAGTCAACAAGATTTATAAAATGGTATTGTGACTAGTATAATAAGCATCGTAAGCGGGGGTGGCAGAGTGGCCAAATCCATTTATGGAGGCTTGATGCGCTAGGTTCAGGGCCTAGTCCCTTAGTGGGTACATGGGTTCGAATCCCTTCCCCCGCATTATAACAATATAGAATAAATAAAAGAATAAAATTTGCAAACGAGGCTCACAAAGGAATCCAAAGGACTCCTTTGTGTCCCAAAAATGCAAAGCATTTTTTAGGACTCTAAGAGCCTGTGCCATAGGTCCGCTTTTTACGAATGGAAAATTGAAGTAGCGGACAGGTTATTGCATATTCGCAACCATCGTAAATTACTTCAAAAATTCTGTGGAGGAAATATTTCTTACTTTATTCTAAATAATATAGACAATCTTGAAGTGCAAATTCAGTTTTAGTACTTTAAGTACGGAAAAGAGCGATAACTTTATATAACAATTGATAACTATAGTTATTATATGATAACAAAAGATAACAATCTAAGGGTAATGGAGTTATTCTTTAAATATCCAGAACAGAAGTTTCATCTGAGAGAGCTAGAGAGGCTCACTGGCTTATCCTTGCCTGGAATTAAAAAGATTGAGAAGAAACTGGAGAAAGAAAATCTTCTATCAACAAAAAAAGAGGCTATTGTAACTAACGTATATGCAACTAGAAATGAAAAGTTCATTATTCTTAAAAGAGCCTATAATCTATACTCTATTTATATCTCAGGACTGCTAGATTTCTTAAGAAAGCATTATGAAGAGCCTGAAGCTATTATTTTATTTGGAAGCTATAGTAGAGGAGAGGATATATCAACTAGTGATATTGATATTGCAATCATTACACAAAAACAAAGCATACCTAATTTATCGATATTTGAAAAGAGATTGGGAAGACCTATAAAGATATATGAAATAAAAATAGAAAAAGCTGAGCCAGAATTTTTAAATACGTTGGCAAATGGAATTGTTTTGCATGGATATTTGAGGTTGTTGGAATGATATTTGAATTTGATTATTATCTGGAGAGAAATCTTGCAAAAAAGGCAAGTCCTGATAAGGGCGAAGCTGAAGCTCTTGTGAATAAGGCTGAAGGAAGGTTAAAATACTCAATAAAAATAAGAGAAATAAATAAGGATACTGCATCTTATATCTTTGAAGACATATATGAATGCCTGAGAGAAGCTGCGCAATCTTTAATGTCATTAAAAGGATATAAACCGTATTCACATGAGGCTCTTATTTCGTTCCTAAAAAAGTATTTTACATTTA
>CAZRPY010000012.1:0-35815 GCA_964602245.1 uncultured Methanosarcinales archaeon
TGTCTAAAATAAATCTTTTTAGTACTTCATCAATTATTGCATTTTTATCAATAGCATCTGTTGAAAATTCATTCTCAATCTTGACTCGAGTTTTATTGCCTATTATCTCTGCTTTTACCTTTATTTCTTCGAGTCCAATTTCTTCTTCTAAATCTTCTATTTCATCTTCAATTTCCTCTTCACTTTTTCCAGTTTCTTGCTTTATCTTAATCTTTGTTTTGTCTTTTTTATTTTTGATTTCTATTTTAACTTCTCCAGTTTGTCCTTTCAAGGAATCCAGAAGCGAGTTTATCAAAGCACTTTGTTCATCTGTTATTGTACCCTCAATTTTTATCTTAACTTTTAGTTCTGTGTTAACCTTTTCAACACCATCTTCGTGCTCTTCTAACTCTTTTTCAATTTCAAGCTCTTCTTCAATCTCTTCTGTTGAATTATCTTCTTCTAGCTCCTTTATGCTTTCCTTTACTTTGTTTAAAAGATTGCCATGCTCTTCTTTTGCCTTCTCAGCAGCTTCTAACTTATTCTCTTCAACCATTTCTTTAACTTCCAATAACCTTTCTCTCGCTATCTCTAAGCCTTTCTTTGCTTTCTCTCCTTTATCAAATGTTAGAAGTAATGTTAATTGATCTAATGCTTTATCTAAGCCCCATAGAAATGAGTCAGGTGTAACACCAGCATCTGTTGATTGTTGAGCAGTGACAACGGGTAGAATAAGCATCAAAATTACAATAAAGTTAATTTTTTTCATTGTTATATAGTAATTTTACGATAATATTCTTCTATTTAAACTTTTTGTCTATATAAATTTTTAATTCTACTATCTCCATAAATATTCTTAACATAACTATAAATCTCTTCTGGCACAAACCTTTTCCAATTTTTTCCTTTTATTATAGCATTTCTTATTATTGTGCTGCTAATGCCTCTAATGAGCTTGATTCTCTTAACCTTATGACTATACTTTTTAAAACATCTAATAGTCCAAGGATTGCCAGTATAGAGTACATCAAAATGTTTTACTTTTTTCTCAATAAGTGCCACCCATTTTCTATCATTATATACATCATGTATTGGAACAAGTCTATAATTCCTTATTTTATTTGTCTTAAGCACAGAAATAATCATTTCCTTTCTTTCTTTTAGTGAGAATGGATTCAATTTAGTATTATTCTCTTGTGAACTTCCTATAACAATAATTATTTTATTATTTTCCTTTAAAATATCTCTAATTACCTTTAGATGCGCATTATGAAATGGCTGAAACCTGCCTATGAAGAGTGCTGTTGCCATCAAAACATAGTTTTGCAATTAGTTATAATAAGCTTTCCATATACTATTTTCTTTTTGCTCTTTATTTGCATTTATTCTTTAAAGAATATTTTTGCCATAAAGGTTTATTAATAAAAGATAAAAGATGAATTTCGTATCTTATAAGGAGGAGATAAGATGGTAGTTCCTAGAGATGAACAAAGTTTCACTTTTTATATAACGGAGTTAGCAAACGCACCTTATACTGCTGCAAGAAGAATCGAATCTATATTAACTAAATTAGGATACGAACGTGAAGAAGATAAAGATGGCTATGTTAGGAATTGGCCTAATAGCTTCAAAAGAGGACTTATCAGTGATGCCAATGAGGCACGTGTTGATGTAACAGGAAACAAGTTTTGTGTATGGCCTAAATTTGGTGCACAGATTCCAAGTGGCCATATAAATGATATAGTCGGTCTTTTCGAAAAGGAAGGTTTATCTCTCAAATAAAACTAAAGTAGTACAAAAAATTATCAAAACCTTAATAAACCCATATTATTTCCAGATTTCTATGGACATTGCAATCTTGTATTCTGGTGGCAAAGACAGCACTTATGCTATTCAGCATGCCATTGAAAAAGGATGGAATATAAAGTATTTAGTATCTGTAAAGCCTACTAGAAAAGACTGTTATCTTTACCATTATGCAACAGTTGAACTAACTAAGTTGCTTTCGAAGAATTTCAAGACAAGACATTTCCTGCTAAAATGCTCAGTTGCAGATCCTAAAAAAGAGGCTGAGATAGTCAAGGAATTAGTAACAAAGAATCAAAAGATAAAGAGACTTAAAATTGATGCACTAGTTCTAGGAGGCACTGGATTACAAGAAACTCAGCTCAAAAGCATCCAAAAAGCTTTAATGCCATTAAAAGTTGAGGTTTTTGCTGCTCATGCTGGCTTAGACCATGATAAAGTAATGGAAGAGATGCTTGCCAAAGGCTATGAAATATTTATTACACAGATTGCATCTGATGGCTTAAAGCAATGGCTTGGAGAAAGAATTACAAAACATAATTTTGAAGAGTTTAAGAAAGATTCTATAATGTATGGCTTCCATATAGGTGGTGAAGGAGGCTATTATGACACTTTAGTTACAAGTGCACCCATATTTAAGAAAGATTTACAAATAGAAAAAGCAAGAAAAGTCTATGATGATAACTACTGCGGTCATGTTGTGATTGAGAAGGCAAAGTTAGTTGCAAGGAAGGTTAAGGTAAGTATTCAGTAGTTCTAATTCAATTGTCGAAAGATTTAAATAAGTACTAAATATTGCAAGTTTATGAAAAAAAGCGATTTAGTAGTAGAACATCCTAAAGAACTATGGCATGTAATGTACCCCAATCCTTCTTTGATTAATCCTTTAGTAGTACATAAAATTTATAATGCTACTCATTTACCTAGATTTGTTTTCTATCAGACTAGAACTGCATTTGCTTATGCAGAAAATGATTTTGATGCTATTCAGAACATTGTATTGAACATATCCGGAATTCAGGAGAAAAGGCCAACAAGATTTTCGAGTGGGCAAGAATTATTATCATCTTTTGATGAAACAGACAATCATCCTACGCTTTATAATACTAGATGGGTATATGGCGAATCACCAAATAAGGATTTAATGGTATTAGCTTTCCTAAGAAATATACATCCAGAAAGAAGGAAATCAATCGCTAGTTTAGATATATTCCTAGAGGGAGATGCTGTATTAGCAGGAAATGTTTTCCATGACATTGCAACTAAAATACGCTCAGCAGATTATATCCTATTTCCTGATAGTAAATTACCTGCTCAATCTACACTTTTTGGTCCTTACTTATTTACAGATTCTAAAGGATTTAGCAAAACTGTGTGGACTCCCGAAGGCATTGAAGTCTTTAATATTTATAACCTCCAAACAAATCCCCTCCTCTTATAATTTCCTCACTAAATAAAACATTGCATCTCTTGCAGTAATACTTTATCTCTCTATTTCCAATTACATCACCTTTACATAGAGGGCAGCCTGACTTGGCTATGTATATTTTTGGCATAGAAGACCAATGATGAAACTTACTAATTTTGATATAAATCTTTGCCTTTAAAGAGGTTTTTACTAAATCTGTTCATCAAAGTTCAGAAAAGTTTTTAAATTTTTAAATAACTCTCATGCATATGCCAACTATAGAAGAGATGGAAAGAAGTGAATTATATTTAAGTGAATTAGAAGATGCTCTAAAATATTATGTCTCGCAAGTGATAGGCGGTAGTTTAATGACACTAACAGTAAGACCACATGAGACAGGCCCAAGACTTACTCTGGTATCAAGAGCAGTATTCCCTCCATTAGATGATTTATTAATACATTTAGATAACACTGTTTATGCTGCTACAAGACTTGATTTATTACCAGCTGAATATTGGCATTATATGGATTCTGTACATCCAAAACCTTTCTACATACCAATGCAAATAATATTTTGGGGAAGGTTTGGCGGAAAACCAGGCACTTTCACTAAAGAAGCAGAACTTTATAGAGAGGAACTGAAAAGGTTCCCTTGGAGTAAACTAGATTTTTCCCCTCTTTCTGAGGGTATAGAGGAACAATTGCTGACTCTAGACCATTATAGAGATTACGCAGAGCATGCGAAAAGAATTTTATATACATACAATAACCTTAAAAAACATTTTGATAAAACAGGGCTTCCTTCATATATTACTGAATTTTAAATAATATCAAAACTCGTATAAATTCTATTTATCTAGCAATGCCCAAATATATAAACTTTATATAAACTATATAAACACCACTAGTCACTGGACATCTCTGCAAGGCATAATTATTTAAATTCTACTTCTATAACACGCATTGAAAGATAAGTTACAAGGGGTGTAAATTGATACAAAAATCCTTTATCTTCCTTGATGGAATAGATAGAATAACTGAGAAAAATTTATGGAAGCAAGGCATTACTTCATGGGAAGCCTTCATTGCAACACCTAAAATAAAAGGATTCTCTAAAGCTAGAAAGGCTTACTATGACAGGCAATTGAAAAAAGCCCAGACAGCCCTCTACAATTTTGATTCCTCATATTTTACAGCTATTCTTCCAAGCTCAGAAACATGGAGGCTTTATAATTTTCTCAAAGAAGATGCTGTATTCCTTGACATTGAGGTTACTGGAATTTCCAGCAGGGATGACATAACAGTAATTGGCTTATTTGATGGTGTTAACACAAAGATAATGGTAAAGGGCATAAACCTTGATATGAAATATCTGAAAAGAGAGCTTGAGAAATACAAGCTTATTGTATCCTATAATGGCTCTTCTTTTGACATTCCTTTCCTGATTAGGAGATATCCAGGCTTATTGCCAAGAATTCCGCATTTTGACCTAAGGGCTGTGTGTCAAAGGCTTGGCTTTAAAGGCGGCTTAAAAGAGATAGAAAGGAAGTTAGGCATAAAAAGACAGAATGAAATAGTTGACAGGCTCTACAATGGAGATGTTCTAAAACTGTACAAGATGTATACAGCAACTGGAGATGACTATTATCTAAATCTCTTAGTTGAGTATAATGAAGAGGATGTGATAAACCTCAAATTTATTGCAGAGAAAATAGTATCTATGCTCAGCTCGCAAACTCTTAGCACTTTTTATCAGCCATTAATTTTCCAGGAAGCTGAGCATCCTGAATAGAATCAGTTTTGAATAAAACAATTTGTCAAAAACCACTCTTCATAGAAGGGTGGTATGCTACTAACGCAAAGGTTATTCAGTGGTTTTTGAGCACACTCGGAATTCCAGCAATGTATTTTGGTTTAGTTTACTAAACCACTATTCAAAGAATAGTGGAATTCCGATGTTTAAATCTCTATCACGATAAGCCTTGATTAAACATTTTTATCAACCAAAAACTATAGGAACCAAGTTCCTGAGTTTTCAGTCAGAAATTTGCATAAATTATATACTCTGACCAAAAACTATATAAATAAGTTATTGTAGAGAAACTCAGGAAATCACAACATCTTGTATCATTAAGATTTTAAAGCACAATATATTGTGTATTTTACTACTATGAAATGCCCATTTTGCAATCATCCAGAAACCAAGGTTGTGGATAAAAGGGAGCAGGAAACAACAGACATTATTAGAAGAAGAAGGGAATGCTTGCAGTGCGAGAAGCGCTTTACAACTTATGAAAGGATAGAGATAGTAACATTAACAGTAATTAAGAAGGATGGCTCAAGGGAAAGGTTTGACAGGCAAAAGCTCAAGTCAGGCATTTTAAAGGCATGTGAGAAAAGACCAGTAGCAGATGAGGCAGTTGAGCATATTGTAGATGATATTGAGCTTGAATTAAGGTCCTATGACACCACAGAAATCCCAAGCAGGGTTATAGGCGACCTAGTAAGCAGGAAGCTAAAGAAACTTGACAAAGTGGCTTATATAAGGTTTGCATCTGTTTATAAAGAGTTCGAAGACATAGATGAGTTGCACAAAGAAGTAGCTAAATTGATAAAATAATTTAACAATAAATAAAAGTGTATAAAAATAATTAATAAAAATTGCAAGACGAGCCTCTCTAAGAGGCTATACAAAGGTCCGCTTATCAATAATGTATTGTGCGCTAGCGGACAGATATGTCACGCAGTTCGTGACTGTAATGCAAGTTAAATTATACAAATTAATAAATTTAAAAGATTTTATAGATTATTAGATAAGAGGTGTTGTGTATGGAAGCTGAAAAGGCAGTTATAGCTGGAAGTGACAATACTGATGCTCTTGAGCTTATGTTCAACCATAAAAGTAAGTTGCTAGGCGTGGTTGATAAAAGCTTTATTGAAGCTTACAAAAACCTCCTTCTGATGCTAAAACAGATGCAAAATAATGGACAAATTCCTGTTCATCATGATTATCTAGCTAATAATGAGCTCGCAATTAACATTTATAAAAACAAGTATTATTTGAAAGATTTAAAGCACCAGTTGATAGAGCACAAGCCAGAAGATGTCTTTGCAAGGCTTGCTGCGTTTATGGCTGCTTTAGAAAGTAATGGCAAGCAAGAGGAATATGCAATAAAGTTCTATAATATTTTGTTTAATGGCCATTTCTTGCCAGGTGGCAGGGTAATTGCAGGTGCAGGAGATCTTTACAGGCTAAAAACTCTTGCTAATTGCTTTGTATCCTTAATTGATGATGATAACATAGAATCCATCTATAAAGCTGCATATGAATGTGCAAGAACTTATTCTTACGGTGGAGGAATAGGTGTTGATATCTCAAACCTAAGGCCAAAGGATTCTGTTGTGCATAATGCTGCTGATAAATCCACTGGCGCTGTTTCCTTCATGGAACTTTACTCACTTACCACAGGCTTAATTGGCCAAAGTGGCAGAAGGGGAGCCTTAATGTTAACCTTGGATGTAAAACATCCTGATATCTTAAATTTCATTAATGTTAAGAGGCAGCCAAACTGGGTGACAAGGCAGATAATTGAGCAGTGCAAATGGAGCAATGCTTTTGATGAGCAGCAGTTAAGGGTTATTGAAAACCAAGTTAGAGAGAACACCCAGATTAGGTTTGCAAATATTTCATTAAAAGTGTCTGATGAGTTCATGAAAGCCGTGGAAGAGGAAACCAATTACGGCAGAGATTCAATTTTAGTTTATAAGAAGTACAATAAAGTAAGTGTCAGGAGTGTATTGCAGGGAGATGACATACATTACTCTTTTGGCATTCCCTCAAAGAACATTAAGGATTATGAGCTGTTTGAAAAGTTTGATTCTATCCGTGAATTAAATGCTTTCTTGAGCACTTTTGGGGCTAGAGTAAATGAAGAAGAATTAAAGAACATGGAGAACAGGGATATTTTTGGAGATTATGTGATTTCAACTAGCATGAATTATGACCTTGCTGTTAAACATGCTGGAGATTTTATGTTATATTTTGGCTCTGAAAAATGTGGAGAAATAAAAAGGCTGGTAAAGGCAAGACAGGTTTGGGATTTATTTATAGCTGGGAATTATAAGACAGCAGAGCCTGGCCTAATTTTCTGGACAACAATGTCTAGGTACTCTCCTAGTAATTATGTTGGCAGGCCAATAGTTTCAACTAACCCATGTGTAGATGCTGATAGTTTAATTTCAACTGAGAAAGGATTAGAAAGAATAGATAGTATAAAAGCTGAGAACATAATTGTTGATAGTAGGACTTTAAATAAAACAAATAGTAGTTTACTAAATATTCAATATGGTACTCAATTAGTAAAACCTACTAACAGAATAATGACTGGATATAAAGAATGTTATAAATTAGAAACTGCATCTGGTTATGAGCTAATAGCAACACCCGATCATAGAATATTAACACAAAACGGTTGGAAAGAACTTGCAGAAATAAAAGAAGATGACTATGTGTTAATACAATCTGGAGAAGGGAGCTTTAATAAAGATTCTAAACTGCCCTTTGAAGTAAAAAATGAGATAATAGGTAAGAATGGAAGGGCTTACAAGCTGAATTTGCCTACTAAATGGAGCAGAGAACTTGGCTTGTTGCTAGGATGGGCTGTTGGAGATGGCTTTTATAACGAAAAATATCATAAGTTTGGTCTTGTATTTGCCAAAGAAGACGAAGAAGCTAGAAAGACAATTCAACCTATTTTTGAGAAGTATTGTAATCGAGAAATAAAGGAAATTAAATACCCAAATGGATGTATTCAGCTTAGGTCGTCAAGTAAGTTTGTAATAAATTTCTTTAAAACACTAGGTCTCAGACAAGCTGGAGAAGAGAGAGAAGTTCCATCTGCGCTGTTTACAGCCATTGAGGAAGCTGTCCTTGGATTTATTGAAGGTCTGTTTTCATCTGATGGAACCATTGGGATAGGTAGTAAGAGCAGAAACTATATCAGGCTTAATTCTAGTTCAATAAAGCTACTAAAGCAAGTACAATTGCTACTTTTGAACTTAGGGGTAAGAAGCACAATATACAATCGTTCATCCAGATTTGAAACATTTAGGTATATTAACAAAAAAGGTGAAATAATTAAATATAAGACATCTGGAATAAATTATGAGCTTAACATAAGCAAAGAAAATGCTGCAAGGTTAATTCAGAAGATAGTGTTTTTACAGCAAAAGAACAAGGACAAAATTGCTATCTTACAAGGATTTGAATTCTATAAAGAAAGATTTACTGACAAAGTCAAGTCAATAAATTACATAGGAAAAAGAGAAGTCTGGGATATAACAGAAGATGTAACACATTCCTTCATTGCAAATGGTATTATAGTGCATAATTGTGCGGAAGTCCCTTTAGAAGATGGCGGTGCATGCAACCTTGGCTCAATTAACCTTTCTAGATTTGTTATAGATGGTTATACTGAAAAAGCAAGGATAGACTGGCAAGCTCTTGGAGATGTTGCAATTGATACAATCAGATTTATGGATAATGTTGTCTCATGGAATGAATTTCTTAATCCATTAGAAAAGCAGAGAATTGCTGCAAAAGAGACAAAAAGAATTGGCCTAGGTATAATGGGTATAGCAGATATGCTCAACCAGCTTGGTATTGCATATGATAGTGATGAGGGAATTGCATTAATGGAAAGAGTTTCCAAGTTTATTGCCAACAAGGCTTATGAATCATCTGCAATACTCGCAGAAGAAAAAGGTCCATCTCCGTTATGGGATTATGAGAAATACTCTAGAGGAGCTTTCTTCCAGGAGGCTCTTGATCCAGAGGTGCAGGGATTGGTAAGGCAGAAAGGTTTAAGGAATATTGCTTTGCTTTCAATTGCACCAACTGGAACTATATCTAATATTGTTTTAGGCTTTACTCATGAAGGCAGGAATTATATTGGCGTTTCTGGCGGCATTGAGCCTATATTTGCTTTATACTACACAAGACGCTCTGAAAGTTTTGGCAACAAATTCTTCAAGGTTTTCCATTCAACTGTGCAGGCTTATGTTGATATGATGAGATTGCAGGACAAGGCAGATCTTGCAAAAGACCTGGATGAGCTGAAAAAGGTATTGCCTTCTCATTTCTTTAGGACAGCACATTTTATAGAGCCTGAGAAAAGAGTCTTAATCCAAGGAGTTTGCCAAAAGTATATTGACCATAGCATCTCATCAACAGTTAACCTACCAGAAAGTATTGAGCCTGAGATAATTTCCAATATTTATCTTGAAGCCTGGAGAAAAGGTTTGAAAGGCATAACTATTTACCGAGATGGCAGCAGATACCCAATATTATCTGTACAGGCTGAGCAAAATGAGTTACAAAAAGTTAAGGATAAGACGTTTAAAGTTATAATGCAGGACAAGGAACTTGAGCTTAAAGGTGATGAGGTCTTTACATTACCAAATGGAAGATTAAGCACACCTTTCCATGCAATTAGAAAAGATGTTAGTGGAATTATTATCACTGAGCTAGGCAAAGAGCTGCCTGAGCCTGAAATAGAGATAAAGAAAAGCGATGATAAAGATGATGATAGTGAAGGTGCCAAGGTCTGCAAGATAGAGTTTATTGATGGGCAGTTGGTGAAGACGTGTGGAGATTGAGGAGGGGACAATGAATCCTAAATCTTTTCCTGAGCCCTAAACCCTTATATACCCCTTTCTCTTTACCAGCTAAATAAAGATTATGCAAAAACAACTTCCTCAAGCCCGCCTATTTCTGGTGGTGGTACTTGCTCTCTTTTACCATCTGGCTTTCTGCGATATTCATCTTTTTCCATACCACTTTTAGTATCTAACTTTCTATGTTCAGCTATTTCTGCTTCAACAAGGTGATACAGTATTGGATGGATAGTTCCTGGAATATCTTGCCATGCTACTCTTTTGAGTTCTGCTAAGTCAGTGCATATTTGCTCAGTATTTTTCCATTCGTAGCTTAATATATTATAGACATCTATCGGTGTTATTTTTAACATAGTGTGCAGATATGCAACTCTCATAAATATACTTTTCGCTATTACAAGAGCAATTCTTATATACCACCTTTTATTTGTTAGCCTTATTATGGCAGTTAAGAAAGTAATCAAAAGAGATGGCAGGACTGTTGATTTTGACAAGGATAAGATAACTGAAGCTATCTTCAAGGCTGCTGTTTCTGTTGGTGGCAAGGACAGAAGTATTTCTGAGGATTTGGCTAATAAGGTTACTGATATAATTAATGAAAGGTTTCCAGACAAAATTCCAAGTGTAGAAGACATCCAAGACAATATTGAGTATGTGCTAATAAAAGAAGGGCATTCAAAGACAGCTAAAGCATATATTCTTTACAGGCAGAAAAGAAAAGAGCAAAGAGAATTTAGAGAAGCAATTCTTGGCATGAGCATTAAGACTAATCTTTCATTAAATGCCCTAAAGCTTTTAAAAGACAAATATCTAATAAAAGATGAAAATGGCAATACCATTGAAACTCCAGATGATATGTTCATGAGAGTAGCTAAAAATGTTGCAAAAGCTGATTTATTATACAACAAGAAAGCAGATATTAGCAAGACAGAGGAAGAATTTTATCAAGTGATGTCAAACCTTGATTTCCTGCCTAATTCTCCAGCTTTAATGAACGCAGGCACTGAAATCCAGCAATTAATGTCAACCTTTGTATTGCCAATTGAAGATTCAATTGAAAGCATCTTTGAAGCTTTAAAGACTGCTGCAATTATCCATAAGACAGGAGCAGGAACTGGCTTTAACTTCTCAAAGATAAGGCCAAAGAACGATTTAGTAAACTCAACTAAAGGCCAAGCAACTGGCCCAATTTCATTTATGAAGATTTTTGACACTGCAACAGAAACCATGAAACAAGGTGGCAGGAGAAGAGGAGCCAATATGGGCATCCTATCTATTGAGCATCCGGATATTGTGGAATTTATAACCTCAAAAGATGATCCGAAAAGCTTAACCAATTTCAATATTTCTGCTGCACTAACTGACAAGTTTATGAGAGCTGTTGAAGAAAATAAAGAGTATCTATTAATTAATCCTCATGACAGAAAAGAGGTAAAGAGGCTTAAAGCCCGAGAAATCTTCAATCTTATTGTATTCCAAGCCTGGAAAACAGGTGATCCTGGAATATTGTTCATGGACAGGATAAACAAGGTAAATCCCTTGCCAGATATGAAAATAGATGCAACTGATTCTTGTGCATCACAGCCATTGCTTAACTATGAAGCTGTCTGCCTTGGCTCTGTAAACCTAGCTAATATGGTAAAAGATGCTAAGATTGACTTTGATAAATTAGCCAAAACAGTTCATACAGCAGTACATTTCCTTGATAATGTAATTGATGTTAATAAGTATCCATTAAAAGAAATAAAAAAAGTATGCCTAGCTAACAGGAAGATTGGTATTGGTGTGATGGGTTTTGCAGACATGCTTTACCAGCTAAAAATTCCCTATAATTCTGAAGAATGTGTAAAGACCGCATCTAAAGTTATGAAATTCATTAGGGAAGAGGCTGAAAAAGCCTCAATTGACTTAGCAAAGGAAAGGGGTGTTTTCCCAAACTGGAAGAATAGCATTTATGCAAAAGAAAAAATAAAGCTGAGAAATGCAACCCTAACAACTATTCCTCCAACTGGCTCTATTAGCATAATAGCAGATGTCTCAACTGGTATTGAGCCTAATATTTCTGTATGCTATGTAAGAAAAATACTTGAAAACAGGGAATTTTTCTATGTCAACAGGTATTTTGAAGAAGCAATTAAGGAAAATGACTATTATTCTGAAGCTTTCCTGCAGAAAATAAAGAATAAAGGCTCCTTAGAAGATGTTGAAGAGCTTTCACCTGAGGATAAAAAGGTTTTTGTTGTAGCCTACGATATATCACCAGGATGGCATCTTAGAGCACAGGCAGCTTTCCAAAAGCATACAGATAACGCAGTTTCAAAGACAGTCAACTTCAAAAATGATGCAACTGTCCAGGATGTTGAAAAAGTCTACATGCTAGCTTACGAGTTAGGCTGTAAAGGTGTTACCATCTACAGAGATGGCAGCAAATCAGAGCAAATTTTCACCCTCCAATAATAGATAAAAAGTTATTATAGTAAGTGAATTAAAAATAATAATTTGCATTATAATAAATATTAATAAAACAATAACTTGCATTACGACGCCTTCTACGAAGGCTGTGCGAGTGGTCCGCATACCACGACTAGTGGTCACGGGACAAAGTCACGATATCAGTGATGTAACTTATCATGTTGCGGACATGTTGAGGAACTATGTTCCGAGACATTTAGGAAGCCGTAGCTTCCTACAGATATGTTGCGTAGTTCGCAACCGTGTGCAATAAAAAGTAAGGTTAAAAAATTCCAAAGGTGTCTAGTTTGGTAACAAAGATAAAAAAGCCTATTATTGTGCAAGGTGAGGATGATATCAGCAAGCTGGGCTTAGTTCATGTTATAACAGGAGATGGCAAAGGCAAAACTACTTCTTCACTTGGCTTAGCATTAAGGGCTGCTGGGAATGGCTTAAATGTTTACATTATACAATTCCTTAAAAGTGGTTTTACTGGAGAACTATCTAGCATCCAGAAAATACCTAACATGAATATTATCCAGTTCGGTGTTGATGCCATAAAAGAAAGGCAGAGCAAATTATTTACTGATAAAACTGGCAGGTTTATTTTCCAGCCAGATGACATGGAGGAAGAGGCTGCAAGACTAGGATTTGAGCATGCAAAAAAGATTATTTCTTCTGGCAACTATCATCTTGTTGTCCTTGATGAGATAAATTGTGTTTTAGATAAAGGCTTAATTCCACTATCAGAAGTAGTTGAACTAATTAACATTCATGGCAATACAGAACTAATTCTAACAGGCAGAGATGCCCCTCAAGAAATCAGAGATCTTGGAGATTATGTCAATGAGGTAAAGAGCCTAAAGCACCCCTGGCAAAAGGGCATTAAGGCCAGAAGGGGGATTGAGTATTAACAATATTTTTCCACTGATTCAAAAAGTATATAAATAACCACTTATTGTAATTTTTCTAATGGCTAATAAAGTTCTTCCAACATTAAAAGGCTTGATAGTTAAAGGCAGTTCTATTCTTCTTTTAAAAAAGAAACCAACTAATGATCACAAAACGGGCATGTATGATTTGCCAGGTGGCCATGTTTGCTTTGGTGAGGATATTGCAGGCTGTTTGCAAAGAACAATAAAAGAGGACATAAATCTTATTGTACAGATTGAAAAGCCAATTAATGCATGGACTATTGTTAAAGACAATAGAGTTGAGCTTGTAGGCACAACATTTCTATGCAAATACAAAGGAGGCAATATAAAGTTAAGGCAGGAATTTGAAAGCTATGAATGGGTGCCTATAAAAAACATTAAGAAAGGTAAATATCCAGACTGGGTCAAGGATAATGTTAGGAAGATAAAGAGCAAATAATTAATTATTTAAGTATCTCTTCTAATTCGCTTCTCATCCATTCTGGTGGTTCTAAAGCAATTGAAAGAATATTGTCTCCATAAGTTTGTTTTGCGTGAATAGTAAACATTTGCACAACTTTTTTTAATTGTTCTAATTTCTGTATTGCGATTTCATCTGGCATTTTTTTCCCTCTTCTTACTGCGGGCATTGCAAAATGTAAAACAAGAATATTAGGATCTCCTTCATCATCTTTAAAATCTTCCTTTGTGCAGAGTCTATATACAATCCCATATCCCTGCCCATCCAGCATTGTCATCCAATTTCCTACATAAGAAAAAGCTTCTCTTTCCAGACTTCCTACATCTATGGGTACTTCATTAGGTCCAAAAATTCTTAATCTAGATGGTTCTTGTGAAAAAGGACCTTCAGGTGGAGGAATTGAATATTCTTTAACCATTTTATATGTAGTCACTAATAAGTTGTATTTAAAGATTGTGCTAAATTAAGCATTAAACTAATAGTAACAGAAAAACCATAAAGTAAGAGACCTAAAACCCTAAATCCTTTCTTGTATACTTTTTATGTGAGATATTCTTTTCAAACTCTAACAATCGCTTATATAAGAGTCTACTACCAAATATTTTCATATTAGTATTAAAATACCATTTGCTATAAATATTTTTACTTAAAATAAAGACTATTATAAAAACCTATATAAACCCTCTCTCTTTCCCAAGTGCTATGACAGTCCTAAGCGATAAAGACATAAAAAGAGCATTAAAAGAGGGCAGGATTGTAATTACTCCTAGTATTTCTGAAGAGCAGATTAATCCTGCTTCTGTTGATTTAAAGCTTGGCAATCAGTTCAGGGTTTTTAAACATGCTGAGGTAACTCATATTGACCCTAGAAACTTAAACTCGAGCACTAATGAAATCATGAAACTGATAGAAATAAATCCTGAAACTCCTTTTATTATTCATCCAGGAGAATTTGTTCTTGGCATAACACATGAATACCTTAAGCTTCCAGATGACTTAGTTGGCAGATTAGATGGCAAGAGCTCCTGGGGCAGGCTAGGCATTGTCATTCATTCTACTGCTGGAACAGTTGACCCTGGCTTTGAAGGAAAACTAACTTTAGAAATAGCAAATATATCAAAAGTACCTGTCTGCTTATATCCAGGCTCAAAGATATGCAAGGTAACATTTGACACACTAACTAGCCCAAGTGAACTGCCCTATAATAAGAGAAAAGATGCGAAATACTTAAAACAGCAAAGCCCTGAGGCTAGTAAGATTGGTAGAGATTAAAAGAAATGGCTTTAGTCTATAATAACTGTAGAAGATTATATAAATAAAAATTAATTCTTGTGTATTATGGCAGAATTTCCAGCCTCGTTACTTGAAATTTTACTTGAGCCTGATATAGGTAATGAGGTATTAGTAGATAACCTTCCTATAGATGCTATTCCAATAGAGGCAGTTATTAATTCTACATTGAAAGGATTAAGAAGTAAGAAATCAGAAGTAGAATCTGAGAGACGCTCTATTCAAGATAGACTAGCTACAGGAGACTTATCAAAAGATTACTCAAGGAGCCCGTATTATCGTGAAATTTTACAAAGATTTCCCAGATATTTAGCGGAAATTGAAACAACAATGACAGACATAACTAATGAAATCAGAAGATTAGAAAATGATGGTTTTTTTGTTTCTAGTGACATTTTTTTATCTCCTTCATTAGTAGAGATAAAGAGATTAGCAAAGCCCTTTCCCATTAGATACTCAAAATACCCTGGTGGAGGTACACCAGAGTATTACGAATGCCCATTAATATTTGTAAAATTAAAACCTCTTTATCTTTTACCTCTAGATTTACTTTTAGATAATTTGACAGAATATGAAAAAAAAAATGTAATTACCAAAGGTATCTTGATAGGAATTGGTCAAGAATCGCATAATATAGAAGGAGGAGAAGGCTACTCTTATACTGATTATACTCGTTTATGTATATTGCAAGACCCAAAAACAGGGCAAATAATAGAAATTAAAGAACCTAAGACATCGAATACAAAAAGAATTATTACTTCTAGTAATGGCCAAATTCTGGTTCGGAATGCAAATGTATCAACTATTTATGCTTATCTAGACGCCTCTAAAACTAAAGGTCTCCCTATTATTGTTGGTGGGGCAATTCAGGATAATAAGTTTATTGCCGATACTTTTGTAACCCAGGTTGGCAATGAAAGGCAAGTATTTGCTTATGTAGTAGATACCGCATGGAGTCATGTCTAATTTAAGAACATTGTAACCATTCACAAATAGCAAAAGATTTAAATACCCTACTATCATTTTCAGGTATGGGTGGTTAAGATTAAGCTTAGATTTATCCTTACAATACTACTTGCATTAGTCTTAGTTAGTTCTATAGCATTTGCTGCAGGCAACAGGTTAGTTATTAAGGATATAGATGCTAAAGTAGGCTCTAAAACAGATAAAGACTTAAGAGATGGTGATACTATAAGCAGGGATGCAGAGCCAGGAGATTCTTTAGAGATTAAAGTTAAGCTTGAGAATAATTTTACATCCTCAGAAGATTTAGATATTGAAGATATAACAGTAACTGTAACAATAGAAGGCATAGATGATGGGGATGACTTAGAAGAGGAAAGCTCAGAGTTTGACTTAAAACAAGGCAAAACTAAAACAACAACTTTAAACTTTAAAGTCCCTCTAGTTGTAGAAGAAGACAGCTTTAGCATTGTAATTGAAGCTGAAGGAACAGATGAAAATGGCACTGATCAGTCAGATACAGCTAATATAGAACTTGATGTTAATAAAGATAATGACAGAATAATTATTACAAGTGCTTCTGTATCACCTTCAAGCATAAGGTGCTCAAGGGCTGTAACTATAAGTGGAGAGCTACTAAATATTGGCTCTGATGACCAGGAGAAGGTAGTTTATGAAGCGAAAAACAGTGATTTAGGCATTGATATAAGGCAAACTAATATTGAAATGGTAGAAGATATAGATGAGGATGAGAATGAGTTTAGAAGAAGTGACACTATTCAAGTTCCAAAGACAGTAGCTGCTGGCTCCTATCCCATAGTATTAACAGCTTATTATGATACTGACAAAAGAGCAGACTCAAAGACATTAATGCTAACTGTAGAAGATTGCCCTGTGACTCAAGTAACACAGCAACAAACTACGCCTACAACTGCTGCTGTAACAAAGCCTGAAGTTTATCCAGTTGTAGAGGAACCTTCACTTTTCGATAATACAATGTTCCTAGTCTTAGCAGGCTTAGCATATCTTGTTGTAATAGGTGTAGGTATTGTTCTGGTAATGAAGGCTATAGGAAAGAAATAAAAGTAAGCTATAATTACTTGTAAAAGGGTGCATAAAATGGCAACAGAACTTTCTCCTTATATCAAGGCTCTATTAGAATCACCTATTGCTCAAGATAACGATTTTCCAACAGGAACCACCCATGTTTATGTACATCCTAACCTTATACATAATTATGTGAACCCTAGTACTATACATATATCCCCTAACATAACAAAAGTAGAGATTCACAAATTATTTGATGAAGTCGCAATGATAGATACAAGCTCTAGACTCAAAGATTTGGAAGGCAGACGTGCACCAGCAGGTATATATTATCATAATTTTGCATTACTGTGTGCTTTTGCCCAGCTACCTATACCAAATGTGAAGCTAACACCTAATTATGTAAGTGAATATTTAAGAATTCAGCCTGAAGTTCCAGGTTATGGAAGATTAAATCCTATAGAAGTTTCTCAGTACTTTGAAACATTAAGAGAAGTTGGCCTAGTTAAAGGCTCAGCAGATGAGGGCTATAAAATGCCTATTCAAACTGCAAGAATCCTGGCACATGATACTGCTGGAATAAAAACATCTGAATTAGATGAAATTGTAATTACGGGGATTGCTGAGTTTGCTAAAAAGAAAACTGGCTAATTTCTAAAACCCGCTAAACCTTCCTGTATGAATATCAGGTCTTGTATGAAACACAAAGCCTTTAGCTGCATCTTGTAGGTTAATATTTCTATCATATCCACCCTTTAATGCATAATAACAACATAGCTTAAACTCAGGGGAATTCTCTTTACTTCTTAGAATTGCTTGGGGATCATAAACTAATTCAACCTTACCCTCTGTCTTCCTGTATTCTAGTATTACAGAATCTGGGTTATAGTTAATGTATATCCTGTCCCTAATTATTGCCAATGTCTTAGCTAATTTTCCCCTATCGTTTGTTGACACTTCTGGCTCTCTCATATTTGAAACTCCTACCAAGCCCTCAATCGTGCTTGCAACCTCCCTAAATATCTTAGCCACATCTTGCTCAGGCAGGAATATCTTAAGGCTTTTCCCAGAACCTTTGACAAATGTTTTAAGGCTGAATGGCGCATATTTCTGTGTAAAAAGCCTGCAATATCTATCAAAAATTGCTTTATTCTGGTAGAAAAGGTTATTTCCCTCAGAATACATCTCATCAATCTCTGTACTCATCTTGATAAGCAAGAAGAAATCCTGAATAAACTCGCTTATATCATGCCCTGAGAAATCTTCAAGTATCATATAACCTGTTATATCTAAAATCTTTATAAAGTTATCTTATAAAATTATTATAAACATTATAATAAAGTTCATTCTTGACTTTTCGAGCAAATAGAAAAGTATAACTTTGTTCCTGACTTATCGTTTAATAGCGAAAAGTATATAAATGAGTTATCATAAGAAATTAAGTAAATCGCACATTGACCAAAGGGAGTTTTTCTTATTTTCTTTTTTTATTGAGTTCTTCAGAAAGATTTTTAACTTGTTGTTATTTCTCTTAAGATATTGGGCTCGTGGTCTAATTGGCTATGACACCACATTGGCATCTATAGCCAGACTTGTGGAGGCTCCGGGTTCAAAGGCTAGAAGTTCAGCTTTGGCTTGAAACTCCCGGCGAGTCCATTATAATAGAATGTAACAAAGTTTATAACTTGCATTACGAGCCTCTCTAAGAGGCTTTACAAAGGTCCGCTTACCACAAATGTTACCTGCGCTAGCGGACAGGTAGACCAAATACACAAACGTTGCAAATAAAAGGTAAATAATATAATAATTTAATAAAACAAATTAATTAATAAAATAAGTGCAAATTATAAAAAGGAAGGGAAAGAAAATACTATGATAAAAGGCATTATTTTTGACTTTTGGGGAACTTTGGTGGAAAATGGAGTAAACCCATCTCCTTTAAAGCAGGTAAGGTATCAAATGCATCTAGACAATATTCCATTCTCTGCTTTTGTTGCCTCATTTGAAAGGTCATTTATGACAAGAAGCTTTGAAACCCTTGGAGAGGCATTTGAGCATACCTGTAAGAACTTTAACATCAGATACAATCAAAGACTCATTGATGATTTAATAGGCTTATGGAACAAGAACAGGCTTTTGGCAAAAACATTTCCAGATACCATCAGCACTCTTGAAGACCTGAAATCCAGGGGCTTAAAGCTAGCCTTATTATCTAACACAGACTGCTTCTCAGTAGAACCATTACTTGAGAAATATGATATGCTAAAGTACTTTGATGCTATTGTTTTGTCCTATAAGACTGGCATTTTAAAGACTGACAAAAAATCTTTTGACATTATACTAAAAGAGCTAGGCCTGAATAAGGATGAGGTTATAATGGTTGGAGATAGCTTACAATCTGACATTGCTGGAGCCCAAAATGCTGGCATTAAAGCAGTTCTAATTGACAGAAGAAATATGCGAGAGTTTGAGGATAAGATAGCTAGCTTGGAAGAGTTGAAGAAGTTTTTGGAGTGAAAACAATATAAAATGGAGTTAGAAGAAATTTTAAGCGGTAAGAAAACTTTAATTGCACGAAGTAGAAATGCAAGGGTCTATAAGATTGAGGGAAACCGAGAAAGTTTTGTACTAAAGGAATTTGATCCAACCTTATTCACAAGAGCTTGGAATTGGTTTTTCTATAAATCGCCTCCTCCACTATCTACTTCGGCAGGTCATGCACATGCTTATCATAAGAGAATACTTGGCAATGGTTTAAGCAGAGTTATAACTGAAAATGCAGAGATAGTAGATGCACTAGGATTAACTCAAAATGGATTTATCTCTCCATATATTGATGGGCATATACCCTCAAAAGATGAAATGAAAGCTGTTTATGCAAGAACAAAAACCCTTGAGCAGACTTTTGAAGCCATAGGCATGCCAACTTTAAGTTTTAGCCCTAGACATCTTATTTCACGCCGTAAAAATTTCATTGCGGGAAAAGATGGAAAGCTCTACATTCCAGATTATGAGCAGAGCGTTCCTGTACCAGATTCAAGAGGCAATTTAGGCTATGACATGATATATTTTGATGATGTTGGCAGATTCATTGTTGATAATAGACGAAAAATTTTAGATAAATCAGGAAGCACTCAGATGACTAGATTAGAAGAATCCTTTGAACTAGCTAGAAAATATCAATCACAATTAGATATAAGATCAAGATGGTCAGAAAAATTAATAGAAAAGTTCTCAAAGCCACTTAGTGATTACGAGATTAATAAGGCAGTGGAAGAATTATACAAAGAAGGTAAGGTTACACCTGAAGAATTAGAAGCTTACAAAACTGGAAAATCAGGAGAAAATATAAGATTAGCTATAATGAACACACTAGTCCATGCTGCAATTAGTATAATAACACCGCCTGTCATTGCTAGCCCTATATCTGCAGGAGCAAGATTAGCATGGACTATAGCAAACTGGAGCTATTACACATTAACTAGGGATTATGACAGAAGAAAAATACATAATTGGCGTGTTATGTTTGTTGCGGGATTACCTTTAGGTCTTTTTGGTTATCCACTTGCTTTCATTCCTGCTGGCGCTTATCTTTTATCAATAATGGAAGAAAATCCTAGGATAGGATTGGCTATTAACGATAACCTTGTTAGAGAGTTTTTTAAAGGGATGACTTTAGAAGAATTTATGCAAGGTATTGGCTCCAAGCCTGTTCTGAAACAGTTTGTAATTGGTTATAATGCAGCTTATCAGGGTATTTCTTATATTCCTGGTATGAGAATAGTACCAGAACTAGTTTTAGGCCATAACACACAAAAAGCTCATGACATTTTATTAGGATATTTAATGGAAGGTGCCAGAAGATAACAAGCTTTAAATATGTATAGTCTTTAATAATGATTGAAAATGACAATTGAAGTAGAGGGCATATACAAAAATGGAAGGATAGTACCTTTAAAAAAGATTAATTTAGAAGAAAATACAAAGGTTTTAATTAAAGTTTCAGATAAATCAAAGAAGAAAGCTTTTTCTTTGGCTGGGGCATGGAAAGACTATAAAACTATAGATGGAAAAGATATAGATTGGCTAAAGAAAGAGATATATGAAGCTAGAAAAATTTCTACTAGAGATCTAGTATTTTAAAATGTACTGTATTGATACGGATATTGTTATTGAATATCTAAGGGGCAATGCCAAAATTGTAAAGAAGGTTGAGGAATTAAAAGATAAGATTTCTCTAACTCAAATAACATTATTAGAATTACATTTTGGTGCTTATATCTCAGATAAAAAAGAAGAACGATTAAAGCAGATAAAAGAATTAATTGGCCAATTTAATATTATTGATTTTAATACTGAATCTCTTAACAATTTTGGAATAATTAAGTCTGATCTTATGAAAAAAGGGCTATCATTAGATAACTTTGATTTGTGCATAGCTAGTTTGGCTTTATCCCATAATAAGATATTAGTTACAAATAACGTAAAGCATTTTAAGAGGATAGAGAAGTTAAGAGTAGAGAATTGGTTATAATTGTCAATGCATATACTTTATAACATACTTATACTAAAATGAATCCTCACCCAATCCCAGTAGTTTGTTGTGGTATTATTGATAGTGAAGACAATATTCTTTTAATGAAAAGGGAGAAAGAGCCATATAAAGGCTATTGGTGCCTTCCTGGAGGCAAGATTGAGTTTGGTGAGACATTAGAAGATGCTTGCAAAAGAGAGTTAAAAGAAGAAGCTAAGCTAGATATTAAATTCAAGGCATTGAAAGGTGTACTATCAGAAGTCTTAGTTGAAGAAAATACTAGTTCACATTTCATATTATTTGCATGTGAAGTAGAGCCATTAGCTAATAATGTTACTCCCTCATCTGAAGGAGAGGTAAAATGGTTCAATCTTCATATTCTAGACTCAATGAAAGATGTAATAATTCCTAGTGATTATTATATGATAAAGAAACTTATACTAAAAGATGAAAAAATAAGCATTACTAATGTAAGGATGGTTAAAAAAGGAAACAAATATAAAATTGAATCTATAAGTTAGTATAAATATGATAACTTTATATGTTTATGATAAAAAGCTGTCAAAGCCGGAGTTCTCTCCTGACAAGGTTAAACCTTTAATAGCTAAAAAAGATACAGTTATATGGATTGACCTTCATAACCCTACTAAAAAAGAGCATGAGCAAATTAAAGCTTTATTTGACATTCATCCATTAGTTATAGAGGATTGCTCAAAAACCCATACCAGGCCAAAGATTGAGCTTTTCAAAACATATAATTTTATTGTTACAAATGGTGTTCATTATAAGAAAGATGAGCATAATAAAGATAAGGCTTTAAGCTTAATTGAATTTGACTTTATAATTGGAAAGAATTTCCTTATTAGCAACCATTTTGGTCCTTCTGAGAATATTGATGAGCTAAAGAAGAACACTGAAAGATTAAACCTTGTAATGCCAAAAGGAGCTGACTTTGTATTACATGCTATCCTTGATATTGAAGTTGATAATTATTTCCCTTTGCTTGACTCTATTGAAGAAGAACTTGAGCAGGTTGAAGACATAGTTATAAAAGATCCTAGTCCTCATCTTCTTAAAAAGCTATTTAAGATCAAAAGAGAGCTATTAATGATAAGAAAAACAGTTGCTCCACAGCGTGAGGTTGTTGGTATTCTTGCTAAAAGAGACTATCCCTTTATCAGCCCAGAGGCAGAGGCTTACTTTAGAGATATTTATGATCATTTAATAAGAATTAATGATATGAGTGATAACTTTAGGGATGTTACATCCAGCATTTTAGAAATCCATTTATCTGTTGTATCCAATAGGCTTAATGAGGTTATGAAAGTGCTTACTGTAATTGCCACTATAATGCTGCCATTAACTGTTGTAACTGGCATCTATGGAATGAACTTTGACTTTATGCCTGAGCTAAGATGGAGATATGGCTATATCTGGTCATTAACCATAATGGCTATAATAGCCATTGGCATGCTAATTTACTTCAGGAGAAGGGGATGGACTTAGATAGTTTGGATTTAGTGAAGTAAATGGCATATAAATTTTACTTGTAGATAAGTTTAAATACTCGATATTATTCTTATGCAAAGTGAATTAAGATGCCTACTTTAGACCAAATGCCAGTTTTAGCAAGAGTAATAGAGAGTAAGTTATCAGTTGGAGAATGATTAATTGGTAAAGATGAAAGTGGCTTTACCTGTAGAGAGGAAGGGACCTTTACCTTTAGAGAAGATCCTTTTGTAAGGTTAGTGTATGGAAGAAACCCTATAACTGGAATTGAATCTGCGTATGCAATACCCACAGATAGAGAAATTCCAAAAGCAAACGAACTTTATCCAACAGTTGCTTATGATTCAAGGGGAAATAAGGCTATAGTTATTAGAGCTTCAAATATTTTACCTCATCAGGTGCAAAGACGTTTGAATAGTGTTGTAAATGAGATTTATGTAGGCATTATACAACAAGGAAAGACCTCTTGGACCAAAGTGGAAAGAAGTGGATCTACTCAATAATTCAAAACTTCGTCTAATTCTCAAAATTTTACAATCAAAGCAATTACTTCTCCTTTTGTCTTCGCCTGTACTTTCTAAGGCAATTATTTAGAGAAATTAATCATACGCATAATCATGATGTTTAAATTTCCAGAATATTACTTCATCACCCTTAATTTCAAAAACAATAACATATGAGCCTACATGGGTAGCTCTTTTACCTTTTAATTCGTATTTCTTGAAGGGGTAATGCTCAGGATTTTGCATTATCTCTGCAATCTTTTTCCATAATCTTTCATAGAGCACTTTATCCCTTTTGATATCTTTAACATCGTTTTGAAATGGTTTAGGAAATACAGGTTTATGCATTTTTGGGATTAAAGCTTGTCAAAGAATTCTTTTGCTTCTTTTGTATTTTTGAACTTGATGTAATCCCCTTTTCTATATGCCTCTTCACTTTCCTTGATTTCTTTTATAAATTTCTTAGAAAAGTTCTCCTCAAACTCAGATTCAACAATATGCTTGCATTTAAGTAAAAGCTCATATTCTTTCTTTGGTATAGTAACAACCTCAGCCATATTTTAACTCTTAGCTATACTTATATAAAAATATATCGTCCATATAGAAGCGTTACTATATAAATCTGCTTAGCAGCTAGCTTAACATCCGCATCTGTAACTGTCTTTCTGCCTGAATGCTCTGCAATGACTACTGCTTTCTTAGAAATCTTATCAGCCATATCCATTAAAACTTCTGCAAATGCATTGACACCATTAGCTGAAACCCTTGCTCCAGTCTTTGAAAGTATTCTTGCTAAAGGTGCATATGGAATAACTTTAATGTTTTTTTTCATGTTATTAACTCCAAGGTATCAAAAATCCTAGATTTTTGAGACTAGGAAATACTTGAAATCAATTGATTTCAAGTTCCCAAAATCGTATAACGATTTTTAGGACTATGATTTCCTATGCGTCGCAGACCTTGTATGGTGCGCAGTTCGCACCAGTTTGCAAGTTAATATAATATTAAAGATATTAAAAATAATTAAAATAAATATCAAACTATAGCTATCTATTCCATATCTGGGCCTTGCGGCATACCACCAGGAGGCATTCCACTGCCTTTGCCACCAGATGAAATAATGTCATCTATCCTTAATATCATTGTAGCAACCTCTGCAGCTGAACTTATTGCCTGTGTCTTAATCTTCAGAGGCTCAATTACTCCTTCTTGCCACGCATCCATAACCTTGCCACTAAACACATTAATTCCAGTCCATTTCTGCTTTTTGTCATGAGAAGCTTTTAACTCTGTTATCACATCAATAGGATCTAAGCCAGCATTCTCTGCCAATGTTCTTGGGATAACCTCCATTGCATCTGCAAAAGCTCTAACAGCTAACTGCTCCTTTCCTGATAAGCTCTCTGCATACTTCCTGATCTCTTTAGATAACTCCATCTCTGGAGCTCCAGCTCCTGCAACTATCTTTCCAACCTTTAGTGATGCTATAACATCTCCAACTGCATCAGTAACAGCTCTCTCAATCTCATTTGTCACGTGCTCTGTCCCTCCTCTCACTAAGATTGTTACTGCTTTCGGGTTCTTACATTCCTGAATATAAGTAAATTCATCATCACCTACCTTTTTCTCTTCAACAATGCCAGAAAAGCCTAGGTCATCCTTGCCAAGATCATGCAGGTTAGTAACTACTTTAGCCCCTGTTGCCTTAGCAATCTTTTTCATGTCACTCTCTCCAACTCTCCTTACTGCATAAATGCCTCTCTTTGAAAGGTAATGCTGCACTATATCATCTATACCCTTTTGGCATACAACCACATTAGCTCCAGAATCAGCAATCTTATCAGCCATCTCCTTCAGCATCTTTTCTTCCTGCATTAGGAATGACTGCAATTGATCAGGGCTTGTTATCTCTATATTAGCATCAATCTCTGTCTTCTTAATCTCCAGCTCCCTATCAATTAAAGCTATTTTTGCATTTTTAACAACCCTTGGCATACCACTATGTACCCTTCCTTTATCAAAAACAATCCCTTTTATCAGCTCAGAATCTTCAGCACTAGCCCCCACCCTTTTCTCTATCTTGATATTATTAATATCAATATTATCATCATCTTCAATAACCTGCTTAACTGAGCTAACTACTAGGTCTGCAAGTTTCTCCTTAACATACTCTGCACCTTTGCCAGTCATTGCAGTAATTGCTATTTTCTTAAGAACTTCAACCTCTTCTTTAGAAACAGGCTCAGCAATCTTATTCAAGACTTCAATTGCCTTGTCAGCAGCAAGCCTATAGCCTCTGGCTATAACTGTAGAATGTATATTCTGCTCTAAAAGATTTTCAGCATTTTTTAACAGCTCTCCAGCATAAACAACAGCAGTTGTAGTTCCATCTCCTACTTCTTTTTCTTGTGTCTTTGCAATCTCAACAATCATCTTAGCACTAGGATGCTCAATATCCATCTCTTCAAGAATAGTAACCCCGTCATTTGTTATTGTAACATCTCCTAAGCTATCAACAAGCATCTTATCCATTCCTTTTGGCCCTAGAGTTGTCCTTACAGTTTCTGCAACTAGCTTAGCTGCCATAATATTAGTAAATTTAGCATCTTTTCCTACACTTCTTTGATAGCCCTCTGGCAGAATAAAGATTGGTTGTATCTGCTGCTGTGCCATTTTACTCTCTACCTCCTTAATATTGGTTTAAAAGATTTATTTTTGCTGATTTTACCCAAAAAAGCTAGATATTATCTCAATTTTAAGTTTAAACAGCTAAACTCTCCCCATCTATCTTATAACTTTATTATATAGAAGTTATATATAAATCTTATTATTCTTTAGTTCACATTCTAACCGCAAGTTTTAAATATATGCTACTCAATATTCTACATATTTTAATTTGTAAAGTAATAATAAAAACAATGGGGTGAAACATAATGGAAGGCAGGATGGGTCAGTATGCTTTTATCGTTGGAGTTATTCTAGCTTTTTTGGCAGGAGTAGTCAGCAGAGCAGTTGCTGCCTATGAAGGTGTGATAATATTAGTGCTAGTAATTCTAGGCTTAGTGATAGGCTTTTTGAACATAACTGAGAAGGAAATGACGCCTTTCTTAGTAGCAGCAGTAGCCTTAGTTGTAACAGGCACAGCGAGCAACAGCCTTACAGTAATTCCTGCAATTGGTACATCCCTAGAAGCAATTGTAAGGAATATTGCAGTTTTGGTAACACCAGCTGCATTAATAGTGTCATTAAAGGCTGTCTATGCATTGGCAAGAGATTAAAGGCTTTAATGCCTTTTTTATTTTTTCTGAATATGAATAAATGAATTATTCTACATATACTGCTAATATAGCTTCTTTAGGTAACCCACCAACTACAAAGTAACCTCTCTTCTGATTAAATACAGGTATAACACTTCTAGGGTCTAAAAATAATTTTCTATACTTAAGTAATGTTGGTGTGGAAAGCAATAGTACAATTGATGAAGTAGAATTTTTAACTCTCTGTGTATATGCTAAATAAGGATGTATAAGACACATAGGAATTTTTGTATTATCTGTATTCCCAAATATACCATACTTGAATAAATTTTCCATATCTCTGTCCAAATACTCTAAAATAACTCTATAAGCCAATTCAAAGGGTATGGTATGTTTTTCTCTATTTGCTGACTTAAGAACTAAAATAGGATCACTGCTATCATTAAGTATCCTACACAAACCCTTGCTTTCCACAGCACCCCAATTATTTATGTATATATCTTCACCTTGTTGTATTTTGCTTTGATCGTTAACAAGCACTTCCCTAATTCTGCCGCTTATATTATAACAACTAATTACATTTGGCTCTGTTACTCTAATAGAGGGAGGTGCTGTATCTCTATGACTCCCAATATCTAACGCTAATCTTTCTAGCTCTTTTCTATCAATAGTTTTGGTGTACATTAATTTGTTGAAAGTCTTATAGTTATATTTTAATCTTATGCCACTTTTGACTTTAAAACACAATTTCCTATACCAAATCGGCTTAGTAGAAAATGTAGTTTTGCCATCAATTTGTGAGCATCTTCTAAACATAATATCAGGCAAAAAGGGAGATTGCAAGTAGGAATTTTTGCTAACAGCTTCAACATTAAAATGCGAGCCGATGGCAAAACCCTAGATAGAGAGATTTTCTACAGAGCCTACCAAATCGAAATATTTATATACTAGTTATACTACTAATATACAAATTAGTATATTAATACAGTAAATATATGCATAAACTAACCTTGTTAATGTTCATTAACCCCTTAAAACCCCCTCAAATAAATAGCGAGTGTTCTTGTTAAGAGCACTCGCCTAGTTCTTTTTAAGAAGAAGATTTATTAATCTGCCATTGAAATTATGCATGCCTTAGAAACATAAAGAGAAGGATAATGGCTTAATAGCTATTAAATGATTAACTCATGCTCATAAGTTCGCCATCGTTTATTCTAACATAATGAAATTTTGTAAACTCTTCAACACTTGCATCCAAGTGAACAAGGCAATTAGCTTCTCTTGTCACTGTTACAGAGCCTACAATAATTTCCAATCCCTGAGTCTGAAGAGGAGAACGTTCCTTCTTTGCATACGATTGGTAAGCATTGTATGCTGCTTTAAGTGCTTTTTGTACGGCAAAGCCCACTAGTAATCCTACGATTGTGTACTTTAATATTCGTTTGTAAACCATAAATTCCACATTTAAAATAATTAAAGCTTCTATTTTTATATTTTTTGATTTATCATGCTGCAAATCTTCTGCATCACTTCCTTACCTTTTAACATTCCTAAGGCTCCTTTGCTGCACTCAATCTCATTAAACCTCTTTACATTATCCTTAATGCCTCCATTCCATATAAGCATTGGCACAGGATCATCTGAATGCCCTTTTATCTCACATGGTGTTGAATGGTCACCAGTAACTACTATCATAGTATCATCTTTTAAATCACTTAGCAATGTAGCAAAGAAAAATTCATCTATTTGCTCAATATTCTTCATTTTCCCTTCATAGTTGCCATCATGCCCAAACACATCTGGACCTTTAATATGAACATAAATACTATCAAATTTATTTAATGTCTCAATAACCTTTTTAGTTAAATTCCTATAATGGCTTTTAGGGTTTATATTATCTGAATATTCCATAAAATTTCCTGCATCTGAATAAGGAATAACCTTCATTCCCATTAGCTTTCCAATACCAATCTCCAAAGGCATCTCTGCAAGTATTGCCCAGTTTCGTTTTGTAACTTGGTTTATTGGTTTAATTTTTGGTAGCTTATTACCTGCATCTCTAGAAAGGATAATATTAGCCTTAAGCAATCCTCTATGCTGCCTGTTAAGGTTAACAGGATCATTTTCTAATACTTTAACTGATTTTTCTGTAAACTCATTCAATAAATCTGCACTAAGCTTTGCTGATTTTTCTAAAGCTCTGCTTTTCATCACTTCCATCTTAAATTCATATAAAGCCTCAGGTAATCCATCTCTACCAATCTTATAAGCAGGATCTGTATTAGTTATCTTCGCAGATAATTTTCTCTTATGCTTCAATACTAACACTGCTCTATGTGCAACAGTTGATTTAAAAATAAAACTAGCATTCTTCAGTTTAACATTCTTATTAATGGAATTAGCCAAGAGAGCAGCTTCTTTACTAGTTAAGCTTCTTCCAACTCTTCTATCTATGAGCTTATGCCTTTCTGCTGTTGCAAAATTGCATCTCAAAGCTAACATTCCAGGCTTAAATTCTACATCACTTCCAAGAGCTTCTAATGGTCCTCTGCCAGTGTATTGCTTTAAATCATACCCCAGCAATGTAAAAATAGCTTCATCACTCTCAGGGGCAAATGGCAACACCTGCACTATTCCTGTAGCACCTTCTAAAGCTAATCTGTCAAGAACAGGAGTATATGCAGCTTCAAGAGTTGTTCTATTTTCTAACTCTTTTACTAATCTGTCACCTATACCATCAAGGACTATAAATAGTAGTTTTTTCCTATTCACCATCTTTTTAGTTGATAAAAATATATAAATATTTAAGGCTTTGCAGTTTTCCAGACTGCATTGAAATATGTTTTAAAGTCATCTGCTATACTCTGTGATTTGATGAGGAAGGCAATAGGTTGTGGTAGCCAAGAGACCATAAGTATTTTATCTTGGTAAATGTCTATATTACCAGCTGTAGGATAATGCACATAGCGCATAGCCATGTTGAATTGCTTCATCTTCTTTACAAACCACGATTTTCTGTATTCCTCATTTGCAATGCCTAATGTTTTTAGCTTGCCAGTTCTCACAAATAGATTGAACATACTCCAGTAAAACCTGTCTGCTTGCTCTCCATACTCTTTTTTATAGATATAGAAAAAACAATAAAGATCTTTCTTATTAATAGCAATAAATAGCTTTTCATAAGCAGCTTTTAATCCCTTTTTACCTATAAAAATTTCAGCCTCTTGTTCTGGAGCTGTTCGTAGAGTGAGAAGCCTAGGCAAGAAACTCTTTAATGCTTCTTTCTGCTGTATTATCTCTTGTTCCTTTTTCTCAATATACTCATATAGATTTGCAGGACCTACTGCTTGAAAATGTTTTGTTTTATTTTTAATTATATAACTTGCAAGTCCTTTCTCAATAAGGCGATTTAAGATCTCATATATATTAGAATAGGCAACGCCAGATTTCTTAACAATAGGACCAACTGTTGAAGAGCCGAGCTCAAGTAGTGTTAAGTAAACTTTTGCTTCCCCTTCTGTAAGCCCAATGCGTTGCAGATCAGAGTGAGCTGATACCATATTTGGTGAAGAGGTATATTAGCATATATAAAGATTATGATTTATACACCCTGTATAGGGGAGATAAACTTTATTAACAGTTATTAATTATTAACTACTAAACAATAAATACAAATTTTAAAGGAGATTAAAATGGGATTTAACTCAAAAGAAGTTGGCCAAATAGATGGCTGGATTCAATGCTGTGCTTGCAGTGAAAATTATTTTACTAGTCAAACTAGTAGATATCCTTCTACTTTTTATAAGGCAATTGCTATGGCAACTGACGAGTTAGTAGGAAAACTAGTCTTTCAGAGTCGAAGTATCTTAGAGAAATTATGCTACGCTAAAACAGATATAATAGCATCTGACCGAACTAAAGATCGTGTTAATTATGTTCTATTTGGAGGTAAATTAAATATTAAAGGAAGAGTTATTAGAGGAGGTATTAAAGTAGCTGCAGACCCATCTAAGTATTATACAGAGACTACGGTTGGCATTCATAAAGCAAATAGGTATAGTGGTAAACTTAGAAGAAGGTATATTCTCTTAAGTTACTTACTTGGAGTATTTAACAAATATGTTTATAAGCAAAATCCAATAAAAGGAAAATCCATTGATATTTACGGGAATGAAATTAATCTTGGAGGCATAGATTGGAATGATATTGCTATACCATCTTCTTTCAGGGAAAATATAGAGCAAAATCTTCTATGGCCAGTATTTTACCCACATGTTTTGAAAGATGCTGGCTTGAGATTATCAAGAGGAGTACTTCTTGAAGGGGAAAGAGGAATGGGGAAAACATTAGTGAGTAAGATAATAGCAGAGCAGATCAGGGGCAAAGGCACATTTATAAAGTTACGACCAAGTGACGTTGAAAAATTAGGTTGGGATTATGTATTCCAAGTTGCTAGAATACTTGAACCTTCAATATTATATCTTGAGGATATAGACACTTTCTCTTCAGATAAATTTAGCGTCTCTACATTTTTAACAGATATGTTTGATTATCTTGAAGGATCTACTGAAAGAGGAAATGTCGGACTATTAGTAACTACGAATATGCCTAATTCTATAGACATGAGATTCAAAAATAGACCTGGAAGAATTGACAGAAGACTTGTATTTGATCCCCATAATAAACAACATTTTGATATAAATTGGCAAAAAGAGGTTCTTGGAATTTATCTAAATGGACATAAAACTAGTACAACTATTGATGAGGTGATTGGACTAACAAAAGACGATACTTTAACTGCTGCTCATTTGCGTGAATTAGTGTACTCAGCTAGATTAAGGGCTTTAACAAGACTAGGCATACAGAATAGTAATATTAGCAATTCCGAACTTGAATTAAGACTTGAAGACTTCAAAGCTGCAAGAGAAGATATGGCAAGTGTAATTGAAAAATAAGGTATAAAAATGAGCTTAGAAGATTTATTAAAAGACCCAAATACGGCATTGTGGGCAGGATTTATAAGTGCTGGAATTTTTTATGCATTGTATTTTACTACATTAAAATTTGGCCCTAAAGTATACAGATATCTATTTGTAGATGAAAAAGCCCATCTTCCAGCCGGAGAATATGAAGAAATAATTAGAACGCATCTTGAGCAATATAGGGTTATGAATGAAAAAAGAATTAAGGACACCAAAAATGACAATAACAGAAAAAATCCAGATTGACCCTGTCCCTGAAGGCTTTATTAAAAAGGCTGGGAGAAGTGTAGAAGATGTTTTAGAAATCCTACAAGCTAAAGAAATTGATAGATTATTATGTCATCCAGACAAGGGAGTGGGAGATTTTAGACGCCATGTTATTATCCTAACACGCAGCGATTATGGTAGATTAATGCAAGAGGGGGATTTTGGTGAAGTAAAAACGTCAGGAGGAGGTTTTTCATATGCAGGACTTTATGCTAGGGCTACATATCAAGGGTCACCATGTAAAGATAGTGATGCAGAAGAGTTTGCAATTGAAGATACGCAATTAAGGCTTTTTAATCCAATGATAGCTCCACAAGATTGGGATTTTATAGAAGTCAATGGTATCAGAGCATCTGAGGCAATGAAACCTTTCGGATACAAGCAATAAAAATCACAAAGCCTGAGCAATCAATTTAAACACATCAATCTTCGCAGCCTTATTCTCAATTGTATTACTGCTAACTACTATAGCTCCTAACTTTCTTAATTTCTTTAATGCATTCTCTGCAAATATTCCATGTACTGCAATTGTATAAATCTTTTTAGCCTTCATTTTCTTTAACTGCTTAATCGGCTCTATCATTGTATGGCCAGTTGATATAATATCATCTATTAGCACAACTGTCTTGCCCTTAACGTCATTATCAGTTCTCATTTTAACCTTAATCCTAACACTTTCTGCACTATACCTTTTCTTGTGTAATATAACTGCTTTTTTTCCTAACTCTTTAGCAATCTTATCAGCCCACTGACTGCTTTCAATATCAGGGCCTATAAATTCAATATTCTTTAGATTTCCCAGTTTTTTAATATATTCAGCAATTGGTCTAACAGCAGTTAATGCTACTGCCTTAACATGTCTTGGAAATATCTCATGCAAGTAATTTATCCTATGCAAATGAGGATCAACAGTTATTATCTCATCACAACACTCAAGTAATTTTGCAACAATCTTATTAGATACAGCTTCACCACCATGAAACCTTTTATCCTGTCTCATATAAGCTAAATAAGGTATAACAAAGATTACTTTAGAAGCCCCTAACTCTTTAGCAGTATAGCCAGCAAATATAAGCTCAATTAAAGCATCATTAGGCTCAGGATGCATGCTATTTACAATAATGACAATCCTATTCCTAAGATGAGTTTCAAACCTAACATAAGAATCCCCATCAGGAAATTTCTTAGTAACTAGCTCTGAATAATGCAGTTTTAGCTTCCTTGCTATCTTTTTTGCCAAATTTCTAGAATTGCTGCCTGCTACTATGAGTTTGTGCATTTTTAATTGTTTAGTTTTTTATTTTTTAATTTAAATTAGCATACGGTTGCGGACTGCGCAACATACCTGTCGGCTTTGTTCAAGTTTTCTTTATTGATTAGCCGACTAATCGCACAGCTTGCATAGCAAGCGTCGTAATGCAAATTATTATTACGTTATTATTATATTATTTTTAAGTTTATAATCTTTTAATTATATTTTTATTATTTTTTTTAATTATTTTATATCTCTAATTATTATTCAAATCCTATTTACTATTCAACTCTTCCTCAATCCTTAACAATCTGTTGTACTTAGCTAGTCTTTCACTCCTACATGGAGCTCCAGCTTTAATCATACCTGAGCCAATTCCTACTGCCAAATCTGCTATAAAACTGTCCTCAGTTTCACCACTCCTATGGCTTACTATTACATTCCATCTTGCTTTCTGTGCTATTCTCGCTGCATCCATGCTTTCCATAACTGTACCTATCTGATTCATTTTCAGCAATAATGCATTACAAGCCCTGCTTTTTATTGCCTTAATTATCCTTTCAGGATTAGTAGCTAGGAGATCGTCCCCAACAACCTGCAACCTAGGATTTCTTCTATAAAAATAAGTAAAGCTCTCAAAATCATCCTCTGCAAAAGGATCTTCAATTGATATTATGCCATATTTTTTAACTAATTTCTCATAGAACTCAACTAACATTGCTGTGTTGTAAGCTTTGCCTTCAATGTAGTATTTACCTTTCCTAAAGAAAGTGCTTGCAGCACAGTCAATTGCAAACTTAACTTTCTTACTATAGCCCAGTTCTCTAATAGCTTTATCAATTAACTCAAAAGGTTGCTCTACTTTAGACAATGGAGGAGCATCACCTCCTTCATCTCCAACATTAACTGCTGCCCTGCCATATTTCTTTTCAATTATCTTGCCAAGCTCGTGATATACCTCAGTTCCAATCTGTAAGCTTTCCTTAAAACTATTTCCATGAGGAACTATAATATACTCCTGAAAATCTAGCTTATTTCCTGCATGCAAGCCTCCATTAATAATATTCATAAAAGGTTTCGGAAGAATAAGATGTTTATTATCATAAAATTCTGCTATATGCCTATATAGAGGCTTATCTTGCACTAAAGCTCCTGCTTTGCAAACTGCCATGCTAACTGCAAGAATTGCATTCGCTCCTAACTTGCTTTTATTCTCAGTTCCATCAAGCTCAATCATAATCTGGTCAATTGTAGCCTGTTTCCTGCAATCTTTACCTATTAGTTTAGAAGCAATTATTTTATTTACATGCTCAATAGCTCTAAGAACGCCCTTGCCATGAAACCTTTTCTTTCCATCTCTTAGCTCTAAAGCCTCATACCTGCCAATAGATTTCCCAGAAGGAACACCTGCAATAACAGAACCTTTATCAGTCCAAAGCTGGCATTCAACAGTTGGATTACCTCTGGAATCTAGAATTTCTCTAGCTTTAATTTTACGAATAATATGGCTCAATTAAGACTCACCTCTTTTTAGGATATGTCAAAAACTACCAGTCATAGACTGGTGGCATGATTATAATGCAACAGCAAGTGGTTTTTGACGCTCGGAACACCACCAAAGTCACAGGTGGTTTTTGAGCACTACTCATACCACCAATCACAGATTGGTGGTATTCCGTTGTATCAATTTATGGCTTAATATAAATATTGTGGTTTAGTGACTAACATTAAAATCCGAAAGATTTAAATATAAATGTATATACAATACTTACAGGTGTAACATTTGGCTGTAAAATACTCTAAGCATGCCAGAGAACAAATGATTGCTAGAGGCATATCAGAAAAGGAGGCTGAAGAAGGAATAAAAAGAGGCTCTAAAGAGTTTCAAAAACCAGATAAAATATTATCATATTACAAATATTTTTGTGTAGTTTACAAAAAGATTGGAAACGATTTTTACGTATTAACAGTAAAACCAAGGTGATTTAAGATGAAACATAAAAAATCTGAAAGATTTTTTAGTGCTCAGAAATCCTCCAGATTTCTGACATGCCCTGTTTGTGGAAAAGGAACCCTAAAAAAAGATAAAATCCAAGAAACAATGTTTGGTATTTATTTAGGAGAATTTCCAGCTGAAATATGCAATAATTGTAATGAATCTTTCACAGATGAAAAAACAACAAGAGCAATAGAAGAAGCAGCTAAGAAAAGAGGGATATGGGGACTAGGCAAAAAAACTAAGATTACTAAAACAGGGAATTCTCTTGCTGTAAGAATACCAAAAGAGATTGTTAATTTCTTAAAATTAAAAGAAGGTAAAGAGGCTTTTATACATCCAGAGAAAGGTAAGATCGTGATTGAACCAGAGGCTACCTAACCTATATACTCAGCCTCTTCTCCCAGCTTTTTTAACACCGGCTCTGTCCTAAAAGTCCATTGGCATAAGGTCAAAATGCCTTAGGATAAAACTGCTAATGCGTCAAAAATCGTAGATTTT
>CAZRPY010000013.1:0-27987 GCA_964602245.1 uncultured Methanosarcinales archaeon
AATAATCCATTAGTTTTATATATTTGATTCAAAGTTCTCTTAGAGAATTTTGACACTTTGGAACTGTGTTCCAATGCTCGAAAATCACAGGATTTTCGTTGAACTGATAATATTTCAAAATTCTCTATAATAAAAAAGAAGTGATAGGATGAATGAGTTTACAAATGAGGAGATAGGGAAGCTGTACGAGAAGTATAAGGAAAGGATAAAGCAGCAGTTTGATGTTAGGCTTGAGAAAGCTCCAAGAATTGTGTATTCTAGAGAGTACCAACAGTTTAAGAAAGAGAACCTGCCAAGGCATTTTACTTTATATGAGCAGTTATGCAATCTAAGCGAAAAAATCTTTAGGATAAGCCCGGGGCAGAAAAGAATTGAGGAGTTGAATGAAAACATTAACATAATACATCTAAACATAACACCTTATGGAGCAATGTCCTTCTCAGTATTATTGCCTTTATTTATAATTATTATGGGCTCTGTGCTTAGTTTTCTGTTGTTCCAGAGCATGTTTTTTGTGTTCTTTTTTATATTTATGGGGGTTGCATTAATCATACCTCTGCAAAATATTCCGGATTTCTTGGCTAATACTTGGAGAATGAAGGCTAGCAATCAGATGGTGTTGTCAATTTTTTATGTTGTTACATATATGAGGCATACTTCTAACTTAGAGAATGCTGTAGAGTTTGCATCTGACCATTTAGCAGCTCCACTGGCAATTGACTTAAAAAAGGTATTGTGGGATATTGAGACAGAGAAATATGATTCAATAAAAGAGTCTTTAGATGCTTACCTGGAAACATGGAGAAAATGGAACTTAGAGTATATTGAATCTTTCCATTTGATTGAGGCATCACTTTATGAAGGGAGTGAAGACAGAAGATTAACTTTGCTGGATAAAGCATTAGATGTAATGCTGGATGAGACTTTTGAGAAGATGCTGCATTATGCACAAAACCTTAAGAGTCCTATTACAATGCTGCACATGCTTGGAATAATAATGCCAATACTAGGCTTAGTTATCCTTCCATTAGTAGTGAGCTTTCTTGAAGGAGTAAAATGGTATCATTTAGCAATACTTTATAATGTGCTGCTGCCTTTTAGCATTTTTTATATTGGAGTGCAAATTTTAGCCAAAAGACCAACAGGCTATGGAGAGACTGATATTTCAGAAGAGAATCCTGAGCTTAAGAAGTATAAAAAAATAATAATTAATATTGGTAAGAAGGAATTATCAGTATCACCATTAAGTATAGGTATTATTGTATTTATTGTTTTGTTTTTACTAGGGTTTTCTCCTTTGATATTACATACTATTGCCCCTAATTTTGATATTGGCTTTGGAGCGCCTGAGGAGAGCAGTGTTTGTGGCAATCAATTTTGTTTGCAGGCTTACAGGGAGAGCAAATATCCGAATGAAGCAGGTGAAGTGGTTATGGTAGGGCCATACGGGCTTGGAGCTTCAATTTTGGGCTTATTTGTACCTTTAAGCATAGGCTTGTCTGTAGGGTTTTACTATAAACTAAGCAACTCATCGCTAATAAAATTAAGAGAGAAATCCAAGCAGTTGGAGCAGGAGTTTGCTGCTGCATTATTTCAGTTAGGTAATAGACTTGGAGATGGGTTGCCAGCAGAAATGGCTTTTGAAAAAGTCTCTGAGAATATGAGAGGGACTGTCTCAGGAGGGTTTTTTGAGATTGTAAGCAATAACATAAGAAAGCTTGGAATGAGTGTTCAGGATGCCATCTTTAACCCAAGATCTGGAGCTTTAGTTTTGTTTCCTTCAAACCTTATAGAGAGTTCAATGAAAGTGTTAACTGTTAGTATTAAGAAAGGGCCTAGAATTGCTGCACAGGCTTTAGTAAATGTTTCCAGGTATATTAAAGAGATACATAAAGTTAATGAGAGGCTGAAGGATTTAATGGCTGATATAATAAGCTCAATGAAATCACAAATAACATTTTTAACACCTGCTATTTCAGGCATAGTTATAGGAATAACCTCCATGATTACAGCTATACTTGGAAAATTAAACGAGTTATTGCCAAGGATTGCTGCTGGAGATGCTCCAGGAGGTGCTGCTGGGTTAATTGATTTATTTGGAGACAGTATTCCCACTTATCATTTCCAGATTGTAGTGGGAATTTATGTGATTCAGATAGTGTATATACTAACTGTTCTGGTAAATGGGATTGAGAATGGTGCTGATAAGCTAAATGAGAAATATACTTTAGGTAAGAACCTTGTAAATAGTACGATAATATATACAGTAATAGCATTAATTGTTATGATACTGTTTAACTTAGTTGCGCAGTCTATAATGAGTAGGTCTTTGACAGCGTAAGAATTAGAGATACTAAACTATTAAACTTGCATACGAGCCTCGAAAAATAATAACTTAAAATAATAATAATTTGCAAATTAATAATAAAATTGGATTTTGCTTGATTTTACGCTATATTTAAATAAACATTTAGAATTCCTTTCTTCTATGTTCAAGATAAAACTATGCAAGACAAAGTCTGCAATTATAGTTAAGCCTGTTAAGAATCTGAAGCTTGACTTGGCTAAGATTAATGATAGATTTAATGTTGTTGCACAGACTTCAATAGCTTCAGTGCTTAGATTTGATAACGGGAAAGCGGTTGTGCATAGATACGGGGATATATTTTAAAAGCCTAAGGGATGAAGATTGAATAAATAAGATTGCACAGAAGATATAAAAGGTTGCAAGTTGAGAAAATGGTTAGTGAAAAAGATGCTAGATGGATTGTTGGAACTTATGATTTACCTCATAAACTTGAACAGGGGGTAACAAGATTTGCAATAGAGAGGCTGAATTACAGCAAAAAAAATTTTTATTCAGTTACTTTTGATGATTTATATAGAGATATAGCCTGGTTAATTGATGACGTATTTAAGGTTCCTTATGAGGCAAGAAGAGTTAGTAGTTTAGATTCAAGAATTGTATGGGGCACTTTATATGATTCAATAGGTAAAGAGGATGAACAAGAAGAAGAAAAAGAAAAACCAAAGTTATCTATATCAAAAGTAGTTAATGCACTAAGGAATAGATTAGATTTACCATACCTAGATGCAATAAATGAATTATTATCTATTAAATCTGGCACACATGAATATGCAGACCTTTTATGGAGTATAACTCCTGATAAAATAGATACTAGGCTATTAGAAGAAAGGTTACAAGAGTTAAGGGACAGATATGAAAGAGATGGAAGATTAGTTATACCACCCAGGCCTATAAGCGCTATTAGGTTTAAGCCTTTATCTATTGAATTTGGTAGAAGAAGATATAATGGCAATCCTATTGCTTTATTTAGAGAGAATTTTGAAGCTTACAAAGATAGAAGCCGCTCTAGATTATCCAGCTTTGATTCAGGTATATATCGTGCATTAAGAATTTATGGCCAACTTGAGTTAGCAATACCAGAAAAAATAATAACCAATAGTTTGCCACAGGAAAAGATTGCAGAAATTCCTTATACAGTAGAGGCTAATGAAGGTAATACTACAGCATCTGCGAAAATTTTAAACCTGTCAAGAAAAACCACCTCAAAACATGCGAAAGCTGCAGGTGTAAAAGTTAGAAAAGTTGGAGACCCTTTATTCTCCTCAAAAGAGATTAGTGACAACATTATTCCTGCTCATGCTAAATTTGATGGATATGCTTGGGAAGCATCGAAACACAAATATGGATTAGATAACAAAAAATATTCTGCTAGTACCTTTTTAAGGTATTGGAGATCGTACGGGCTACCAATTCAAAAAAGAAGCAGACAACCTTTATACCAGAAAAAGAGAGATTTATTTGTTGCTGCATTTTCAGCTTTTGATGGAAATGCTACAGAAGCTGCAGAGTATTTGCCATATGATAGACACACCTTCTCAAGAAGCTGGAGAGCTCTAGGATTGAAAACTTGAATGAATGATTTAAAAAATGTTGCCTGAAAAAGATATACAAAAAATAAGGGAAGAGCTTGATAATTGCAGTAATCCCTTTTTTCTATTTGATGACGATCCTGATGGACTGACATCTTTTTTATTGCTTTATAGATATAAGCAGGCAGGTAATTGGAGTTTTATAAAGGCTTCAGCTGAGTTAGGTGAAGAGTATTTAAGCAGGGTTTTTGAGACTAAGGCTGATAAGATCTTTGTGCTGGATAAGCCTATGGTCAGTCAGGATTTTATTGATAAAGCAAACGTTCCGGTAGTTTGGATAGACCATCATCCGCCTGTGAAAAGGTATAATGTCAAATATTTTAACCCTAGGATTTATGACTATAATGACTATTCTTCAACATCAAGGATTTGCTATGAGGTGGTTAAGCAGGATTTATGGATTGCAATGATAGGAATTACAGGAGACTGGCAATTAACTGAATTATCTAAAGAATTTCATAAAAAGTATCCTGATTTATACCCAGAAGTAAAAAGGCCTGAGGATGCATTATTTGGCACTAAAACCGGGAAGCTTGTGAGAATATTTTCTTTTATACTAAAAGGAAAGACATCTGAGATTAAGAAATGTGTTAAATATCTGATTACAATAAAAAGTCCTTATGAGATAATGGAAAAGAAAACAAAGGAAGGCAGATATGTTTATGAGAGGTTTGAAAAAGTGGAAAGAGAATATAATAAATTGCTGAAAGAGGCTAAAAATTCTGTTACCGAGGATAAAATACTTCTTTATTCTTATACAGAGCTTAATACTTCATTTACATCAGATTTAAGCAATGAGTTGCTTTACCTTTATCCCGACAAATTTGTAATAGTTTGCAGGCAGAAATCAGGAGAGATGAAGTGCAGCTTAAGATATTCTAAAGCAAGAATACAGCCAATATTAGAGAGAGCTTTTAATGCTGGAGTTAAAGGCTATGGTGGAGGGCATGAGCATGCTGCTGGGGCTAATATTAAGGAAGAGGATTTTGAAAAATTTTTAGAGATAATTAGAGAAAGTATTTAGGCTCCATGATTAATGAGGCTATTTTTATGAACATAATAAACTTGCCCATTATTTACTATTCTGACTATATTATCTGGCAGGTTTTCTGTATTTTGGCTTTCTTCTGTTTCTGTATCAGCTACCACAGCTCCAGTTATTTCATTTTGTTTTGAAAGAGAAATTACTAAGAATGATACAAGGATAAATAGCAAGACTGCAAGAGCGCCTATTGAGGTGTAAACTGTTGCCTTTTTGTCCACTTTATATTCTGGAATATATTATGATGTATAAATATGTTGCTAAACAATAGCTTTATAAATTAAAATCGAAACCTTAAGCTTGTGCGCAGATGGTCTAAACATCAAATGATGGGACTATGGCTATGACTCGAGCCTTCCAAGCTAATATAGAAGTAGCAAAGAGAGCTCGGTATCCGGGTTCAAAGCCTGAAAGGTTCAATCCTTCAGATTGAAAGTCCCGGTCTGCGCATTTTACCTAATCTCTTCTTCAAGGATTATTTCGATAAAGTCCATTGTGGTTTTGTACTTATCAATATTTAATAAGTCTTTGTGCAAGTCTGTTCCAAATACTGAGGTGCAGTTTCCTTCTACTGCATAGTTCTTTGCATAAGATAACTGAGTACTGTTAAGCGTTACAATGCCATCTCCATCTTCATTAACTGTTTTGCAGCCTTTGCCTGAGATAGTATAAATTTTTGCATTTCTTAGAGGCTCTGCTGTGTTAAGTCTATTAATAAATATGCTTGAGGCTGACATATCACTGCATTCTTTTCTCTCTCCAAGAATTGGACAGTAGTCATTAATAGAGCCTTCAATACCATGATTAGGGGTGGCAATTAAAATTAGTTTATGAATAGATTGGTCACTAAAGATTTGGATATAGCTTCTGGCTACTAAGCCGCCCATTGAGTGAGCAATTATTATTACTTTTTCTTTACCTGTTCTATACTTGACTAGATCAATTAGCTCTTTAAGCCTTATAGCATAAGTCTCTATATTTTCGCTTTTCTGGGTTACAATAACGTTTTGGCCAAGATTGAAATAACTTGTGTAGTAATAACTTCCTTTTACTAAGACTGGCTTGCCTGATAAGCCCCACTCGCCTTTAATAAATTCTGAGTAACTAGATAATGGTGTGATAACACCTGCATTCAGATAGCCTTTTTTCTCAAGCCTTGCTATAATTTTGTTAAAAGCATCTAGAGAATATTCTGCTGTATTTTGCTTGTTGAAGGAATGCCCATGTAAGAGTATTATAGGATAAAGCTCAGGATTATTTGCACATTTTTCATCTGAGCAGCATGGATTGCATTTATTGAAAACGCAACAGATGGGAGGAATTTCTTCTAAAGTTACATTAACTTTTTGTATCGGAGTAAAGTTGGTTTCAAATACAACTAAGGTTAAAGGCGATATATTTGGAAGATATAGGCTAAAGTTTTGTTGTGAATAGGTTAAGGCTCTATTGCAATATTTGCTGCTATAGTTATTAAGGCTCTCTTGGATTTCCAGGCTAATAGCTGCCAATAATTTGTCATGAGCTATGTTTAAAGGATTAGTTATTCCTGGTTCTGAGCTTTCATTGTCAGGAATAAGAGTATTTAATGCTGAAATTGAATAATTTCCTAAAGTACTATTGGTATTTAATATTTCATTAAATTCTTTAACATACTTGTTTGTTAGATTTATTTTTAAGTGATTTAATAGAGATAAAAGGGTTTGATTTAATACACTTTGGTTATAATTAGATAAATTGTTCCTCATGAAATCAGAAGAGAGATTCTTTTCTTTATTGTGAATATCTTTTAGTTCTTCTATAGTTTTACAATTTTTAGCTAATTCGCTATTGTTAAGTTCTCTATCATGTTTTAAATCTTTAAGTGTAGCATGCTCAAAGCATTTGCCCTTAGTATTGCATAGCATATCAAATTCAAAATTTAGCAGGTGTTTTCCTTCAGTATCTATTATGTTAAAGTTCTTTAGAGAGGTTTGCTTTAAAAGATAGAATATGTTATTGGCTTCATTTAATAATTGGTCAAGTTGCGAGTTTGCAAAGTTGTTTGTTACTATGCTGTTTCCCAAGTCACTTAGAAGCACTTTTAACTTACCTAATATGATTAATGAGGAATTATCATGGGCTATATAATTCAAGGAGGCTAATTCTTTATAGTCATTGGAAAGTAAGGCATTAAAAATGTTTATTCTTTCATTGTGTTCCTTTAGTTTGTCATCTAGAGTCCTGTCAAGAATGGCTATTTGTCCAAGGATTTCATTATTTCTTTGGCTATAACTATCATCAAATTCTGAATCTAATTCAAAATAGCTTTGATTATACCATAATACTTTAAGACCTTCAATGTCTACCTGTAAATTGTTGAATATCTCATTGACAGAATTCTTTATTATTATCAAATCTTCAACATTAATCTGAGTAGCAAGTGCAAAGAATTTGTTGTTAATCTCCTGAAGTTTGTAGTCTGTTGTGTTAAAAGCAAGAAGAAATTCAGATAGAGCTGGCCTGAGCCTTTTTTTAAGTTCTTTCTGGGCTTCACTTAAATCATAATTCAAAATGATTAAAGATATTGAGGATTTTTCCTGCTCATCTGTTGCGCAAAAGAGGGTTTGTTTATTCTTACAGGATACCTTGAAATTGTATAGGTTTTGCCCAGTGCCTAGCTTTTCTACTGATAGGTTATAGGCTTTTGATAATCCAGAATGGCCATATAAAGAAAAAGTGCCTTGGTCAATTTCTTTTGACAGGCTTATGTCCTCAAAACTATAGCTGCAGGAGGCAGTGCAAAATACAGCATTTGTTGCATTTATACTAAATACTATTTCTTTTGTTTCACCAAAATTCAGAAAAACAGAGTTTGTATTAGGAGTTATTTGCAGGATTATTTCCTCTCCTACACTGAATTGAAGTTTTAATAAGACTAAGAATATATTAAAAGCCGTAAATAGCAGAAAAATAATAAATAATGCTATAAACCATTTTTTATATCTCTGAAAGAAAGTGCTAGAGATTTCCTTCCTTTCCTTTGGAGTTTTCCTACCCATTTTAGCAAATGACTTTAAGTATTACTTGAATCTTTATAAATATTCTAGGTATTTTATTAGTATTTAAAAGCTAGCTATTAGATTAAATTTATATAAGGTTTTATACTAATTTTAGTTTTATGGCAGATAAAAGGATTAGGAAAGAGACTGTGATGTTCTTTTGTGCGCATAATGATGACCAGATAATTGGTGCAGGGGGAACTCTAGCAAGATATGCAAAAGAAGGGAGATATGTAGTTACAGTAATCCTATCATTTGGTGAAGGCAGTCATCCATGGCTGCAAAAAAGAGAGATAATAGTTAAAAGAGTAAAGGAGTCCAAGAGGGCTGATAAGATACTGGGAGGAAAAGAGCTAATGTATTTTGGGCTTAAAGAAGGGGATTTTAAGAAAGAGGTAAAGCAGAGAAGGATAATTGAGAAGGTAATAAGATTAATTCAAAAATACAAGCCTAGCAAGATTTTCACACATTCTATTGATGATCCACATCCTGATCATAAGGCTGCATACTATATTCTTGAAGATACCTTAAATAAAATGAGGTATAAGGCAGAGGTCTATACTTTTGGAGTATGGAACCCAATTAATATCAGGAAAAGGAATTACCCTAAGCTAGTAGTGGATATATCAAAGACATTTGACACAAAGATTAGGGCTTTAATGCTTCATGAGAGCCAGAAATTAGCTGTTTTTTCATTATTGTGGAATGTTTACAGGCTGGCAATACTTAATGGATTGAAGAATAAATGTAAGTATGCAGAGGTGTTTATTAAAGTAAGATGAGAAAGCTATTAATAGCTACTGACAGCTTTTTGCCTAGATGGGATGGGATTGCAAGATTTCTGCTAGAGATAGTGCCAAAACTAGCTAATGAGTTTGAGATAACTATAGCAGCTCCCGAGTTTGAAGGTGATAGCATTGAGATAGAGAATGTTAAGATCATTAGATTTCCTTTATACAAATTTCAGATAGGCGATTATATACCACCTAGGTTTAATGTTAAGAAGATACAAGAGCTTGTTAGAGAGAATGATATAATATGGGCACAGACAATTGGGCCAATTGGAATGACTGCTATAAGGCTTGGCAGGAAGGCACATAAAACTGTTTTGGCATACATACATTCAATTGAATGGGAGCTGGTAACAAGAAGTATTGGGGCAAAGCATATTAATAAATTTATGACTGCCATGCTGGTGAAACGGGTTGCAAAGTATTTCTATAATAAATGCGACCTTTTGCTTATACCATCAGTTGATGTTGCAAGGATTTTAAGGCAGCAGGGGATAAAAACTCCTAAGATAGTTATCAGGTTAGGGGTTGACATTGAGAAGTTCAAGCCTGCGCAAGAGAAAGATAAGCTTAAAGAAAGATTAGATTTTGACAAGGATTCAGTTATAATAGGATTTTCTGGCAGGATTGGCAGAGAAAAGGATTTGAAAACCTTGTATAGAGCTTTCCTGAGGATTGAGAAGAAGTATAATGTGAATTTGCTAATTGTTGGAAGGGGTGTAAAGGCTGAGGAGAAAATGCTTAGTGGTCATAGGATTAAGGTTATAGGGCCAACTAATAATATTATGCCTTATCTGCAGGTGATAGATATATTTGTTTTACCGTCATTAACAGAAACCAGTTCTTTAGCTACAATGGAGGCAATGGCTACAAGTTTGGCTGTTGTTGTAACACCTGTTGGTTCAATAAAAGAGTATATTAGAGATAAGTGGAATGGACTGATATTTCCTAAACAGAATCCTTACGTGCTGAGTTTAAAGCTTGAATACTTGATTAATAATCCTGAGCTAAGGAAAAAGTTAGGAGAGAATGCGAGGAAGACTATACAGGGAAATTATACATGGGATAGAACTATTGATAGATTGAGAGAGATATTGGGGAGTTTTTAATGCATAGGAAATCAAAGATTTCCTAGCCTCGAAAATCTTTGATTTTCGAAGCGTCGCAGACTAATGGCATATAGTATTAGTTAAAATAGCATCGCTAGATAAAAAAAAATAAGTAGTTAGACATTAGAATAAGATATAAGTTGCAAAAATAGAAGTATATTATTTAAGGAATATATTAAAAATATTATTAGCAAATATAAGTTAAAATAAAAAATGAATTATTAATTAAGATTCTATAGGGCACTATAGGTATCCTCAATTCAAATGCGAGTGCCATAAGCTGCAGGCGCTTTTAAGATTTATATCTTCAAACTTACGACATTACTAATGCCATTTTCATCCATTGAGATTCCATATAATGCATTAGCTTCTGTTACTACAGCATCATTATGGGAGATGATTATGTATTGGGCGTTTTCTGAGTATTTGTCAATTAGCTTTGCGAATTTCTCTGAGTTATGCCTGTCTAGGGCTGCATCTACCTCATCTAGAATATAAAATAAAGCTGGCTCATGCTCTTGGATTGCAAAAATAAAGGATAAGGCTGTTAATGTTTTTTCGCCACCTGAAAGGCTTCTTATATCCAAGAATTTATTGCCAGTAAGTCTTACTCTAATCTGCAAACCAGCTTCAAATGGCTTTTCTGGATTTTCCAGCTCTAGATTTGCTTCGCCTTTGCTTGAGAGAATATTAAAGATTCTCTTAAAATTATCATCTACAACATTTAGAGTTTTCATGAAAAACTCTTTTTTCTTGCCTTCTATTTCATCCATCATTTTAAGGACATCATTCTTTTCAACTAGCAGCTTTTCCTTTTTATCAACAAGTTCATTATACTGCTTTTCAACACTATCATAAATCTCTAAGGCCTTCATATTAACACCGCCTCTTTCTATCTCTGCCTTTAATCTTTCAAATTTAGATATCTCTGATTTTAATTGCTCTTCTGTCTTATCAATAATTATCTTTATGCCGTGGTATTGCTCAAACTCTTCATTCATTCCAGCTAATTTTCCTATTATCTCTGCCCTCTGGAAAGTAAGGTTGTTCATTTTAATCTCAACTTCTCGGCTAGAAGGTTGCTTTGAGTTTATCTTTAAGTCATTCTTATGCATCTCGTCTTCAAGCTTTTTCCTTTTTTCAAATAATGCCCTGTACTTCGAGGAGAATTCTTTAAGCTGGGATTCTTTCTGCTTTAATTCAATATTTTTATCTTTGACTGATTTTTCTAAGTTAGCTGATTCATTTGTAAATTGGATTTCTTCCTTGCCAATTTGCTTTAGAATTTTTTCTGCCTTCTCTATCTCTGGCTCGTACAGGCTGTTGATTTGCAAATCTATATTTTTAATATCAGAATCTATTTTTACCATTAACTCATAAAGCTGGGATCTTTTTTCTTCAAAGGTCCTTAACTCTGCCAATTGAACAGGATCTCTAAGATTTATTACTTTAGCCCTTAGCTCCTGCCTTTTAATTTTTCCTGAGGCTATTTGCTTGTTTATGCCTGATAACTTGTCAGTTAAATCTCTTAACTTCTTGTCAAGTTTTGCAGATAGTTCATTAAGCTCATCTTTCTGCTTTTTTGAAACTTCAACATCTCCTGCTTCCAGATGCAAAACTTTTTCTGCCTTTATAATTTCACCTTCAAGAGCTGCCTTAAACTGTCTTAAATGCTCAATTCTTTTTTCTATTGCAGTTCTTTTCTTTTCTATTTCTTCAATATCTTTTTCCAGATTTTCCAGCTCCTGCTTTTTCTTTTCAACCTCTATACCTAGATCTTTATCCTGGAAACTTCCAAGTTTTCTATGCCTATAGCCGCCTTGCATAGCTCCAGAGAGTTCAGATAAATCGCCATCAAGTGTTACCATTTTTGCATTGCCTATGCCTAAGCGTCTAGCAGTGTCAATATTATCAACAATAATTGTGTTGGAAAAGATATAATTGAAAATTTTCTTAAACTTTTGATCAAAGGTAACTAGGTCAATAGCTAAGCCATGAGAGCCTTTGGATTTTGCAAGCTCTAGGATTTCTTTTTTAGTTTCTCTTGCCTCAAGCTTGTTTAATGGCAGAAATGTTGCTATTCCTAATTTATTTGTTTTAAGATATTTTATGCATTCTGATGCCACTTTATCATCTTCAACTACAATGCTCTTAATCCTGGGACCTGCTGCTATCTCTAATGCTAAAGAATATTTTGCATTTACTTGCCCAAGTTCTGCAACTGTGCCATAGATACCTTTAATCTTGCTCTTCTGGTTTAAGATTTCTCTAATAGCAACATCTGAAGCTAGAGATTCCTGGATGCCAACACTTTTGGCAATAAGCTTTGAAACCTCGTCTCTTAAATTGTCCAGTTTGTTTTTTGAAGAATGGAGAGTTTTTGCTAATCCTGAATCTTCATCAAGAAGCTTGTTCAGCTCTAAAATTGCTTTCTTGAAATCTTCCCTTTTCTTTCTTACCTCGTCAAACTTTGCCTTGTTTTCCTTTTCTATCTCTTCTACTTTCTTTAGCCTTTCGTCAATTGTTTTAAGCTGGAAGTCAATCCTGTCCTTCTCCCTGAGCATGTTATGTTGCTCTTCTCGCATTAAAGATGCTTGTTTTTCATTTTCTTCAACAGACTTTTCTAGTTCTAGGATTTCTTTTTCAATATTAGCAGCGTCTTCCAGCTTATTCTTCTCCTTAAATTTCTTTATTTTGTCTTCATATTCTGCTAAAGATTTAACTTCAAGGGACTTTTTCTTGTCAAGATCTGCCTTTTCTTTCTTTAATTGCTCAATTTTCTGCCCTGAATTTTTTATAGAACTATCCAGATCAATTTTTCTGATTTTGATTTTTTCAAGCTCACTCTTGCAGACGTCTAGCCTTGACTGCTGTTTGGCAATTTCTACTTTAATATTGCCTAAATCCCGGTTTAGCTCAACCTGCTCTTTCTCGCCTTTCTGCTCAATCTCTAATGTTATCTGCTCAATCTGTTTTCTTTTATCCAGGTTTTCCGCTTGAAACTCTGCTATTTCCTTGTTAATTTTGTCAAGCTCTTTTTGCAGCTCATCTATTTTCTTTTGCAGCTCATTTCTTTCGTGTTCCTTTTTATCTATCTGCAGCTTTAGGAATGATGCCTGATGCTGCCTGATCTTGTCATTCATCTCCTTGAACTTTAATGCCTGATCTCTATCTTTCTTTAATTCATTAAGGTTAGCTTGTTTTTCTTTTAGCAGTATTTCCGCTTCCCTAATCCTTTCCTCAACCTTTTCAAGCTCTCTTAAAGCCTTTTGTTTCTTTTCCTCATAGATTGAGATACCTGCAATTTCCTCAATTAATTGCCTTCTTTCCATTGAGGGCATTTCTGTAAATCTTACTATATCTCCTTGAAGTATTATATTATAACCATCTGGATCTATTTTGGCAACTGAAAGAAGCTCTAGGATTTCTTGTCTAGTTCTTACCTTATCATTAATCTTGTATAATGATTGGCCATTATGCCTTGCTATTCTTGTTATTTTAACTTCCTTGTCTTCTGTAGGAAATATCTTCTTGCTATTGTCAAAGAATATAGAAACCTCTGCTTGCTTAGCAGGTTGTTTTGTCTTTCCACCATTGTAGATAAAACTGGTTAGCCTTTCTGCTCTCAAGGCTTTGGCAGATGCCTTGCCTAGAACAAAGCATATTGCGTCCATGATGTTCGATTTTCCAGATCCATTAGGACCCAGACAGCAATTAAATCCATCATCAAATAACAGCTCAGTTCTCTTGGCAAAGCTCTTAAAACCTGTCATTACCAGCTTATTGATTTTGGTCATTTTTAATTCATTATTTATAGAGAATTTTGATTATCTATCATATTTGTCAAAATTCTCTAAGAGAACTTTGAATATATAAGGATTATTCAAAGTTCTCTATAGTATAATTAGCTTATATTGCCTTATTTCTGGTTTATAAATGTTTACTAGAAATATTTAAGCTTGTAGCCAGTCTTAATAAGGTTCTTTAGAGGGGTGAATAAGGGTTTTGGTAACTTGTTCCAAGATGCCCAATGCCAGTTAATGTCTTTGTCTGGCTCTTTATCCTGCACTTTGCCTGAGGCATAGTCTGCTCTAATATAGATAGTGATATAATGCTTGCCATCTTTCTTAAAGAGGTCATTTGTTGCTGTGACAAATCTTAAATTTTTAATCCTAACTCCGGTTTCTTCAAATGTTTCTCTTTTTGCACATCCTTCCCATGACTCACCAAACTCTAACTTACCTCCTGGAAAGTGCCATGTTCCTGCATCATGAGAGCCCAGTCTTTTGCCTATTAGCACCTTGCCATCCTTAACTACTATAACACCAATGCCAACTCTGGGTCTTTCTAGTTCCATTCTCTTTTAATTTTATTTCGATTTAATGCCAAGCAAAGCTTCAACTTTCTTTTTGCAATCTGGAGGGCCTTGGATTAAGAGCTTTCCAGTGATGTAAAGAACAATTGTACAGTCGCCTTTAAGCCTTAGTACTTCATATTTGTTTTTAACCTCGACTGCCCTGTAGCCATGTTGCTCTAATTTTTCCAGTTCCTTCTTTGTAAGGAATTTGTTTTCTGGCAATTGGAAGTCTGCTAATGTTTTTTGGCCTGCTTTTTCAACAACTTCTTTGTATGTCATCCAGGTTTTCCTGAATAAATAATCGTATTGCTTGAAATACTTGTTGACAAAATCAACTGTTAAGGGGTCATGGGCATAGCCAGAGCCAAAGTCAATGCCTATTTGTTTCTTTATTTTTTCTATCTCTGAATCTCTAGTTACTTTTGCAAGAATAGATGCTGCGCTAACTACAGGATGATGAACATCTGCCTTATGCTCTAGAATAAGTTCTATATCTTTGTTTTTAATTTTTTTCATTAGGTATCTTCTGTAATTAGACTCATTATTGCTTGGAAGGTCTACTATTGCTTTTTCCGGGTTTAAATGATTGATTATCTCTGCTGTTTTGTCTGCCTCTAGCCAGTTTAAGTTTAAAGAATCTGATTTTAGAGCTGCATCAATTTCTTTGCTGTCTATTATTACTAATTTATAATCTTTAACTAAAGCAATAATTTTCTTGTATAACTCTTCTCTTTTCTTTGCAGATAATAGTTTTGAATCTTTTACACCTAACTTTTTTAGCTTAGAGTTGTCTCTTTCATCAATAAGTACTCCGCACATAACTAAAGGGCCGATTAATGGGCCTCTGCCTGCTTCATCTATGCCGCATAATAGAGTCATAAGATTAGTGGAGAATAAGGGGTATTTATGGTTTATCCTAGTTGCAGGCTCTAATCTAAGATTTCAGCAGTCGAATCTGCAAGGACTGATATTTACATAGATAAAGATATATAGCAAGCTTAATTGATACATAAATAATGAGAGCAATACATCATTTATTACAAGGGATCTTTATTGGACTTATTTTGTTTTTGACATTAAATGTTATTATAGGAGATCCTCTTAAGAGTTTCTTTTCAGTTATCATGATATCGAGTCCAGTTTTGATGTTTTTGGGAGTTATGTATCCTGACACAGATGAACCTAAATCATCTTTTTTTAGAATAAAGCAAGGGAATAGATTAAGTATATTCTTTTCAGGATTACAATTAATCATCATTTATCCTCTAGGATGGTTTATTTATTGGCCTACCTACTTTGTTTTGAAGAAATTCATACCTAATAAGTACAAAAATAGTATACAGTCCACTCATCGAAATTTTACTCATACATTAGTAGGGGTTTTCACTTCTACAATAATATTGTCCCTTCTTATTTTTGTTTTTATTTATTTAATTGAGAAAGATCAATATAATTTTATTGTATTTCTAGCCTCTCTTCTCATAATATCAGTTGTCTCAATAGGATTCTTCTTGGGAACAATTTTACACATAATACAGGATAGTTATAGCAAGTGGGGTTTATATCCTTTCTTCCCTTTTAATAACATTAAGATATGTGGTAATTTCTCTGCTTTTGATAACAACACTAAGGAGACTACAATGACTGTTCTATTATTTATTTTTATGATTTTTGTACAACAGATTGTTTCTTTTATAGTGGCTCATTCAACTTCTCCGAGAGCGGCACCGATTATAAGCTTAATCTTTATTCTCTCAATCATCTTTATAATCTTCCTAGCTTTTATAATTAAATTTAGTGTTAGGATTGAGAATTACAAGAACCGAATCATTTATTTAAAGAAAAGTGCAAAGTTAATGATTGTTATTTTAATTTTCCTTAATTTTATTAATTACATTATTTTCATAAAAGTGTGATTTACTCAAATTTGGCTCTCTGATAAATCTTACCAATTTCTTACTATGCTTCGGATTACTAAACCCTATCAGTTTCACCCACTTATGTAGTTCTTTTTTGCCATTCATCTGAATTCTTACTTCTCCTCTTCCTATTTGGTAGACTCCTATATTGAAATCATAATTTTTCAGTAGCTGGATGAATTGACACTGCATTGGAGAGGGACACACTTTCATCTCTAGTCGAGGATAGATAATACCATTGTTATTGGTAGTCACTAAACAGCCATCTGTGTCGAAATATCCTCTTATTACAAACAGACCTAGTTCCTTGGAATTATAGGATTGAGGTATAATGGCATTATTCCATTTTGGAGACAGCTTTAGGCCAAGCTCCTCAATGACATATTTGATTACTTCTTTCTTAAAGATCAGTATATCTACTGTATTTTCGTTGGACCTAAATCTGACCAGAGGTTTTGTCTTGAATAAGCATTCTAGTAGGGAGGTGACATAAGAGACATATTCTAAATCATCCTTAGAATTAAGGGTAATTTTTAGCCTGTTAATGGAAGTTGGATTGTATTCTCTAAGGCTCAGGGACCCATCACCAAGGAGTATGCCTATCAACTCTGCTATTTGACATTCTTTTTTAATCATTTTAAATCACCAATTTTCAATTTTAGTGAAACAATGTAACTGGTTTTACACTTATATATCTCACGTCGACATGTCCAGTGACCAGTGGAAAAGCAGAATTTGATAGTTGAACTTGTTTTAGTGATTTAAATCAAAGAAGAATAATAAAAGTAGGCTGAGAAGGTTTAGCTCCCAGCCTATGATAGCGGGGGCCAGATTTGAATTCGGCAGTAGTTTTGCACTACTTCTGACGACCTATGGGTGCCTCAGAATGCTTATGAGCCTTCCGCTCCCATTAGAAATCTAATGGAATCATCGGGCACTCCTGGCTTTTAGGTTTGCAGTCAGTTAAGGCCGCAAAAGCCCTACCCCGCTATAATAAAAGTGAATAAGTGAATACTTTATAAACATTACTCCTTGTATTTTAAGATAGAGTAAACTTTAAATATAGCTTTGATCAAATATTGCTTTAGATGAAAAAGAGAGTGTATTCTTTAGCTTTAGTGCTAATTATGCTATTTTCTGCTATATCTTTTGCTGAGGAGCAAAGAGGGTATGAAAGGGTTGAGTTTGATTCTGATTTGTATGAAGATAAATCAAAGGAAAGAGATGAGTCTGGAGTAGAGTATGAAGAAAGAGTAATAGTTAACTATGACACAGAAGAAAGTAGAGAGATGATGGAGAGGATGATGAGAGGTGAGCTAAGTGAGGATGAGATGCATAGAATGGCCAAGGTAAAGTTTGGCGAGGGCTTTTCTGAAGAGGGATTTGAAAGTGGAATGAAAGATTTTAAGAGGATGATGAGCAGGAAAGAGGCTTTTTCTTATGAGCACCAGGGATATGAACAATATGAGCAAAAGTATTATTCTAGGCCTTCTTATGAAGGTTATTCAAAAGAGCATATGATATTTGGCATGGTTTTTGAGGATATAGGGGAAGATATGGACCCAAGAGATATAAAACAGTATTGCAACGAGCCAGAGAAAATTGCTGATATTATAATTAATAAGTTTAGGGAGAAAGTTGGGGATGCTCAGAAAGTATGCAGCAGGATTGATGAGCAGGAAGCTAAATGCAATGAAAATTCAAAGAAAACTTGCTCGCAAATAGGAAGTGCTTTCGTTAAAGAGGATGCAACTGAGATAGAAAAGATAAATGCTGTTGCTTATTCCTGCCCTGTAAATAAAGATGCACTAATTGAAGCGTGTAAGGCTAGAAGTAAGTTCTATAGTGAACAAAGGATAAACAATGCTGATGAAGTATGCAGAGAAAGGTTTGATTTTGAAGGGGAAAGATTAATTAAACAATGTGAAAGATTCAAGGAGTCACATATTTGTGAGAAAGACAGATATATAGAGCTATGCCTGAAAAATTTTGGGGCAAAAAAAGAGGATTTTGATGAATATGGAAAAAGAAAGCCAATATGCCCAAAGTATCTAGTGCCAACTTGTGGAGAAGGTAGTGTATTAAAGACGAAGGTTGATGCAAAAGGCTGTGAGCATTATTATTGCGAAGCTGCACAGCCAGAATGTCCTCAGCTCTCTCTTCCTTTATGTGTTCAAGGCTATAATTTAGTAAAGAAAGTAGATGAGAAAGGATGTGTTATTTATTCTTGTGAACCTTCTACAACACAATGTCCTACAGATACAAGACAATGTCCAGACGGAAGTTATGTCAAAAGAGTTTCTCCAAGCTGTGATTTTGAGCAATGCCCCACCCCTAGATGTCCAGAGCCAATAATTCCTAGTTGTGGAACAGGACAAACTTTGCAAAGAAAAACTGATAGCAATGGTTGTATTTATTATTATTGTGAGCAACAAGCTTGTCCACAGCTTTCAAAGCCTAGTTGTGCTACAGATGAGACATTACAAGTGTATTATGACAATGCCGGATGTGTCAGCAGTTATCAATGCATAAAGCATCAAACTTGCCCTGAGGTTACTAAACCAACTTGTGCAGAGGGACAAAATTTGGTTGTAAAGTATGATGATAAAAAATGTGTGGTTGGATATGAATGTGTAAGCGTGACAACTACTACAACAACAACTTCTACACAAATTACTGGACAGGCAGTGTTAAAAACTTATGATGATTTTGTTAGGCAGTGTGAGAATAGATGGCAAGATCAGCAAAGAATATGCCTAGATACCCCAGAGATTTGTGATAAAGAATCATTTATTGAGAAATGTAAAGAACGAGAGAAAAAGAACTATGGGGATTATTTGGATAAGATAAAAGAGCATTGCGAGAGAGAAACTAAATCTGAGATAAAACATGCTGAGCATAGATGTTTGAAGATTGAAGAAGAAAGGCAAAGATGTTTTGAAAATAGCAATAAGAGATGCGGGCAGATGAAAGACTTAGTGGAGAAATGCAGAGAAACATTAACTGAAGATAATCTCAGGAAGTTTGTTATTGAAGAGGCTAAGAAAAGATGCAAGTTTACTGATATAGTATCAGATGAAGAAGATTTAAAGAAGGCTGGGAAGGTTGAGATTATACTGGCAGTTTTAAACACTGCAACTCAAGCAGATATTGATAAATTAGAATTATTCATTGATGAACTTGAAGAAGAATTGAAATTGCAGGATACAACTGTCTATAAAGGCAAGATTGATCCTAGCAGGTTTGGGGATGTTAAGCTATTTCCTTTTGTAGTTAATGCTAAGATTAGCACGGTTGTAAGTGCTGAAAGGGCAAAGGAGGTCAAAGAAGGAATTGTTTCTGGTGAAAAGGTTGAAGAGGCTGCAAGTAAGCTTGTTTCATTAAGAGATTCTGATGTGCCTAAGGAGTATCTGTATATTATAGAAGATAAGGCAAGTGATATTGTTGATGTTTCAGATGAGCTTGAGGAGCAGGAGAAAATAGAAGAGAGCAAAGGGCTGGGTTATAAGTTGAAAAGGTTCCTTGGCTTGGCACAAAAACAGGAGCTAGAAGAGATTGGGCAGTTGAACAATAACATAGAAAAGTTGAGCAACTCTATTACAGTATTGTCTAAAGTGGCTGAGGAAGTGCCAAGTGATGTTGCTAAAGCTATTATTAAAGAACAGATTGAAAGCTTAAAGGAGCAGAAAGAAGATATATCAGAGTTAATAGAGACTAAGGAGAAGAAGGCTAAAGGGTTTTTGGCGTTGTTTGGGTAGTTATTTTATAAGTTTCTTTATTCTGAAATGAGGATTTTCAAGGCCTAATTTATAACAAACTGCGAAAAAGATAAGTCCTATGGAAAAGTAAGATATTTGCATCCATAATGGGACATGCATACAATTGCATAATGGCAATCCTTTGTATATAGCTGTAGCAAGATTTTTAATATTAAACAGATGATATGCAATAGTTTCTACAATAATAAGAAGTGGCCAATAAAATGTAATAAAAAGGCTTATTTTCTTAATAAAGGTTTGCTCTTTTAATTTATGCTCATAATGTGAATATATAACATACAATACAAATAAGCCTGTTGCCCACGAAAATAAAGGATATAAATTAATTCCCAAGATCGATAGAAATGATCGGTTGTAACCATAATTGTCTTTTGCTATAAGCATCCAAATTAATGATGTAAAGAATGCTACAATTAAATGATAAATTAGAATTTTTCTTTTAGTTAATAACAAGTAGGGAATAATGAGGAAGAAAGCTACAATCACAACTAAATCTGGTTTGAGAATTCCTAACAAAAGGATTACAATAATGCTTACAATTCTGTCAATATGTAAAAGCTCATCTTTCCATTTATGAAATTCATAACTTATTTTTGACATTATTCATTGGAATTCTATCTTTATAAGGCTATAAAATAAAGGCGCCGAGGGAGGGATTTGAACCCTCAATTCCCGAAGGAACAGGATCTTCACGATTTATGAAAATCTGTTAACCTAGCAATCTAACACCACAAATTCTTAAGAGAGTTTATGACTGCGCAATACCAGGTTATGCGACCTCGGCATAGGTATAACATACCCCTGTTCCAGAAATAGACGGTATTTATTTAAATGTTTCGCGTTTTTGGGGGAAATATCTTCAATAAACTTTTTGAGGTCCATATTTCCAGTAAGGCATATTTTATAGCAAATCCACTTCCTATTATCAGTCCAGAGATAGGCTCTAAAACCTAGCATTACCAATAAAGCATAAAGGTCATCCCTCAGGCCTTTTGAGGCAAAACCAAATTCAATTTTTGGGTAACAATGTTTTTTCTCATTGAGATGGTCGAATCTGAGGCAGCCATCAGTATCAAATAATCCTCTTACAAAGGCTCTCTGGATATTTATTTCAGAGTCCATTATATAATCAGGAATTCGTACAGTATGTGTCTTTCTCCCAGGTCTAAAATCGTAATTTAGGAAAAACTTAGTCAAGAATTTATTAGATGTTTGAACGCCAAAACAACCGTTTTTTCCTCCACTTCTGTATTTTGGTATAAACTTTATATTGAATATTTTGTATAACAGTGGCACAACATTGTTTAAGTAATAATCTTTTTCATTAAGGCTTCCTCTTAATTCCCAAACGATGCTCCAATTAGTTTTATAAAGTGTTCCATCACCTACGTGTATACCAATTAATTCTGCAGTGTTTGAATTTAATGTAAACATTTTAAATCACCAATTTTCAATTTTAGTGAAACAATGTAACTGGTTTTACACTTATATACCTCACGCGAATAGATGTCCAGTGACCAGTGGAAAAGCAGAATTTGATAGTTGAATTTTTTTACATGATTTAAAATGGGTTCAAACGCGCAGTACCAGGTTGTGCCACCTCGGCATAAAGAGATTGTAATTGTATTGTGTTTATAAAGATTATTGGAAATTTGCTTGGAAAGTCTTATATAATATCTTTTAACATATAGCTTATATGAGTTTGTATAGAATTTTTTGGATAATATTAGTATTATTTCTATTATTACCAGTAGCACTTGCGAATAAATTCTATTACAGAGCAGAAGATATAACCTTTAATGTCAAGGTAAGCTCTAATATTCATTTAATAAGCACTTCGTCAAATGCTGAGATTGATTATATTAAAGCTAATTTATCTTATTTCACTAAAGAAACAGATAAGCAGAAAATAATCAGCAGGAAGAATTTGCCTAGTGCTGAAATTACTAGTGATTCTATATTATATCAATGGAATAGTCCAAAAAAAAGCCCCTTAGAATTTTCGTCAGAGGCTAAAGTCAAAATAAACAATATACCTGTTAAGATCAAGTCAAAGGTTGATTTTCCAATTAAAGAGGAGGATATTCCAGAAGAGGTAAAGGTATTTGTGCAACCAGGGATAATAATTGACTCTGATAATAAGGCTGTGATAGCAAAGGCTTCTGAATTAGCAGAGGGTGATGATGATTTATTTAGTGTTATGCATAAGCTGGCTGCATGGACAAAGTCTAACATAGAATACAGCTTGGATACATTAACTGCAAATGCTAGTCAGAAGGCTTCATGGGTGTTAAGCAATAAAGAAGGTGTTTGTGATGAGTTAACAGCATTGTTCATAGCAATGGCAAGAGCTCTTGGAGTGCCTTCTAAATATGTTTCTGGACTGGCATATACTAATTACAATAATATTAATGACTGGGGTCCTCATGCATGGGCTGAGATTTACTTTCCTGGCTATGGATGGCTGCCTTATGATGTTACTTATGGCGAGTTTGGATTTATAGATGGTTCGCATATTACATTGAAAGAAAGCTTAGATGCATCTACAAGCTCTTCAAGATATGAATGGAGAAGCTATAATATTGATATACAGACTGAAAAGCTAGACTTTAATGTTAAAGCTATAGATGCAAGTGCTGATTTTGCAGAGGAAATATCTTTAAGAGTATCTGCTCTTACTAATGAGATTAATTTTGGCTCTTATAACTTAGTACAAGCTGAAGTGCAGAATTTGCAAGATTATTATATCTCAACTGAGCTTTACTTAGCAAGGCCAGGGGAGGTTAAAATCGTGGGAGAGGAAAGAGTGCAAGTAATGCTAAAGCCTAAAGAAAGGAAAAGTGTTTTTTGGCTTGTTCAGGTTAGTGATAAACTTGATAATAAATATATCTATACATTTCCTTTGGAGGTGTTTGGGATAAAGAATGAAAGTGCTAAAGCTGATTTTAAGGCATCATTTAATGGGCAGTATAATTCAAGAGAAGAGATGGAGGCTATAATCAAGGCTAATCTGCAAGAAACTAAGGTTTATTCTAAAAAGATTGAAATTAAATGCGAGCCTTCAAAAGCAGAGTTTTATATTTATGAAAAAATAAATGTAAATTGTAATGTAAAAAATCTTGGAACCTTGTTGCTTAAGGATTTAAGAGTTTGTATGCTAAAAGATTGCAAGAATATTGAGCTAGGAATAAATCAGCAAATGGATGTAGCTTTTAATGTCGGTTTTAATTCCTCTGGAGAAAAACAAGTTCCTGTTACTGTGTCAGGGTTTGAGGCTAGCAAGGCTGCTATTATCAAGGTTAAGGTTTTAGATATTCCTAAGTTTGAGATAAATGAGCTTAATTATCCTGAGAAAGTTAAGTATGGACAGGAGTTTGAGATTATGTTTAAGGCTGATAATATAGCTGGGTTTGCAAAGAATGTTAAAATAAAGGTAGAAAGTGGAAGTTTGGTTAAAGAGTTTAATATTCCTAGCATAGAGCAATCTACTGTTTATAAAGTGAAGTTAAGAGGCAAAGATTTAAGTGAAGGAGAAAATAAGTTTATGGTTAGCATAATATATTATGATGGCAATAATAGAGAATATGGAACTAGCAAGGAATTTGTAATTGAACTTGCAGATGTTAATATACTCCAGAAAATATTGCTGTTTATTAATAAGATATTAAGGGGTATTGACAGGGCTGTTGGGTAATTGTGTTTTACAATGAGTAGTTTTAAATGGTTAAAATCTAAGGAAAAACCAGAATATTGGCTTACTAGGTTTGTGCTTCTGAGATTACTTGGCTTTGTTTACTTTTTTGCATTTCTGTCATTGGCAACTCAGGTTATACCTTTAATAGGAGAGAATGGGTTGTTGCCTGCGGAGAATTTCTTAGAAGCTGTTGGCTCCAGATTTGATAGCAAGATTAATGCGTTTGTGGAATGGCCAACATTATTTTGGTTTAGTATATCAGATAATTTACTGGTTATTTTAGCATGGATAGGGGTGATATTATCACTAATTGTTGTTATGGGATTTGCTAATGTGCCCTTTCTTTTAATTCTATGGTTCCTTTATTTGTCATTTGTGCATATAGGACAGTTATGGTATAGCTATGGATGGGAGATACAATTACTGGAAACTGGTTTTCTTGCAATATTCTTGTGCCCGTTAATAGACCCAAGGCCTTTTCCTAAAACACCACCTTCAGTGCCAGTAATATGGCTGTTTAGATGGCTGGCTTTCAGGATTTATCTGGGAGCAGGATTGATTAAGATTAGAGGTGATTCTTGTTGGCGTGATTTGACTTGCTTATATTACCATTATGACACACAGCCTATTCCTAACCCATTAAGCCCTTACTTTCATTTTATGCCAAAATGGTTTCATCAACTAGGGGTGTTGTGGAATCATTTTATTGAGCTGATAGTTCCATTCTTTGTTTTCTATCCGAGAGTTGCAAGATATATTGCAGGAATTCTTATGATTTCTTTCCAAGTTATTTTAATATTAAGCGGGAATCTTTCATTTCTTAATTGGATTACAATTGTTCCATGTATAGCGTGTTTTGATGATAATTTCTTTAGAAGAATTTTGCCAAAGTGGATTACCAGGAAAGCTGAGCATGCAGCTAAGAATAAGGTAGAGAGCAAGATTCAGTTTGCTACAGCATGGGCTTTAGTTGTAATTGTAATGCTACTTAGTATTCCTGTAATTGAGAATTTATTTTCTAGGCAGCAGGCAATGAACAGGTCATTTAACAGATGGGAGTTAGTTAATACATATGGGGCTTTTGGTTCTGTTGGAAATGTTAGAGGTGAGTTGATTATTGAAGGAACTGATGAAGAGGCTATAACTCCACAGACAAAATGGAAGGCTTATGAGTTTAAGGCAAAACCTGGAGATCCTTACAGAGAATTGCCAATAAGTGCGCCTTATCAGCCTAGAGTTGACTGGCAGATATGGTTTGCTGCATTTCAAACACCTGAGCAAAATCCATGGCTATTGCATTTTACATGGAAATTACTGGATAATGATAAAAATAGTTTGAGCTTGCTTGCAAATAATCCTTTTCCTGATAAACCGCCAAAGTACATAAGAATAGAGTATTATGAGTATAAGTTTGCGCCTATTGGAAATAAAGAGGGTTTAGTTTGGGAGAGAACTTATATAGGAACTTGGCTGCCACCATTATCAAAAAATACACAAGGATTTAGAGAGTATATTAGGGCTTATGGATGGGAGAAGTAAGTGCAAAAGGGAGATGATAAATTACGTAAGGTATATAAAGAATTGAATACTTTTTCTGAGAGAGAAGATTATGAGCAAGTAATGATGGGCACTCAAACAAACACTAAATTATTTCAAGCTTCTTACCCTAATCTTCCCATCTTTCACAACTACGAATTTACCTGCTGCCTTATCCAGCGCATCTTTTATCAATTCAAATCTCGCAGCTGCGTCAGTTAGTGCTGTTCTAAGAAGAACGACACCTTTTGTAGTCTTTCCATGCAGGAAGACCAGTTCGCCAAAGTCCTTGTCATTAGTTATTATAATTCTTCCTTCACTTGAAGCTTTAGCTAGGATTTCTTCATCTGTGGTTAAAGGAAAGATATCTTTTGCAAAGATAGCATCATGCCCAGCTTTTTGCATAAGATGTGTAAACTTCCTGCCAAGATTCACATCAACGAGAAACCGCATGCTTATCACTCACTATTGCCGGAAAGATGTCTTCGCCCTCCACAAGCTGGCAAGCGTACGTAAGTGCAGCTTTAATATCCTCCGTAGAAATACCAAGATCCTCCGTAACATCTTGAAAAGTCTGTCCTTGAGCGACCCGGTTGACAATTTCAGAGACTGTAACTCTGGTGCCTCTAATAACAGGCTTGCCCACCATTACCTTTGGGTCAACTACAATCCTCTTCATGAAATCCTTTTCCATAGCAATTATGGCTCATGCATTGTATATAAACCTTGCGGAGCTGTAAAGAAAAAATATTTGAGTCAAGCCATTCTCACTTTACATACTTGTCGAGCACCTTTAGCATGTAATTTCTTTGTAAGGGAAATTCAAGCATCAAAAAGATGTTACTTTTAAACTTATCTTCCACTTCTGAAAGTTCCAATAGGAGTTTGTACTGTTGTTCAGTCATTTTCCTCGTATCTATAAGTGCCTGAGCATGAGACTCAAATATGCGGATGTCAAACAATTTGTTATCAAAGATTCCATTAGCTATGAGCGGGGGAATCTTTACTCCTGAAGCTGCTGAAGCTGCCCACGCTTGTGCAAATTTTTTCGCCACGTCTATAGTTTTAGTAAAAGAACAGGTATTTGAAATGGCTGTTGAAACATTCACAGGCAAATTGTAGATGTCGCTGTTTGTCTCTCTCATTTCTTCATGAATCTTCGTAGCAATATCTGCATAATCCATCATTCGAAGTGCACGCATGTGCTTGACCGTATTGTATTTGACTGGGTTATCTATGGGTTCTCTTTCCCATCTGTGTCCCGCTCCACCGTATTTATGTAAGAGGTAATCATCAAAAGTAGATAGATCAAATCCGAATGCCTTTTCGTAGAATGGCACAGTGGCTCCTAATATCCCAACTCTAGTCTCCTCCTTCTCCTCTTCTGGGAGTTGCGCAATTCTCTTGCGTAATGTATCATCACTTAGTCTCATTGAGCCGCCAAGTGGTCCTTGAAATTCTAGTTCCAACTGTTTCATTTTAATCCCCCTGTGTGCTAAATCCTCTTCCCATTTCTAAATTCTACAATTTTGTTAAATAGTTCTGCCATTTCCGGTTTTCCTGCTATTCTCGCTATTTCAGCGCAGCGACTAAAATCTCCAGTTCTTTCGGCCTTCTGGATAGCCCTTTCATATAGTCTATTGGTCCTTTCAAGGTCTTCAATTCTTAGAGCTATACTGACACCTCTCACAAATCTGCCGTGCTCTTCACAGATGGCTATTGCTGCATATGGATCTCCTCTCTGCTCAGCGGAGCTTATTGCACCATTGACTGAGTATTTTTCTGAGTTTAACATCTTTCATCACTTTTTATTATTAATCAGTAACAACTATCCAAGCAATAAGAATATAAAATATTTCATTAAATTTTTTTCAAAATAGGTAATATTTATATATAAATTCCTAAATCAGAAGAATATAAGATGGAAAAACTTGACGCAAAAGACAGAAAGCTCCTCTATTGGCTTGACTACAATAGTAGGGCAACCAATAAAGCATTGGCAAAAGAAGTAGGCTTAACAGAACAAGCTATTGGTTACAAGATTAAAAGATTGCAGGAAAAAGGCATCATCAAGAACTTCGTGACCTTCATAAATACTGTCAGCTTAGGTTATACCCATTATAGAGTCTTTCTCAAGTTATTCAATATAACACAAGAGGATGAAAAGAAAATTATTGATTCGCTCGTCAAAAACCAGAATATCCGTTGGGTCGCTTCTGTAAGCGGAAAATACGACCTCTCATTTTCAATTCTCGCCAAAAGTCCGCTCGAGATGCTCAGTGTATACCAAGAAATAGAACGAGAGCACGGAAAGCACATCATTGAAAAGAATATACTCATCAACATCCGCTCTCCGGGATTTACAAGAGAATACCTTTTAGGAAAGCAACGATCAAAGATGATTGAGTATGGCATAACAAAAGATATCAAGGAAATCGATGATGCTGACAAGAAAATACTGAAATGCATATCTCAGGATTCCCGCAAGAATATTGTTGCGATAGCTAAAGAAACAAACACGACAGTTGATATCGTCAAATACAGATTAAAGAAACTCAAAGAAGAGCACGTTATCAATGGCTTTACCATACAAATTGATTTAGAGAAAATAGGATATGAATTTTATGATATCTTAGTATACGTATCAAATGTAAATCAGGATCTAGAAAAAACGATGCACACATTCGCAGAGTTTCATCCCAATATACTCTTTGTCCTTAGAGCCTTGGGAAGCTGGGAATTTGAAATACTTTTCGAGGTGAAAA
>CAZRPY010000013.1:27997-35766 GCA_964602245.1 uncultured Methanosarcinales archaeon
AGCAGATCTTAAAGGAATTTCGTCAGCAATTCTCAAAAGAGATAAGGAACATTGACATATTGCGATTGACAAAAGAATATAAATATGACTTTTTCCCGTTTAAAGTATAGTAAATGCAAGATAGTAGAGTAAGATATTTAAAAGAGCACACTATAATTCAAATATGAACAAAAAAACTAAGAAAATAGAGAAACTAGTTCCAGACACTTCTGTAATTATAGAGGGATTAGTTACTCAGAAGATTACTGAGAATGAGTTTTTGCCAGAGGTAATTATAATTCATGAGGCTGTATTATCTGAGCTTGAGCATCAGGCTAACCTGAATAAGGCAATAGGCTATCTTGGCTTAGAGGAGATAAGGAAGATCCATGAGCTTGCTGGGAAGCATGACATTAAGATGGAGTTCAAGGGCAGGAAGCCTAGTGCTGCTGAAATTAAATATGCAAGGCTAGGAGAGATTGATGCTCTTATAAGAGATTTGGCATATGATGAGGGAGCAATTTTGTTTACAGCTGATAAGATACAGGCAAAGATTGCTGAGGCAAAAGGCATGGATTTTATTTTCTTTCACGTTGAGCAGTTGCACAGACATTTAAAGCTGGAAGATTATTTTGATGAAACTACAATGAGTGTGCATTTAAGGGAAAATGTTTTGCCATATGCTAAAAAAGGGATACCTGGAAACTGGAAGTTTGTTGCAATTGGGGAGAAAGAACTTGACAGAGATTTAATACAAGAGATAAGTACTGAGATAATTGAAGAGGCAGGAATTAGGAAAGATGCTTTTATTGAGATTGAAAGACCTGGATCAACAATAGTACAGCTAGGGCCTTACAGGACTGTAATAACAAAGCCTCCTTTTTCAGATGGATGGGAGATTACAGCAGTTAGGCCTATTAAGAAATTAGATTTACTTGACTATGCTATGTCAGAAAAGCTTAGGGCAAGGATTGAGGAGCAAGCTGAAGGAATATTAATTGCAGGAGCTCCTGGCATGGGGAAATGCCACGGCAAAAGTACACCAATCCTTATGTATGATGGTTCAATTAAAATGGTTGAAAATATTAAAACCGGGGATCTAATCATGGGACCCGATTCCAATTCAAGGAATGTATTAAGCACTACAGAGGGCTATGGAAGACTGTACAAAGTTAAGCCTGTAAAAGGAGACCCTTACATAGTTAATGAAGAACATATTCTATCTTTGAAGTATAATACTAGGAAAATTGAAAAAACCTTCAATATATCTGTCAAAGATTTTTTAAGTTTGCCCCCTCATATCAGAGAGCGCTGTAAAGGATATAGGACTGGAATAGCATTTCCTAAAAAAGAAACTCCAATAAACCCATATTTTTTGGGATTATGGTTAGGCGATGGCCTTTCTGCAAGCTTAAGGATATCCAACTCGGAAATTGAAATAGTAAAATTCCTGGAAGATTATGCTCAGGAAAATGGAATGGTACTAAAACATCATTCGCATAAAATTGAAACAACATGTCAAACATATGGTATAACTGTTGGTCGTCGAGATGGAGTTGTTATTAACCCACTCTTAAATAAAATGAAGGCGTCTAACTTAATACATAACAAGCATATTCCATATCTTTACAAAATCAATGATTATGAAACCAGACTCGAAATCTTAGCTGGTTTAATAGATACAGACGGTTACTTGTATGCAAATTGTTTTGAAATACTTACAAAATTTGAAAGATTAAAAGATGATATCTTGTATCTAGCTAGGTCGCTTGGTTTTGCAGCATACTACAAGGAAAAATATGTGAAAGATAAGAAATATTATCGCATACATATATCAGGCGATATTTCAAAAATACCGGTAAGAATAAGAAGAAAGCAAGGCCACGAAAGGCAACAGACCAAGAATGTGTTAAGAACTGGAATAGAAATTGATTATATCGGTTATGGCAACTATTATGGTTTTGAATTAGATAAAGACGGTTTATACTGTTTAGGTGATTTTACTGTTACGCATAACTCAACATTTGCACAGGCATTGGCTGAGCATTATGCTAGTTTAGGAAGGATAGTTAAGACTATTGAAGCTCCTAGAGACTTGATTTTGCCTGAGAATATAACACAATATGCTATTTCGCATGGAGATGCGCAGGAGATACATGATATATTACTGCTTTCGAGACCTGATTATACTGTGTTTGATGAGATGAGGAACACAAATGATTTTAAGCTATTTGCTGATTTAAGGCTTTCAGGTATTGGATTGGCTGGAGTTGTGCATGCTACTAATCCAATAGATGCAATACAAAGATTTGTGGGCAGAATTGAGCTTGGAGTAATTCCACAAGTGATAGATACTGTAATATTTATTAAAAATGGGGCTATTGATAAAATATTAAGCTTAGAGATGACTGTTAAAGTTCCAAGTGGAATGACAGAAGCAGATTTAGCAAGACCAGTAGTAGTTGTAACTGATTTTGATACTGGAAGATTGGAATATGAGCTTTATTCTTATGGTGAGGAAACTGTTGTTGTTCCAGTGAGAGGTAAGTATCAGGATTTAACACCTAGCAAGCAGCTAGCTGCAAGAGCTATTATGAATGAGTTCAGGAAAATTGTTGAGAATGTTAAGGTTGAGATTATTAGTGAGCATAGATGCATAGTTTATATTCCCGAGAAAGATATTTCAAGAATAATTGGTAAAGAAGGCAAGACTATAGAGCAGATAGAAAAAAGATTAGGTATTTCTATAGATATTAGAGAGCTAGAAGAAGTTCCTACAAGAGAGAAAGGTGGGCAGCCAGTTAAATTTAATACTAATGTTACTAATAAAAACATAGAATTTAATCTTGGCAGTAATATGCAAGGCAAAGATGTGCACATTTATGTTGATGGAGAATATCTGCTGACTGCTAAAATAGGGGCTGCTGGATTAATAAAGATTAGGAAGAAGAATAAGATTGGCAGTATTATAGCAAATGCACTGAAAAGAGGGGAAGAAGTGGAGATGAGGGTTTGAGAGTTGTCCTATTTTAGTAAGGCTCGTAACTTTCAGGCATCCAAATGTATTTATGCTCTTTTTGGACTAAAACAAATTCTACATTCCTAACAATATCAGAAAATTGCTCTCTGATTTGATCCATTATCTTATTATAGTGCTGATAACTGTCTACTTCAAATTCTAGCTCTAGCTGCCAAGAGCCAATACCTCTAATATAATATACTATACTATGCTGTTGGGAGCAAAATGTCATGAGAGATTTTTCTCTATCTAATGTTAAATTTTTAAGATAGATAAAGTTTTTAAAAAAATCTTTTTTTAGCTTATTCAAATCAACAAGGATTCTGTATCCTAAAATAATTTTTCTTTTCTCTAAATCCTTTAATTTATATATCACCTTCATAGAGGTAGATTTTAAAACTCGAGCCATTTCTACAATAGGCATTCTTGCATTATTTGCAATTAATTTCAATAATTCAAGTTCTTCTTTCTTTAATCTCTGATCATCTGGTTTTCCTGCATAAAACAGAGTTTCATAACTTTTATTGACAAGATAACACTTTCTATAAATTTTTAAATCAACCATGACAGTGTTTTCTTTAGTAATAATAATATCATGAAAATCTTTCAATAATTCCAATTCTTTACTGTAAGCATCTACTACATCTTGTGCAAATATTGCAAAAATAAGGTCCCATTTACCTTCGCAAGTTGCTACCCACCATACAAATTTATCTTTACAAAGAAATTGGATAAAAGCATCTATTCTTTCTTTTTTATTTTCTAATTTGAGATATGTTTTGAAAGTGTAATAGCCAAATTTGATGGGATTCACAATAGCAATGAACTTTGTAATGATGCCATCATCCTGCAGTTTCTTAATTCTGTAATTAACGACATCCCTGCTAATTCTTAATTTTCTAGCTATCTTAGAGCTAGGCTGCCTAGAATTACAATCTAATTCGTAAAGTATCTTTTTATCTACATTATCAAGCCTTATTTCATTATTAGCCATAATTACTCATATTTTACTTATGATTAATAAATACTATATAAATTTTATTGTTTTTATGGATTTTTAAGTGGAATATTTTATATATTAGATATCTTATATTAACTACTATTAAGTTGTTATAGTTGTGTGGTTAATGGAGGGTTAAAAATGACATCACAATTAAAGTATATGACTGGAGCAGAATTTGTAAGTAAAATATTTGCTGGAGAAAGAGATTTCTCTGGAATCAAACTGGAAGAGAGTTTTAATTTAAATAATTATGAAGGTTTTCAAGCTCTCAAGAGTTATTTAAAAAAACAAGATTTTAGAAGTAATTCTATTATCTTATCTAACTCGAATTTAAGAGGTATAAAGGCTGAAGGATTATATTTACCTTTTACAAATGGAAAAAATATAGAATTAGACAATGCAGATCTTCGTGGATCAGATTTTTATGCTGCAAATTTTGAGGACGCATCTTTTTGGGAAACAATTTTTTATAAAGCTAATCTTGAAAATTCTATACTTAGATATGCAAGAATTGATGGGGCTAATTTTGTTGAGGCAAATCTTAAAAGAGCTGATTTAAGAGATATTATGGTAGAAGCAGGGGATCTTGTTACTTATTTTAGAGGTACAGATCTAAGAGATGCAGATTTAAGAAATGTAGATATGAATTGTGGCATTATTGAATTTGTTGAGGCAAATCTTGAAGGAGCTAATTTAGAAAATGCAAAATTTTTCAAATTTTTAGATTTTAGTTATGCAGATCTAAGAAGAGCTAATATGCGTGGAATGCAATTTTGGTATGCAAATTTCGATGAAGCAGATTTAAGAGAAGCTGAAAATCTTGACACAATTGAAAATCTTGGAAGTGCGATATTTAATAAGACAATAGTAACTCAAAAAGAGAAAGGAATTATAGAAGCAGCGATAGCTAGATCAAAAGAGGTATTGTTTGATGTAAAGGAAAATGATAAATGATGTAGGAAACTATAAACTTAGTTATTTAATGAGCAAATTGAGCGAGGCGCTAAAGAGACTGAAGCAATGCAAGTATTATACAAGAGAACAGCTAGGATTATAGGTTTAACTACTCCTTACTTAATAAGAGTGTATATCAGATTTTTTCTGTAATTGGATTCTATTACTCTAAATAACTGAGATAGGCAGAAAGCTTTATTAAGTTTGAAGACTACTTAAAAATATGGGATTTAAGATGAAAACAAAAAAAGCTTTAACTAAACAGAAGATTATAACTGTGCTGAGACAGCATCAAGGCATTCTAAAGAATTATAAAGTTAGACGTATAGGTCTCTTCGGTTCTTATGCTATTGATAAGCAAAATAAAAAGAGTGATATTGACTTTTTAGTGGAATTTGAGGAGCCAAGTTTTGATAATTTTATGGGCTTAATTGAGTATCTTGAAAAGCTCTTTGGCAAGAAAGTTGAGGTGTTAACTCCTGAAGGAGTTGAAAATATAAGAATAAAAGAAGTTGCTGAGAGCATTAAGAAGAGTGTGGTTTATGTCTAAAAGAGGCGATTTTGAGTGTGTTAGTGATATCAAAGAAGCTATAGAGAGAATAGAAAGTTATACGAGGGATACTAAATATCAGAAATTTCTGAAAGATACAAAGACGCAAGATGCTGTTGTTAGAAATCTTGAAATTATAGGCGAGGCTGCTAAAAACATCTCAGCTGATTTCAAAAGAAAGAAGAGAGATATAGAGTGGAAAAGTATTGCTGGCATGAGGGATAAGCTTATACATAAATATTTTGGTGTAAACTTAGCTATTGTATGGGATGTGGTGAAGAAGAAATTGCCACAGCTTAAGAATCAGATAAAGAAATATTAGCAGAAAAAAACCAGAATTAAATAAGATAGCCCAGAAACCTTTTTATATCCTATTCTTTCCTCTAATCCTTTATGTTAGATATTAAACTTATAAGAGAAACTCCTGAGCTCGTTAGGAAAAATCTAGAGAAGAGGAATGATAAGGAGAAGCTTAGCTGGCTGCATGAGATTATAGATGCTGATAAGGAGTGGAGGCAGTTAAATATTGAGGTTGAGAAGTTAAGGCATTCTAGGAATAAGATTTCTAAGGAAATAAATGAGGCTAAGAAGCAAGGCAAGGATGTTTCTGAGTTATTAGAGCAGGCTAAGATTATTCCTGAGATGATTAAGGAGAAAGAGCAGAGAGCTGTGACTTTGAAGGAAAGGATTGACTATATATTAATGAGGCTGCCTAATATTCTGCATGAAAGTGTTCCTATTGGCAAGGATGAGAGTGATAATGTAGTTGCTAGGAAAGTAGGCAGAATACAGAAGTATAAGTTTCCAGTAAAAGATCATATTGATGTTGCTTTGGGCTTAAACTTGGTTGATCTTGAAAGGGCAGCTAAGATAGCTGGCAGCAGGTTTTTTTTCTTGAAGGGAGAGCTGGTGTTGCTTGATCTGGCTTTAATGAGATATGCACTTGATTTTATGCACAAGAAAAAATTTACTCCTGTATTACCACCTTTTATGATGAGAAGAGGTGCATATGAAGGTGTTGTTGACTTAGCTGATTTTGAGAATGTTTTGTATAAGGTTGAAAATGAAGACTTGTATCTGATAGCAACTTCTGAGCATCCTTTAACAGCGCAGTATATGAATGAGACTTTAGAAGTAAATAAATTACCTATAAAACTGACTGGGTTTTCTACTAATTTCAGGAAGGAGGCTGGAGCTCATGGCAAGGATACAAAGGGAATTTTTAGAGTGCATCAGTTCAATAAGGTTGAGCAGATAGTAATATGTCATCCAAAAGAATCATGGAAATGGCATGAGCAATTGCTGAAAAATGCTGAGGATTTCATGAAAAGTTTAGGATTGCCATATAGAGTGATTAAAATGTGCAGCGCAGAGACTGGGATGATAGCTGCAAAGAAATACGATATTGAAGTATGGATGCCTGCGCAGAAAACTTATAGAGAAGTAGTTTCATGCTCAAATTGCACTGATTATCAGGCAAGAAGGTTAAACATGAGATATCAGCATGGAAATGAACGTGGAATAGTGCATACATTAAACAGTACACTAGTGCCAGACAGAGCATTGGTTGCTATACTTGAGAATTTCCAGCAAAAGGATGGAAGTGTAAAAATTCCTAAGGTTTTGCATAAGTATATGAATGGAATAAAGGAGTTAAGAATTGCTGAGAAAGAAGTTAAGAAGGTTAACGCTAAGAAAGAGATTAAAAAGATTAAGGCTAATAAAGTCATTAAAAAGAAAGTTATTAAGAAAAAGAAAAGATAAATTGCTACTAAAAATTTGAAAAAAGATAATTGCAAACGAGCCTCTCTAAGAGGATGTACAAAGGTCCGCTAATCGATGATGAAACAGTAATGAAGCGGACTCTGGGTATAGCGATTGTGCCAAGAGTGCAAATTAAAATACTCTATTAAAATTTAGAAGACTATAAAAAGAGGTTGAGATGCGTATAAATGGATTGGTTTATGTTCTAGTAGGAGCATTTATTGCAGGGGCTAGTTTTTATGTGTTTAAAGGGACTCAGCAGCTTATGTTTTATATTGTTGCAGGGGCTTTAGTTTCATTTGGGATTGTAAAATTAATAATAGACAGAGTTAGAGAGCCAAGATATGAGCAGATGCCAAGGCAAACAAGTGTGAGACAGCAAGCAGGGTATGAGCAATACAGATACTGCCATAGCTGTGGAACAATAATTCATTATAATCAAAATTTTTGTCATAAATGCGGGGCTAGGGTAAGATAATATTGAGATGCAAAGATTCATT
>CAZRPY010000014.1:0-32876 GCA_964602245.1 uncultured Methanosarcinales archaeon
CAAAGTTGTTAGATTTTTCGGTTTTCAACCGAAAAATTAAGTTGGAGGACTATAACTTCACCAATCGAGTTGGATTTGCATTGAAAAAATTCTATTAAGAATAAACCTAGTTGCAATTATTCCATTTCTACTTTAACTGTGCCAATGTTCTTTGACAATTTATTGTATAATAAAGCTCCTATATAACTGAATATAAAACCAACAATGAGGCCATAGGCAGTTGTTGATGTGATAAACACCAGAGGATGAGTAGGCAACTGAAGTTTAAGATCTGGGATATAAGAGAGAGCAGACATTAAAATGCCTAGCAAGAAATGAAGTATGCCTGCAATTACAGATATGATTTTTGCTAAAGATAAAGGCTCAATACTTTTGACTGATTTCCAGGCTGTTTGTTTCATTGCTAGGAAATTATTTGTACAACTATAAAAATGTTATTATAATTGAATTTTTCTTTTTGCTAAGTCTTTCCTTATTAAACTTTCAATGTAATCTGATTTATTCTTTAGTTTAGATAATTTTATCTTTATTTCTAAGGGAAGGCTAATGCTAACTGGAACTTTCTTGTCTGGATAGTCTCCTAGTTCATCATACGTTTCCAGGTATTCAAAAGCCTTTTGCAATCTTTTCATACGTTCTTTATTTATCATCTTTGTCTCCTATTTGTATTTTTTAAAATTTCAATTATCTTATCTATATTTATTATATTCTTTTTGGCTATATTAATAATTGCTTTAGTAATATTATCTTCATTTCTAATCTTAATAAAATCATCAATTACGTATACTGCAGTTCTCTTATTTGCATCGCTAAATGGATGATCTACTACTATAGCTCTCGTCCAGATGGCGGCTTTTCTATAATTGGATCTTGTATATTTAGCATGCGATTCTGCAAACCTAATGCTTGAATCTGATCTTAAATGACCACCAAATTTTCTGTTAACCTCTATCACCTCCTCTGGTGTAATGTCCATAATAAGAAATTAACACTATTAATATATAAACTTTATGAATTTGGTGTAAATTCCTTAATAAGAAATAAACACTGAATTGCAATGCGTAAACTATTTAAATAAGTATTATTCTATTAAGTTGCAATGAGGCAAGACACAGTTACAATACCAAGAAAAGAATATGAGAAGTTAAAGAAATACGAGAAAGTAGATAAGGAATTACTAAAGGATATTGCCATGGGTATAAAGGACATACTTGAAGGCAAGGTAAAAACATTATCATAAAACTATTTATATCCCCTATAAAAACCTTCTTGTAATGAGAAAATATTGGTTGGGTATTATTTGGCTAAGATGAGAATAGACAAGAAAACTGAACTTTTAATTTCCTTAAAAATTTTAGGTAGGAAACTTAAGGAAAAAAGGCTATAATAAGAAGAAATTAATTGAATTCTGTAGGCAGATAAGAAAAGATTTTTATTCGCGTTAATAGGTAAAACTATTTAAATCCCTGCTAAATATTTTACATTTTAATGGATTGGATTTTTGAAGTTGAGGATAAATCTGGCAGAAAGATACATCTGTCAAAGGAAAGATGGTCTCATATTAACGAAGAGCATCCCGAAGTTGCTCCTTATCTAGAAGAGATAAAAGAGACATTGAAAAATCCTGTAAAAATTACTACTTATGAATTTGATGAAAATATTAAATATTATTACAAATATCTTAAAGAAAGAGAATCTGATGCTAAATATCTGCTTGTAATAGTTAAGTATTTAAACAAGCACGGCTTTATTATTACAGCTTACTTTGTAAGGCATATAAAATGAAAGGACCCATGAGAGTTTATTATGATGAGGAAGGTGATTTCTTAGAAATATCTATAGGTAAACCTACAAAATGCTATGCTTCTGAAGTAAAGCCAGGTGTTTTCTTAAGGATAGATGAAAAATCAAAAGAAGTAAAGAGTGTTGGGATTCTTGGTTTTAAGAAAAGAGCTAAACATCTTAAAGACATTAAGCTAGATCTTCCAGTTGAGGTTAATTTCTCAATGCCTGTGGTTTCTTAAACGAGACATAAAACTATTTAAACCACTGCTAAATTTCTCTCTTTATGAAGTTGGTGTTTGGAGTTATAATTTGCTTATTTCTTGTACTACATAGCTCTATTGCACTTGCAGACTCATGGGAAATCTATGGAAAAAACATTACTGCAAATGGAGTTAATCTTGATAGTGTTGGCTACCTTAACAGAAGTATTGCATTCTTTAATATTTCATTTGGCATGAACTTTCAACCTTTAGTTGATGATTTAGATAGTGATGGCTATAATGAGCTAATTTTATGGCAGAATGATACTCTAAGGATTTATAACAGGAGTATAGTGCAAATAGTTGAGCACAGATTAGGAATATTACAAAGCCAGCCTGCAATCTCTAATTTTACTAAAAGCAGCAAATCAATAATTGCAATACAAGGAAATAACTTTACAGTTATTAATTATAATGAAAGTTCAAGTTCAATATCAATTGCTAAGAATTTTAATCTAAATCTTAATATGACTAATATAGGCTTAATCTGCGGATTAATAGATAATGATACATTAGAGGATTGTGTGTTTAAGGATGATGATGGGTATTTGCATATGTTTGACAATAGTTCTAACTCTCTTAATAGTGATAAGTTAAATGTTTATGTTGGAAATAGTTCTGATAAGGATGTTAATTTTTCTATAGCTTCAATTGCAGATTTTGATAATGATGCGAGGAATGAAATATTGATTAGGCATAGCAGGCTGATTACAGTTGTTGATAGTGTTACTAGAAATATAGACTTAACATTTGATATGAACCAAGATTCTGGATATGGAAGCAGAAGCACATTTCCTATTAATCCATTCTTTTTTGATGCAAATAAGGATGGGTATTATGAGATATTTGTTACATATCCTAAATTCTTTGATGGAGGAAATGATCATGGATTAGGCTATACTGTCATTAACAGGACAGGGGGCACTATATGGCAGCAGAATTGTGCTTTTGATGCTAGTAGCACTTCGCAAACCCAAACAACTGGCTCAAAGCCTGTAGCTTTAGACACTACTGACAGCAGTCATATAGAGATTGTCTTAATGTGCAGCTATAGTGGTATAAATAGCCAAAACAAGTATGGTGTAGAGCTAGGCATTAATGTTATAGATGGCTTTAATGGCACAATATACAGAGCTTCTAATGCAACATTTGAAATGAGCTTCAGCACAAGAAATGATTTTACAGCTGTAGCGGATATTAACAATAATGGAATTCTTGATATTTTGTTGCCTAATGGGGCTTATGAAATCCCAAGAAGTTTTAATGCAGTAAATAGGACATTTGATTATAATAATTTATCATTTGCCTTTAGGAATCCTATTGCTGTTGATATTGATGGGAATGGTGCATTAGATATTATCCAGAGCTCTAATCAGACAACTTATATCTTCATTGATAATACAAGCTATTATAATGATTTAGGGATTTCTAATAAGGATATTAGTTATTTCAGGGTTAATGGAAGCAATATCAATGTCTCTGTTAATGTTCATAACTTTGGCTCTGTTAATGCATTTGATATCAATGTTACTGTTGCTAATTTGGATAATGGTGAAGAGGCTAGTAGCGTGTTTAATTTTACTGCAAATAAGTTAGTTAGCTTTATAATGGGAAATTTTACAGATGGAGACAAGATAATAGCATTAATCGATGCTTCTAATGTGTTTAATGAGACTGATGAGAATAATAATATTGCAGAGTCTGTGTTTAAGGCAGTAAGTATGTATTTAGATATTAGATTGCCTTATGGCTTGAATAATACATTTGAAGAATATCTTAAGGATAAGTTTAATGAGTATAACTTTGTTGATAATCAGGATAATGCTGATATTGTAATATCTGTTGGCAAGCAAACTGGTAGTATTGTTAAGTATAATGATTTTATCTTTAATACTTATGATTTTGGCATATTAGATGGGATTGTTACTTATCAAGGTAATTTGCAGAATGAGCCTTATGTAGCTTTAATAGCTGGGTATGAGAATGAGAGCAGGAAGTATTTGTTTGTTTTAGGTAATGAGATAGAAGGAGAGATAGCTGGAGCTATTAGCATTAATAGCGAGATTATAGATAATATGCTTAATACGTATCTGGATAGATATAATGAGGAAGGTATTGCCACCTATGAGTATTTGCATAATAATGTAAATAACCAATACTACGCAACTGATAGTAAAGAATTTAGGGAGATAGTTAAGACTGCATTAAATGGAAGGTTTTCTATTGAGAATTATACTGTTTATACCAATGATAATGTAAGCTTAAGGCTGATGAAAGTAAGGCCATTGAATTCTGATAGTTTCAGGAATATGACTAATAAGACAATTCCTGTTGTTCTTTCTAGAGGGTTATGGAGCAATATAAATGACTGGAAGGAGTTTGGAGAGGAATTGGCTAATAGCGGAAGTGAGGTCTGGATTATTGAAGTAACAGGAGGACCTGGAACTGAGTGTGATACTTGTATAGATTATACGTTTGATAACTTAACTGATAGTTACTTTCCAGCTTTAATAGCTGGTGTGCAGTATCTTACTAATAAAAGTAAACTGAATTATGTTGGCTTTAGCAATGGATGCAGAACTGCTTTAAGTAGTTTAGATAAATGGAATAATGTTGGTCTTTATAACATTGGAAGAGTTTATATAGATAATAATTGGATTAATGTAAATATGAGTGCTTATCCTGTTGATACATTTGTTGGTGTGGCTTGTCCTGGGGCTTTTAATAGAAGTGATCCTTATGGGAAGGGTGTGGTTTATGGTAGTTTTGGTTCGGATACACTCAATACTTTGGGAGCTAGAATGATCACAAATAGTCGAAACCTCAATAAAACTCATTTGCGATTAAGAGAAGCATTTACAACCCTTCTTGGATTTAATTTAATATTTGAAAATCCTCTAAATAAAATTTCTACTAATCTATTTGAATCCTATTATAACTTCTCAAGCCAAGATATTGATTCTCAGCCTGGAAAAGGAAGTTCCTTTAATAGTGCTATGATTATTGAGGGAGATAGATATAATACTAATGATATAATAGTTTTTGTATCAGATGAGAAACAAATTTATGATAATATAAATGGCTCTAATAAAAAATATTTTAGAATTCTTGAGGGTCATCTATCTATAAGTGATGATAAAAAAACGAAAAGTTTAATTAAAAAGTTTTTATATAATCAAAGTTATACAACTTTTGAAGTATTATTTAACTTGAAGGAGTCATCTCCATGAAAAAACTACCCTTAATCTTGGGCTTAACATTTGGTTTTATTAGTATCTTATTAAATTTAATTTTTATAAATACTAATCTGTTAGATAATTTAAAGGAGGCTGGCTTTGTCATATTTGGACTCTTTTTGATACTTGATTTACCATGTGTAATATTCGGGTTTCAAAAGTACATATGCCTATTAAGTGCTTTTATATTCTGGTTTGGTGTTGGGGCGGGGATTGGGTGGTTGGTGAGTAGGAAATAATGAGGATAGGATAGTAAGGTATTTAAATTAAAAGATCATATTACTCTATTATGGAAAAAAAGGGAAGGTTTGAAGTACCCACTTTTTTAAAATGGGCTGGAGGTAAAAAACAACTTTTAGCCCAATTTAATGAATTCTTTCCTAAAGATATGGAGACTTACGTAGAACCATTCTTAGGAGGAGGTGCAGTACTATTTTATGTTTTAAAATATAAGTTACCTAAGAAAGCATATGTTTATGATATAAACGCTGAATTAATTAATGTATATATTCAAATTAAGAATAATCCAAAAGGAGTACTTAGATTTTTACAAAAGTATCAAGATGAACATAACACTTCAATAGATCCAAAGATTTATTATTATGATAGAAGAGAAGAATATAATAGTAAATTAAGAGATAAGGCCAGAAAGGCTGCATTATTTATTTATCTTAATAAAACTTGTTATAACGGCTTATATAGAGTAAATTCTTTAAACGAATTTAATGTCCCCTTTGGTAAATATTCACAAGCTAATATTTTTGATGAGGATACTATTTTAGAAGCAAGTAAGTTACTCAAGGGTGTTATACTTAAATCACTTAGTTTTAAAAATATCAAGTTCCCAAAAAATAGTTTTATTTATTTAGATCCTCCTTATTGGTTGAAGTCGAAGAATAATGGATTCACGAATTATAGCAAATTAAATTTCACTAAATATGATCAAAGAGATTTAATAGTGCTCTTACTTAAATTAAACGAAAATGGGTGCAAATTAGTGTTAAGTAATAGGAATAATTACTACATTAGAAATTTAAAAAATAGTAAATTTAATATTCACAAAGTTACAACAAGATACATGATTAATTGTAATGGAAATGGAAGAGTTAAATTAAAAGAATTATTAGTGGCAAATTACTAATAAATCTTGGAGGAATTTATGCCGTATAAAATAGAGGCAATATGTCCTAAATGTGGAAAAAAAGCTAATGGACTTAGTGGTATAGAAGTCAAATTTGGATGGAGAATTATTAACGGGAAAAAAATACCTCAGGCATATTGCAGAAATTGTAGATAATTATTTATATATTTATCCTAATTCCTTCCCTTAGTCTATATGATTGAATACCATTCTCTTTTTGTATGGCATTGCATATGTCAGTAATTTTGATTAAATCTAAAGGATCTATTACTCTTCTTATTCTATTAATACTTTCTTTTGTTTTGACAGAATCTAGAAATAAATTATAAAGTTCATTGAAAGAATTATCTTTAGAATTAATATTCGTTAAACCTTTTAGATCTATCTCTTTTTGCGTTGCTACATATAAACACAACTTTCCAAAATTCTTAATGTTCTCTCTCCCAATAGCTTCTAAAAAACACAAGCAATTTTCTATGGACGATTCTTTTATAATATTATTAATCCTATTGAAAAATTCATAAAATCTCTTTTTTAAAGTTATATAATCCTTCAAGTATTTTCTTCTATCGTTTCTAATTCCTATATATGTTTTCTTTAGAAATTTAAGTTCATTGTTAAAAATCTTAGTTGGCTTTGTATTTAAAATATTTAATAATCTTTTCAGTTCATGTTCAGGAAGATTCCATTTACTATTCTGGTCCAAAAATGGAAATAATTCTATTAAACTATTAACGCTTTTAATACCAAAAAGATCTTTAACCAGATATTCTTTATTTGGCCATATCCTCCTTATAACATAACTTCTAAAAATTAATGGTCTTTTAATAAAAGTTTTTTGTCTTTCTGCCTCCCATCCTAAAGAGTGAGGATTGCTAATCTTATTTCTAAAAAGAAAATCCCCTATTTCCCACATTATCTTGACCATATTTAAAGAATCTTTACTTTTTTTATAATAAATATATTTATTTTGATATGATTGAATTTGCTTAAAAATTTTTGATAATTTAGTTTGATCTATCATTTTGAATTCTCAAATTAACTAATTTATTTAATTCTTCTCTTCTCTTATATAGCATGGATTCTGCTTCACAAACAATCTCTGTAAAATTTTTATAAATTTTATCCGTAATTGGTCTTTCATGAAGCTCCTTTCTTTTTTCATCTCTTGCTATTATATAATAAGTAGTAATTAACTGAGCACAATATGCTGGAAGTCGTCCATCTTTTATATTCACTTTACCATCTTTTGTTGGTCTAACCCTTTGCCTAAAATTTGAGTGATCTATGTTTATTATTATAGCACCTCCAATCATGTCTGCCATATCTTGATCCTCTCCTTATTGGTGAAATTTAATTGTAAAACCAGAGGTTCTTCTTTTTTTAACTTCAATATCTTCTTCAAGTTTATTTATCCCTATGCCACCTTTACCCTCACCAATATTTGTTCCTGTACCCTCCCTATTAGGACCTAGCCCGGAGCCACTCCCTTCTCCATACTGATAAACACTAACAGATTGAGCACTTAAAGGACCACCCTCACCTATAGAATCTCCTCCTCCTTCGCCACCTACTTGAAAATCAGCACTTTCTTCTAATCTTGCTTTCCTTAAGGCTTCCCTAAATAATAGGTCATCTCTCTTTGAAATTTGTGAAAAAATATCTTCTAATACATTACTTAATTCACCTAAACTTTCAGATTTTGTTTTTTCAAGTACCTCTTCTAAAAGTTCTCTTAGTTCAGGTTCAATTTTTTTGAGTTCTTCATATAATAAATATCTTTCTTTTGTAGGAGGAAAGTCCGATCTTTCTAATTCAGGACTAATTAAATCACCTACTTCAACATACCCAATTAAATTTGGATGATCCCATAAATCTGGATTAGAAGAACTCCTTCTAAAACTCTCACAATTTGCAATCTCATTGATTCTGAAATTTTTACAGACAAATCTAACTTTTCTTTCTTTCAATGGTTTATCTACTATCTTCAAGAAGACATTAACTGATTTCCCCATTATTTTTATTTCTTTATTATAATATTGTCCACTTACTAAATCGTAATCAAAGGGTTCACATTTTATTATCTTTTTAATTCCTACTCCAACAAATATATTTAAATCCCTTTCTCTTAATATATTTTCACAATGTAATTCTATCGCTTCTTTAATCTTATTCTCGTCTATATTAGAAAATTTATATTTTGAGGTATCAATACTAGATAGTTTTACAAATGTTCCAGATTCAAAACTAAAAGGAGCCTCTTTTTGATCTAATTCTAATATGTAATTATTCTTCACTTTATTTTTTTCAAATGATATTTGTCTAAATTTATTATCCTCTCTTTGCTTAATTACAAATGTTATTAATTTAAAGAACGCTCTAAAAGAATGTATACCATAACCAAATTTACCGATTGCCCAAGGAAGACTTTTTTTCTTTGAATCAAAAATTTTATTTGCTAAGCCTCTTAATGTTACTAAATCCATTCCTTTGCAATTATCAACAATTGAAAATTCTTTATTTTTTTTATCTATCAAAAGATATATATTAATGGGGTATTGATAAATTCCCTTATTAGCTCTTCTTAATTCTTCAGCGCTATCAATTGAATTTTGAACGAATTCATATAGTACTCTATAAGGATCTTTATACATATCCGAGATAGAATTCAGAATAGTATTTATTTGATCATCACTCTTAAATTGTATATCTACACTTTCTACGACCCTCTTAGCCATTTTAATCTCTTGATTTTTTTTCAATTAATCTTTGGAGTTCCTTTATCTCCATTTTTAGAACTTCAATTCTTGCAAACCTATTAGCCATAAGCCTAGTAAGCTCTACTGGAGTCATATTTTCCCATTCTGACCTATTTCTTCTACCCTTTTTACCCATTTAATTATCCCCCTTTATATATACTACATAAAGGAATATCTATATTATATATAAACATTTCTATTTATATAAGTGGAGGTTTTCTATTATCTAAATAGTCATTTAAAATCTTGTTACCATCGCACGTAACAAACCTATAAATACAGTTCACCTACGATCTATTGGATCCGATGGATAGCTCGGATTCCAGGCTCAATAAAGTTTACATAGATGATTGTTTCCAAATTCTTCCTAAACTACAAGATGAGTCTATAGACCTAATCTTCTCTGATCCTCCCTACAACATATCAAAGAAGAAAGGGTTGGGATGGAAATACAGCAGGCATATTACCATGCAGGAGCCCTGGGATATGTTCAGCAAGGATGAATTCTTTAAATTCAACAAGGAATGGATCACTAAGTGCATACCCAAGCTTAAGCAGGGAGGCAGCTTATGGATATGCGGCTCTTTCCATAATATCTACCAGATTGGATTTATTATACAGAACTTCACAGATTTAAAGCTCAATAACAGCATAATATGGTTCAAGCCAAATGCACAGCCAAATATAACCAGAAGATTTTTCACAGAAAGTACAGAGCAATTAATATGGGCATCAAAAAATGGAAAAAAGAAGTGGACATTTAACTATGACTTAATGAGAAAGATGAATAATGGCAAGCAGATGAGGAACCTATGGAGCATTCCATTAACTCCAAAAAGCGAGAAATGGGCAGGAATCCATCCCACTCAGAAGCCAATTGAGCTATTAAGAAGAATTATCTTGGCATGTACAAAGGAAGGAGATACTATCATGGACCCATTTGCAGGCTCGGGAACAACTTTAGTAGTAGCTAAAATGCTCAATAGGAATTATATAGGCATAGAAAAGGAGAAAAAGTATGAGAAAATCATATTAAAGAGACTAAATTTTCCTCAGAAGAAGTTATCTGAGTTTTCTAAGATTGAAATTATTTAAATTCTGCATCTTTATATTTTTCTCAGTCTCCACATAAAAGTTGATCTTTAAATAGATCCTATTCAAAATTCTCCATGAGGTGACAAAATGCAATATGAGCATATCCAAAAAATAGTTATAGTTTATGGCACTAAAGACAGAATTAAAACATTCTTAGAAGTAAATGAACAGGCAATTGACGAGGATTTGGAAGATAAAATAGAGCTAATAGAGATAAGGAATACAAAGCATTCTCTATTCAAAGACCTAAAGCGGTTCATATGGAAGGGTGATTAGCATCAAGATTACTAAAAACATCTTAAGCAGAAGCTTTGAAGTAAAGCATGAAGGCAAGACTTATTACATTAATTACTTGAACTCAGATGGCCAGATACTTGGACTGAGCAATAGGGATTACTGGGAAGTTACAGATGAAGAGTTTGAAGAAGTTTGTATATATGAATTTCAAGAAACTACGAAGAGAGAAAAAGAGCAAATTAAAAGTAACAGAAAACTAGTAAACAAGCTAATCAAATTCTGCATCAAGCATTTTAATGACTATAAGCTGAGGGTAGACATTATTTCTTAGGAAGATTTATATATTACTTAGTATTATTTAGTATTACTATGGTTCTCAGAAATACTCTATTTCTGGAACCCAAAAAATCACAAAGTGATTTTTTATGGAGACAATAAGCCTTAAGCTGGATAGTGAATTCCTAGAAGATATAGAAGAGACTATGAAAAAGCACAGATACAGCACCAAAACAGAATTCATCAGGGAAGCTATTAGAGATAAAATCAGTGATCTGGAAAAGGAAGCTGCCAAGAAGAGAGCTTTGGCGTTGTATGGAGCCTCTAAACGAAAGACTACTGATAAGCAGCGTCATGCAGCAGGAGAAGCTGCGTTTGAGGAAATAAGCAAACGATTCAAATGAGCTCTTCAGGCCTTTTGGCTTTGGCTATATCAGAAATCTTCTGAAAGTGCACATCCGTAGCAACCAATTGAGCATCATTATCCCTTGCTAAAATCGCATGCAAAACATCTTTCTTTGGAATCTTTCTTGCGAATGCAATTTTCCTGGCTTCATCTTGCTGTTCTCTATAGATATGGACTCTCAAGATATTTCTAGGCTTAGCAATGCTGAATATCTTGACAATTGTTTCAGCATTAAATCCAAAATTTTTAAATTCTAATATATGCAAATCAGAATAAAGAATTATGTGATCTTCTTCTATAATTTTTAGAATCAGTTTTAAAGCCTTCTCACCATTAGCCCCTCTTTTCTCGTAAAAATCTAACCATATTGAAGTATCTAAGTAATATTTAATAGTCATTTAAACGGATTAGAAATAAGTGATATTTATAATCTCCTATTAATTCTTAATCAAAACTTTCTTATACCCCTTCTAAAAGCATTTTAGTACATCATTACTCGCAGCCAAGATGCTAAACAGAAACTATATAGGCATAGAGAAAGAAAAGAAATATGAGAAGATAATCAATAAGAGATTACATCCGCCGCAGAAGCAGCTGCAGGAATTTTCTAAAGTTGAGATAGCTTAATTATCTAAAGTTCTCGGTAATCATGTTTTCGTTCAAGGATATCTGCTACAATAACTTGATTACCTCTAAGCTCATAAATAATCCTATATTTGTTGACATGGATAGACCAGTATGGATTACCTTTCAATTTCTTGCCAAGAGGCGCACGCTGTTCTAATTCAAGAATTTTCTTCCAGATTTGCTGCCTTATTATCTTATCAGCTATTTTAGAAAATGATTTTTCAAATTGCTCAGAAAACAGCAGGTTGAACATCAGGCTATATCCCTGTGTCTTTTTAGAAATTCTGATTTTGTAAGAAATGGGCCCTTCATAGCATTTTCAACAGATGCAAGCTCCTCTTTAGTCAATTCTTCATTCTCTACCAAATGGTCAAAAAGGTCTGCTTTGCGTTTCAACGCATCATATTCTTCCTTGGGAAGCACTACAGTATCGCCCATGGCACCAAATGAGGCTTATTTCTATTTAAAGTTTATGTTTTAATTCCCTAAACCAGTCTCTATTTAGTAGATCTTTAAATAGCTCCTATCTCAGATCCGCCTTCTGAGGCGATAAAATGAAAACCTATAAAATAACTGCAATAGTGGAATCTGAAGAAATCTTTATTGTTAAGGCGAACTCAAAAGAAGAGGCTCTTGAAGAATTGGCAGAATTTAACTTTGATGGAGAGCCAGAATTTGTAGAATGTTCAAAAAATATTCGTTTTGAGTATATCGATAAAGATTTAGATATAGAAGTTTTAGGAAACTAAGGGGTGATACAATGGAACACAAAGACATAGAAAGCATAGTAATAATCTACGGAAAAAGAAAATACATGAACAAATTCATTACTCATTCTTGGGAGTTCTGGGAAAGAGATGCAAGTGCTAGTCTCACACGAGGATATCCAGTGACCAGTGGTTCTTATTAGCAACAACCTTTAAATATAAGCTATAAATCTCATATTAGTATGCAAAGAGTTGATTGTCTTCCATGTCTGTAATGATTTCTTTAGATTGAGGTATCTTCTCCTTGATAGCAATATAATATTAATTTCTAACTGGAGGTATAAAAATGGCAACAATAGAAGAATTTGATAAGATAGATATTAGAGTAGGAACTGTAATCAGGATAGAGGATTTTCCAGAGGCAAAGAAGCCTTCATATAAACTTTGGATAGATTTTGGCTTAAAGAAAGAAAACAAGGTTTATTGGGCAAGCAAGTTATTTGCGTTACTAATTTTCCACCAAGGCAAATTGCAAATTTTACATCAGAAGTATTAACCACAGGTTTTGTTTTAGATAATGAGGAAGTTGTCTTAGCAATACCTGAAAGAAATGTTCCTAATGGCTTGAAACTAGCTTAAAATTATATACAAAACTTTAAATATAATCTAAAAGAGTGACTTTACAATGGCAAAAGATGATAAAAAGGAAAAAACCCTGGGCTTAACAGTCAAAAAATCAGAAGATGTGCATGAATGGTATTCTGAGGTAGTTATTAAGTCAGAACTTACTGACTATACATTAGTTTCTGGTTGCTTAGTATTCAGGCCTTATGCATATGCTATTTGGGAGTTTATTGTAGCAGAGACAGATAAAAGATTAAAGAAGCTAGGAATACAGAATGTTTACTTTCCTCTGTTTATACCTGAAAGCCTGTTTAAGAGAGAAGCAGAGCATATTGAAGGGTTTAAGGCAGAGGTTGCATGGGTAACTCAAGCTGGAGATACTAAGCTTGCAGAAAGATTAGCTATTAGACCTACATCTGAAACTATTATGTATGATTCATATTCAAAATGGATTAGAAGCTGGAGAGATTTGCCATTAAGATATAATCAGTGGAACAATGTAGTTAGGTGGGAGTTTAAGCATCCTACACCTTTAATCAGAACTAGAGAATTTCTGTGGTGTGAAGGGCATACTGCATTTGCAACTAAAGAAGAAGCAGAAAAAGAGATTTATGAAATCATGGATTTGTGGGAAATCATTTGCAGGGATTATTTAGCTTTGCCTTCAGTGAAAGGAAGAAAAACAGATAGTGAGAAGTTTGCAGGAGCTGTTGCAAGCTATAGCTTAGAGTTTTTCCTGCCAACTGGCAAGGCTGCACAAGGCCCAGATGCACATTTTGATGGCCAGAATTTCTCTAAAGTTTTCAATATAACATTCCTGAATAAAGATGGAAATAAAGAATATGTATGGCAGAATACTTGGGCAATTACAACAAGAATGCTAGGAATTATTGTTTTGATACATGGAGATGATAAGGGCTTAATATTACCACCTAAAGTAGCTCCTATACAAGTGGTTATTGTGCCAATAATATTTGAGAAAACTAAAGAAAAAGTGCTGAAAAAAGCAAATGAAATTAAAGCAAAGCTTGAAAAAGATTATAGAGTAAGATTAGATGACAGAGAAGGCTATAACCCAGGATGGAAGTATAATGAATGGGAGCTGAAAGGAGTGCCATTAAGGCTCGAGATTGGGCCAAAGGATGTTGAGAAAAACCAAGTAGTTCTTGTAAGAAGGGATACAAGTAAAAAGGAAATTGTGAAAATAGCTGAGCTACCAAAAAAGATAAGCAAAGAGCTTGAAAACATACATGCTTCATTATTTCAAAGAGCAGAGAAATTACTGTACAATAATATTGCAGATGTGGATAATTTTAGAGATCTTGTTAAAGTAATTAAAGACAAAAAAATGGCACATGCTTTGTTCTGCGGTAGAAGAGAGTGTGAAGATGAGATAAAAGAGAAAACAGAAGGGGCAACTGCCAGAGTTATACCTTTTGACCAAAAGAAAACTTTAGGAAAGTGTGTAAATTGTAATAAAGATGCTAAGTACTGGACTTATTTTGCTAAGGCTTATTAAGATTATGGAGATGGATTTAGCTCACTAGCTTCTAGTTGCCCAGAAGTAGGAGCCCTTTGGTCTTGTGATGAGTATGATGTTTTTTGTATACTAGATTTCATATTTGGATATTAATAACGTATTGTGATATTTCTATATATTAATATATATTTTAGGATATTATTAGTATATAAATGTTACTAATTGAAGGGCTATGTCCTAAATCTAGCTTCGCTCGGGGTTAAGCCAGGTTCGCAATTTGATGTTAATTTTTAAATTGACATCTCCCGTAAGGAACATCCCCTCTGTCAAGCCTCTGTTTTCTATTGAAGATGCTCACACAATTGGCTTAACCCTTCATTTAGGACTTAGCCTAATTGAGAAAATTTATTAGCTTTTAGAAATTCTCTTTAATCAATGTTGCTAAATCTTTGTTCATATTAGAAGCTATTGTAAGAGCAGCATTCTCAGAGTTCCTTAAACTATTGGAGAAGGTAATTATTAGTATATTGCCATCTTGCATAGCAAATTCCTTCTCAAGCATCTTGAAATCAGCTAATACGCTTTTATCTGGGGCTATAAGTTTTTTATTCTTAATCTGTGTTATTATTGCGCCTTCTGCTCCAGCTTTTACAGCTAAATCTCTCTGCTCATAAGATATTTTCTTATTAGACTTAGTTGATACGGCAATGCTCCTGAATTTAGGGTAGAGCTTTAATCTTACCTCTTTAATTTCCAGTAAATCCTTGAACCTCTTTAGCAGGGATAATCCTTTCTGTGTGAGAGCATGCCCCTGATTATTTGAGATTATAAGCCCTTTACTTTTTAAAATGTCAAGAATTGTCCTTACTGTACCTTCGCCAAGCTCAAGCCTTTTAGATAGATCCTGCCTGCTTACCTTTCTGTCGAGACTGTGAAGACATCTAACAATGTCAAATTTAGTATAATTTGGAAGGTTACCTACCATAAGAAGAATAAAAGAAAAAGAAGGTTTATAAATTTAATTAGAAACATGAGAGAAATTAATCTTCATCACTGTCGCTATCATCGCCTTCGTCACCATCACTATCATCATCGTCTCCTGCCATTTTCCACATTTCCATTGGTTTGCACCTCCGTATTATATGATTAGGATTTCTCCTATAAATATATGTAAACTCATCATATTTAAAGTATATCTAGAATTCGCCATTAGAGCTTTATAAGATTAGTTGAGTATTTAAATTTTGCGTATTTTATCTTACTTTAGCAAATAGCAAAGCATCTATAAATTTACCATCTTTAACGTGATGTTTTCTTAATATACCCTCCACTTTATAGCCATTCTTTTCTAGAACTCTTGCTGAGGCTTTATTCCCTTTAAATACATGTGCAGTAATCCTTTTTAATTTCAGTCTTTTGAGTCCATAATTTGTAACTTGGCTTACTGCTTCAGTCATAATACCTTGCCCCAAATATTTCTTGCCAAGCCAGTAACCTAGTTCTGCCTTATGACCTTCAATAGGGTCAAATCCTATGCCACCAACTACTTGGTTATTAATATCAATAGCAAAGTTAAGCTTATCCTTTTTCTTCTTTTTGTTTAAGTTAATACATTGTTTTATCCACTCTTTAGCATCTTTCATTGTATAAGGATATGGAATTCTCGCTGTGTATCTATAAATATCTCTATGATTAATATGCATTTGAAGAGATTTCTTATCTCCTTTCTTATAAGGTCTTAGAACAAACCTTTTAGCCTTTATTATTACCATTATCAAACAAGTGTAGCCATTACTAAGCCTACAATCAGCCCAAAGATAATTCCTCCTAGGAAATCATATAAGGCATAGTCCATATAAGTCTTGTGAGGATAAACTGGGCCTGTTTTAATCTGATGCAGATGCTCAATTCTTGAGCTTAATTTGCCTAATAATTGTGGTTTTGTCTTGCACTTTGCAAGTTCTTCTGCAAGGTCAAAATCATTTACCACATGGTGAATCCATTCTTTGAAGTCATTCTTGTCAGAATTAAGATGATGTCTAAACTCATCATCACCCATTTTCTTTGTCTCTTCATAAAGCTCATACAAATTTTTTACAGAAATATTGCCTTTTGTCCTGAAATGTTTAGAGTGGTGAACATCTGAAAGAATTCTGGAAGCCTCATTATGAGTAATTGCTTTGTGTATCATTTCTCTGCTAAAATCTTGAGTGTTTTAAGCCTGCTGTTTAATACTTGCATAATATTTCTTCTCGACCTTGACTTTTGCATTTCATGTGCAAGTTTAATATCACCTATAACTTCATCAATCCATTCTTTGAAATCGTTCTTGTCCTTATTAACATGATGCAGAAAAATCTCTTTCTTCATATCCCTGATTGCAGTAGCAAGCTCTTCTAGGCTCCTTACTATTGGTCCGTTATTGACCCAAAAGCATTCAGGACCTCCTATAGGTCTTAAAAACCATCTTGCAGCATCAGGGCCAATCTTCTGCTTAAGCTTCATCTGTCCCATTTTGGTATCACTACTTATTTGGTATTTATGCTTTTTATAAATTAATCTTTTATTTATTCTCTTTTTATTATATTAATTTCAAATTTGCATTTTTGTGACTTTTTGTCTGCTAGTCAGTCCGCTTACCACGACTAGTGGTCACGGGACAAAGTCACGATATCAGTGCTGTAAAGTGCACTAGCGGACTAGTGGCACATCCAACGAAGTTCGCGTCGTAGTGCAAGTTATTTTTGATTTTTTATACTCTTATTTTATTATTAGTTCTTACTTTTTATTTATTATACTATGGTGTTTGTTTTATTCAGTCTCTAATTTTCTTTAGCAAATGCTTCATAACAGCCAGTTGAGTATCAACCTTATTGTTTATTCTTGCAACCTCGTCTGCTAATTCGTGCTCATTAAATATGTCTCTAATCCAGTTACTGAAATCATTCTTCATCTCATTTGCATGATGCCTGTAAACATCTTCTGTCATATCTTCAAGAGATTCAACAAGCTCAAGCATATCTTTTAGCTTCTTGCCATCAGCCAGAACAAAATGATACTCTTCTGGAGCATGGCCTGCAATATTTTTTCTAATGCTGACCTCAACATGAACTTTAGGTGGCAATATGATAGGTGTTACCAGCTTTTTGTAATATTTTTGCACCTTTATAGGAATTCTTGAAGAACTAAAACTCTTACTTTTATTCTTTCTTCTTTTTAAAAGCTTTTTTATCATAACCCACCTCTTTCCAAATAGCTATTACCCTCTTTTTGCACCTTTTAATATTTTTTAGTTTGCTGATTTATTAAGTTTACTATTTTTAGGGAATCTTATAGATTTCCTATATTTAGGGATATTTACATTTCGGATTTGCAGTGAGGCTTTCTTATAAGTCTGCTCTCTTTCTTCTTTAAGCCTCATTTTGAAATCATTCAGGATATTCATAAAGGCAATGAAAGCTTCATAAGGGGTGTCATAAGGGTTAAAGTATTTATGGACATCACCGTCATTAAACCATTTAGTGCACATATAATAGAAATGGTCAGATATCTGCAGATTTCTCCAGTCATTTAGCAAGGCATAACTGCCAAATGTTTTTATATCATTTTCAAGCGCATAAATCTCTTTTACAGCCTCTTGCTGCATTCTATTGCCAAGCCATGCACTTAAATCCCTTTCAATGTCAGCCCAGCTTACTATGTGATGGATGTCAAGCTCTGCAACAGGTTTATATCTTTTGATAGCCTCAGAGGTGGTTGCAAAATCATTGTCTGGGTGCTTTAATAGTTCATAAGGAAGTTGCTTGAGGAATTCAAATATACCTTTGTCTTCCCACTGATGCTCGCCAAAGGTTTCATAGTCCATGAATAAATTTACAATATTACCATTTCCATTTATGCTATTAACCCAGGCAGCGTATTTTTCAGTTGTTAATGGCCATTCACTCCAGCTTCTCTCAGAAAACCTAAAGGCTATATCATCAGAAAGCTTGTAATTCTTTAGCAGCACCTTTAGCTTTGGGGCTGTTTTTGGTGTATAAAGGAAATTTGGAGATCTCCACCCAAGAACATGGTCTGCACCTTCTGCAAGAATGCCTTTAAAGCCAAGATTCTGCACAGTGTTTGCAAGTTCATTGTTAAAAATCAATTCTGTGTTCCTAAACACTAGAGGTTTCTGGCCGAATAATTCTTTTATTCTCTTCTGATGTATATTAACTTGTGCAATAAACTCTTTTTTGGAGAATATGCTTGCTAATGTGTGGTGATATGTTTCACTAAGAAATTCAACATTTCCAGTATCTGCTAATTTCTGGAATGATTCAAGAACTTCTGGAGCATATTTCTCAAACTGCTCTATAACACAACCTGTTAGTGAGTAGCTAATTTTGAACTTTCCATTAGTCCTATTGATAAGATCCAGCATAATCTGATTTGTTGGTAAATAGCACTTCCTGGCAATTTTATGGATAATCTGCTGATTTTTATGCTCGTCAAAATAGTTATGATTTCTGCCAATGTCAAATACAGAATATCTTCTAAGCCTGAATGGCTGATGAACTTGGAAATAAAAACAAATACTTACCATCTTGCCTCTTTATTATTGAATATTTCTTATTTTCACTTGCATTACGGTTGCGAACACGAAAAAATCCAAAGGATTTTTTGTGTCCCAAAAATGCCTTGCATTTCCTAGAAAATCTTTTGGATTTTCTGGACCAGAAAAGCTTTGCTTTTCTTGGTTTTAGGACTGCCCAACATACATGTAGGAAGCTACGGCTTCCTAAATGTCTCGGAACAAAGGAAATCTCGATTTCCTAGTCTCGAAAATTGTATATTTTCGAAACATAGTTCCTCAACCTGTCCGCTTAATTCAGGTTTTATGCGGTGATTAGCGGACCTTTGTATAGCCTCGTGTTCGAGGCTCGTTTGCAATTTTTATCGATTTAGGTCTATACTTTCTCTTTAGCAAGTAATTGGTTATATATATTTATGCATTTCGTTGCAGGGTCATTCCATGTGAATTTATTTACCTCTCTGCCAGCATTTTCTACTAATTCTTCACTCAAAACCTTATAATTTAGCAAAGCTAAAATCTTGTTTGAGAGCTCATCAATGTCCCAGAAATCTACTTTAAGGCAATGCCTGATAACCTCTGAGACGCCGGACTGTTTGGATATGATAACAGGAGTTCTATTTGCCATTGATTCAAGTGGAGTGATGCCAAATGGCTCAGATACAGAGGGCATGACATAGACATCTGCCATCTGATAGGCTCGATGCACATCATCACCATGCAGAAAGCCTGCAAAAAGGAATTTGTTTGCAATGCCGAGCTCAGCAGATTTCTCAATAATAAATGGCTCCATATTACCAGAGCCTGCCATGATAAATCTTACATTTGGATCTTTTTCCAGAACTCTTTTAGCTGCATAAAGGAAATAATCAGGGCCTTTCTGCAATGTGATTCTGCCAACAAATAATACAACCTTGTTTTCTTTCTTTAAGCCAAAATCTTCTTTAAATGTAATATTTGGATGCTCAACTGCATTATGCACAACATGAACTTTATCAGGCTGTATAGAGTAATTATATACTATCTTATTCTTTGTAAAATTACTAACAGCAATTACAGCATCTGCATTAAGCATCCCATTTCTTTCAATATCATAGACATATTGGTTAACTCCCAAGCCACCAGTTCTGTCAAATTCAGTAGCATGGACATGCACAACTAAAGGCTTGTTCTTCTTTTTCTTTACTCTAATTCCTGCCTGGAATGTCATCCAGTCATGGCAATGTATAATATCAAAGTCTTCCTCATCTGCAATTTTCTCAGCTGCTAATGTGTACCTATTAACCTCATCAAATAATGAGCTTCCATACATGGAAAGCTTTGATTTATTTTTTGCATCTGCATAACTGTTGCTTGTCATGTAAGGCTTGAGCAATGCATGTATTTTCTTTACTTTAATCCCAGTTGCAGAAACTAACTTGACAAATTCTGCATTATTATCAGTAGCATAAGGAACTACAAAGACTATTTCTACACCTTGATTGGAGAGAGCTTTAGTTAAGCCATAACATGCTGTTCCTAGGCCACCAGAGCTTAGTGGCGGAAACTCCCACCCAAGCATTAAGACTTTCAAAGTTCAAAACCTCCTTGTTTTGAAATTGAAATCAAAGATTTCATATCCTTAACCTCCTTTTAGTTTCATTATCAATTTTTCCTGATGCAAGGACTTTAGTTATTGTAGCCATGTAATTATCAACAAACTCTCTGCCTTTGTCAGAAAGCCTGAAAATTCTTGCATATTCTGAAGTAAGAACTTCCTCAATATACTTCCTACCAAGAAGATAAACTAAATGAGATTCAACAGTTTTCCAGTTAATTCCTGTTTCAGTAGAAATTGTGTTAATTGTCTTTTCCTTGCCGTACAAGGCAAACATTATGCAAAGTCTGATGTGCTCAAAAGTTCTTTTAGATACATGTATTTCAGAATTATTAGCTTTAGAATTATTACTATCTAAACCCTCCTCTTTTTTCCTATTAAGCATCTATTGCTTAACTCTTTTTACTTGTTTATAAATATTGCTATTTAAGGTAGAGGTTCTGTGTATTATGGATATAACTTATATTATGTTTTAGAATTTACATAAAATCAGCGTTAATTAGTCCTTCTAAGTAGTATAAAAGTATTTTAAATGCTATTAAAAGCATAATTAGTGATGAAAGCTGATGCAGATATACTATTTGAGGCATCGTGGGAGGTATGTAATAAAGTTGGAGGCATATATACTGTAGTTAAATCAAAGGCTTCATTGATTCAGCAGGCATATAAAGATAATTATTACCTTATTGGTCCTTACATACCAGAAAAGGCTGCAGGTGAGTTTCTCGAGGGATTAATGCCAGAAAACATGAAGAGAGTTTTCTCTGAATTATCAGAGCAAGGGATAGTTTGCAGATTTGGAAAGTGGCTAATTCCAGGGCAGCCTAACACTATATTAATTGACTTTTTGGGCTATAAGAAAAATATTAATGGCATAAAACGTGAGTTATGGGAGAATTTTAAAGTAGATTCATTAAGAGCTCAAGAGGATTATAATGATCCTTTAGTATGGAGTTATTGTACAGGGATTATATTAAATAAATTATCTGAGAGTGGTTTTCAAAACAAGAGAATAGTTGCTCATTTCCATGAGTGGCTGTCTGGAGCAGGAATTTTATACCTTAAAATGAAAAAAGCAAAGATTGGAACAGTCTTTACAACACATGCAACTGTTCTTGGAAGAATATTATCAAGCATGAAGATTGACATATACAATATATGGAACCAAATTAATCCAGATGCAGAGGCAGTAAAGTATAGTGTTGAGAGCAAGCACAGCCTTGAAAAGCAGAGCTCTTTAAATTCGGATATATTTACTACAGTAAGTGAAACAACAGCATTAGAGGCTGAGCATTTTCTTGGCAGAAAGCCAGATGTCTTAGTTTATAACGGCCTAGATATAAGCAAATTCCCAACATTTGAAGAGATTTCCATAAAACACAGGATTCAAAGAGATAAGATCAAGGAGTTTTTGTTCTACTACTTTTTTCCTTATTATACTTTTGACATAAAAGAGACTTTATTTTATTTTATAGCAGGAAGAAATGAGGTTAGGGATAAGGGTATTGATATTTTTATCAAGGCATTAGGAGAGCTTAATAAAAGGCTTAGGGAGAAGAAAAGCAAAAAAACAATAGTAGCTTTTATCTGGGTGCCTTCAAATGTAAGAGGAATTAGAGCAGAGGTTATTGAAAACAGGATTCTGTATCAAGATGTGAAAGAAAGCCTAGATGATGTGCAGGATGAGACTCATAAAAACATAATCTATACTTTTATTGCAAATAAGGAGATTAATTCAAAAGAGATTTTTGATGAGAATTTTCTGCTGGAGATGAAGGCAAAAGCTGCAAGGATTAGTAAAAAAGGGTTGCCAAGCATTTCAACGTATTATACTGATGAGAATGATGAAATATTAAACTTGATTAGAGCTGCCGGATTAACAAATGATAAGGAAAGTCCTGTGAAAATTGTTTATTATCCAACTTATTTAAGCGGAGCAGATGGCTTATTGAACCAGAATTATTATGAAGCAATGCAGGGCTCTCATCTTGGAATTTTTCCAAGCTATTATGAGCCATGGGGTTATACACCACTTGAAGCTGGAGCTCTTGGAGTAAGTTCAGTTACAACTGACCTAGCTGGATTTGGAAGGTATATAAAAGAACAATATAAGAAAGAGATAGAGCATAAGCATGGCATATTTGTGCTTTCAAGAATGAATAAAAGTGATAAAGAGGTTGTAAATGAGCTGGCAGAAGTAATGCTAAAATTCAGCATGCTAACTGCAAATGAAAGGATTGCAAGCAAACTGCATGCAAGGCATCTAGCTGCTAAAGCAGACTGGAGAGGTCTTGTAGAAAATTATATCGAGGCGCATAACAGGGCTCTGACTAGAGTAAAGTAGTTAAGCAAAATAAACTTTAGAGGGGATATGGTAATAATTAATCATAATAAAGATAACTTTAATATATTTAAAGATACTAATACTAATCCGAGAATATTCCTAAGCAATAGGAATGGGAACTATCTCTTGCTGTCAGAAATACCGCAGAGCAGGCATGAGGGGTTCTATTATTTCCATAATCTCAGGATGTTTAAAATTATTGAGGATATAGAACTTCCAGAAGCAGGGGCTGTTACAGAGATAGATAATAATCTTACTGATTTCACAAGAAGAAGAGGGTTGGTAAAGGAAAGATTTTTTGTGCCATTCTTTTTCAATTCCTTAGTATATGAAGTCTCTGAAATCTCCAAAATAGATATTTATTTTGATGTTAAGGAGTCACATGATAATAGAGAGTGGGGAAGGAATTATATTATTAGCAATGAGAAAAATGGAATTATTCTGATAAAGTTCTTTAAAACTACTGATGCAAAAGAGGATAAAGATGATGGAAGAAAGGAATATGAACTTTATATTGCAATAAAGGCTGATATTAACAGTTATAATAAAATTGATAGATGGATTGAGAGAAAATACCTTACTGATATTGAGAGGAATTCTTATCCAAGCTCAAGGTATGTGTATATGCCATTAGAATTTAAGGCTGGTAGGGTTGTTATTAGCTGTTCAATGGACAAGCATCACGCAATAGAAGAGTGCAATTATATTTTTAACAATCTTTATAGAATAGAAAAAAGTCATGAGCAGCATCTTTTTCATACTATTCGCAAATCTGATACAATTCAGGATAGAACCCAAGAAAATCAAAGATTTTCTGGGCCCAGAAAATTCAAGGAATTTTCTCGGGAAATAAGGATTGCATATGAATGTGCACAGAATGCATTAAACAGCCTTCTTGTTAATATTCAAAATGGAGAGGTTAGGATTTTAGCAGGCTTTCCTTGGTTTTTCCAAATATGGAGCAGGGATGAGCTAATTAGTCTTAAAGCATTTGCTTTGTTAAAGCATTATAAGTTATGTAAAAAGATTATTTTCTCAAATCTTGATAAAATAAATTACGAGGGAAGGTTGCCTAACAGATATCCAGAAAGTAACTTAGGGAATGCCGATTCTATAGGTTGGTTGTTCAAAAGAGTAGAGGATTGCATTAAAATATTTAGCAAGGATAGAATTCTAGAGCATATATTTGATAAAAATGATATGCACAAGATAAGGGAAAGGTTAGAGCATGCAGAATATCTTCTGTATAAGTATCACACTAAAAATAACTTGGAATATAATAACAGCCTTGAGACATGGATGGATACTAAATATGATGAAAATGACGATGGTAGAGCTGGAGCTAGAATTGAGATACAGGCTTTAAGGCTTAACATGTATAAAGTGTTGCATGAATTGACACATAAAAATGATTATAGAGAAATGGAAAAAGAGCTTAAACGAACAGTTAGGAAAGATTTCTGGAATGGAAAGTACTTGAAAGATGGAGTTGATGATGATGCAATAAGGCCTAATATATTTATTGCAGCTTATGTTTATCCAGGATTGCTGAGCAGAAGAGAGTGGATAAAGTGCTTTAATTATGTACTGCAAAGATTATGGCTGGAGTGGGGAGGTCTAGCTTCTATTGACAAGAAAAACAAGAAATTTACTAGTATCTCAACAGGAGAGGATACAAAAAGCTATCATCATGGTGATTCATGGTTCTGGGTTAATAATTTAGCTGCAATAGTACTGCACAGGCATGATAGTAAAAAATATAAAAAATATATTAGCAAGATAATTGAAGCAAGCACTGATGAAATATTGTGGAATGGTGCAATTGGCTGTCATGCCGAGATTAGTTCAGCTTTAGACATGAAAAGCACTGGATGTTTAAACCAGGCTTGGAGCAATGCAATGTATATTGAGATGGTAAATGAAATATTTGCTAAAAAGAAAACAAATTTAAAGGTTAAAAACAAAATAAAACAGAAAGCTTAAATATTAGATATAATATCTAATCTAATTATGATAACAAAAGCAAAAATTAAAACTTGGGGGAGTTCTCTTGGAATAGTTATACCTAGCCAGGTTGTTAAGGAAGAGCAGCTTAAACCTGGGGCAGAAGTACTGGTGGATATAAAGAAAAAGCCAACATTGCGTGAAGTCTTTGGTATTGCAAAAGATTGGAAGATTGATCCGCAGAAATTAAAAGACCAGCTTCGTAAGGAATGGTCAAAGTGGTGAAATATTTTCTTGATACATATGCGCTAGTGGAAATAGTTAGAGGAAATCCATCTTACACAAAATTCCTTGATAAAGTACTTTATACTTCACTACCTCACCTCTACGAGTTATATTACAACTATTTAAAAGACTATGGAGAGGAGCAGGCAAAAACTGTATTTTACAGATTCTTTGACTATATTGTCTTCATTAAAGCACAGCATATCTTTAGAGCAGCACAATTTAAACTAAAATATAAAAAGTCCGATATTTCTTATGTAGACGCTTTAGGATATGCGATTGCAGAAGTTGAAGGTATGAAATTTGTTACTGGAGATAGGGCATTTAAAGGCATAAAAAATGTGGAATTTGTTCCATAATCTAAAATAAAATGAACATAGGCATAGACATTGGAGGTACTTTTATTAAAGCTGGAATTGTTGATAAAGGCAAGATTATCAGAAAAATTGCTATTCCAACTGAGGTGAATAAAGAAAAAAAAGTTGTGGTTAATAATGTTCTAAAATGTGTTGCAGAATTAGTTAGAGAAGGGAGTATTAATGGTGTTGGCATAGGCTGCCCTGGTTCTATAGATCATAAAAGAGGCATGGTTATTTCTAGCACTAACTTGCCTATAGCAGGAATAAATTTTCCCAAACTGATTAAAAAGAAATTTTCTTTACCAGCTAAGATAAATAATGATGCAAACTGTTTTGCACTTGCAGAGTTTAAGTATGGAGCTGGAAAAGGCAGCAGAAATATGATTGGTATTACTATGGGAACTGGCATTGGCTCAGGAGTTATAACAAATGGAGAGCTTTATATAGGCAGGGGTAGAGCTGCTGAGCTTGGACATACAATAATAAAATATAATGGAGAATTATGCAATTGTGGCAAGAGAGGACATGTTGAAGCTTATTTAGGGATAAAAGGAATTCAAAGGAGATTTGGTAAGGCTTTGGCACCTAAAGAAATATTTGAGCTTGCTCAGAAAGGCAATAAAAAGGCAATTAAAACCTGGCAGGAAACTGGAAGATATCTAGGATTATTTGTTACTAATATAATTCACACTTTTGATCCTGATGTTATAGTTATTTGGGGCAGCGTTGCTAATGCATGGAAATTCTTTAATATGAGTATGTATGCAACAATTGGGAGGGAGAGATTACTGCCAAAAACAAAAGTTGTTAAAGCTAAACTGGAAGATGCTGGAGTGATAGGGGCTGCTGAGCTAGTAAATACTAAATAGTTATCTTAACCTATTTAAAATATTTATTTTATCGCAATCTGGAAGTTCTGAAAGTTCAATTATTCTTGTTATATCTATTTCAGGATGATATGTAGTTGATACAGATTCTATTTTTTCAAGAAATCCACTTGGATAATGGTAATAATTGACATCTATTTTCTCAGGGCTAATTAATATGCATTCTATTGGAATACTAGGTTGTCTTTGCGCAACTAAGGGTAAAGGTTTAAAGTTAGGGTATATATCCCTATTTTTTGGTAAACTTTCTGCACTATTTAAGCTTAGTAAAACCAGTCCTGTAATTCCTAATGCTGTTTGAAATTTGCTCATTTTATGAAGTCACCGCCACCAAAAACAATGCCTGCGCCCAGCCTAATGGCGAGTTTTCGTTATGGACATTTGAGTTTGCATAGTATAGCTCTGGCAGTTCTCCCTGCTCATTCATACATTGCAATGTTTTTCTCAAATAATATGCATATTTATCTGGCATTTTTAATTCTTGATAAATAATAGCTAGCCATGGAAAGCCCATAACCCACTCTGCCTCTCCTAAGCTTTTGTTATAGTACCTATCATTTTTATATCTTATAACACCTTTACCCTTGACTAATTTAGCTTCTATATTCTTTAATATCTTTAAAGCAGTTTCTCTTGGTACAATCTTGTATGGATAAATTAATGATAATAGGGCTAAATCAACTTCTTTTGTTTCAGATTCTTTCGGCAATAATTTCTTTAGAGCAATTTCACCTTTTCTAATAAGTTCTTTTTGAACATCTACTATTTTGCTGATACTTTTCAAGCCTGCAACACAGGCTCCAATTGAGGATGCATGAACTTCTTCATATTCCTCCCACATACCATTATCCTTGTCATGCCAATACTCTATGCTTGCAAGATAGCTTACAAGTTTCTTTAGAATTCTCAAATCATCTTTGTTTCTGATAACTTTTATGCCTTTGCTTTCTAAATCTCCTAATTTGAATAATAAAGCTCCAACAGCATCATTCTGCTTATTTCCCCAAGGCTCTAAGATTTCATTACCAGTTTCTGGGTCATATCTTGCATGGATATATTGCCAGGCATGCTTTGGCTTTTCCCTGATAGCCCAGTCTATCTTGTATTCATGCTTTAGAAGAACATCTAATAAGGCTCTGTATACCTTGACAAGTTCTTTATAGCTCTTTGTAGCCTCAAAGCCAAGGCTTTCATATATGTTGTCTCTAATCCAAGCTCTATTGTAGCCAGTCTTTACACTAGCTTTAGAAGCCATAAAGAGGCCTTGCTTGGTTTGAAGCCCTTTGAGTATTGATAGAGATCTCTGGATCATGAACAAGTACCCCCTTATGCTTATAATAAAGAACTAGTATATAAAGCTTTCTATTTTGTAGTATCTAAATAGTGGTGACATATTATAGCTTAATGGTCCTGAGTTGGTTATAGGCATCTCTTACCTCAGATTCAAGAATGGCTCTCTTAACCTTTAAATGTCTTACAATGTCTTGCTCCTCTCTGGATAAATTTTCTAGCTTTATCTCATCGTTTCCCTTTGTTGCCTCATCAAATTTGTTTATCGAGCGAATATAAGCAGGATTATCACGGCTGAATTTAAGTGCAAGATTGACCATATCTAAGCAGGCGTAAGTATCGACAGCAGCTGAAACAACATGCTGGTTTAGATCAGGAAAGTTTGTTCCACTTATAACAACTGGGTTATCATTTATACCTTTAGAATTTATCCTAGCTACTGCTTTTCCATAAACTATTAAAGCATCCACATAATCTTGGCTGGAGGGTATTACTTTTGATAAGCCATTAAAATCTAACTTGTATCCCATAAAAATTCTTTCAGTTGCATACATATTAGACTTTTTGCCTTGCCCAAAATCAAAAGGATATTGCAGGACAACTAGCTCAGTTTGTTGCCAACTATTAAACAATCCTGCAGTCCATGCATCAAGAATATGCTGAATAATCAATTCCCCTTTTTTTGATTCAAGCAAACTCTCAATATCTGTTTCCTTCACAGGCTCTTTTAAGTGCTTTGCTAATAATTTGAAATCATTAATTGCCCATTGCTTTATTCTTGGATCTTTGGCAAGACGAGGATTATATCCCTGAGCTTCATCTGAGGCCCATCTGCTCCCTTCATCATAGGTGACCAGATGCAAATCTTTTGAGGGATTTTTGGAGTACTCTTGCCTGAAATAAGTATTTCTGAGTAGAGGATCGTTACTTTCTTTAGCTTCTTGGAATGTTATATCTCTAGTTGAAAAGCCAAATCTAAACCCAGCTACAAAACAGGCTGCTAAGGCTGCAGTTCCCCCTAATATAGAGTAAATAGCATTTCTGCGGGTTAGTTTTATTTCCATATCAGCAATTATTAAGAGGTTATATATAAAATTTATATACTAATGATTAAGGAAAATTATTGAAATTTGAGCAAACTTTATAACCTACTCTCTATTTTTAGTCTGGGTTATGAAGCAATACATAGACCTTCACATGCACTCTAAGTATGCGAGAGCTTGTAGTGCACAGCTTAATCTTGATAATATTGAGAAATATGCTAGAATTAAAGGCCTGAGTATTGTTGGCACAGGTGATATTAGCCATCCTAAATGGACAGATGAGATAAGGAAAGAGCTTATTGAAGATGGAACTGGAATTCTAAAGTCAAAAACTGGCTTTAATTTTGTTTTACAGGGTGAGCTTTCATTAATGTATTCTCAAGGTGGCAAGGGGAGAAGGGTGCATTTTGTTTACCTAGTGCCAGATTTAGATACACTTAAGCAGGTTAATGCAGCATTAATTAAGAAAGGAAGGCTTGACTATGATGGAAGGCCAATATTTGGAATGTCTAGCATGGAATTTGTTGATATGATGATGGATATCAGCAAGGATATTGAAATAATAGGTGCACATATTTGGACTCCATGGTTTGGGTTGTTTGGCTCAATGTCTGGGTTTGATTCTGTAGAAGAATGTTTTCAAGATAGAAGTAAGTATATTCATGCATTAGAGACTGGCTTAAGCTCAGATCCTATGATGAACTGGAGGCTTTCCAGCCTGGATAATTATGCTTTAGTCAGTTTTTCAGATTCTCATTCATTCTGGCCATGGAGAATTGGAAGAGAGGCTACAATAGTTGATATTAAGCCTGTATATAAAGAACTGATTCGGGCAATACGCACAAAAGAAGGCTTGACTGCTACAATTGAAGTTGATCCTAATTTTGGAAAGTATCATTATACAGGGCATAGGAATTGCAACATTTCCTTAGATCCTAGTAATTCAAAGAAATTCAAGGATATTTGTCCAGTTTGTGGAAGAAAATTGACTGTTGGCGTTTTGCAAAGGGTTGAGGAATTAGCTGACAGAGCAGAAGGAACTATTCCAAAGGGAGCAATTCCATATTATTCATTGATACCCTTATCTGAGCTGATATCTGTAGTGCTTAAAAGGGCTATTTCATCAAAGGATGTTTGGCAAATCTATCATAGTCTTTTAAATGGAAGAACAGAGATAGAAGTCTTACTGGAAACTCCTTATGAAGAATTAAAAGCTGCTTCTAATGAAAAGATTGCAGAAATTATTACTCAAAACAGAGAAGGAAAGATAAAAATAAAGCCAGGCTATGATGGGGTTTATGGTGTTCCATTAATAGACGAATCAGAAGAGGAAGAATATGCAAAAGAAACTAAGCAAGCAATTACAAAATATAAACAGAAGCAGACGGGATTGCAAGAGTTTATGTCTTAGATATGCGTCGCAGACCCTGTATAGTGTGCAGTTCGCACCAGTAATGCAAATTTTAAAATATATTAAGAATTCTCTTTTGCAATTATAAGTAATAATTAATAATAAATTCTTTAATGAATTCTATCACACACTATAAGTATCTTATAATAAATTCTGAGTGCCATTAGTCACAGGCGTATCAAATCTCTTATCTCTTTGTTATCCAAACTTAAACACAGGAGCCCTGTTCACATTCTTAACTGTAACTTTAATGTCTTGTGAGGCTTCATTTATACCATCGCTTATAGTTATTCTTATGTCATAGATAACTTGTTCCTGGCCTCCATCTTCATAATCAGTTTGCCATGTAAACAGGTTTCTTTCCTGTAAGAAATTCTTATCATTTATTTTGTAAGTTAATGGCTGTCCTTCTGGATCATTGGCTTTTACAAGAATCTCTACTTTCTCGCCTTCATTTATAGTTATGTCCTTAATCTGCTCAAATTCAGGAGCCCTGTTCTTTTGATTTACTGTAACCTTAAATGAGGTTTCAGTTGTGTCTTTGCCATCATTTGCTGTTATTCTTATGTTATATGTTCCTTTATCGCCCAATTTAGTTTGCCACTCTCCCTTTTCACTTACTGGACCGAAAACAGTGACATCTACTTTATCATTATCCGGGTCAGTAGCTATAATATCTACTTTTACCAGCTCACCTTCAGTTACAGTTACATCATCTATCTTTGAAATAACTGGAACCCTGTTAACATTATTAACAGTAATTGTTACATCTTGTTTTGTTGTATAAATTCCATCAGATGCGCTTACAGTTACTATATATGCCCCTGCATCATTGTAATTTGTCTTATATCTGGTAGAGCTCATCCAACCAGAGATAGTAATATTAACACTATCATTATCTGGGTCAACAGCCTTTGGACTTAATATTACTGTATCGCCTTCATTTACTGTTATATCTTCAATAGTTGCAAGAATTGGTGCTCTATTAAATTTGCTAACAACAATTTTTAGATACAGAGTTGTATTTGTTTTTCCATCAGAGGCTATTATCTTTGTTTTATAAGTTCCCTTATCACCAATCTTAGTTTGCCATTCCCCATTTGAGTTTAATGGCTGAAAGAAATAATAAGTAACTGGATCTCCATCTGGATCTTTGGCTTCCAGCTTAGGCTTTACTAAATTTGTCTCATTTACAGCAAGAGTGTAATACTCACTGTCTGGCACCTCTTCAACAACTTTACCTGTGATTTTTTCAGCTACTGGCTTTTCTTCTTTTGGCTCTTCTTCAACTTTTTCCTCAGGCTCTTGTTCAACTATTATCTTACTGACAGGAACAGAAATCAGGCCTTTAGGCTTATCTGGATCATATGGAATGCTTCCACAGGCTACTATAAAAAGACTTAGCAAGAAAATGCTTACCAATAATAATTTCTTCATAAATCTACCTCTCAGTTACTATCACCCCTTGCTCTCTGTAATGCTGCTGATTTTAAACAGGTATATAAATTTTGCTATAGTAGCTTTGTCAGTTTATTGTTGGTAGAATAATCAGTAGTCTCTTGGGTATGCCTCAAGAACTAGAGTAAATTTGCAAGCTTGTTAATATCTTTATTTGCCACATGAGTATAAACTTGCGTAGTTTGAAGATTTGCATGCCCTAACAGTTTCTGAATATGCCTTATATCTGCCCCTGCTTCCAGTAAATGCGTTGCAAAGCTGTGCCTTAAAGTGTGTGGAGTTGTCCTCTTGTTGATTCCCGCCTTGATTGCAGCATTTCTCACAATCGCCTGAATAGTTCTTTTGTCATACTTCTTTCCATGATTGGAAACAAAAACAATACCACCCTTTTTTAAACTAAAGTATTCAATAAAATTTTTCAGCTTTTCGTGAAAAAATATAATTCTTTCTTTTTCGCCTTTTGCAGTTTTAAGATGGATTGTGCCTCTTTGAAAATCCATATCCTCCCACATAAGATTTACTATTTCATTCACTCTTACCCCGGTATAATAAAGGAACATCAAAACCAGCCTGTGCTTTAAGTTCAATGTGGCTTCAAGCATGCTGTTTATTTCCTCTTTGTTTAAGACTACAGGCAGCTTTCCTTGGTTTTTAGCGAGAGGTATTTTCTCGTCAAATTTCTTGCTTAAGACATTTTCGTAAAAGAATTTCAATGCAAAATAAACACTCCTTATGCTTGACCTGCTTTTTTCAGTATATTTTAGTAAAAACTCCCTTGGCTGTAATCCAGAATTGATATAATTCCTTACTACTGAGAGGTATGCCTTTTCTGTCTGCTTTGAATATTTCCTAAGCTTCAATTCCTCTGACAGCTTATTGAGGTAAACCTGCATGTCTTCCATAAAAAGCCAGAAATAACTTAAAGTATATAAAAACTTCGCTTTAACATATTTCAACAACAATTAAACTACAATTAAAACTGCGTTTAATAGTTGTTAAAATCAATTTTTGAGTTGCCGTCGATAAAGTTGCCGTAAACCGTAAATTCTTTT
>CAZRPY010000015.1:0-30947 GCA_964602245.1 uncultured Methanosarcinales archaeon
ACCAGCTTAATGTATCAGCTGCATAACAGACTTGACATAATCCAGGAGAGACGGCAGCAGCACATTCTAAGAAATAACATGCAACTGAAAGGCTTGTACTTACAAACTCAAGCGGATGTGATAAAGCCTTAGTTATGCTTTGTCCTATTTGAGTTAAAGCAGCAGCAAAAGGTAACAGATTGAATATCTGTCCCCAAACATACTTGCAATATGCATACTGCCTTTGTGCAGTGCATAAATACAATGGCATCCCATTCTGAGTCTGTTTCAAGCAATTAATATACCTACAATCAATTGCTCTTGCCTTCTGAAGATTATAGATGACTCCTGGCAAGCATAAGAACACTGCACTACCAATTAAACTCTGTCTTGGATCAATATTGCCTAAATACCAGTTTCGGTCTTTTCTTTCATAATAGATGTCTCGTCCTCCTGCTTTTGTCTTTGCAGAAGCAGACTCTGCAGAAGATTTACTAACTAAATCACCATATTCCTTTAAAGGTCCAACCTTATACTGCTCAGGTATCCAGTCTCCCCAGAAGAACTGGCAGTTTATTGCTTTGCAGAATTGATTTGTTCTTGCAGCCCATCCAGTTTTAGCTAGTTGAGCTCCAAAAGTAACCTTAGTTCCAAGAGCAGCTGCTGTTGAGCAACAAATCGGAGCTGAAATTACATTAGCAACAGAAGTTTGGCAACAGCCTTTAAATCCATCAACAATTCCAGTTACTATCCCCCATGCTATAATTACATGCCTTACAATAGTGCAAACTGTCTGTGCAAAATTAAATATTTTCTGTGCAGTCTCAAGCCATTTAGCCTGCACTAGCCAGCTTTCTTTAACATCCTTAATCTCTTTATCAATCCTTGAATCAATTGTGCCAAGAGGATTATTGAAATAATTAATTGTAAAGGTAATATTCTCTGTTTCTTCAAGAGAAATCTCTTTGCTATCAACTAAAGTTCTTATCTTAATACTACAAGGAATTTTTATTATATCCTGAGGCGGTAATGCTCTTTCAAGTGTAAACTTAAAGAATACATTATAAGGCAAAGTACTATCTGCCTTAGGCGAAGTTGGATTAAAGTTAAATAATTCAGGCTTATTTCCAGTAGCAGATGATAATATTACACTATCATTCTCAGAACATCTGTCCAGTGCAACTGAAACAGGCCATTTCTTGCTAGGCAGTGTAGTATCTGCGCTTAATGCAACAGGATACCAAATAAACGGATCATACTTAGTAACAAGTTGCTTGTCAATAGCATTAGGACTTGGGCTTCCAACAGCATTTTTCCAGAAATCAGCTGTTTTATTTCCAATACCAGTAACTGTAATATTTTTTAAGTGCTTTATAGAATTCCCAGCTGAATCTGAAAAATTAAAAATAAGGTTCTTTGCTATAAAACCGTTAACATTTATCTCATCAGTGGCCCATGTGCATAGCCATTTATTACCATTAACCTTAGGACAGCTATCTGCATTAATCTTAGTTGCATTCTTAATGAAAGCAGATGCATCAACAAAAGCACTAACTTGGCTATCATCCTGCACTTCTGCAGTGATTGATAATGCATTGCCAGTTAATATAAATCCCTGCAATACAGAAGTTGAGCCTGCAACTGCAGTTATATTTACAAAATTAACTACAGGAGCACTTGTGTCTAATACGACAACAGTTGTTCCAGCATAATTTGCCAAATAATTTCCAGCCTTATCCTTTGTTTGGGCACTAAGCCCTATATACTTCTTACCTGAGCCAGCGCTGACATCAATATTACTCCAAATGCAAGTTACCTGCCCAATACCTGTGCAATTATTTGCAGCAAGAGCAGAACTTCCTCCTATGCCAGATAAGTCAAGATAGACATCCTTTGCATCAATTCCAGAGCCAGTTTCTGTTAAAGTGACTGTAAAAGTATTCTTCTTAGCTCCAACATAATATGTGCCATTAGCATCTGTCTTTCCTGTATCAATGTCAGTTGCAACAGGTCCTTGAGTATCAATAAACACATTATAGCTCAATGGCTCAGATGCATTATTTCCTGATTTATCTTTCGCTTTAAAAGTAAATGTCAAAGGAACACTTAACGTAGTGCTTGTAGGAGCACTTAAATCCATTATCAAGCCAGTCCATGCACATCTTGTCTTATTACTAGTTATAGCATTACAATAACTATTTGCAACATTTGAATAAACATTAAGCTTGAGATTTAATGCATTTAAGTCAGCCTTTACACTATTAGCATCAAGCCCAATCTCAGATTCAATAATATCAACTGTTAATTTTATTCCTGCTACTGCGCTGCTTGAAATCCCTGTCACACTGACAGTGCCATACTCAACTGCCTTAGTTATGTTTATATTCTCAAATTTAGGAGCAGTTGTATCAGGAGTGAATATCTTATTTAAATTAATCAATTTTGTTCTTTTATTTCCAGCATTATCGCTTGCACTCGCAACAATAGTGTTTGCAAATGAAGCAGTATCTACTTGTATCTGCACATTATTTAAGCTGCATTTCTGTGTTGTTGAATTCACTTGACTACAAACAGGAGTAGTGCTTCCACCCTTAATATTTAATGTGCTTAAATCAATACTAAATGTATCAAAAGCAAGATCTTTATCTGAAACCTCAAAAGTCATCTGTGCCTTATACACCTCTGGCACAAAGAAATTAATAAAACTTCCATCTAAATTTCTTATATCAAAATCTCTTAACTCAATGCTTGGAGCTGTAAAGTCTGTTGTTATTGCTACATTTTCTGATGCCTGCTGCCCAAAATTATCAATAGCTGTTACAGTAATAGTTGGGTTGCCTTCTGTAAAAGCATTGCTAAGCTCTTTAACATCTGCTGTAAGAGTGCACCCACTTGGTGAAACCAAAAAGTTTTTTGAATAAGTCCCAGAAGCTAATGTTACAAAATTCTGCAATCCAGTACACTCGCTTGAGCTACTTGACGCCTGTGCCTTATCAACAGCATTTATTGTAAATGTTACATTCTGTCCCTGCCCATACAAGCTTTTATCAGTGCTTACTGTAACTATTGGGGCTAAATTATCGCAAGTAGCAACAACCTGTTCTGCATCAAATAAATTATTTGACACATTATATAAATTCACAGTAAAGGTAAACTTTGGGCAAACACTTAAATCAGACATATTCCTAGAGAATGTGCAGTCAAAACTGGCATCTCCAACTGGAATGCAGGAATCAAATGGAAAGCCAGTTGTAGCACTGCTTCCAAGTAATCTTACCTTAGTGTTATTTATAGTAACATCTTGAATAAAAGCCCTTGCAGTAAAGGTAAAGTAATCTGCATTATTCCTAACATATCCATCAATTGTATCTTTTCCTCTGACCTTGACATTAGACAAACCACTGGTTGCAGCAAAAGCATCAGCAGAATAAATAGGCAGTGTTATGATTAAGAAAATTAATAAAAGTGCAATTGACTTAAACCCATTAATCTCTTTTTTTAGCATCTTTTATTTAGTTTTCTTTTTATTTTCTTAATTTGCATTATTTGGCATCTTGCTATACTTGTAGGAAGCTATGCTTCCTAAAAGTCTCGGAACAAAGGAAATCTCGATTTCCTAGTCTCGAAAGCAAGAAATACTTGCATTTCTTGCTCCCAAAATCTCAAAGATTTTGTGGAATCGTATATTTTCGAAACATAGTTCCTCAACATGTCCGCAACATGGGAAGTTACATTACCGAAAGCGGACTAATCGCACAGCTTGCATAGCAAGCGTCGTTAATGCAAGTTATTTTTTTAGCGTAATGCAAGTTATTATTATTTATTATTGCAAATTATTTTTTATTAGTGAAATGCAAATTTCTTAAATTGTTATTTTTTGATTTTATTCTATTATTTTACCTCCATCAGTTTCTTCTTTATACTTTTCATTTATAGCTAGGCTCTATGCTTAGTCTATTTTGATTCCCAATTATCTCAGATTTTCCAATTTGTGACAAATCATCAGCATCTAAATTATCAAAAGACGCACTGTCAGGACTGCTTATTGCATAAAACACAATCTCTTTTGCACTATCAAGGCTAGACTGAGTCAAGCCCCAGTTATAGCTCACACTGCCTTCATTAAATGTGCCAGTGAAAGGCTCTGTATGTACAATTTGGCTGCCTATTTTCTTGTCCTTAAAGACAATCTGTGTTCTGCCACTTGAATCAGGCAATGCATAGTACAAGTCAACTGTAACTTGGTATCTGCCAGGAACTAATCCAGGATATAGCTCAATACTTGTTGCATTCCCATAGTAAATGCCCTGCACAAATAGGTCAGGCTCTCCCTCAACCTCTTTTATTTTCTGCAAGTTTAGCACAGCATATTCATTTCTTAGAAGTGGAACAGCTAATGTGTCATAAGTCCAAGATGCTGCGCCTGTTTTGATGTTTCTCTTTTTCATCACACTAGCTTTTATCTGCCTGAATGGCTCAACATTAATTATAACTTTTCCATTATTACATACAACATTCTTTGCATTACAAGTTGGGCTATTTGCCAGGTCACATCTGACGCTAAGACTTCTTGGAATGCTAAATACATCATGTCTTGAAGCTTGTATAGTGCATCCTGAGCCAACACACTGCGGCAAAGCTATAGTGATCTTACCACTCTTATTATTGGCAACAGCAACACTGCTTATATCGCAAACCTCACCCTCATATCCATATGCAAATGCCATGTCACTAAACTCTAAACCCAAACTGCCTTTACTGCTTACTAAATCTACAGTAACATTTGCACAATAATTCCTCACATCACAGATTAAGCTTCCAGTTGGAGGTAATATTGGAGGTAATGCATTTGAACTGCAATTAATTGCCTTATTAGCTCTAATATTAGTCTCAAGGTTAAACATGAAATGATAGCCTCTGCCATTAAATGCTGAAGGATCATATATATCAACCCTGATAGGATATGAAACATCATAATAATAATCATACCTTTGAAGCCCAAGCCAGCTTAACAGCCCTGTAATAGTGCCAGTTTCTGGACCAATAAAATCACCTCTCACACCCCTTCCTTTAATATCAAAATATATTGGCCACCAGCTTAGGTATTCAAAATTCACCTTTAAGTCAGAATAAGTATCATTAATAGGAATAGTAGCTCTTTGATAATAGCCGCCTCTATCCTCATAATTTGAAGTTCTCCATACCTGCATAAATCCAGTATAGTAAGGCAGTATTGAATATTGCATTAGATTTTTTGCATCAGATTTCTGCCAGTGCACAGCTCTCTTACTAGGATCAAAAACAGAAGCAGCTACAGGAGGTAAAGTCTTTTCATCAATACCTAGGCCAAAAGCATTTATCTGCTCTAAAGTCCATCTTTCCAGCACAGGATATTTTATCTGGGTATTTGTTATTTTAGATGCAAACTCATAAATCCTTTTAACATCAACTGGGACTGATATAATATATTGCCTAATTGTGGTTTCAGAGTCTTCCTGCAAGACTTTTAACGGGTAATTTACAGTTACTCCTACTGCACCATCTAAAATAACTACATTGCTTGTCGGCTGTGAAAGCTCTTCTATAGCAAAGCCCTTTCTCTTTAACTCTTCAAAATTTTTAATGCAACTGCCTAGATTTTCATTTATATATCTTGAAAGTTGCCCTTCAATGCTAGGCTCTCTCTGATTTTTTCTCAGATTTGGTCTCTCAGAAGTGCATTGGCAGTCTTTTGTGCATTGATTATTGCTCTTGAAATGCCACCAGTAAACTGTTGATGTATCTTCATTACTTGGATCAAATCTAACAGCCCTGCCTTCAGTCGGCTCACTTGGATTAGAGCTAATTCCATATCTTCTGGGCTCGATATAGCCACCAGTCTGCCCAATCCTGCTTAAGCCTTCTTCTGCAACTTTTGCAATACAATTTTCCACATAAATGCTTATAGCATTAAACTGGCTTGGAATCTCCTGCTTTTTTTCTATTTCTTCTGCTTCTTCTTTAACAAAGATTCTTTCAGAACTAATTATATATAAGGATACTCCAATAACAAGCAAAACACCGAGAATTATAAATAAGGTAACTTGAGCTTTATTTCTAACTAAAACCAAGCCTCTTTTATTTCCCATTTATAGCCTTTAAACTCAGTTTAATAATATATAAAGGTATCGAAACTAAAGTTTCGAGACACAAAAGGTATCGGAACTTTTGTTTCGGACCTCTCACCATGTTCAAGGTATCATTGATAATTGCTCTGTCCTAAATCTCATTTGCATTTAGGGTTAAGTTCTTATTTTTCTATTAAAATTCTTATTTTATTAATAATTAGCACACGGTTGCGGACTGCGCAACATACATGTCGGCTTCATTGCTGTTTTTTCTATGATTAGCCGACTAATCGCACAGCCTCCTATGGAGGCTCTTTAATGCAAGTTTATTATTCAACACAATGCTCACAAACTTGACCTAATCATTAATTTAGGACATAACCTTTGTTGCTATGAAACCAGAATTAGAATTAAATTTAAATAACCCATAGCCTTTTTATGCATTAATGCTTAGAAAACAGGTCTTTGCCTGGGCAATGTACGATTTTGCCAACACCATTTATTCAGCCTTATTCGTTACATTCTTTTTCCCTTTTTATGTTAAAGAATTTCTCCATGGCACTGAATTTCAAATAGGCTTAGTGTTTGGCATTTCTTTGCTAGCTGTTGGTATATTTGTTCCATTTATTGGTGCTTTCTCAGATTCTTATGGAAAGAACAAGCTTTTCGTATTTATTTTCACTCTACTCTGCTGCTTTTTTGTTTTCTTGATTACAAAAGCATCACTTTATATTGCTCTACTATTCGCTTTTATAGCCAATTTTAGCTATCATGCAGCCCTGACAACTTACAATTCAATTCTGCCAAAGATTGCAGAGAAAAAGGAACTTGGCTATGTATCCGCAATAGGTGTAAGCCTTGGCTATCTGGGAACACTAATGGGATTAACTATTGCTTATGCTCTACTTTCCAAATTAGGCTGGGAAACCCAATCAGGTGTAAAAGCTGTATTCATTGCTACTTCATTATTATTCTTTTTATTTTCTTTAGTTACCTTCTTCGGACTTAAAGAGAAAAGAACTGCCAAGGCAGATATTAAAAAGTTATTCCAGATTTTGCAAAAAATAAAGTATTCTTTCAATGAAGTTAGATATACTATTCTCAATCTTAAAAATCAAAAATCCTTTGGCTTTTTCTTATTGGCAATGTTTTTCTTGACAAATGCAATAAATGCCATAATCATTTTTTTATTCCTTTTTGGAAGAAACGAATTCCAGTTAAATGTCCAGAAATTTTTCATTGTTTATGCACTATTTTCTTTGTCAGCAACCATAGGCTCCTTTTTGTTTGGCAGAACAATTGATCGCATAGGCCCTAAGAAGGTATTATCATTAGTTGCAATAACTTGGATTTTAATTACAGCGCTTCTCTTGTTTATCAGAACATTTCCATCATTTATCATTGCTGGAATTGTTGGAGGTGCAGCACTTGGAATTACCTGGTCAGCTTCAAGACCACAGCTTATAGCACTTACACCTCAAAAAAAGTATGCACAATATTTCGGATTTTTAGAGCTAACTGATAAATTTTCCGGAGTACTGGGCCCTATTATATTTGGTTTTTTTGCTACCTATTATAGTTACACTTTAGCACTAGTTTCTTTGCTTGTATTCTTTATACTTGGTTTAATCTTCTTGCAAAAGGTGAAGCCATGATTAAAGCAGGTTTAGATATAGTCTATATCCCAAAAATCAGAAGATTAATGCAGAATAAGAATTTTATAAGAAAAGTCTTTCATAAATCAGAAATAAAAAATTTTACTGCTGAGCATCTCGCAGGTATTTTTGCAGTAAAGGAAGCCTTCTTTAAAGCATTAGGTAAAAAGATTAACTGGCATTTAATTGAAATCAAAAAAGAGAAAAGTGGAAAGCCAAAAATTAATTTTAGTAACGAGATTAAGAAGAATTTAAAAAATACTAGTATTGAGATAAGTATTAGCCATGAAAAAGATTATGCAATTGCACTAGTTTTTATTTTTGGAAAAATCAAATACTGAAAAGAAACATGACATTAAAAACATTGAAAGATCTTGTTGAAAATTTTAAAGGCAGTAAAGAGATTGCTGTAATTGAAAGAACAGGCTATAGAAGATTTGTTTACAGCTATGATATGCTTTATGATAGAGCTAAAAGATTTGCCATACTTCTTCATGAAAATCAAATAAAAAAGGGGGATAGAATCATTATTTGGTCTTATAATGGCATTGACTGGGTAACAGTTTTATGTGGATCAATACTTGTTGGAGTTATTATTATTCCCATAGATTTACGCTCTACAACTGAATTCGTTGAAAAAATACAGAAAGAGGTTAAAGCAAAAGCTGTCTTCCAAACAAGATATAAGCCCAAACTTAGAAATGTTAAAACTTTATTCATAGAAGATTTAGAATATACTCTTGAGAAAATACAACTTAGAGATATAAAAGATATAGAAATAACTGTTAATGAGAATGATTCAGTGGAAATAGTTTACACTTCTGGAACAATGGGCAATCCAAAAGGTGTAATGCTCAGCCATAAGAATATTGTTTCAAATTTAAATGGGCTTAATCAAATAGGTAAAATTTATTCTTCCTATAAATTCTTGTCTATGCTGCCTTTAAGCCATATGTTTGAGCAAACCGGTGGGTTTTTTATCCCAGCCAGTAATAGTGCAAGAATTGTTTACACTAGAACATTGAAGGCTAGCTCAATTTTAGAGGCTTTCCAAGAAGAGAAAATTACAAATGCCTTAGTTGTCTCTGGCCTTTTACAACTTTTCCATTCAACAATTATAAAAAGAGTTAAAGATCAAAATAAAGAAAAATATTTCAACACAGCCTTAAAATTAGCTACTAAATTTCCTTTGCCCAGAAAAATTTTATTCTATCAGATTCATAAATCATTTGGTGGAAATCTCCTTTACTTCATTTGCGGAGGTGCAGCCTTAGATCCAGAACTAGAAAATTTCTTTGACACTATTGGCGTTCCTATAGTTCAGGGCTATGGCTTGACTGAAACTGCTCCAGTTCTCACAACAAATCTACCATGGCAGAAGAAAAAAGGTTCAGTAGGCAAACCTTTATCTAATGTGCATATAAAAATTGCTGATGATGGAGAAATCTTGGCAAAGGGTGCAAATTGTACGCAAGGCTATTACAAAGATACTTTGCTTACAAAGTCTTTGTTTGAAAACAATTGGCTTAAAACAGGGGATATTGGATTTCTGGATAGCGATGGATATCTAATTCTCAAAGGAAGAAAAAAGGAGATGATTAAAACACCAGCTGGTATCCCTATTTACCCTGATGATATAGAAACAGTCCTTAAAAAGATACCAGGAGTCAAAGATAGCGCAGTTATTGGTTTAGATACACCTCGTGGGGAAAAGATACATGCGATTCTTTTACTGGAAAAAGGTGCTGTTCCTAAAAGTATCATTAAAGAAGCAAATACAAAACTTGCTTTACACCAGCAGATTATTAGCTATGACCTATGGCCTTTTGAAGATTTTCCTAGAACACCAACCCTAAAAATTAAAAAGTTTATTTTAAAAGAATTTATTACTAAGAAAGGAAAGAGACAAGTAAAACCAGTAGAGATAATTGAAAAAAAAAGTAAGATATATTCTATTATTTCAAAATTAACTGATAAAAAAATTACATTCAATTCAACTCTGGAAGAGCTTGGCTTATCATCTATAGACAGAACCGAGCTAGTTTCATTATTAGAACAAGAGTTTTATATTGATATTGATGAAGAAAAGATTCTACCTAATACAAGAGTAAAGGATATTGAACAGCTAGTTAAAAGAAGAGTGCTAGTAAAAGGAAAAGAATTATTTAAGAAATGGCCTTTGTCATTACTTTCTTCAATCATTAGATTTATTATACAGCAAGTATTACTGTTTCCATTTGTAAGATTTTTTAGCTGGCCCTCAATAGAAGGAAAAGAGAATCTTAAAAATATTAGAGCTCCTGTGATTTTTGCTTCCAATCACCAAAGCTATTTTGATGCTCCCCTTATTTTAATGAAATTACCATTTAAATTTTCTCAAAAAACATCTGTTGCAGCATGGCAGGAATTCTTTTTTACCCCAGAGTTAAAATACAAAAATCTTGGAAAATGGCTCTTATTCCACTCATTGTCATTATGCTTTAACATTTATCCTTTCCCCCAGCAAAAAGAATTCAAAAAGGCAATTAGATATACGGGAAAGTTGCTTGATAATGGATGGAGTATCTTAATCTTTCCAGAGGGTGAACGAGCAAGGACACCTCAGCTATTACCTTTTAAGCAGGGTATAGGTGTTTTAGCAGCTGAAATGAGAGTTCCAATAGTTCCTATAAAAATAGAAGGTGCTCTAAAAGTTCTACCCAGATGGAAGAAACTACCTAGCTTTGGCAAAGTTACGATTAAAATTGGCAAACCACTTATTATAAAAACAGGCTCTTATATTGAAGCAACTGAGGAAATTGAAAAGGCTGTGAAAGAGTTGTAAAACTTGCAAATTTTAATAATCTTTATATAAGCTTACAAAAATATTTATTACAATGCCAGATCCAAGACTAATAGCATATATCCAGTCACAGCTTCAGAAAGGCTATGACCTTGCCTCAATTAGAAATTCTTTAATTAATTATGGCTATAATTCTAGTCAAGTGGATGAAGCAATATCAGCTTCTTATCAAACAATAAAACATGAGCATAGAGTATCAACTTCCACTCTGCTGATATTTGGAGCAGTTCTATTAGGCATTTTCTTAGTAGTATTTGCTTTTATTTATTTTTCTCCATTTAGCCTCTTTACCCAAAAGTCAGATAAACAGCTTCTTGATATTAACCTGGAAGGGATAAGAACAGAGGTAAAGCCAGGAGAACAAATAATATTTCTTAAAGAGGTATCAAATTTAGGGGCAGACAAGAGGTATGATATTACATTAAAGCATGAGCTCTTTGACTCTAAAGATAATCTTGCATACTCAAAAGAAGAGACAGTTGCAGTCGAAACAAGAAGCACAAGCCAGACAAAGCTACAGCTACCATCTACAATAAAACCTGGAAAATACACTCTAAGAAGCACTGCATTTTACTCCAATAAAAAGGCTGTTGCATCACTACCAGTAACTATACTAAGCCTTAGTCAAGAATATAAGCTGCCTACTTGTAATGATGGAATTAAGAACCAGGGCGAAACAGGCATTGATTGTGGCGGTCCTTGCAAGCCTTGTCCTGAAGTAACAGAAGGAAAATGCCCAGATTCTTGTAATGATAATAATGAATGCACTGTAGACAGCTGTAGTGCAGCAACTAACTTCCAGTGCGTGCATGATAAGATAGCTTTCTGCTGTGGCAACAATGAATGTGAAGAAGATGAAACTATTACTAATTGCCCAAAAGATTGTCAGCTAGCTGAAGAGCCAGACCTATCAATATTTGAAAGACTTGAGAATATTAAGAATACAGCAGTTTCTAATCAAGACAAAGCAAGTTCTTTGTGTGCAAAAATTGAGAGCAATACATATAAAGACGATTGTTATTCAAATATAGGAAAAGTGACAAGAAATGCAGCTTATTGTGACTTAATTAGCAGTGATAGAACTAAAGATGATTGCCTGTCAGAGGTTGCAAAAGCATCTAACCAAAATATTTTATGTGAAAGAATTACACTAGATACAAGAAGAGATAGCTGTTATATGAACTTTGTTCTAGCAGGCGATTATTCAGTCTGCGGTAAGATCGTTGATAATTATCTAAAGGATTCCTGCAATGCACTGAAGCAGAATGCAGAGCTGCAACAGCAAAGCCAACAACAAAACCAAGCCCAGATATAAAGCTAAGAACAAAATCAAACTCAGCCATAGATTTAGTTTAGCTAAAATTAGCTTTAAAGCGTAATATTTATATAGTAGTAAGATTAATCTTACTAATTGATTAGAAATGGTGAAATTAATATGGTGGATATAGACATAACAAGAATTAGCTCAAAAGGGCAGATAGTTATACCTCAAAATATGAGAAAAGGATGTAAAGAAGGGGAAAAATTTGTTATTATTAAGAATAAAAAGCAGCTTATTCTAAAGAGAGCAGCAGATTTCAAAAAAAACCTCGAAGAAGACTTAGAATTTGCCAAAAGAACTGAAGAAGCATGGAAACGATATGAAAAAGGTCTTTTTAAGAGTATGGATAGTGGCAATTTCTTAAAAGCTATCAAAAAATGGTAATTGTTGAGTTTGACTCTCTTTTTGAGAAAAAGGTAAAAAAAAATAAAGCACGAACTTCTAAAATTAAAAGTTAAAAAGCAAATAGCTAAGATAATAAATTCTCCAGAAATTGGCAAGCCTATGAAATATGGAAGAAAAGATACAAGAGAAGTTTATATCCCTCCTTTTAGACTATCTTATGCCTATATAAAAGAAGAAGATAAAATAATATTCTTAGATTTGTATCACAAAGATGAACAATAAGTTTTATGAATAATAGATTCTTATTTCTCTAAAGCCTCTTGCGCTTCTGTTACATAACTCTGTACATAAGGATGACCTGGATAAAGCCTTTTCACTGCTTCTAACTCCTCTATTGATTTCTTATATTTCTTATTCCAGAAATATTCTAAGCCTTTTTGATAATGTTCATCAACACTGCCTTGTGCATTTTGTACATTTATTTCCTGCATAAACCCTTTTGCAAAATTAATTGGAACTAGATAATTGTATCCCTGAAGTTGTTGCCCGGTTACAGGATCAACAGTTGCAAATGTAGCAATACCAATCACTTCACCTTTTTCATTAAAAGCTGGACCTCCTGAGTTTCCGCCACTAATTGTAGCATCAGTTTGTAAAAGCCTAAAGCCATCAGTAGTTTTTCTTTCAGCGCTTATAATACCAGAAGTTAAAGTTGGTTCAAGTGCCTCCCCAGTAGCAGTCAAATCTAGTTCAGAAGCTCCTGGATAGCCTAGAACATATATCCTATGCCCAGTTTTAACCTCATCTGAATTACCTAGGATTACAGTTGGCAAATTTTTTGCATCAATTTTAATAATTGCAGCATCTTTAGCAGAGTTTGGTGTTCCAGATTTTCTTATATCAGCAACATTACCTTTTTGCACAGTTGCTAAACCTGGAATTGCAACTCCAGTATTAACATAAACTTTTATTTCAATATTTAATATATACGCATTAAGACCGATATAACGCCCCAATGCAGAGGCCATTTCAGATGATAGATCTCCATAGTAATTAAACCAATCTTCTACCATAAAGTCAATGAATGATGAAAACAAAAGGTCCTCTGCAGATTTTTCATCAAAAGAAACTACATGAGCATTTGTCAAGATATAGCCGTCAGGAGAAACGATAAAACCACTTCCAGCGAAAACTTCTTCTAAATCTTTAGTATAAACTTGAGTGCCTGGTATAAACTGTCCAGCCTCATCAAAAATAGGGTAATTGCTCTCGTCCAATGTTATTGTTGGCATGCTTGCTGTCCCTGTTACAACGGTTTGTATTAAAACTACACCAGGCTTTGAATAAGTTACAATCTTTTGACCAGGACTAATCTCTACCTTTTCTTTTGCGCAAGCCACTAGACTAATTGTTAATATAATAAATAAGCTAATTAGCAAGACTCTAAAGTTAATTTTACTCCTAGCAAAATATTTATTTATCAAATTAAAGCCTCTTCTAAGTGAATATTATCCATTATTGTTTAGATATTTAAATCTGTCTATAAGTCTAAATAATCAGCTAAACTCAGGCTCAAACAATGCCCTGTAGCTTCTGCTAATATTAGTTATATCCCCACCTCTTGCCACATCCTCAAGCTTTGTTGGGTTAAACACTTTATACAAGTAAAATGTAACTAACTTATTATTCTCAATATCTCCTTTATTCACAATCCAGTAGCCAGTTTCATTGCTAAGCTCTGCTCCTCCAACTATAACAGGCTTAATTGTAATGCTTGGGATTCCAGCAACACCTCCAGCTGTTCCAGTCCCTGTAGTCTCTGTTGGTATTATTGTGCCATCTAAATTCTGCAATACTGCTCTCACCTCATAAGTTCCAGGCACCAATCTTATAGTCTGTTTTGTGTCACCTTGGCTCATTACAACAGAAGTAGTAATACTATCTTCATCATCTAATTGTTTTAATCTCTGCACAGTCAAAGTTACCTGCTCCTTTCCAAACAATGGCTTTGCACTTTCCTTAAATTTTCCCTGCAATAGTGCATTAAAGTCAGAAGTCAATAATCTAATTTCTTTTTCTACAATCTTATCCATTAAACTATTAACTATTTTAGTTTCATTAAACCTGCTTTCCATTCTCACTGTTCTGGCTATTACACCATCTTTTTCAAGCTTAAGAACTCCCTGGCCTATGCAGACTGGAAGTTTTCCTGTAAATTTACCCTCAGCATCAGTTGAACCTATAGTGCAGCTTCTGTAATTTCCGCAAGTATATGATATGGAAACATCTTCAATTGGCTCCTGTTTATCATCCTTAATATTCAAAGTCAGCTCTGTTCCAATCTTTTGGTTAGAATTGCACATTAAGCTCTCAACAAACCTTGGCCTAGTAATATTAGTCTTGCTAGAAGTGCATGCAATATTACATGTAACATTATCAGAGTAAGTTTTGCCAGTCAAAGGACAATGCCATGCACTGCCAGAGCCAGTACAAGCTCCAAAACTAGCCTCAGATAATTTAAAATTAATTCTCAGAGAATTTGGATCATAGTAGCCAAGAGTTCCTCTTCCCTGGTTCCATTCATGCAGATCCTTATTATCTCTTACATTTGACTCAAGTGCAAACATAAAAGTATAGCCATTCTCGCCTTCTTGCAATAATGAAGCCTCATCTCTCACAATAACAATTACCGGATATGATAAGTCATAATAAAATTCGTAATAATTTGTCTGTTCAGGAGGTGCAAAGTTTTGTGGAAAATTCTGTCTTATTACTCTAGGCTCAATTGTACTTCCTGTTCTTGGTGTAATATCAAAAAATATCTTCCATCCTGGATCATAGAAAAAATTTACTGTGAAGCTTGGATAATCAAATGGCAAATAGTTAAGGAATAAAGTTTTATAGAACCCTTTTGCAATATTTCCAGTTGCGTCAATAGGCTTTGCATCCTTTGTCCTATCAACTTGTATAATATTAATGTTTGGGCTTAGTATATCATTCTTTACCCTGCCCTCAACCTTATCCTTGCTCCATGTCACAAAACTTTTCTTACTGTCTATCCAGCTTATTGGAGGAATTCTCTCAGTATCAGGTGTTGCAGAATAAATGCTAAGCAAGCCAAGTGTAATATCCTCTAGTGTTAAGTTATTTATCTCTTCAATCATAGTCAGAACCGCAATATCATAAACATGCTGAAAATCAAGATCTAGATTAACCTTGAAGTTAGGTATTTTAAACTCAGACTCAGCCTGCCTGATTGTCAATGGATACTTTGCATTTACAGTTACATCATCCTTGTTGACTGTCGTATCTGTTTCAACACCTCCCTCAACTATCTCAAAACCAGCCTCCTTAAAAGACTTAAATCCCTCAATACAATTCTTTAGTTCTCTATTCATATAGGTATTAACCTGCCTTTGTATAAGATTAATTGATGGCATTAGGCTGGAGACTAAGCATTCATTGCATAGGTTGTCAGATCTTAAATACCACCAGTATATTACAGGATTATTATCTGCAATGTAAGCAGCATCTGAATTAGTGGGATCTTTTTTATTAAAGCTGAATGATACCTGGCTTAGCTCTCTGTCTTCAGGATTAATATAGCCTCCGTGTTGCCCAAGCTTTTTGAAAGCCTCAACACTTTTCTGCCTGATACAATTATCCACATAATCCTTTACAGGCTGCGCCCATAAAGGGATATCTAGCTCTGCTTCTACCTTAGCTTCCTGCTCTTTAATTCTGGTATTATAATAAGAAATGGTTACTGCTAAGGCTGCAATCAGCAATACACCTAATATTGCAAATATTGTTAGTTGCGTTTTTTTCCCTATTTTTGCATTTTTTTTTCCTTTATTCATCAAGCATCGCCTTATAAGCATCATAATAGTAAAACTTAATCCATGCAATCTCCATCATAAACATTAGCAATAAAATTAAAATTGCAATCTCCAGTGAAACGGTAATATTGAAATATAATGGAACTGTGAAAATCACACTTGAGAATAAAATTATAATAATAAAAAAGAAAGCAAAGAACAATACTGCTGGCAAGAATCTGTAGAGCTTTACAATCCCATAATAAAATGCTCTCTTTGTATTGCTCCACAAACTATTTTTTTCATTATAAACAGCATTCATTACAGTAATAAGATTGAAAAATAAAATAATTATAAGGTATGCAGCAATCATATCAATTGGCCTTTTCAGAAATATCAGGCTCCAGAAAAACAATAGTATTGCAATCCAGTACCAAACCAAATTAGTTATAAAGAATTTTTTCAGATAATTTGCAGTGAATGGTTCCTTCTTTATTCTTTTCCAAGCATATCCTTTGATTAAGGAAATTAACATTATGACAAATGTTATTAGCACAATCAAAGTTAGAATTGTTTTCCACAAAAATTTGTTTAGAGCATATCCAAGTAAGAAAACCCCTTCATACACATCTCCAATTACTTCAGGAGTTGATTTTATTCTAGGATCATTCATGAACTGAAATACTTTTATAGCCTGAGGCGCAATTTCATTTGCCTGTGCAGCATATAGATTTAGCAAATGCTTGAATAGTCCAATAGTTAATAATAGCAATATAACAAATAAAATATCCAAGCCCAGAACATAGAAATAATTCTTATCTAAATTGAGGCTTTTCATAAAACTAGTGTTATAGAGCCATGTAACTAGCTTATTTCCTTCTTCCCCTCTCTCATATTTTTTCGCTTTTTTCATTATATTCTATCCCTCTACCTTCAAAACGGGAACTTTTACAAACTGATTATTAGAGTAAATAATCTGCGCATGGGTCAATTTCTCAGTGATATTGAAGTATTTTGCAAAAAACCCAACACCTGGATTGCTGTTAGTTGCTGTTGAAGATTGTTGAACAATCCACGGGCTTAATGGACTATTGCCTATTAACTCAACTTGATATGAAACCTCTCCAGCAGCTGGCTCTATATACCATGTAACCTTAAACAGTGATGTATTATCTGGCTGATCAACCTTTTCTGCCTGCAATGTTAAGGTTAATACTGATAAGTAAATTGGCTGTGATAATTCTGCTCCAGCCTGTGCAGCTTCAGTCCCTCCCCATTTGCTGCAGACTTCTAGCTCCCATTGCTCTACCTTATACCAATCATCCACCTCAGGATCAAACTGCTTTGATTTGGCATAAACTACACTTGAAAGTAGAAGGATTGCCAATGCAAATATTATTATCTTTTTATCAAATTCTTTATCCATCAGTAATCCCTCTTTTCATCTGGAAAGCCTGCACCTGCACAATAATCAGGACCTTTCAACTCCTGTCCAGGATAGCTAAAGCCACCATACAAAGTGTCCCATACACCTTTTAGCTCAAGTAATGTCTGAACTGTTCCCACAATGCCACAAGATACAGGATACTTGCCAGCTGTACTAATAAAAATACTAAAAGCAGCTTGACAATATTCAGGACCACCTGTAATTGAATATGCACCACAAATACTTTGGTATATCAATCCTCCTACTAGGAAAGGAAGTTTTGTTGAAATAGCATTAACTAAATTATCCATTGCATGCTCATTATCAAATAATTTGAACTGGGCTCCATCTACATATAAGCACTGTCTTTCTTTGTAAGCTAAATCACATGCACTTGTTGTAATGCCAGAAGATAATTCATGCTGCAAGCAATTTCTATACATGCATTTTATCTGCCTTTCTTTCCTTAGGTTATAGATAATTGGTGGATAACACAAACATGCAAGTGCATAAGGCTTGCTTTTGTAAGGATTCCAAATCCATGTAACATCCTGTAATTCTTCAGGAGCTTCTGTCTCTACTATTGTAGTTCTCCATCCGTTACTATCAGGCCTGTAAGTAATCTGAGGTGGCTTATAATCTCCAGGTCCAGGAACAGAGGGAGGACCAGCTGCTTGACCTGTAAATGGAAAGCCTGAGTATATCACAGCTGATGTACTGGTGCTCTTCACTTTGTCTGTTATTGGAAGCTTTTGACCTTTCCATTCCTCAACTCGAGGTGGTGAAACTCCAGGAAGATCTGGTCTTAAAGAACTTGCTGGAACTGGTTGACTGCTTCCAGGGAATACATAATACTTCATGACTCCATCTTCATATATTCTACCAACTGCTCCATTATCTAATTGATAGTAAACCGCTGATTTTTCAAAACCAGTTTTATCACCAGAAATGATTCCAATAACTTTGACTTTATCACCTCCAATAATAACTTCATCACCTATGCCAAGCGTCTTTTTTGTTGATTCAATACTGCCCTCTCCAGTCCCAAAAATGTCCCCAACTACACCTTTAATCTGCTTTCCGAATGCTTTATCAAGAGCAAAAAATCCAACATCAATCCAAGTATTCCAATCACATAGTGCACATTGATAGCTAATTGCACAACCCATCTTGTTTATCATGCCTATCAGATTTAATGGATTTCCAGTTGCTACTGCAGTAAGCCCGCCACCAATCCCAAACGGTCCAGGTGGCCATATAAATTTGTCAACAAATGAATGGAACCAGCCAAATTTTGTGCAGATGGAAACGAAACTTGTTTTATCTACAGTCCAAGCAGCAACATTAGTATCAATTATGGCAGATTGTGTAAGTGCGCAAGCAGCTCCAGCTACTGCAGGAGGACATGGTTTTGGATAGGCTACTATTGCAGTAGCAGTAGTCTTTAATTCAACTGATATTACACCTGCAGGTCCTGTAGCAGCTATATCCCCTTTTGCAGCAAGAGCTGTATAGGAGGGAGTAGTTGAAGTAACAACAGCAACTGTAGCTGTCATCAAAGCCACTTCTTCACAACATATAATTCCAAAAGTCTCAGCGCAAATCACAGCTGCAGGCGGTATAGCAGCACCATAGCAACCTTTACCTGCAACAATTGCAGTTTGTATTGCAGTTAACTCAGTTATTTCTTTCAAAGAAGTAAAAGTATACCACAACAACTTCACATTTTGCATTATACTATTCATCTGCCCCATTAGCTTAGAAATAGTACACCATATTGCTAATATATCTGCAAACTTTTGCTTTGCAGCTATCTCTGTTCCTAAGTCATTTATCTCTTCATCAATTGCATCTAGTTTAGCCTGCACATTAGCATCAGCAACTCCAGTAGGAGCATCATAAAGTGGAATAGTAACCTCTATCTGCTCTACCTCATTATTTGCATATATCCTGTCACCCCTTTTAATAGCCATATTTAGTTTACATTTAACTGAAATATCATTTGCAGTAACACTTCCAACAGCAGAAGTAAGCCTAAAGGCAATTATTGGCTCAACAGTTCCCTCATTTATTATATACACACTATCTCTCTCCACATAACTAGATTCAGTGCAATCAGCCTTCATGCCTATTATCTGCGCATTTTCATTTGCACTTAGACTAGTTCTGATAAACATGCTAAAAGGAATTTGCAATGCTGCCTTTCTTGGAACTCTTGTTGGGCTTATGCTTTTGCTTCTAACAGAAAAGAAGTCAGGAGTTGCTCTTGGATCAGGAATTGCAATCTCCAGCAATAAGATTTTCTCAGCCTTATTTCCAGCAAAATCCTCAACAATTATCTTTACCTTATCAGATTTTGCATTAGCCTCTAAGCCAGTGAGCTCAACTCTGCATTTAACATCTCTTCTAGTGCTCTCATTGCTGCCTTCTACTGCTCTACAATCCATTCCAAGCTCAGTAGCATTCAATATACTCCCAGAATAGAATGTAGCTTTCTTAATACCTGCCAGCTCATCTTTTACCTTTGCCTCAAATAGAATCTTATCAGTATATACTGGAAACTTAGGGGTCTGCACAACATCACTAATCTCTGGGTTTTTATTATCAATCTCAACTTCAAGAGCAATACTGCCTTTTATTATATTATCAGCCTTATCCTTTATAACAGTACCAGTACTAACATAACTTCTTCCAGAAAACTGCTGGCTTTTGACATTATACCAATAGCATGTATAAATATCACCTTGCTGTGTACAATTATCCGCAACTAACCTCGAATTACCTGTTAACTGTTGCGCATCAATAAACACATCTTTTGCATCTAATCCTATGCCTTTCTCCTGAATTGTGAGAACAACAGTGCTTCCCTTTGGCGACACATAATTTACTGTTTCAGGCTGTTGCCCTTCCACATTAAATAACACAGGAATAGGCTCTTCATCATCAATAAATACTGTATAGATAATATTCTCACTAGCATTATTTCCTGACTTATCTCCAGCAATAAATTTTAATGCATTATGTACAAATCCACTTTGCTCTAGATTGACATTTATGTTCCACTCACATCTTGTTAAATTCTGGCTTATAGCACTGCAAGTATCTTTTGGAATATTTTTATAACCAGAAATAGAAGGATTAAAAGCACTTAAATCAGCCCTTACAGTATTTAAATTCAATCCTGTCTCAGGCTCTAATATATCAATAGAAATAATAATTTTCTGCCCCACAGCAGCAGTATAGTTAAACTTCTCTCCATTCTGCTTCTTTACTTGCAGGTTTCCAAATCTTGGAGCTTTGTTATCAACACTTAAAACTTTATTTAATGCAATCACACTTATCTTTTTATTGCCAATCAAATCCTTACCGCTGACTGTAATTATCCTGCTAATCGAAGGCTCTTGCAAGAACATTCTAATATTTTTCCATTCACATCTCTTTCTTTCATTAAGTTCAAAACAATTAGCTTGTATATTCTCAACATCTAGCTCCCTTAAATCAGCCTCAATAGTACTTTCATCAAAATCCTTCTCAATTATGTCAACAGCAAACTCCAGCAAAACATCCATTGGCAGGAAATATTTTATCTCATTATGGTTAATATCTGTAACATTGAAATATGCAAGAACAAAGCTTAGCCCTTGAAAGTCAGTGTCAAAGAAAACAAAAGTATTTCCTGATTGTCCAAAATTGTCAAAAGCAGTTATATTAACAGTAACTTCTCCTGATATATTGCCAGTGTTAAATACAGTTGCAGGCTCAACTATAGAGCCAGAGTAAGTGCATCCATTTCCAGGAGTTATCTTATAAATCTTATTAAAACTTCCTGAGCTTATTTTTAACTCATTCTTTATTCCAGCACATTCATAACTAAAGCTGTTAGAATAAGCACTATCAATAATTGAAAGAGATATTGTTACATTATCCTTTATACCATATTTCTGCTTGTCAACAGAAGCAGTTATTACTGGCTTTGCTGTATCACATATTATTGTAACCTGCTCATCATCAACAAAATTACCATTTTCATTATAAAGATTTACATCTAGGCTTACCTTAGGACAGATTACAAATCCAGACATATTTCTTGTAAGCTGGCATTCATAGCTTCCATCCAAGCTTGGCACACAGCTATCAAAAGCAAAACCAGAATTGTTTGAACTACCAAGTAATCTTACATACCCAGGATTTATCTGCAATCCATTATTCTTTGCAATGACATTAAAATTAAATTTATCAATATTGTTTCTCACATATCCTGAAATGCCATCATTGCCTTTTACTTTTAAGTTTGATAATCCATTTACAATAGCTAATGATAGATAAATACTAAATATTAACAAAAATAACATAATTAATATCAAAAGCCCAAATTTCTTATATTTCCTTAAAATCTTTAGCCTTATTTCATCCATACTTCTAATACCCCAAATTTTATTTTATTCTCCTGTAAGTAATTATTGAAATAAAGTGCAAAACCAGCAGGCACAAGTATCACATTACTTCCTAGCTTCTTGGAATAATTCCTTTGCAGCATTCCTTCATGCAGATATTCCTTCTTGCCTTTAGTTTCCTTATATCCAAAAAGCTCCCTCAGAATCCTGACCTTATCTCTCTGGGATTTGTCACTAAGAGAATATGTAAATATCATGAAATGCCTTAATTCCTCTTTTTTAATCAATTTAAGTGTATAATTCACTTTTGTTTATATAAATCTTTCTGTAACAAGTTACAATAATTTGTAATATAATAGATTTTCTATAATATATAATAGAAAAATAATAAAATTTATAATAGGAATCTATACCACATAATATGAATCTATATCTTATAACAATATTCTGATACATTTAATCATTATCTCTAATATTTAATGGATATATCTATATCTTACACATTTCACTGTCTTTTGGCTTCGATATAGCTTATCAGCTCAGGTATCTGCCTATTAAAGTTAGAATATATCTCTACAGGGCTGCTTGTATACCTTAAGCGTATTTTAAGCCTTCCTGTAAATGAAGTAACAAAGCTATGTAATGCAATTAATCCCAGAACAAAGAATAATAATGCCAGTAATCTAATTACATATATCAATCCCTCTAGATTAAAGAAAAAGCTCCAGAAGGATATCTTAGCAGTCCCAAGCTGAAAATAAAACACATAGGCAAATGCCAGCCAGAAAAATGCCCTTATTGCACTCATCCACTTAACCTCTGTTGTATATTCCACAGATTCAATATCATTTATTTTAAATGTAACTAAGGATTTATGCAAGTTCTTTTCTATTGTGACTCTAGATTTAGTTGCTATTATATGGTAGCCACCAATATTAAAATATTTAGAAGCCTTTTCTTTATGCAAATAAGATGCATATAGCCTAGTATCACCTCTTTTTTTAGCCCTAACCATCTTCTATCAAGTATTTTATACTTGCAATATATAAAATTTACTGATTGCTAAAATATATAATTCCGAAAAATTTATAAACTTCCGAATTCTTATACCTCTCGAAATGAACAAAATGAATATCTATATCAAAAGAATAGGAAATAAAGGAGAGCTTGTAATACCTAAAAAAATTAGAAAACAGAATGAGTTAAAGGCCAACTCAAAAATAGAGATAATATCAATAAAAAACGGAATTTTGTTAATCCCAATGAAAGAAAAATTTAGTGATCTCGCTGGCCTTTTTGGTAATAGAGGTATTAGAAATCCTAAAGAATTAGATGCCATAACTCACGAACTCCTAGGTGGAATTTAAATGGCTCAGAAATTATTTGTAGATACAAATATATTTCTTTATTTCCTTACTAAGCATAAAGATAAGTGGGATAAAATAGCAGAATTGTTTAATGATACAAATTATGAGTTTATCACCAATATCCTAGTACTTAATGAATTAAAATACAAACTTCTATGGCTGTCAGCTTCGGAAAAGATAAAAACTACTAATAAATTTGCAATAATTAATCGTATTAAAAAAGATAAAAAGTTAAGAACTAGTGTCTATTCTAAATATCTTGAATTTTATCTTAATCTAAAAAATAAATTTGACATCCTAGATATTACTAATAAAGAAGAAATATTATCATGTTCTATCTCAACTAAATATGGCTTATTACCAACAGACGCTTCCATAGTAGCAAATATGATGCAAAATAATATTGAGAAGATATTGACTAATGACGAAGATTTTAAAAGGGTTGATAAGATTGAAGTGATTCAGATTTGATAATTAAAACTATAAAGAGTTTACTCTTTTAAAATCATAACGAATTTATTGTATTATAGAATTAGAAGGATCTCTTAATTTGTTTATATAGTAATTCAATACTATATTTAGCATTATAATATATCGATCTTAGCACATATTGTCCTAAATCCAAAGCAATCCCTGCTAAAGCACCAGTTACTAAGCCATTTTGTGGATGCTCTCCTATAATAATACTTATTGCAGATCCAATAGTTCCACCAACAATACCTCCCCGAACAAATGTTTTTGGTAATAGTAAACCATTTACACTTGGGTGGGCTCTTGTTGTTAAATAATTAAGATATGGCCTTCTCTCAAAATCTTGCAGTGGATTTGCTTCTCTTGCAATAAATTCTAATGATTTGTGCATAGCTTCTAATAAAATAAGTTATTCTATTTAAAACTTATGTTCTTTCTTACTTAATCCTCGCATTATCCCCAACTTTCTCTACAGCTAATATCTCTTTATCAGTTCTCATTAATTTCCCATTATAAATTATCTTTCCATCTTTAGTAAGCATCTGAATCTTGGCAAAATCTTCATAACTAATCTGGGCTTTATTCACTTTATTATAGCCTTCAAAATGAACACTATCGCCTGGCTCAGATTCTTTTGGGGCTATTAAACCTATATTCTTTCCATCATCACCTGCTAAAAGCATTCCATTGCTTTCCAAACCTCTAAGGTTAGCAGGCTTTAAATTAGTCAATACTGCAATCTTCTTTCCAACTAATTCTTCTTTACTATAATGATTCTTTATCCCTGCTATTATCTGCCTCTGCTCTCTTCCAAGATCAATTTTCAGCACTATAAGCTTGTCAGCATTAGGATGCTCTTCAACAGAAATTATTTTTGCAATTTTAATGTTTAAGGGGAAAACTTCTTCTTTTGGCTCTATAAATTGATAAGTTCCTCCGCAAAACTTTACTATATCTTCACAAATCTCTTTTAATGCATCTTTTAAAGATCCGTCAATAGTTTTTGAATTACCTTGAACATAGACAAAAACATTCTTAGTTGATTCATCAATTTTTGTATGCTCACCTTGCTTAACATCCAAGCGGCATAAAACATGCTTATCATCCACACAAGCAAATTCTCCAGACTTAATTTTTTCTTCGTTATTCTGTCCAAGAGGAATATAAGTTTGTTTATCTTCTGATGTTATAATTTTTAATCTAGGATTTCCAATTATTTTCTTAAGGTCATGCGCACCTGCATTTATGTGTCTCTTTACTATGATAAGGTTATAAGAATCTACAACTGTATTTATCGTTGGCAATCTTTTATTTTCTTGCACTATTCTATTTAGATATTCAATAGACGAGTCAACTCCAGCACCAACAGCTCTATAGAGATCTTTATAAGCATCAATAATTTCACTCTCTTGACTGATTTGAACAGATTTTTTAAATTTCTCTAATCCTTCATGTTTTTTCTTAACTTTTACTCCTTTAATAACTGCTCCAAAAGCATTTATCCCTAAATTTTTAACATCTTCATCTATAGTAAAACTAATTTCTTTTGATTCCTCTCCTCTAACTTCTGTTTCCACCACACTATCTACCTTAGAAAATATAATCTTTGCCTGACCTATTTTATGCTCTCTCAGCTCAAAATTAATATCGCTCCATTTCAAATCTTTAAGATTTAATTGCTTTTCAATCTCAGAAGAAAATACTGGCAAGATTGGCTTAGATAATATTGTTACTATCTTCACGATATTTGCAGCCAATCCAATTACCTCAACAGCTTTATCCTTATCTGTTTTTATTAGATTCCAAGGCTCTCTTTCTTGCAAATATTTATTGCCAATGCTTGATATAGCAAGAATCTCTTTTGTTGCCTCATTCATTTCTAGATTATAATAATGCTCCTCAACCTTTTTTACCTTTTTCCTTATTTCAGATATAATCTTCTTATTACTCTCAATTTTAGTAATATTTGAATCAAGATTGTTATTAGCAAAACTTAACACTCTATAACAAAAATTTGCCAGATTTGCAACTAACTCATTATTTATTGAGTCATGGAAATTGCTAAAGCTAAGATCAACATCAGACATATTCTTGCCAAGTATTTTTGCATAATAAAATCTAAGATACTCTGGCTTATACTTTGCATACATCTCTTCAGCTGTAAAAAATGTTCCCCTGCTTTTGCTCATCTTCTCTCCATCTACTGTTAAAAAGCCATGCACTGGAATATGAAATGGCAGGTTAAACCCAGAGCCCATCAGCATTGCTGGCCAGAACAAGAAATGGAAATATATTATATCCTTGCCAATAAAATGAATTATTCTAGTTTTCTTATCAAGCCAGTACTCATCAACATTCAAGCCCTTTTTAGCACAATAGTTGGCAGTTGAGGCTATATAGCCTATTGGCGCATCAAGCCATACATAATAATACTTATCCTCTTCACCAGGAATCTTAAAGCCAAAATAAGGGCCGTCTCTTGATATGCACCAGTCCTCTAAGCCATTTTTAATCCAGCTATAGACAAAATTCTTTATCTCAGGCTGGAATTGCTTATTCCTATCTAGCCATTTCTTTAATCTGTCAGAAAAAGTACTAAGCCTAAAGAAATAATGCTCAGCCAACTTCCTTATTGGCTTATTGCCACATATTGCACAATAAGGGTTTATTAAATCAATTGTCTTATATGCAGCATTGCATTTCTCGCAGACATCCCCATACTGCTCTGAAGCCCCGCAATTTGGGCAAGTTCCTTTTACATACCTATCTGGCAAAGTTCTTTTATCATACTCACAATATGTTACCTCAATATCTTTCTTATAGATATAGCCTTTACTCTTTAACTTTTCAAATATAAGATCTGAATATTTCTTATTCTCAGGGCTGTTAGTTGTATAGTAATTGTCAAAACTAACCAAGAAATTTGAGAAATCTCTTATATGCTCTTCATAGAATTTAGCAATTAATTCTTCAGGTGTAACTCCAAACTCGTATGCTTTTATTTCAATTGGAGCTCCATGAGTATCATCAGCACAGATAAAGATAACGTCTTCTCCTGCCAGTCTCAAGAATCTTACAAATATGTCTGTCTGTATGTATTCAACTAGATGCCCCGCGTGCAATGGCCCATTAGCGTACGGAAGAGCACTAGTTACCAGAATTTTATGCCTCTTGCTTGATTTTAGTTTAACCACCTTAAAGCAGAAATGAGAGTTTAGTTTAAAAATGTTATTGTGAAAGAATGTAACTTATACTTTAACTGATGGCTGTGTCGAGAGGTATGAGATAGCAACAGAGTTGACCCCTTTATCCCCTTCGTATTTACGAACTTCGCCTATAACATGCAGTTTTTCATGAACTCTTTCATTTCCAGAAAGGATTTTTCTTAGTTCATAATGAGGCGATGAACTTATACCAGCTCTGTTCAATACGCCGCGCACATGTTGAACTATTTGTGCCCTATCTGAGTAGGACCTTTCACTATGATATCCAACCTCAATTTGCCTCCCTCTTCCATCCTGAACAACAACTAATTGCAAAGATTTTCCATATGATAGCCTCCCTGAAAAAGTGAGCAATGCAAACTCTAATCCTCGTAAGTTTCTTACATCTGGTTCAGCAGGAATGCTTGACGAAGAAACTCCTAATAGATATATGAATCTGTCATTAGAATCAGCATGGGGAGACCTTGCTTTCCCTTCCTGTATCTGGTCAAGTATTATGCTTGAGGGCATATGACGATAAGCTCGCCTTCCACCATAAACCTCTTTATCAAGGAGTTTCATCAAATGGTGCAATGGCAGGAAATCTGGTCTACTTCCCCTAAAAGAACAATGTTCAGCATCTCTGAGCACTCCAGCATCAGCTAACATACTATATCGCTCTACACTGTGAATTTCATCAGGTGTAAATACTTCAGGTAGGCAACTTGCAGCAAGATTCGCATATTTCAGGTATAATGGCTCCCTTTTTACAGGATCCCTTTGCTGCCGAATCTGATGTTCTAACTCATTAAGTCTCCTGCGAATATCAATAATTCTAAGTTCCTGAGGAGCTTTAGTTTGATCTCTACCCAATCTTCTTTCTTTTGCCAGCTTAGCATAGTCAATACCCGGCCTTCCTTCAGAATCTGGTCTTTTTCTAAAATGTCCCATATGTTCAAAAAACTAGAATCGGTTTAAAAGGTTTGCTACAACTGTAAAATCCAAATCACTCCTCATCCATATCTTCCATTTGTTCCATTAGCTCCCTGGAGACAATATTCAGGAAATCTCGTCATGAAACTATTTTTAAATTCTTGATGAGCCTCTTTATATAATATGCTGAACTTCTTTCTTTTACCTCCAATCTCTCTGTACAGTTCGTCATACTCCATTCCAATATAATGTCTAAATAATAAGATTCTTCTATGAACTGGTTGCATACCTAGAAGTGTAGTTAATACCTTTTCTATCAATTCTTTTCTTTCAAGTTCATCTTCTAACGTTGTATTTCTACTAAATGTATCGTCTTTCAATCCCAATTCAATAAATTCCATTTTTATTTGCCAAAATCTCCTTCTTTCTTCCTAATCTCCCTCATCTTCTTAGTTACATCGATATTAGCTCTGCATTTCTGGCACTGGAATCTTAAGGTATCAACTCCTTGCACCTTTTTCCTTCTGAAAGGTATCTGTAATTCTCCTGAATAATTACAGCTATGGCAGGTATATTCAATATTAGCAGTTAATGTATCTTCATAAGCCTGTTTCTCAGCCTTATAACCACAGCTTGGGCATACATATTCTTTAGCCCTTATTAGCACCTTGCCACTCTTATCCTTAGGTTTGCCCATCAAAGATTTTCCACATTTAGGACAGGGATTCCTTAAAACCCAAGCCATTATTCTCCCATCATCAACGCTTCTTCTGGTGAAATATACACAATCGTCTGTGTTAGTTGGATGTTTTAGAGCCATAATAAGCAAGTTATAGCTTAATTTCCTTTATACCTTTAAACACTAGAGTAATCTCTTCCTCTACTTCAGATTTTCTTTCACCATCTTGATAGCTAATCTCATACCATATCTCAACAGAAATATTTGCTTTCTTGCTACCTTTATTTCCATCAACTTTTATTGTTGCTGTAAATGTACTAGGTTGTTGTAAAACTTCTGAAGGCTTTCTATAATTTCCAGAAATAGCATACCAATTATTTCTATGATCTAGTACTAGTTCACCTCCATTGGCCATTTGTCTTAAAATTTCACTAATATCCATATCCAAAAATCCTCCGTTGTCAGGAATAATATCTTTTCCTTCAGTAACAATCTTTGCTATACCAACTAGTCTGCTTTCATCTGCCTTTTTGAAATTATATCTACTCAATACATCTACTACTTTAGAAGTTATTTGATATAATTCACTTAAACTTCCTTGCCAACTAATAGGCTCTGTATATAAACTCACTCAAACCACCTAAAAACCCTTTGTTAGTATTATTTATCACTTCATTTATAAATCTTTTTATTGAGTCTATTACAGTTATAAATCAAGCCTTTTTATCTCAACAGAAATAGCATCGTCATTAACCCTTATATATCTAGGACATAATGTATATTCATACCCATTTCTTTTGCAATAATTAATTAACTGTTGTTTTACATTATCGTCCTCATATTTTACTACTACAACAACCCCCATTTTGTCTTTATGCAAAACTTCAAATCCATCTAATTCATATTTAACCTTTCCAATCTCTCTGTAAAGATTCCTAAGCCTTTCTGGAGCCCTTTTTAAGCAATCTAGAACTTTATCTGCATATTTAGTATCAAAAGCATACTTTTCTTTAGCCTTTTCTCTTGCTTTATCAATTACGTTCTTTAACGCACCTATATGCTTATTCTCCTTTACACTCACAAATCCACCATACCCAGCATTGATAACTTTCCATTTTCCAAAGCTGCACACAAAGAAATCAGCGCAATCAGCAGTAAACATTAACTCGTCAGAAATACATCCAGAGATATCCATTATCACCAGGCATCCATTATTATTGCAAATCTTATAAATCTCTTCAAATGGCTGCTCTGCAAAATAACCAGCTGGGTTTGCATAAATTATAGCTGCTGCATTTTTTGATTTATTATCCAAGTCATCTAAATCTATAACACCATAATCAGTCTTGACTTTTATAATATCTAGACCTATTTCTATTGGATACTTAAGATAAGTAAGCCATCCTCCTTGATCAGTAACAAGAATAACTTTTCTATTGCATAATATCGAAACAGTCTTTAATGCAACCCATATTGCAGCATTTCCCCCAGATGTTAGGAATATATTTTCATGTCCTGTATAATTTCTTATTAACTCTAAAATCTCTTTCATATTATTGAGCAAATTAAAAGTATTTATATAATGCTTTCTCTTTTCTGCATTAAAATGTCCCAATTAATGGAATACAAATTCCCAGAAATTTATAATACTCTTCATGAAGAGGAGCAACTAAATAAACTTAGAATTATTAGCTCAGCACTAAATCTTACTAAAGAATCCATACTTCTAGATTTAGGCTGCGGCACTGGATTATCAAAACAAATATTTAACTGCAAAATAATAGGTTTAGACGCCGAATATCCACTACTAAAGCAAGCAAAGCTCAATAAAATCAATGGCCTTGCTGAAAATCTGCCATTTAAAGACAATACATTTGACTTAGTAATTGCAGTTACCTCTCTGCACAATTTTAATGATATTGAGCAGGCTCTGAAAGAAATAAACAGAGTTGGAAAAGAACAATTTGCTTTCAGTGTATTAAGGAAATCTGCAAAATATAATTACATTAGAAGATTAATTAGCAGGGAATTTAAAATAAAAGAAATAATTGAAGAAAGAAATGATACTATATCAATTTGCTAATAACTCTAGCGTATGCGATCGCTGTTATGTCTGGGTGAGCGAAGCGAAAGTGCAACGGGGTTGCTGTAAAGCAAAGTTTTTTCGGGGCAAAGTAAATAAAGTGCGAAGCACAATAAAATTAATACGTTTAGGGGCAACAGAATTAGGTATATCCTAAACTTTTCAAATATTTCTTTAAATCTTTATATTCCTTATCTCTATCAAGTATGCAGATAAGCTTTACATAGGGCTTATCAACAAGATAAATAACTCTTTTTTCTCTATGCTGCTCCTCAAATCTTATTCTGAATAGAAAAAGATTGTAGCCGTGAATTCTTTTATTGC
>CAZRPY010000016.1:0-28108 GCA_964602245.1 uncultured Methanosarcinales archaeon
TGTGGTTTGCCTCATTTTTCCTCGACAAAATTTTCGAGGGAAAAAACCTCGCATAACTTTGTGCATTAGATGAACTTTTCCTGCGACCTAAGCCGTTTTCAATGAAAATTGGCTTATTTCTCTAATTCCAGCAGGGTAATTTGCATAAAGTAAAGTAAATCTAGCAAATTCCAACAACAACACAGGATTCAAACACGGGTTTTCTTGATGAAAACCCTATTCGCAAAGGAAAAATCCGAACTACGTAACGGATTTTTCCTCTGCACTCAGTTTTCATCCATGTTGTTGGAATTTTGGTTCGGGCTGGCTTTGAAGAGTAAAATTTATATAGAAAAGTTATATCCACATTCTTATGCAAATGCGTGAAGCCTACCCACTTAAATGGGCATTATTAGCTGGTTCTATCTTAATTGCAATAGCTTCGCCAAGTTTAGTAAGCAAATATTATACGCGATATACAACATCAAGAGAGTTGGCTCAGAATCCTACTCCTCCAAGATTTGAAGATGTGAATAGTGATGGTATACAAGACAAGATCATAAAAACGCAAGTCTACATACCGGGTTTTATAGGACGTTATACCTTAGGAGATGAGGTTCTTTTAGGTATGAATATAAAAGGAAAAATCGTTTATCTACCAAGGCACGTTTACGATACTTTCCAAGCATATGCTTCAAGTGTTGAATAAGCCAGCCCTCATTCTGAATTAAGGGTTTATACTAAATCTGAAACTTAGCTTTTTCTGCTACGCCTAATGAGTTCGCTATATTTATTTCAAGAAACTAGGCTCCCATTTAATATGCTTATAATCAACTGGAACTTTATACTTTCTGTTTATCTCATCAAACTGCATTCTTTGCCCTGCTAATACAAGATTACTATTCTCTCCAAATCTGAGCATATCTCTAAGAAGATGGTAAAGCTGTTTATCATAGCCTAGAGCATATAAACCAAGAAGCTGTGTAATATTAGCTGTAAGCAAAGCCTTATCTTGGATGTCTAGCCTATGCCCTTTTGCACTTATCTTAAGGAAGTCTAGCTTGCACTTGTTAATTACTTCCTGTTGCAAAGGATTCATCGTACACCTCTTTCCTTATGGTATATAAGAACTTACTTATAAATATGAAGTACTTAATTAGAATAAATTTCTAGTTTTGCACAGATGCTAACGTGATTTAGCTACTATGGCATCCATACCACTACTAACTGGACGGTTATCCCCTAATTGCTTCTCCTCCTAAAACTTTAACATCTGCATAAGAAGCCACATTAGCAGAAATGCCATCTCTCAGTATTTTTTGAACTTCATAATACCTTTCTGTTCCTTTCTTAGGAAAGATACTATCATAAAACTTAGTAGCTTCACTCATAACTAAAATAGTCTTGTCTTGTTTTTCTCTAGTTTCAAAAGCCTTTAAATCGATTAGTTTTTTAAAAACTTTTGGAGCTAAATAAAAAGTATCACAGAATTCTTGCTCAGTCATCCTAAGAGGAATATCTCGTCTACCTTTATATCTATCAATCTCATATTTAGAAACTTTACGTTCCCCTCCTATTTCTTCTATTACTATTCTACCTATGCTAGGAGCATCCATTATGTTCAAAGTAGAAACTTTTAACCCCATATCTTTTGCTGCATCTTCCAAACTATAAAGCTGCTCGTATCTACTCAATGATTCCCTCTTTAATATTATTCTATGATAATTTAAGCTTATTCTGTCTCTTTGATCATCTAAATCTAATGCATCAATTTCTTGAGTTAGCTCTAAACTCCCAGGTTTTGGTTTGTACTCAATAGCTGTAGTCTTTACACGTCTTCTTGGATAAGATCTTGCTACATGTCGAATCAGTAAGGTTTTAGCCGGCTCTTCTTTGGGATCTTCAAGTCTAGAAATTAATCCATCTAAATTTGTGTAAAGCTTTTGTCCGTATACAAGATAATTTTTAAGAATTCTGTGCCACTCTCTTAAATATGCTAACAATTCAGGATCTTTACTAAGTCTCTCCATTAGATTGTCCGTGGATACCACCCATTTTATAATCTCTCATTACATATTTATAAATTTATCTAGATTAAATCCATTTATAAATCATAATATTTAAATAGAGCAATTTTGATTACTATACCTATGACAACTAAGAGTGATTACCTTTGGCAATAGTCCCTTTTTCTTAGATAGAGCTATAAAGAGTGATTATCGGTGGCCCAAGAATTGGTGTCTTAGGAGGAATAGGCCCAGAGGCTACTGGAGAATTTTATTGCAAATTAATCAAAAAAATGCAAGAAAGGGACTTAATTAGAAACAATACAGATTTTCCTCAAATAATAATTAACAGTATTCCAGCTCCTGAACTTATTTATGATTATATTTCTGATGAAGATTTGAAGCCCTATATCAAAGGATTAAAAGAATTAGATAGATTTGAAGTTGATTTTATAGTAATGATATGCAATACAATTTATTTATATTATCACAGATTACAAAAAGAGATTAAAACCCCTATCCTTGATTTAAGACAAGAATTACAAAATACATTACATATAAAGAGAATAAAATCTGTACTAATATTAGGAACACCAAATACCATCAAACAAGGCTTATATAGATTTAAAGGTATAAAATCCTTTGAGCCGAATAAAAAAGAAATAAGGCAATTAACAAAAGCAATTTTCAATTTTAATAAAGGACTTAATAAAAAAGAGCAAATTAAGATAGTAAAAGAGATTTGCAACAAATATTTAAGTAAAGGTGCAGATACTGTCATTCTAGGCTGCACAGAATTCGCAGTAATGCTAAAAGATTACAATATTCCTAAAATAGACACTATTGATATTTTAGTAGAAGCAACTATAAAGGAATTTTTATCAAAGTAAACACATGCTTCAGTGAAAATAAATTTCGTGTTGCCATCGAAAATGCTTTGCATTTTCGGGGGCCTCGAAAATCTATGATTCCAAGAAAACCATAGGAGGTTTTCTGGACCAGAAAAGCTTTGCTTTTCTTGGTTTCGTTGCCATCGGCTCGGCTGTAATCTCAAGCATAATTGCTGACATTTCCCGTAAGGAACATCCCCTTTGTCAGCTTTGACATTAAATTTCAGGAGCCTCGCAAAATTGATGGCAAAACTTATTTTTACCTGAGCCATAAACACCAACACATTTATATAACACAATTCCTTTTTTGCAGTAAATCATAGAATAAATTATATTGCATGAGGGGGCTTTATGGAAAGACTCTTATTTTATCCTCTGGGCATAACATATAAAGTAGAGAATAATCTGCCAGTTATTCATTTATTTGTCAAGCTACCTGATGGCAAGCATATTTGCATTTTAGATGATTCTTTCAGGCCATATTTCTGGGTTATACCAAAAGAGGATAAGTTGAATGAAGTTAAAAGCAAGTTATTAAAATTAGAAATTCCTAAAGGAGAGCAAAATATCAAGATTGCTAAACTTGAAAGCCATGAAAAGAATTTTCTAGGAAACACTGTATTGGCATTAAAAGTCTTTTTAAATCTTCCAAGTGATGTTCCTCTGATTAAAGATATAGTAAAAAACTGGGAATCAATAGGCTCTGTTAATGAATACGATATACAATTTGTAAGGCGTTATCTTATTGATAAAAAAATAGTGCCATTAAACCTTACAGAAGCTGTTGGAGAATTTATACCACACAGATTAAGAGTCCAGTGCTTCAAAGCATCTGAGGTTATGGCTTCAACAGAGGAATCTATTAATGATTTAAAGATCATAGCTTTTGACATTGAAACCTATAATCCATTAGGCAAAACAGTACTAGCTGAAAAGCATCCAATTGTAATGCTTAGCCTTTATTCTGATGAATTTAAGAAAGTAATTACATGGAAAAGGTTTAAGACAGATGCTGACTGGATTGAGTTTGTCAATTCCGAAGCAGAGCTAATTGAAAGGTTTGTGCAGATAGTAAAGTTCTATGCCCCAGACATCATAACAGGCTATTATTCAGACGGCTTTGATTTTCCTTATATTAAATCCAGGGCTGACCAATTAAAAGTAAAGCTTGACCTAGGCTGGGATAATTCTGAGGTGGAAATAGAAAAAGGAATGAGTCCTGGTGCTTCCATCACAGGCCTAACTCATATAGATATCTTCAGGTATATCTCAAAAATACTTGGCAGATCTCTTGAATCAGAATCTCTTACCTTAAATAAAGTTGCTCTGGAATTATTGGGAGAGGGAAAGTTTAATGCCAATATTGAGGATTTAGCAGAAGTCTGGGATAATAGTCCTGATGATCTTGAAGAGTTCTGCAAGTATAATTTACATGATTCTATGTTGACCTTTAAGCTAACACAAAAAATGCTGCCTAACATGTCAGAAATGGTTAAGATTGTTGGCCTGCCATTGCATGATATCAACAGGATAGGCTACTCACAACTAGTTGAATGGTATTTAATGCGCCGCTCTATTGAGTTTAACGAGCTTAATCCAAACAAGCCAGATTCCTCAGAGGTTGATTTTAGAAGGCAGAGGACTTTTATAGGCGCTTTTGTTTACGAGCCAGAGCCTGGTCTGTACTCTGATATAGTTGTATTTGATTTCAGGAGCCTATACCCAAGCATAATTTCCTCTCATAACATATCGCCTGCAACTTTAAAATGTGATTGCTGTGAAGGCACTGAATTTACACCTTTAGCTAAAAAGCCAATCTGGTTTTGCAAAAAGAAAAAAGGGTTTATCCCTACAATAATTGAAGAAATAATTACAAGAAGGTCTAGGATTAAGGACATCCTAGGCTCTGAGAAAAATCCAATACTTGAGGCTAGATCTAATAGCTTGAAATTATTAGCAAATTCTTTTTATGGCTATCTTGGCTTTCCATATGCAAGATGGTATTCAATGGAATCTGCTGAGAGTGTTACAGCCTGGGGCAGGCACTATATACAGAAAGTAATCTCTAAAGCTTCACAATCCAGGTTTAAGGTTATTTACTCTGACACAGACTCTATTTTCCTAACTTTAGATGGAAAGACAAAGAAAGATGCTATTAATTTTTGTGAGGCTGTTAATCTTGAACTGCCAGGTGTCATGGAGCTTGAGTATGAAGGCTACTATCCAAGTGGAATATTTGTATCTGCCAAGCTAGGTAATTTTGGTGCAAAAAAGAGGTATGCATTACTAGGAGAAAAGGGCTTTATAAAAATAAAAGGTTTTGAGGCAATAAGGAGAAATTCCTCATTAATTGCAAAAGAGGTGCAGGAAAATGTTTTAACAATTATTTTAAAGGAAAGAAATCCTAGTAAAGCAATAGATTATGTAAGGAATGTTGTAAAAGAGCTTAAGTCAAAAAAGATTCCAATGGAAAAGGTTATAATTAATACTCAGCTTCAGAAAAAAGTTGATAGCTATGAATCTGTAAGCCCTCATGTTGCAGTAGCTCAAAAAATGCAGGCATTAGGCTTTTCAATCCATCCAGGCTCTAGCATTAGATTTGTAATAGCAGAAGATAAGTCTATTAATAGTAAAGATAGGCTTAGGGATAAAGCTAGACTGCCAGATGAGATTAATGATACTGATTACGATGCTGATTACTATATCACCCATCAGGTTATTCCATCAATAGAAAGGATCTTTAATGTTCTTGGCTTTACAAAAGATGATTTATTAGACACTAAAGAGCAAAGCAAACTAGCTAGCTTCTTCTAATTTCTAATTTGCTAAAATGTCAAAAACCACCCATCATAGATGGGTGGCATGATTGTATATCGTAACAAGCAAGTGGTTTTTGATACTCGGAATACCAACAATATTCATGGATGGTTTTTGAGCACTACTCATACCACCAATCACAGATTGGTGGTATTCCGTTGTATAAATTTTATATAAACCTTATACCAAAACTATTTAAATAACTATTTCTAAAAGCCTATTGGGGTTGTTTGAATTTTTTGAGGCTAAATTGAGCAAGAGCCTATTTCAAAGGCTGAAACAGCTCAAAAAGAAAGCCTGGATTAACAGGCAAGAAAAAATGACAAGAGAAATAGAGGTAACAGGAAATATGAACCAAATAAACATATTTGAGTCAATTGACATGCTTGAACCGCATTGCCCTAAATGCGAGATTAAGTTAAATTATGGAATAAATACAACATATAATGACAAGCTGGAAACCCATATGTGTAATGGTTGCGGAACAGCCCTGAAGTAAACCAAATTCTATTGTTATTAGTGCAAAAAAGAACCTTGTCTTTCTATGCATTGTTGACCCTGTTTGGCAACCTAAAAATGAAAAGATTCTAGAATAGTTTCTTCTGATTAGAAACCTTTATATACTAATTTGTATACTGGTATAGGTTATTTATCTTATTTTACTAGCATTATTAAAAAGAGGTGAAAATGGTTGATATAAATCTAAAGGCTTTAAAAGAGCAATTGGAAGGCCTTGGAGAGCCCTCTAGTATATGCAAAAGATTTGAGGATAGCTCATTAATTGCAGATAAAGAGCTTCATAAAAGCCTTAACCCTGCACATGCAGCATTGCCATTAAAGATAAGATTAACTAATTCAAAGCTGAAGGAAGCTGATGAGATAAAAGAGAAGCTGGAAATCCTTTGCTACCATCTTTCATTGCTAAGAAATACAGCCTTAACAAAAGATTACAAGACAGCCAAGAAAGCTATCCATAAGCTTTTCAAGGATGAATTAACAAGCATGCCAACAGTCATCTCTGATATTGAGAATTTTAAAAGGCATATTGAAGAGCTTGACACAGATATAAAGAAACTTCTCTCAGTAAATCTGCCATTGGATTACAAGCTTTCATTAGAGAAACAGCACAAAAGGCATATTTCAAGACTTAAAGATATCCATGCCCAGCATACCTCTGTTTTAAAGAACATAGGCACCTTATTCCTTGGTTTAACCAAGTATATGATAAATGACAATGAGTTCAAGGCATTCTTAACCCAAGAAACCCAGGCATTGCCAGAATTAGCTATAGTAGACGCCTAGCCTTGAATTATAATTCTACTAAATATTTAAATAGCCTCTCTTTTCTCTTTAAGAGTAATATGTTTAAAAATATAAAAACTTGCAAACGAGGCTCTCTAAGAGCCTATGTTAAGGTCCGCTAGTGCAGTTTACATCACTGATAAGCGGACAGGTATAACAATTGTGACGAAAAAGTGCAAATTAATTAAATAATATAAAAATTTAAAATAAATTCAAACAAAATACTACAATGGACAAGTACAATCCATTAAAATTAGAGCCTGAAATATTGGAATTTTGGAAAGATAATGAGATCTATGAGAAGGCAAAGCAAAGGAATTATAACAAGGAATCTTTCTATTTCTTAGATGGGCCTCCATATACATCTGGCAGAGTTCACCTAGGCACTGCATGGAACAAGGCTTTGAAAGACTGTATTCTTAGATACAAAAGAATGAAAGGCTATGATGTGTGGGACAGGGCTGGCTATGACATGCATGGCATGCCAACTGAACAAGGCGCAGAGAAAGAGCTAGGCATAAAAGATAAAGAAGAAATTCTAAAGTTTGGTGTTGAAAAGTTTGTAAAATACTGCAGAGAGTTTGCATTAAGAAACATGGCTCTTATGAACCAAGATTTCAAGAGATTAGGAACTTGGATGGACTTTGATAATGCTTATATGCCAATAACACCAGGCTATATAGAAGGTGAGTGGTGGCTAATTAAGAAAGCCCATGAAAATAAAAGGCTGTATGAAGGCGAAAAGACTATGCATTGGTGTGCTAAATGCTCCACAGCCTTAGCCAAGCATGAGCTTGTTTATGAGGAGATCACAGATGATTCAATTTATGTAAAGTTTGAAGTTATAGGCAAAATAAACAATAAGAGAAAATCAAAATCCCAGCCTAAAAAGCATAAGGAAAAAGAATATCTGATAATCTGGACAACTACTCCTTGGACTATTCCATTTAACCTTGGAATAATGGCTCATCCAGACTTTGATTATGTCAAGGCAAAAGTTGACAATGAGATATGGATAGTTGCCAAAGATCTTGCATCAGACTTAATGTCTAAGGTTAATAAGAATTTTACAATTTTAGAAGAGCTTAAAGGCAAAGGGCTACTAGGCATAAAATACAAGCATTTCCTAACAGATGAAATACCAGGCTTAAAGCTTTTATCTGCTAAAAATAAGAAAGTGCACACAGTTGTCTCTAGTACAGAATATGTTGACTTAAGCACAGGAACAGGCTTAGTGCATATGGCACCTGGCTGTGGTCCTGAAGACTATGAAGTTGGCCATAGAAACAAAATTCCACCATTTAACAATTTAAGTGAAACAGGCATTTTTCCTGATGGCACAAGCTCTTTATCAGGGTTAAAAGCTAAAGATGATGATTCCAAGATTGTAAAAGAGCTTGAAAATAAGAATGTTGTAATTTATAAAGAGAAATATGAGCATGACTATGCACATTGCTGGCGCTGCAAAGAGCCTGTTATTTACAGAACAACTACACAATGGTTTTTCAAGGTTGAAGATCTCAAGGATAAGATGCGAAAGCTTAACCAAGAAATTTTCTGGCAACCTGATTTTGCTGGCTCAAAAAGTTTTGACACATGGCTGGAAAATCTAAGAGACAATGGTATTACAAGGCAAAGATATTGGGGCACTCCACTGCCAATCTGGAAATGTGCTAAATGCAAGACATACATAGTAATAGGCTCAGTTGATGAGCTAAAGAAATATGCTAATATTCCTGAAGACTTGCACAAGCCATGGATTGATGAAGTTAAGTTTCCTTGCAAGAAAAAAGCTTGTAAAGGCCAGATGCTAAGAATTCCTGACATCTTGGATGTATGGATAGATGCAGGCTCAGCTTCCTGGAACTGCTTGGATTATCCAAGAAGAACAGACTTGTTTGAAAAACTATATCCTGCTGACTTTATCCTTGAAGGAATTGACCAGATCCGAGGCTGGTTTAATCTATTGTTTGTAGCTTCCATGGTTTCAATGGCAAATGCATCTTTTAAGGCTGTTTATATGCACGGCTTCATTAATGATGCTCTTGGCAGAAAGATGAGCAAAAGCCTTGCCAACTATATACTGCCAGAAGAGGTTATAGAAAAATATGGTGCAGACACTCTAAGATATTACATGATAGGAGGCACCTCTCCAGGAGTTGATATTAATTATAACTTTGATGATATGAATGTCAAGCATAAGAACTTAATGGTATTATGGAATCTTCATAAGTACTTAACAGATTTAGCAAAAACATTAAACATAAACCCAATCCATTTAACTTATGATTCAGTTTCTGAGCATTTTGATGTAGAAGAGAGATACATAACATCTAAGCTTAATTCTGCAATTAAAAAAGTTACAGAGATGTATGACAGCTATAGACTAAATGAAGTGCCATGGCAAATTGAAGAGGTCTTTCTTGAGCTGAGCAGAACATACATACAGCTTATAAGAGAAAAATCTTCTTTTGGCTCTCCAGATGAAAAGAAAGCAGTTCTTTACACAGTTCATAATGTATTGTTTGAAAGCCTAAAGTTATTTGCTACTATCTGTCCTTTCATAACAGAAGCTATGTTCCAAAACCTCATGAAAGAGTTCAATCTACCAAAAGAAAGCATTCACCATTACTCATGGCCTGATTATGAGCATGAATTAATTAACGAGGAGCTTGAAAATAGCATGTTAATTGTTAGTGATATAATACAAGGAATCTTATCTGCAAGGGAAAAATGCAAGCTAGGCATTAGATGGCCTTTAAGAGAAGTTACTATAGTAACTAAAGATCAAGCTACTGAAAATGCTGTTATGCTTCTGGAAGGCATAATAAAAAAGCACACCAACATTAAAAATGTAATAGTCCAGAAATCACATCCAAAGGTAAAGAGAACAGTAAAGGCAGATTACTCGACACTAGGCCCTGATTTTGGGCAGTTAGCTCCAGTTATAGTTAGCAAGTTATCTATTGACTCTCCTGAAACAATACTTAGCCATATTGAAAGAGAGGGAAAGCATGAGCTTGTGATAGATGACAATATAATTGAGATTAGAAAGGAGCATATAATAATAATGAAAGATATTCCACCAGAACTAGTTGAATCTGAATTTAAGACAGGAGCATTATACTTGAACAGAGAGCTAGATGACGAGCTTGAAGCAGAAGGCTATGCACGAGAAATAATGCGCAGGGTCCAAGTTATGAGAAAATTAAATGGCATGAGCAAAGCAGATAGAATATCACTTTTTATCAAAACAGATGAAGAACTGGTAGAGATGCTCTCAAAATGGAAAGAGCCAATAAAGGAAAAGGTAGGTGCAAATGCTTTAATGATATCCATAAATAATCCAAGCAAGAGCCATAAGTTCACTAATAAGGATAAAATCAAGGGCAAAGATGTTGAGATATTTTTTGATATAGTCTAACTTAATTATCAATTTAGTTTTTATAAAGAAAAATAATTTGCATTACGAGCCTCGAACCCGAGGCTATGTGAGTAGTCCGCAAATCAGTGATGTAACTTCACATGTTGCGAACATGTATGTTGCGCAGTTCGCAACCGTCTGCAAATTAAAATAAGAAAATAAAAATAAATAATAATAAAACTATGACAAAAATAAGCATAATAGGCACTGGAAATCTTGGCAGTTGCATAGCTTTTGAGCTGGCAAAAAGTAATCTTTGCAGGGAAATAATATTACTAGATATAGTAAAGGAATTAGCAGAAGGTAATGCCCTAGACATTGCTCATGCAATAGCCTCAAATAATAACATGAAAGTTAGATATGGAGAGTATAAGGATACAGAAAATTCAGATATTATAGTTATAACTGCTGGCAAGTCAAGAGTTCCAGACATGAAATCAAGGCTGGATTTAATGGATGTTAATTCAAGCATAATTAGAAGTATATCTGAGGAAATTAAGCAATATTCTCCAAAAAGTATTATCATTACACTCACAAATCCTGTGGATATAATGAATTATATGCTCTATAGGCATACTGGCTTTGAAAGAAACAGAGTTATAGGCTCTGGCCAAGAGCTAGACAGTGCAAGATTTAAAACTATTTTATCTGACTATGGGAGAACAACTGATATTGAAGCTTATGTTATTGGTGAGCATGGTGATTCACAAGCTCCAGTCTTTAGCAGGCTAAAAGTGAAAGGAAAATACTTAATTCTATCTAAAGAGGAAAAAGCTGAATTGATTGAAAAATGTAAAAAATCTGCCTCTGAAGTTATTGATAGAAAAGGTGCAACAGTCTATGGCCCTGCAAATAATACAATTAATATGATAGAAGCTATCCTAAAAGACCAGAGAAAGCTAATGATTTGTTCTGCTGTCTTAGATGGAGAATATGGCCAAAGTGGATTAAGTATAGGAGTTCCATGCATTTTAGGTAAAAAAGGCATCCTTAAGGTTGAGGAATGGCAACTAATAAATGACGAACAAAAGATGTTCATAGACTCAATACTAAAGTTAAAGGGTTATATAAGAGAATTGTATAGGTAGTTAGCAACATTTTTATACCCTCTTTCTTTACTCAATTAAATATAAGCACTTATAATAATCAAAAAGAGGTTGATAGCTTTGATAAGAGTTGCCATTAATGGCTTTGGAAGGATTGGCAGGATGGTGTTACGCGCGGGTATAGATGACCCTGAGATAGAGTGGGTTGCTGTCAATGATATTACTGACCCAAAAACATTAGCACACCTTTTCAAGTATGATTCTGTATATAGGATATTTCCTGGAACTGTTTCTTATGATAATGAAAGCATAACAATAAATGGCAAAAGAATTCTAGTTTTAGCAGAGAAAGATCCTGCAAACCTTCCATGGGAAAAGCTTAATATTGATGTTGTAGTTGAAAGCACTGGCTTCTTTACAGACAGAGAAGGCGCTGAAAAGCATTTAAGAGCAGGCGCAAGAAAGGTCATTATCAGTGCTCCTGCAAAGAATCCTGACATTACAATAGTAAAAGGAGTTAATGAACATCTCTATGACAAAAAAAAGCATAATATTATATCAAATGCATCCTGCACAACTAATTGCCTAGCTCCAATAGTTAAAGTTCTAAATGATAATTTCGGCGTTGAGCACGGCTTTATGACAACTTGTCATGCCTATACCTCAGATCAAAGACTAGTAGATGCTCCTCATAGAGACTTAAGAAGATCTAGGCATGCAGCTGTTTCCATAATACCGACAACAACTGGTGCAGCTAAAACAGTTGCAGAGGTAATCCCAGAGTTAAAGGGAAAGTTGGATGGCATTGCTCTAAGAATTCAAAGCCCAGCAGGCTCTATAACTGATTTTGTTTGCACAGTAAAAAGAAATACTACAATAGAAGAAATAAACACTTTATTCAAGAATGTTTCACAGTATCATTTAAAAGGTGTTTTAGAATATACAGAAGATCCAATAGTCTCTGCTGATATAGTTGGAAATCCACATTCTGTAATATTTGATGCACTTTCCACTATGGTTATTGATGGCACTTTTGTCAAAGTCCTTGGCTGGTATGACAACGAATGGGGCTATTCCTGCAGAACAGTTGATGTGATAAAGATAGTTGGGAATAATTGGCAAAAGATTTAAATATAGTAGTGCTATTTTTGAGATTATATGACAAGAAAAGTTGTTGTAAATTATCAAGGATTAGAACACAGAGTTGATGGAGATGATATAAAAGTGATTATCAAAGATTCTCAGTTAGATGACCCATTAAATTCTGAACATCAAAGATTGGCAGCTTTAGGACTGATGTACTTAGAGAGGGTTTCATACACAGGTGGTGGAACAGGCGATATTACAGGTTGGGACAGATTTCTCACAGATTCACAAAAACAATTATTTGAACCTGCTTTTAGAGTTATAGACAATTATTATGCAAAAGGAATGGGTATATTAGTAACAGAAAAATCTGATTAATATTTTCTATTAAGTTATAATTACGTTATAGATTCAAAATAAGCTTTTTAATCAAACCCATACTTCCCCCTTAGCGGTACAAACACAAAATCTCCAAGGCTTTCTGTGATTAACTCTCCTTTTATCTTCTTTCCTTTTATTACCTCTTGACTATATCTGCTTCCTACTGGTGCAACTATTATCCCATTATCTTTTAATTGCTCAATTAGTGGTTTAGGCATTTCAGGGCATGCAGCAGTTACTATTATCCTATCATAAGGCGCTTCCTTGCTATAACCTTGGCTTCCATCATAATGTATTATCTTAACATTTTTAATCCCAGCTCTATTAATATTAGAATTTGCATAATCTATTAACTCCTCCACAATTTCTGTAGTTATTACCTTACCATTATTCCCTACTAATTTAGAAATAATAGCAGCCTGATATCCACTACCTGCTCCAACTTCAAGAATTTTATTTCCAGACTTAACATCTAAAGCCTCTGTCATCATCATTACAGTTGTAGGCTGTGATATAGTCTGTCCACCAGGTATTGGCACAGGATAATCACCATAAGCATGCATCTTATATTCATCTGAAACAAATAATTCTCTCTTAACTTGCATAAACGCCTTAATCACCCTATTATCTTTAATAATCCCATTTCTAATCCAATACTCTGCCAAGTCTTGTTTAGAGTTCATAGAATAGAGTAAATGAATAATACATTAAAAATTGTATGGTTTTTATGCAAATATTTATATTAGAAGTAAAAATAACTAGTCAAAATGGCTTGTGAAATATGTGGTAAGAAGTCGGGATTTTACCCTCTATGTAAAGATTGTTTTAAACTTAGAGATGAAGGAAGAATAACTAAATGTGAAAAATGTGGTATATGGAAACAGGATAATAAGCCTTTATGCTATGAATGTTGGTTAGTAAGCAAAAAATTAGAAGAAAAGAAATCTTCTTCTTATAAAGAGACAGAAATTGAGAAAGAAGAACTTAACTTTAGGAATAAATTTCCAGCTACTTTTAGAACAGAAGATGGTCATTTAGTCAGGTCAAAATCTGAGCAGATCATAGATAACTGGTTATATCATAAAGGTATTATTCATGCTTATGAGAGAAGAGTTCCAATAGAGGAGGAGGTATACTGTGACTTTTTTATTCCTATCGGTCAGAAAGTCTGGATTGAATTTTGGGGCTCAGAAGAGAAAAACTATCTTAAAAGAAAGGAATTAAAGAAAAGATTCTATCAGCAATATAATAAAAACTTAATAGAATTAAATGATAAAGACATTGAAAATTTAGACGATATAATGCCATTAAAATTAAGACCTTATTTACCCCCCAGTTTTAGTTTTGATTAGTTTTATTTCTTTCTCTCCTCTTTTGCTCTCTCTTCCATCTTATTCTCTTTTACAGATTTTCCAAGGAAAAAGCCAATAGTTGCAAACGTTACTAATGGAGAGAGCCATTCTGGTATATGGAAACCAAAGCTATCAAGCATCATTATAAGCCCTAAAAATAATATAGAATACATTGCTCCATTTTTTAGATATTTGTATTTCTTTATCCTGTCAATATTACTTACTGTTAATTGCCTAAGTGCAAATGCGCCTATACCATTGCCAAATAATATAAGGGGAACTGATAGTGTAAATGCAAAAGCTCCTAACACTCCATCTATTGAAAAACTGGCGTCTATAACCTCAAGATATAGAATCTTGCTCCAGTCACTTAAATGAGAACTTCCGTGAATCAAATTCTTTTCTGCTTGCTCAGCATTTTCTTTAAACCCATGTGTAATGAAAAAAGCTGTACTACCTATAACAGCAGAAAATGCCATAATAGGATCTTTCTTAATACTAAACCATGTTACTGCTGCTAAAAAGATTGATGCTACAGCATAAAACCATAACCCATATTTATGAAAGAACCTCTCGCCTCTTAAACCAAAGTTCTTAGGCTCAAGGAAAAGCCAATGTAAAAACACTAAAAACAGAAATACACCACCTCCCATTAAAAGAATTGGTTTGCTCATCTCAATAGACTCAACAATCGCAGGATCATTGCTAAATGTTGCCGTAAATGCTCCAATAGGCCCTAGCTGGAAATTAGTTGCCCACACAATAAACCATGGCAACAAGCCTCTAACCATAAATACTGCTATTATCAAGCCCCATAACAGAAACCATCTTCTAGCTCTAAGAGACATAGTAGAAAGCACTTCTGCATTTATTACTGCATTATCAATGCTAGTTATAATCTCAAATAAAGACAAGCCAAAAACTATCAATAAAAGCCCCACAACATCTACCATATAGCTAAAAAGTCAACTTTTATTTATTAATCTTATCATTTACTAGGCTATGTCCTAAACGAAGGGTTAGGTCAATTTTGTGAGCATTATTATATAGCAACTTAGCTTTGACAAGGGGGAAGTCCCTTACGGGGAAAGTCAACATACTATTTAACATGAAAATGCGAACCGACCTAACCCCTAGCTTTAGATAGCAAATTTTTTATATTACAGCAGTTTTATTGGCTTTTGAGGGTGGTTATTATGAAAAACGCATTAAACATTATAGCAATTTTATTAAGAAAATCTGAACTAATATTAAAGCCAAAAATAGCTTATGCACATTGTGATATTCCATGTGGTATTTATGAAACAGATTCCATGGCACATGCTGCAGAGACTGTTTATAAAATGGTTGAGAAAATCCAAGAGCTTAAGCATCCACCTGAAGGAGATCACCAGAAGCACATTGAATATGAAAACACAATGTCCAGAATGGTTCATGTTAAGGAAGAGCATGCACAGAAATGCAAGCAGGAAATACTTATCCTGTGGACAGATTACTTTAAAGATGAGCATTTAGCCAAATTCCCTGATCTGCATACTAAGATATGGAAAGCAACCAAGCTTTGCTCACAGGTAAAAAGGAATGTTGACTTAAAACTAGCACAACAATTGAAAGATGCTGTTGCTGAAATAGCTAAGATTTTTGCTGAAACAAAGAAATAATCAGACTGTAATAAAATGGCCTTTGCTTCTCTTTTCCCGTTTAGCATTTATAAGGTAGAGGGCCACAGTATGGAGCCTCTGCTGAAAGAGGGTGATAGAGTTATTGTTAGCAATTGGTCTTACCTTTTCTCTTCTCCAAGAATAGGAGATATTATTGTATTTAATAACAGAAATAAAAAAGATAGCAAAGATAATAAAATCTATATAAAAAGAATTATTGCAATAAATAATAACAAATTATCAGTAGCTGGAGATAATAAAAGGGATAGCAAGAAATTAGAACCCATATCAAGAGACGAGATTATTGGAAAGGTTATTGGTAGGTATTAGAAAAGTTTATATAAACACTTACTACGTTATTTAATGCATTTGCTAATTAAAAAGGGGTAACTATGACATTTATTAAGTGGTTCAAGGAAATTTCTAAGGATGATATAGCAATTGTAGGAGGTAAAGCTGCTAATCTTGGAGAGATGTACAATGCAGGCTTTCCTGTCCCTCCAGGCTTTACAATAACAGCACAATGCTATAAATATTTCATAGAAAAAACAAGAATTAAGGATAAGATCTTTAGCATCCTGAAAACCATTAATGTAGATGATACAGATAAGTTACAAGAATCTGCAAATGAGATACAAAAGCTAATAGTTTCTACTGAAGTTCCTTTAGACATCAAAGAAGAGATTATTGATAGTTATGAAGCTTTAGAAATTCCAGATTTAAAGAAGGTTAAGCATGTATTAGAACTAGCAAACATTAAAGAGTATCCTTTTGTAGCTGTAAGAAGCTCAGCAACTGCAGAAGATCTTCCAGGATATAGTTTCGCAGGGCAGCAGGCAACATACCTTAATGTAAAAGGTGTTGACCAATTAATAAAAGCTGTCAGAGCCTGTTGGGCTTCATTATTCACAGCAAGAGCAATTTACTATAGAACTAAGAACAATTTTGAGCATTCTAAAGTCCTTATAGCAGTTGTTGTGCAGAAAATGGTTAATGCAGAAAAAGCAGGTGTAATGTTTTCTGTTAATCCAGCAACAAGCAATAGAAATGAGATAACAATTGAAGCTGCCTATGGACTTGGTGAAGCTGTTGTCTCAGGAGCTATTAACCCTGACTTATACCTTGTTGATAAAAATAGCTTAAAGATAAAGAGCGTTAAAGTAAACACACAGGAATGGGGCTATTTCAGGGATTTGAATATGGCTAGAAGTGTTAAAAGAGATATTCCGAAAGAAAAAAGGCATTTACAGAAATTAACTGACAATGAGATTCTAGAGCTTGCAAAACTAGCTGTTAAAGTTGAAGAGCATTACAAAAAACCTCAAGACCTGGAATGGGCTATTGAAAAGGATAATCTCTATCTTGTTCAGACAAGAGCTGTAACAACGCTAAAAGAAGAGCCTGCTCCAAAGGAAGAGCCAAAAGTAACAGTGACACTACCAGTTACATCTAGAAAAGTTCTATTAACAGGCATTTCTGCTTCTCCAGGCATAGCATCAGGAAAGGTTAAGATTATAAATGATATGAACCAGCTTGAAAAGGTTCTGAAAGGTGATATTTTAGTTACAAAAATGACTAATCCAGATATGGTTCCAGCAATGGCAAGAGCTGCTGCAATAGTGACAGATGAAGGTGGTATAACAGCTCATGCAGCTATTGTCAGTAGAGAAATGGGAATTCCATGCATTGTAGGAACAGAAACTGCAACTCAAATCCTAAAAGACGATATAGAAATTACAGTTAACGCAAACACTGGTGAGATTTATGAAGGTTTAACTGAAATAAAGAAAGAAGTTTCTCAAGTAATAGCTCAAGAACAAGAAATAATAACAGGCACAGAAGTAAAGATAATTGCAGACCTGCCACAATTAGCAGAGAAAAATGCTGCAACAAATGCAGATGGAGTTGGCCTGGTAAGAATAGAATTTATGATAGCAAATTCTGGAATACATCCAGCAAAATATATTCATGACAACAAAGATGAAGATTACATTAAAGTTCTAACAGAAGGCATAGGAACAATTGCAAAAGCCTTTTCAGGCAAAACAGTCTGGATAAGGACATCTGACATAAGAACTGATGAATACAGAACTCTTAAAGGTGGTGATGAAGAACCACATGAAGCTAATCCAATGATGGGTTGGCATGCAGTAAGAAGAGCATTAGACGAGCCAAGAATCCTGAAAGCTGAGTTTACAGCAATAAAAAGATTGCATGAGCAAGGCTTAACTAATATCGGTGTTATGTTACCATTCATAATAAATGTTGATGAAGTAAGAAAAGCAAAAGATTTGCTGAGAGAAACAGGTTTAGAGCCTAGAAAAGATATTGAATTTGGTGTAATGATTGAAACACCTGCTGCCTGCTGGATAATTGAAGATTTATGCAGAGAAGGCATTGATTTTGTAAGCTTTGGAACAAATGATTTAACGCAATTGACATTAGGCATTGACAGAGACAATCAAAAGATTGCTCATCTCTTCTCAGAATTACATCCTGCTGTCCTAGGCGAGATTAAGATGGTGGTAGAAACATGCAAGAGATATAATGTCAAGACATCAATCTGCGGCCAGGCAGGCAGTGACCCCAAAATGGCAGAATTCTTGGTAAAGATTGGCATTGATAGCATTTCTGCAAATGCAGACGCTGTCCATAAGATTAGAGAAATTGTAGCCCACACTGAAAAGAAATTATTACTGGATGCTGAAAGGAAAAGACTTGGCTATAGATAATTATTTTCTTCCTTTTCCTTCACTTATAGCTGTACGATAAGCCTTTTCAAATAAACCCCTAAAGGCTATATCTCTTATTAGCGCTGAAGATATAAAGTCTTCAGGTATATCACCCATAGCACTACTCATTACAGGTTGCTTTCCAATTTGATGGTAAATAAAAAGTTTATCTTCTCTACTTATAACATATATTATCTTCCTATATTTTTCTTCTTCTCCAGTAACCCTATTTATAGCTGATAGTTCTGGTCCAATATACAATAAAGCACCTCCAAGCTCTATTTCAGAATCTAATTGATTGCCATTTTTCATTAATGCATAAATTTCAGCTAAATATTCAGAAGATGTACAGGGTCCATAAATTGCTTCTAAATTTTGTCTAACTGAATCATCAATTTGTTTTGAATACGTTGCTGGTTTTATAGGCAGTTTCCTTTTCTGTTCAGAATAAGCTGGTTGGGCAAGAAATGCTAAGTATCCTAGAGCAACTGCAGTAGAAAGAGCTATTATTTTAGATCCTATTTGAGCTAACCTATCTGATTCCTCATCAGTAGCTAGGGCTCCGATATTCCCCATAAGAGTATTTCTTTGAGAACTAGTATTTTAATTTTTGCACAATAGTTATTTTTTTCGCTTTACCTTTAGTTTCTTATCACTCTTAATATCCTGCAATTTCTTATAAGCCAAGTATATTACTATCAATAATTCTAGTAAGATAACAATAGGTTTCAAATATCTGCCAAGATGCCGATAATATATTGCTGTGCCATAGAACAAAGTAACTAATCCGCCAAGCATAAACCCTGTCGCAATCCATTCATTCAAACTGTTTTTAGTTGGCAGTAATAATCCTATTGCAATAGCAACTAATGCAAGTATAGAAGAAAATATGAAGAATATTAAATCATATCTTTCTTGTGCGTTATTATAATCTCTTTGGCAGTAATTACATCCTTCATACTCTATTGGGCATCCATTTGCATCATATAAATAATCTGGATAGCCTTGTTCTTCTGCACACTTATTTAACTCTTCTCTTGTAGGCTCTTTATATTCAGGACATTCTTGCCTAGCAATGTAAGGCTTCTCTGGGTAAAATCTTGCTTTACAAAAATTCTCATATCTAGGCGCAGGATAAAAAGCCCCAATAATCGCATTTACAAGAACAGCATAAAGTATAGCTATTACAAATATAATTGCTACTCTCCTTAAATCTATCATAAGTAAATTGGAGAAATTTAAGGCTATTTAAACCTTCTTCTTATAAGCATCAACAATAAACTCCTTGCTAAATCCTGCAGGAACTTTCTTTGATGTGACATAAGTATAAAGTGCAGTTAAATATATCCCACTTAATGTTGAACTAACTAATGTAATTATAATAAGTGCTAGCCCAAAAATTACTAGTATTGGTATAATTACTAAGCCAGCTCCAAAAAATGCAAGCAGAACAGCCAAGCCAACTAAAGCTATAGTAACAAATACCATTAAAAATGCAAAAAACAGTCCAATACTAAACTGTCCAATAACTGACTCTCCCCATGTTTGCTTAAACAACTGTGCAGATCTTTTAATTGAGCTAAATACTCCTATATTCTCAAATATCATCACAGGAACAACAAAGAATGTTGCCAAAGCCCATGCTATTCCAACTATAGCAACTGCAATCTTTCCAAGCAAATTAAATCTTTCCTCAATATTCTTTAGTATTAATCCAACTGTAGAAGCTACAATTGCCCATGCAAGAACTTTATGTACATTCTTGAAAGCAGCTTTAATCCCATCCATAAAGCTAGGATCTTTTCCCTTTAGCCTTATTGCAACACAGCTTATTAGTGCAACCTGAAAAAATATGCCAATAAAATAACTTAAAATATAAAACAGGAAAAGCCATACATAGCCAAGTGTTCCAATAAAATAAACAGATTGCTCTTGTCCTCTAAATACCGAACCTATCAAAGGAAGTATATAAGTCAAAAATATCAAAATTAGAAATACACCAGAGATTAAAGGAAATAAAATAAGCTCTTTATCCAGCATCAGTATTCTAAAGCTTTCCTTAATTAGCTGAAAACTTCTTTTAACTCTTTCAAACATAGTTGCTAAATTATTGATTTTTACTATTTAAATCTTTCCTAACACTCAGCGCTGATAAAAATAAGTTTTGCCATCGACTCGCATTTTAATGTTAATACTGATGGTTGACTTCCCCGTAAGGGACTTCCCCCTGCCAACCTTGATTTGCTTTGTTTAAGATGCTCGCAAAAATGATGGCAAAACCAGATTTATTTTCACTGAAGCCCTAATACTCTAATATATTTTCCATAATGCAAATAATAACAAGGTTTTTATATTAAACTATTATCTTATTAGCTATGCCACGAGGCAGACCAGTTAAAAGCCAGATAAGGCAGAATATTGTAGATATTCTTTTTTACATAAAAGAAGACTATGGCTACGATATTTACAGGCTCTATAAAGCATTATTCCCTAAAGTCACAATGCGTTCTATTTACTATCATTTAAGAAAGGGCATTGATCTTGGTGAGTTTAAAGTTAATAGAGTCCAAAAAGAAGCAGGAGATTATAGCTGGGGCGGCGAGGCAGAGAAGATTTACTATAGCCTGGGTCCAAATGCCAAGCCTTCTGCAAGTAACGAATTAAAAGAAAAGATTGATAAGATGATGAAAGAAAAGATTCAATCTAAATAAATTTACTATTTCTTCTCCTTCACCGCATGCCCGCCAAACTCCTGCCTTAACGCTGCTAGTAATTTCGCATTAAAGCTTTCCTTCTGCCTGCTTCTATACCTAATATAAAGTGACTGTGTGATAACAGAAAATGGAATACCTCTTTCAAGTGCTTCTTGTATGCTCCATCTTCCTTCTCCAGTATCCTCAACATAATCTGAAAGTTTGTCTAGCCTTGCATCTTTGCTAAATGCATTTTCTGTACATTCCATCAGAAAGCCTCTAACTATACTCCCATGGTTCCAAAGATGACTGATTTCTTGTAAATCAATATCCTTAGCATACGGACTATTTACTAGTAATTCAAACCCTTCACCCATTGCCTGCATCATTCCATATTCAATTGCATTATGAACCATCTTAACATAATGTCCTGAGCCAGAAGGACCGCAATACAAGTAGCCATCATCTGTTGCAAGTGCCTTAAATACATGCTCAACTTTCTGGTAAGCTTCTTTATCACCACCTATCATCAAACAATATCCTATTTTTGCTCCAATTAAACCACCTGAAACACCTACATCAAGGAACTTTACACTCTTCTCAGCTAACATTTTATATCTTCTAACAGAATCTAAGTATCTAGCATTTCCACCATCAATAACTATATCTCCTTTATTCAAATAATGCTTTATCTTATTGATATGCTCTTCTGTAACATCACCAGCAGGCAGCATCAGCCATATAACTCTTGGTTTTTCATTCAGTTTAGAAAATAATTCGTCTATTGTAAAAGCTGGTATTGCACCTTTTTTTGCAACCTCTTTTATTGGCTCTGGACTTCTATTGTGAGCAACAATTTTATGCTTTTTCTTCAAAAGCCTTAACACCATATTCTTACCCATTCTTCCTAAACCTATAAAGCCGAGTTTCATATTATTGAAAGCAAATTTTTTGTATTTAAATAATTATTGTTTTGTCATCATTATTTTATTTTGGCACAATCTTTTTATATGACCTATTAAATTTGTTTAAGGATGCCACCAAAAAACTCTTATAAACTTGACTTAGCTAAACCTCGTACATGTGCAGATGTATCTCAAGCACTTATAATAATTTCAGATAATGGGCATTTAGCACTTGGATTAGCTGGTCGCTCTTTACTTTATTACGCAAGAGATGGTTCTTTTATAGGTATTTCATTTGTTTCCAATCCGAGATACTTTCTTCCGCTCCTAGATGCTAAATATCCACAAGAAATGGAAAGAGAATTACTTGGAACATTTAATGAATTAGGATCCAGGATACAATTAATTTTTCAACCTGAAGGAGCTTACGAAAGATGGTCAAAATTTCATCTGGCAACAAAAATTGTGGCAAGTGGTGAAGAAAGAGAAAGAAAAACCGCAATGCAAGTTTCTATCTTTGAAGAGTTATTAGATATATTTAGTGCAAAACAGACAGCATACCGCTGGAAGAAGATTGATTTAGAAGAGTTACTAAGGCAGGCATAAATTACAATTTACCCTCTATAAGCACAGCCCTAACAGGAGCCCCATCTCCATCTTTAACCTTAATCGGCAGTCCAATAAATAAATATTTCCCTTCTTTCGCTTTAGACAAGTCAAGCCCTTCGATTATAGGAATTCCTTTCTTAAAAAGTGTTATATGAGTTTCATGCCTTGGCTGCTCTCTTTCAATCCCCAGCTGGTCAATACCAACTAACTTTACTCCCTTCTTAGCAAGGAACTCTGCACCAGACTTATCAAGATAAATAAAATTAAAGTCAAACTTTTTCTCTAGGTAATTCTTGGTTTTAATTAATACTATTTCATTCTTAGCTATCTTATATTTCATTAAATCTGTATCTGTAATCTTATTCCTTACTTTTGTAAGATCAATAACTTGGCATTTCCCAATAAACTTATCCAAAGGTATCTGATCAATTTTCTTGCCATTATCCATCATATGATAGAAAGCATCTGCATGTGTTCCAGTCTGGGTATCTAAATTCATAACAGCCTCATTTGCCCCATGCTCTGCAAAAGATTTAGTCTTAACTATCTGGGGTTTTTTCTCAGGCTTATCTTTATACACAACCATATCTTCATAGATTGTTCTTGATATGTCAATGATTTTCATTTGATTTTGATTCCCTTTATTAAATTTTAATACTACTTACTTTGCAACGATTTCGCATTTGGCATACCTGTCCGCTACTTCATTTTTACAATCACTGATTAGCGGACCTATGTAAAGGCACGCTGTTCGTGCCCGTAATGCAAATTATTTTTTAAAGATTATAATTTGTTCTATTCCATATCAATAACTATCTTCATCTGTTCAGGATCTTTTAAGTTAAAAGCCTTTTCATACTCTGAAATCTTAAACCTGTGGGTTATTATTTGATCAAGTATTCCAGGCCATTCTTTATCAACTGTCTGCAAATCCTTAATTGCCATTTCAAAATGTTTTCTATTTGAATTTAATATTCCAACAATCGCTTGATTATACCTGACTATCTGCCTCATGATTGTATTGGCATCTAAACTTGCGTGCAAAGACTCTCTTGGAATTCCAACAAATACATGGATACTGCTTCTAGAAGTATATTTGATAAGATTCAATGCTAATTCTGATGCGCCAGCAGCATCTATAACAATATCAACTTCTCCAGCTTCCTTAATTATCTCTTCAGGGGTTTTATTAGTTGAACTTACATACTTACAACCTAGTTTTTTAACCATTCTAGCTCTAAATGTAGTTTCAGGACTTCTTGCAACAACTGTTGTGTTAACATTAGCTAACCTAAGCAAGGCTGAGCCCATAAAACCCTGTGTACTAGAGCCTATGACTATTGCATTCTTACATCTTCCCCATTCTTTATGGCTAAAATCATGCCTAGGATGCTTACATCCCCATGGCATTCTTCTCTGCACTATCCTTATTTGTTCAATTGCCTTTTCCATTATACTGAAAGGCTCAATCAAATTCCCATAATTCTCTAAAACTTTTGGTATCTTAACAATATAATCTTCCTCATCTACAATATATTTGGTAAGAAAACCATCCATCTTATGTATCCCTCTTTCCTTATACAATCCAGTCATACACATATCACTTTGGTTATGCAGGCATGGGCTGCAAATATTACATCCTCTTCTAACTGTTACTGTTACCAAGTCTCCTTTTTTGAATTTCCTAACTTTCTTTCCTTTATCCACAATAATACCCATTGTCTCATGCCCAAGAATTATGAAATTCTTGCCTTCTTCAATATCCTGCAGATTATGCTTAACTATGTTAAAATCAGTCCCATCAACACCTGTTTGAATAACTTTAATAAGAACCTGGTTTGGCTTTGTAATTTTTGGCTTATCTATCTCTACTTTATGTATTCCCGGCTTATTTCTATACATCCCAATTGCCAATATTTTTCCAGACATTTTCAGATAGACAATTTCTAAATATTTAATCGATTTTCCTTTATTTCGAAACTTTGTTTCGAGACTAAGAATGCAATGCATTCTTATGATTTGCTTTTATCTATTCTATTATATTTATCTTCTACTCTAACAATATCATTTTCATCTTGATAACCAAAAGCAATTTCTAGTATTTTAACAGGCTTATCAAATGCCCCTAATCTATGTAATGCTTTTACAGGAATATAAAACTCTTCTCCTTCTTCTGCCTTAATCATTTTATTTCCAATAGTAATCTTTGCAGACCCTTGAATAACTTTCCAGAACTCTGCTCTATGTTTATGATATTGCAAGCTTAATATCTCATTTGGTTTTACATATATTAATTTAACAGTAGACACCTCATTATGAGTAAACCTTTCATATTTACCCCAAGGCCTTTCCTCTACAAATTTCTTATCGTAATTGTCCATTTAAGACAGAGAAAGATATATGCTTTTTATAGTTTTAGTTTTAAAGACTAAAACTTAGGAATGAAATGACTATAGTTTTAGCTTGAAAAGCTGAAACTCAAGAACAAAGTGATTATAGTTTTAGTTTAATAATAATCATTTAACTATGCTACTTTGGGCTTCTTGTTCTTTAAGGACATTTCTTAAGTAAGCTGTCAAGAACCATCTTGTTTTTACTGCTTCCACCAAATTAGGATGCCTATCTTCTCTTTTCACACTATAATGTACAGAATAATATTCTGGAGCGCCCTCCACAACAATTTCTATTCTTGTAGGTGGTACAATTGCTCCATTTTTCAATACAAATTCTCTTCTAGTTTGAAGAACAACTCTCTCATAATCTCCTTCACAATCACAGTCCCCTTCTTTAAGCAAGCCCTTTTCAATAAATATAGTTCCAAACACTATATCTTTATCCTGCAAAGGCCATCTGTAAAGAGCTTGAGTTAAATCATATCTACCTTTTGCTTTTATAATTCTATCATCATGTCTATAACCAGTTTTAAACTCGTCCCACAATGTAACTCTTTGAGGAGCATAAGAAGCCTTAATTTCCAAATCTTCAGCATGACGACCTAAACGCCACGCTAATCTATGTGGATCTACAAACTGTAGTTCTATTTCAGTTGAAATTTGTTCTTCTAAAATATTAACCATAAATAATGGAGTTAAAACATGCTTTTTAAACCTTTGCACAATTTAAGTAAAATTTATAAATTACTCATTTATCTTGCATTATAATGGAAACACTAGACATTATTGTCCTAGGAAAAAAGCTTGAGCCTTATGGTATTACACCTGACTATAAAAATCGCCTTGACAAAGCAGTTGAGGTTTATCATGCCAATTTGTTTTGAGTACTCTATCCCCATATTATCATTAGTGGAGGCATAGGCAGACACAGAAATATAAGCGAAGCTAGAGCAGGATTTGAATATCTAAGATCTATGTATTTCAGTCATAGACCCAGTTTAGAAAATGCTATAATCCTAGAGGAGCAAGCTAGAGGGACCATAGGTAATGCAGCTTTTACAAAATTAATTTTATTGGAGCATGGAGTTAGAGAAGCAATAATAGTAACTTCTGATTACCATATTAAAAGAGCTGAATTTGATTTTAACTACGCATATGACTCAGGTATCACACCTATATTTATTGAGTCTAGCTCAGATCTTGAAGGAGATGAATTAAGGAAAGTTCAAGAAAAAGAAGAAAGAAGTTTAGTAAGAGATATAGAATTCTTTAAAAGAAATAGAATTAGCATTGGCGATCATGAGAAAATCTTAGAAATCTTGAAGAGAAATCAGTAAATTAATTAAATAACCTTAATTCTAGAAATGTGTTATGCAAACAGACAATAGATTAGCCTTAAAAGCTTTCTCGGCACTCTATCCAGACAAAGAGATTACATTTTCTTATTCAATTACTTATTCCTCAAAGTTCCATGACTATAATGCAAATGTAAGGTTTACAAGGCGCTCTTTGCAGTTTAATCTTAGCAGGAAATGGAAGTATGTATCCGAAGAAATACAAATAGGATTATTGCAAAGTTTAATGAACAAAGTCTTCAAAACAAAAATAAAGACTCAAAACATTGAGCTATACCATTTATTCCTAAAGAATATAGAAATAGCAGCCCCAAAAACCAAAAATGATCACTATCTTGAAATACTATTTAGCAAATTGAATGAAAAATACTTTTTTGGCTTACTTGACAAGCCTAATCTTAAATGGCACAATTCTGCAAATAAGCTTGGCACCTATGAATATGGCACAGACACTATTTCTATTAGCAGGAAACTCTTAGATGGCAAACCAGAATTAGTTGAGTATGTGCTCTATCACGAAATGCTGCATAAAAAACTAAAGTTCTCTGAAAATGGCTCAAGACAGCATACTAAACAGTTTAAATTGCTTGAAAAAAAATTTGAAAATTCAGAGTTATTGGAAAAAGAGCTAAGTAAATTAACTGCAAAGTCAAAAAGAAGCTTGATTAAATCCTTTTTCTGGGAATAAAGCCCAATATTAGTCCTTTTAAATAGGAAAATTTAAATATAAGGCTTTTTTTCATAATTAATAAAGTATTAGCCTGAAAATGCCACCTAAATTATTGCCTTTGGCTGCAATGGAGAAAATCCTAAAGAATGTTGGAGCTGAAAGAGTTGCAGATAAGGCAAAGGCTGCATTAAAAGAGGTAATTGAAGATAAGGCAGAGGATATAGCAAAAAAAGCATGGGACATTGCAAGGCATGCTGGAAGAAAGACCATTAAAGCAGGTGATATAAAGCTAGCTGCTAAATAAGAAGTTTTATAAACAATTTCTCAAAACTTTTCTAAAATGACAACAAAGCAAGTAGGCGCAAATACATTGCAGAAAGGAAGTTATGTCATAATTGAAGGAGCTGCCTGTAAGGTTGTTGACACACAAATTAGTAAGCCAGGCAAGCATGGGCACTCAAAGATAAGGCTCAGCGCAATAGGCATTCTTGATGACAAGAAAAGGGTCATAGTTCTGCCTGGGCATGATAATGTTGAAGTTCCAATTATTGAAAAGAAAAATGCACAGGTACTTTCAATTCATGGCAATACTGCAAATGTGATGGACAATGAAAGCTATGAAACCCTTGACTTAGAAATCCCTGAAGAGCTAAAAGCAGACATAACAGAAGGCTCTAATGTACTATATTGGGTAATTTTAGACCAAAAGATCATGAAGCAAGTGATTGGCAAAGGATAAAATTAATTATTGAATATAGAGAACTTTGAATAATTCATTATTTTTGTAATTTCATTCAAAGTTCTCTT
>CAZRPY010000017.1:0-24452 GCA_964602245.1 uncultured Methanosarcinales archaeon
ACAATAAGTTAAAACCCAGATACAATCTCCCTAATTTTGAGGCTTTAGACAATTACTTTGAGATCAGCTGTATAGAGCATGAAGCATTTCTGCTCAGGGAAATAAGGAGAAAGATTAGCGATAAGCTTGAGTTCTACACTAATATTCTTGAAGCCTTATTGCAGCCAGACACTGGCTCTATCTCTAATATGCATGAGTACAGGGCTTTTGATGAAAGCAGCAAGAAATCCATCTTCAATCTATACAAGGAATTGATGTCATTACATAGACTCTCTTTGATTCTTGAATGTAAATTAGATGGTAAATCAGATGCAAAATTCATTTCAGAAACTTTTTCAAAATGGAGCAATATCCAGAAAAAGATAGAAAAATTATTTGAAGAAATGAGAAATTCCTGGACTGCTGAGACAGACGTTACTGAAGAGCTTGAATATTTTGGTTGAAAGAGGTGTTTTTATGAGAATATTGTTAATAGGCCCTCAAGGCTCAGGCAAAGGCACTCAGGCGCAGATAGTAGCTGATAAGTACAAAATTCCAAACATCTCTACAGGCGATATTTTTAGGGATGCTATTGCAAGAAAAACAGAGCTAGGCTTAAAATCAGAATCGTACACTAAGAAAGGATTTTTAGTTCCAGATGACATTGTTACAAGCCTTGTCAAGGAGAGAGTTAGGCAGAAAGATTGCAGGGAAGGCTTTATCCTTGATGGATATCCAAGAAACCTTAACCAGGCTAAGGCATTAGACAAAATAACAAATCTTGACAAAGTTTTTGTATTGAAAATTAATGACGACCTTGCCATTAAAAGATTAAGCATGCGCAGGCAGTGCAAGAAATGCAAAACTATCTATGGTGCCTTTAATACCCCTAAAAAGAGAGGCAAATGTGACAAATGCCAAGGAAAATTAATCCAAAGAAATGATGATAAGCCATCAGCTATAAAGAAAAGGTTAAGCATCTATCATAAGGAGACAGAACCTTTAATAGAATATTATAAGAAAAAAGGCATTGTCCATGTCATTAATGGTAACCAGTCTGTAGCTAAAGTATTTTCTGATATTGACCTCCTCCTTCATAGGGAAAGAGATATTTTAGAGCTGTAGTTGCATAACACCCTTTATCTAGACTAAAAATTATTTTTATTTTATACTTATTTTTATTTAATTCATCCCTGCTAATTTTTAATATTTTTAAATTATATATCTTAGCAAATAAGTTTCTTTCAGTTCCACTACTGCTAAGCTCTGGCATTTGTTTTAAAATAAAGTCTCTGCTAATAATATTTTCATTTGCTAAAATTTTATCATATACCTTTTTAACCATTTTATTCTTAAACTCAGTTGCAAATCCTATAACAGGCAATTCAATATTTTTCTTTGATTTCCTTAGTAATATTTCAGCAACTTTATTCCATAAATAAGACTGATAGCTGTGCACATAAAGCCTCAGCAATTTCTTTGGAATTAATCTTAGTGCTCCTATATAATTGCCAGACTGTTTGCTCAAAAATTCTTTAATTCTAGTATTTAAATCAACATCTAACGATTTATCTCTTAATAATTCTATTGCCTTCTTAAACTTATTTGTAATTATTAATCTCCCAACCTGTCCATTATTCCTAGAAAACCTTTGCCCATCAAAGAAATTTGGAAAAAATTCAATGCACATCATCTTAGGTTTAGACTTAAAATTCCTAACAGTTATCATAAATTCATTTCCTTTATGCTCCCCTAGGCTAATTGGCTCATCCCCATATCCAAGAAACTCAAGTTTAATATCTTTTATTTTTATCTTTGCAACTTTATTTTTATCACAAAGTACAGATATAGTCTGCTCAGTCACTGCTCTCCTATCTTTATTCCCTGCAAACCCAATCTTCCTGACATCAGTATTTAGCTTTTCTGCAATAATCTGCACAGCTTTCATTGTTGTATAATCCCTTTTTATAAGATTCAAATACGAAAACCTACCCTTCTCTTTTAACCTTCCATTTAAGTCAAAAATCTCTTTCACAATAAAATCCTCAGGAAATTGTTTTATTATATACATAAGAAAAAGAAAAATGAATAAGTTATATAAAGCATTTCAATTTCTTTATATTATGCACCTGTAGCGCAGCCTGGATAGCTTAGCCATCTTGGCGAGATTGGGTAAATAGCGCATCTGCCTCCTAGAGTCAGAGAGCAGAGGGTCGGGAGTTCGAATCTCCCCAGGTGCGCTTCCTCATCCAAATCTAGTTACCCACCATTTCTTTAATTCATCAAGCTCTACGAAAGAAGTGCTTACTCTAATTGCTTTCCAATTCTTACTATTCTCTTCCCATTCAGGAAAATGAGCCTCTCCATTGAAATAATGACTTCTAATTTTTCCCAGAATTTCTTCAAGCCCTAGATTTGTTTGAAAACTACTTAAATATTCATAAGCATTTATATGTGGAAACTGTGCTCTATCACCAACATAAACATGAAACAATTGTCTACGTTTTTCAGCCTCAGGAATAGGATCCTTAAATATACCCACATAAAGCTCTCTCATTTCAGGCATAATAAATAAGATTTATTATCTATTTAAGAATATATTGATAAAATTAAGATTTTGCAGGCTCTGTCCTAAATAAAGGGTTAGGTCATTTTTGTGAGCATTCTCCAATATACAAAAATTACAGTTGACAGGGGGAAGTCCCTTACGGGGATGTCAACTTAACAGTTTTCACATCAAAATGCGAACCGACCTACCCCGAGCAAAGCGAGATTTAGGACAGAGCCGATTTTGCACTAAATTTTATAAACCCTTAAACTAAATGCTTTATTATGTACAAACCCATCCACTTGGTTAAAGCATTAGGCATGTGGAATCGTGCCAGAAGAATTAAGAAGCATGGCTTTAAGCATTATACAGGCTCAGCTTATGATATCTGCAATCAAATAGTTAAAGACTGCTGGAATAACAGCTATTTCCATGCATCAACTGGTCATTTCACTGATTTCTGGCTTAGAGACTTCTCATGGTGCTTAGAGCCATTAATAAGATTAGGTTATAAGGAAGAGTGCATTAAAACAATAAAATTTGCCTTGGATGCTTATTCAAGAAATAATAGAGTAACAACTACCATTACAAAAAATAGCTATGCTTATGACTTTCCCAATTATGCAGCAGACTCTCTGCCATATTTAATTAGATGCATAAGAATACTTGCAAATAAAGATTTGCTATATCAATATGAAAATTTCCTAAATAAAGAGATAGAGAAATACTACAATCTAGTTATTGATAGAAGAACTGGCTTAGTCAGAAAAGATAAGAATTTCTCTTCAATTAAAGATCATTCTATGAGGATAAGCCCGTGCTATAGCAATGCAATGGCAGGCATGCTTGCAGTTGACTTAAACAGAATTACTATTCTAAATAACCCATTCAAAGCCCACAACTATAGAAGACTGCTCTGGGAAAATTTCTGGACAGGCAGCTATTTCCTTGACGATTTATCAGGAAAAGAGTATATTGCAGGGGATGCTAACATCTTCCCTTTCTGGACAGGCTTATTTAATGAAAAACCTCTACTCAAATATGCTATTAACAAGATAAGAGAAGCAGGACTTGACAAACCATTCCCACTTAAATATACAGGTTTTCTAAATGAAGACATTAAAATGATAACAGCTAATAAATTTGCCTATAACTATGAAGGGACTGCTATCTGGACTCATATGGGTCCAATTTACATTAAGCTGGTAAAAGAGATAAGCCATGGAAAAGCTAAAGAGTATATTGAGAAATACACTCAAATAACAGAAAAATATGGCAACTACTTAGAAGTATTTGAAAGCAATGGCCAGCCTTACAAAAGCAGATTCTATTACTCAGATGAAGGCATGCTCTGGTCTGCAATGTTCTTGGATTTGCTGTAGACGACAATTTTACATTGAGCTGAAATTTTAGTTGCATAAAATTTATAAGACATACACTATTGGATGGTTTATACTATGTCACGAATTAAAAGATTATGGAGAGATGAGGAACTTATTGGAATGCCTAAAACTATTTCTCTTCTTCGCAAAATGAGAACTGCAGCGGTTATGCACAAACCTACAATTTCTCTTAGTGTCAGAAAAATATTGAACCATTTACTTGGTGGACAAGAACAAATTTATTCACAACAAGAAGCACTATTACATGCAGAAGAACTTGCAGACGCAGCCGGTAATTTCTTTGCAGCAAAACTATCAAAAACTACTCAGGGAAATACTGAGTTTCAAAAATGGCAAGATTTACTTTCAGATGCAGGAAGACAATACAATCTCTATGGGACTACAACATACGCAAGAACAAGCTTGGGAGAAGTAGTTGGCAATTCTATCATTGGTAGACTGCGCAATGTTCACATTGATCCGAAATATATGATGCAGTGGGACTTATTAGAGAATAATAATCTTGGAGCTGACTCCATTGAAAAACTCGTCAATCAAGATATCGGAGTTATTTCACCCTTATCAGGCGACTACTTGATGGCAAGTGTATATAGCTCTTATCTTCGGTGCACTATAGGAAAATCTTTTCCTACACATGCAGCTGCTCTAAGCAGAGACCTTTCTAAGATAGTTTTGCCAATAAATGCAGATGGCCATCTTCCTTTCGAAGACAAACCTGCAATTGGTCTTTATATTGATACAACACAAACAGGAGATACTGCACGGGTGCTATTCAGAGTAGTACAAGAAATGTACCCACAAAAAACAATTCACAGACCAAAATTTGAAAATACTGAATTTGTCCAGAGTGACCGAATAAAAAAATATTGGGAAACCAAAAAATAGTAGTTTTTTCTTAAACTGATAAATAATTAACTATGTATCTCTAGTTTACGCCTAAACTCTGATTTTTTCGCTGGCTCTGGGCAAACATTTAAAACTATAATTCCCCTACCTGATTCCATGCACATCCCATTCAAACAGCACAAAGGCTACAATCCTCTAGGAGACTGTGGTAAAGGAAAATGCCCAGTCTGTGCAAGGAATAATGCACTAATTAAAGTCAAGGCAAAGCTAGACAGAGAAGAATTTACCAGTGATGCAGTTTCTCCCTTTATTGGCAGATTTGGCTATCCTAACATTAATGTTGGCATTCTTGCCCCTCCACAACAGGATGAAAATGCTTGGCTTTTTGATGCTCCAAAGTACTGGTCAGCAGAAAATTATCGAATACCCCAGATAGTAGATTTCAGATCCTCTTTGCTAAATTCTAGGTCAACATTAAACATCAGGCAACAGGCAAAGTTACTTGAACTCTCACAGGATATTGCCATGTCATCAAAGCCAGTTGATGTTGAATTCCAACTAAAAGAAAAGCCAAAATTCAGGCTTAATCTTAATAGCTACATGGCTCCAACAGGTGCAAATGCAAAGCTCAAAAAAGCATCTTTAGCAGAAAATCCAAAGATTCATACTAAAGTCTACAAAGTATATGATGATACAGACTTAAAAGCACAACAAGCACTTATCTATCTCTACCAGAATAAGTTTGACGAGAATTTTCTGAGCAAATTGCTTAGTGTTGGCATTCTCGGAATGAAAACAGACAGGAAATTAGTGCCCACAAGATGGTCCATTACTGCTACTGATGATATGCTTGGAAAAGCCTTAATAAATGAAATCAAAGGCAATAGCCCATTAGATATCTATTGTTCTTTCTTTGGCAGTTATCTAGGCAATTATTATTTAGTTTTAATGTTTCCCGGAATATGGAGCTATGAACTCTTTGAAACCTATATTCCTAGTAACTGGAATTTCAATAAAAACTTAAAATACACCACTGATTATGAGCCTTACACGGGAAGAAAAAATTATGCAGAAAATACAGCAGGCGGCTATTATAGTGTAAGACTTGCACTTATTGAACAATTAAAATTAATGAAAAAGCAAGCATCAGTCCTAGCATTACGTTTCATAACAGATGAATACACTATGCCTTTGGGCGTCTGGGTTACAAGAGAGGCTACAAGAAAAGCAATGAACACCAAACCACTTGAATTTTCTTCAAAAGGACTAATATTGGAATATGCAAGAAAATTAATAAAAAAGAAATTTAACTTTAATGTAGATTATTTATTAAAGAAGAGCAAATTATTAGCAAACATTCAAAACCAGAAAACTTTAAGTAAATATACCGAATAAAAGAGTAAAAATGCCCTACAAAACTATTCTATTCTATATTATAATCATCTTACTTGCAATAATAATCCTTTCCTTATTCCAAACATATCTAGCAACACATCCTCCTAAAATTCCAAATGATAGAACTCCAGCAGATTTAGGATTAAAATACGAAGATATAACTCTAATAACAGAGGACAAAATTAAGCTTAGTGCATGGTATATTCATGCAGCAAAGAAAACTAATAAAGCTATTGTGCTGGCACATGGCCATCCATTTAATAAAGCAAATATCCTAGACTTTGCCCCATTCCTGCATGAAAAATACAACCTGTTATTTTTTGATTTCAGGGCAATGGGTGATAGCTCAGGCAAATTTATTTCAGGTGGCTATTATGAGCAAAAAGACCTTAGAGCAGCAATTAATTATCTTAAAAACGAAAAGAACGCATCTAAAATAGGCGCATTAGGAATTTCCATGGGTGCATCAGTCATTATCTTAGAAGCAGCTAATAATCCAGATATTCATGCAATAGTAGCAGACTCTTCATATAAAGATTTACATTCAATTGCTAATGATTTATACAGCCCATTATTCATATTTAAGTACCCATTCATCTTCTTCTCAGAACTATTTGCAAAACTTATCTATGGTATTGATATAAAAGAAACATCTCCAATATTGAAAGTTAAGGAAATAAAAGTCCCTCTCTTCTTAATTCATGGTGAAATTGACGACCAAATTCCAGTAGAATCCTCAAAAGCAATATATGAAAATGCAAATCAGCCAAAAGAGCTCTGGATTGCAAAAAACACAAATCATGTTCAAGCTCATTTCGTGCATAAAAAAGAATACGAGGAAAGGGTTTTAGAATTCTTTGATAAACACTTGAAATAAACAAAACTAAAACTTAAAAATGACAAGGCGCGAACAAATAATAGAAATATTAAAACAAACTCCTCAGACAGTAACTCAATTAGCAAATTTCTTTCAACTCAAACCTAAAGATATAGAAACAGATTTAGAGCACATAAAGAAATCAGTCAAGGCAAAAAACCTCAAACTGATAATAGAGCCAACCTATTGCGAGAAATGCAACTTCATTTTCAAGGAAAGAAGCAGGATAAGAAAGCCTGGCAAATGCCCAAAGTGCAATTCAGAGTCTATTTCAGAGCCAGTATTCTATATTAAATAACATTATAATATAAGATAAAGTCATAAAGCTTAAAAACAGATATAAAATCATCTATTGAATGGCAGATTTAAGAGTAGCAGTAATAGGTGCAAGACCGCCTATGGAAGGCTCCAAGCCCAGCATGGGATATTATCATGTTAGAGAATTCATGAATGCAGGGGCAGATGTAGTTGCAATAATGGCAAGTGATAATGAAACTCGTTCTAGAGCTTATGTAGAAGCTATAAACAAAGCTCTTGATGTAAATGCAGCCCCTTACCATGATTTAGAACAAATGCTCAAGGAAGTAAAACCAGATGCTGTAAGTATCTGCAGCCCCACAGAATTCCATATCTTGCAAGTATCTGCAGCTCTTGATTCAGGCATAAATGTTCTTTGCGAAAAACCTATGTACGACAAAGATCGAAACCCATTCTCATTATTTAGGCAGGCATCAGAAAAAGGCTTAGTCTTAACTGTAAATACTCAGCTTGTATTCTTAGTTGACAAATATTTAGAGCTGTACAGAAGAATCAGAGGAGAGGATCCAGATTACAGAACTTTTGAGTTTGAAACGATAACACATGGTAAAGGCAGCGGTCTTTCTATACCCATAGATTTACTGCCCCACCCTCTGAGCATATTATTAAAATTCTGCCCACCAGAGAGAATTGGAGTTTACCAGATAAAAAACCCTTTAATATCAGAAAATAGCTCTTCTGTAGAACTATCACTTTATTCTGATTACAGAAATATTAATGCAAAAATATCTCTTGGCAAAGATTCAGACCCTAAACATGGATTGACAAGATTTGGTCTTGATGGATTTTATGTTGCTAGAAAAACAGGCATAGAAGATGGTAAATTTGTAAATTATCTTGTAAGTGCTGAAGATCCAGAACTCTTTAAACCAGAACCTGTTGCTGATCCATTAGCAGTTTCAGTCTCAAGCTTTTGTGATGCTGTCAGGTTTATGAAAGGATTTCCTCTAGAGCAAAAAAATGTTGGTCCTCTTATAACTCCAGATGAAGCACTTTTAAACATTAGGCTACAAACAGAGATTATGAATTCTCTTCAAAATCTTTATAAGCCCTAAACCTCAAAATCCTCCACAGGAAAATTCTCAGTTATAAACTTAACCATTACATCATTGCCCATTGCAGTATAGACATTAGAAGCGCTCTCAAACAGCCTCTCTCTCAAGCATATTTCAGCTATTTTATTCTGCCTTTCTTTATCATCTGTTGGTATAATAGCTAGTGCAGCCTGCTTATACCTTCTCTGCTCAAACAGCCAGTCAAACAACTCAACTAACCTTTCCTTATTCTCAGCCATAGCAAGCAGCCTAACAGCCTCTGGAATATTATTTTTTTTAATATAGGCATTTCCCACATGGCTTAGTATACTTTTCCTCTTATTTTCATCCAGCATTGATATGTTTACATTATCAATCCCTTTCTCCATTATCATATCAGCTAATTTCTTCTCATTCATTTTTCCTTATAGTTTTTATATAGATGACTTTAATTTTTGCAACGATTTGTGCATTTGTAATACTTGTCGGCTTCAGCACTGTTACAGCACGGATTAGCCGACTACCCGCATTGCAATTGTTCGCAATTCGTTTGCAAATGATTATTTTATTAATTAATATATCTTTACTTTATCTTCTCATTAATCTCCTTGATAAACCTTTGTACAGTCTTTGGAATATGCTCTTTTTGTGTCCTTAATATTTCACTAGCTTTTGCAAGTATATCCCCTTTATATCTCTCTTTTGACACAAGCTTAAACCTCTCAATCTTTTTGTTTTTCTTGACAACATCTTTCCACAGCCTAAACAATTCTTCAAGCCTTCCTGGAATCTCTTCTCTTTTGCAGTCTAGAATCTTTGCAATCTCTTCTAATATTTCCTGTTCATTGGCTTCTGTTTTCTTAGCAGCCCATCCTGCAGTAAATGTTACTCTAACTATGCCATCAGATATCTTAGTAGCCTTCAACACTTTAATCTCACCAGCCTCAGAAGTGTTATTCAAATGAGTACCACCGCAAGCCTCCACATCTATACCATTAATATTAACAATCCTTACAAGCTTTCCAGGCACTACACCTCCCTGGTAAATCCCCATGCCATATTTCTGCTCAGCCTCATTCCTTGGCATAAATGAAAGCGAAACAGGAATCTTAGCTTTAACAACCTTATTTGCCTCTCCCTCCATTTTCTTAAGTTCTTCATCTGTAATGCTCTGATAATGTGTAATATCCAACTGCCCTTTCTCAATTGTCTTTTTCGCACTTGCCTGATTTGCATGCTTTCCTAAAACTTTTCTTGCAGCATAAGTCATTATATGTGTAGATGTATGATGCTGCGCTAACTGTTTTCTCCTCTCCCAGTCAATCTTTCCATGCACTAGCTCACCTTCCTTAAACCTAGGCTTTTCAGCCATAACATGCAAAATAATGCTGCCTTGCTTAAACACCTCAACAACTTTCTGCCCATTAATCTCTCCAGTATCAAAAAGCTGACCTCCAGAAGTAGGATAAAAATAAGTCTCATTAAGTATTACTTTATTATTAATTATCTTAACCACTCTTGCTTTAAACTCAATTACAGTATAGTCAGAAAAATACAATGCCTTTGTCTCAGGCAACCCTTCCAGTTCTAATTTTTCTTCCTTGATAGTGGCATGCTCCTGCTCCTGCCTTTCATGCATCTCAGCAACCTTAGCATAAAAATTCTCTGGCACCTCTACCTTTTTTCCATACTTTTCAGCCTCTTCTCTTATAAGCTCAGGAGTTATTCCTTGGCTATCATACAGCTCAAGCAACTTTCTCTCAGTAATATCCTCCTTGATTATCTGCTCAACTATCTGCCTTGACTTTTCCTTTGTAGCATTATACTTTTGCATCTCAACCTCTAGTATTTTGCTTACCTCATCTAAATTCTCCATTAGCTCAGGAAATAATGGTTTTAAGTACTTAGCATGTATCTTACAAATTTCAGGAATATCAATCTTCCAGTTATATTTATCAATAAAACTAACAGCCCTTCTAAATAAAACTCTAAGATTATAGCCACCGCCAGTATTGCTAGGCAGTGCCCCATCAGATAGAGCAAATAGTAAAGCTCTTGAATGCTCTGCTATAGAATAAAGAGCAGCACTTGGCATCACATATTCTTTAAGCTCTTTAACATCTACTCCAACTTTCTTAGCCACTTCTTTCCAGGCCTTATCCACATCCTTAATCTCATCAATATTTAAGTAAGACGCATATGGCAAAAATCTCTGCATTAACCCAGGCTCAGGCTTAAAGCCAGTAATAGAATATAATTTTTTCATCACACTTGGAAAAGTTGTCTCATAACTTGTTGCATGTCCTTGGCTAAACCATGCATTTCTCTCATGCCCCATCCCCATATCAAGCACTTTAAGCTTTAACTCCCTATACCCAGAAGGTGTTACCTCATACATCATATAAACCTGATTTCCAAGCTCTAAGCCTCTGGAAAAATATTCCATACAAGGTCCAAAATTACCCCCACCTGCCCAAGCATCCTCATGGAAAGTTATTTCCTCATTTCTCAAGCCTAATCCTTGCTTAAGCCAGTTATGAATATCTGTAAAGTATTTAGCTTGGTTCCATTTTTCAGGCTTCATAAAAGCATGCTGCCCAATCATTACAAAACAGCTATAATGCGCTCCTGTAATACCAATATTGTCTATATCATTAAACCTCAAGCAGACCTGTGGTACAACTAAAGGGTTAGCTGGAGCCTCTACTTCTCCAGAAACAACATATGGCTGGAAGTCATATATACTAGCCTGAACAAAATCTGTATCATCCCTCCATCTTGCAACTACAGGATACCTTTTAATTGGCACATATCCCCACTTTTTAAATAATCTAGCAAACTCAGTCCAAACCCCAATATAATCCAATTTCTTTTTAGCAGGGCTGTTGCCTATAAACCTAAACCCACCAGAGCAACTAGGATCCCCGCATGTTTTCTGCTCAGCATTAACAGTCCAATAAAAAGTTCCACATTTTACACATTTGCCTCTATGAAAGCCCTCTGTCTTTAATACAGAAGTTGCATAATACCTATCTGGCTCTTTACTTGCTTTAGTCTTAAACTCCTTTTTAATTTCTTTGTCTGTGGGCATATGAAGAACAAATTATAAACTTATTAAAAATTTATTGGTTTTTAGTTATTCTAATGACCTTCTTATAAAATCTATTAGACTTTTTATCCTAGATATTATTTCACTAGCTTCTTCAGTTGAAATTTCTTTTCCATAGTAATTTACTGAATTCCTCACTTTTCTTATTTCATCAAACTCTTCAGCTTCTACACTTCTATTAAGAACTTCTTTCAGAAAAGCTGTGTAACATTCATGATTGTAAACTTTAAAACCATTTTTAAGGGCAAGAGCTTCTAAAAGCTCTCTTAATGAGTCATAAGCCAGAGATAGTTTTGAAGCAGCAGTTACTACATCCATCTCAAGCTTACTCTCAGATTCAAGCTTATTTTTGCTGGATTTAGTTAAAGAGGCCATCATATCCACATCTAGTGTTACTTCCTTAGCTATCCTCTTACTAATACATTCTTCCCAATCCATTTTACAGCTTTAATCTTCCTCTCAGGATATAGCCATTTGCAATATTATTTGCAAGCTCTTTATTCTTTATCTCACTCAGAGATTTGAACCAATAAACCTGAATTTTTCTTCTAAGCTTATCTTCATAACTTTTTAAATTCATGCTTTTTTCATTTGCAAATACTGCCAAATCTATATCAGAATCAGGCTTAACTTCAGCCTTGGAAAGCGAACCAAAAAGCACTATTGTTGGGCTAACTAGCTGTTCTTCCATATAGTCTATAAGTTCTCTTAATTTTAGATGCCAATAAATCCGTGACAAGTCTATGAATACTTTGCTGTCTTTATTTGAATAAGATAATATGTAATTCTTATACTTAGTTTTAAGCAATAATCCCTCTTTGGCATAGTAATCTAACATCTTTGATGCTGTAGGTGGTGTTACATTTGCTAATCTTGCATATTCTCTCACATTGACTCTTCTGTAGCAGTCTTCAAAAAACAGCTTTAAATCGTTAATTATTTTTAACATATGTTAATTAATTTTTACACTTGTTTAAATATTTTTCTGTTCTGGGAAAGAATTTCTATTATTCAATTTTAATCCTTTTAACTCCCTTTACATCATCAAAATCCTTATCATCGCTAACTATTTCCTTTACATTAAAGCTTTCCATAATAGCTAAATGAAAAGCATCTCTAGGCTTTAAATTAAAATTTTCAATAAAATGCAGAGCTCTCAGAGGTATTAAACTATCCACTCCCTTAACCTCTAAATTAGGTATAGCATAAATATCTTGGATTGCTTCTCTGATTAAATGTTTTCTATTATTTTTAAGTAAGGCCCACATTACCTCATCCAAAACTAAAGAAGATGTAATAGATTGTTTTCCTTTCTGAATCTCATTCTGCAATGCTCTGGCTTTTTTACCTTTATCAGATTGATCTAAAAGTGCAATTATAAAGAAATTTGCATCTAAATAAATCATTTAAACTCTTCCTCGTATAATTTATCTCCGTATACAATTTTCTTCATGTCAGCCTTTTCCTGCCTTGCAATTTTCTCCCATTTTGCAGCAATATCTTCTGTTAAAGGCCTTATTTCCATAGACTTATCTTTAACCTCAATAAGAATGTCACTATTATCAACTATGCCTAAACTTTCCCTTATAACTTTAGGTATTACAAACTGTCCTCTCGCTCCAACTTTAGTCTTTATTTTCATAGTAGCAGTTAGAATAGTAACTAATATTTATATCTTTCTGAATTTAAATCAGAAAAAGTAAGTATATCAATCAGATTACAGATAACTACTATCTAGTAATTAAAAATAGAAAGATTTATATACTACTACTTTCAAATAGGCTTAACAGGGGGATTAACATGAACGCAACAGTAAATATTTCAACTCATAGAAATGCAAGTTTAACAGATAGAGTTATTAGAACTTTAAAACATGCTCCTATCTGGGTATTAGAGCATGGTATTAGGGATATAGCTTTACCAGCAGCTGTGTTATCGACTACTGGAGGTCCAGGTTATGTAAGTAAAATGACAGCTGGAATAACAACTCCAATTAAAATTTTATATAATGGAGCTGTTGCCTATGTCAATGATACAGGTGTAAGAACTTTATTTAACAGTTTTGCTATAGAAACTATAAAGGCAGTTGGCCAAGTTGCAGATAATGTTGCAAATAGACTAGATGAAACTTTTTATGCAGCTCTTTTAACATATGCAACTTGTAAAACTATACCCGCAGTATCAAGATGGGCAAGAAACAGGTATATAAGATAGAAAAATGGCAAAACCAAAACCACAAAAAAGTCTAATTGGAAGAGGTTGGGATAGAGCTAAATTTCCTTTGCTAGTCACAGGATTAAGTGCAGGCGGAATGATCGCTAATGAATATATCATGCCTCAAATTGTAGCAGATAATGCTGGAATAATACAAAAGAAAATAGGAGAATGGGGTTATGCAGCCTTACCATGGATAGAAAGATTTGTTGTAGATGGTGCATTAGGAGCAACAGCTTATCGTTCTATTGAAAATATGGTAAGCCATGACACTTCTGGTATATTTTCTAGAGCTAACAAATGGTTCAAACGTGGAGCAATCATAGGCGCACTTTCAGCTGTAGCAATAGCAGCATTTCCATATTTAGTGGGAAAAACACCAATAACTTATGTTAGCAAAAAACCTACTGACACTAGAGCTCAAATAATAGCAAGGCAAAGCATAGAGCAGTCTATTACAAAATTAACCAGCACAGAGATAAAGTATCGTGAAAGAGCAACAAATAAGCCAGTAACCTATAAAGAAGATTTAGAAAAAAGAGTTAGAGGTGCTCTTGCTCACCGAGATATTCATTATGCAGCTTATGAAGCAGCACTCAAAGCTTATCCAGCACTTAAAGACTATCCAACTTTTAGTCCTACTTTAACCTTAGCTACTGAAGTTCAGGAAAGTGGAGGTCAAGAGAGAATTAAATCAAGAGCTGGTGCTCGTGGTCCAATGCAGTTTATGCCAGGAACAGCAAGAGAAGAAGGTTTAACAGTAAATAGGTTTATAGATGAAAGAGTAGACCCTAAAAAATCTATACCAGCAGCAGTTTATTTATTAGCAAGATACGTATTAGAATATGAGTCAGTTGAGACAGCATTAGCAGCCTATAATGCAGGCCCTAATAAGACTAAAAGGATAATTAGAAGGCAAGGTACTTCAAATTTCTGGAGGATTATGCAAGATTTTAAGCCCGAAACCCAGGATTATGTTCCATATATCTTAGCCACAGTAGATTTAATGAACAATCCAACTCAATATGGTCTACCTATAGGCTATCCACTTAAAATTCCTTCTTAATTAAATCTATCAAACAATCCTCCTCTCCTTCATACTAACAAACTTATTCCCTCCAATAATAACATGATCAACAACATCAATCCCCATTAACTGCCCAATCTCTATCATTCTTTTAGTTAACTTAATATCATTCACGCTAGGCATTGGATCACCGCTAGGATGATTATGCACTAATATTATAGAAGCAGCACTCTCTGCAACTGCCATCTTAAAGATTTCTCTAGGATGCACTAGTGATGCATTCAAACTTCCTATAAATATGGTCTCATCTTTTATCAATCTATTTCTTGAATCCAGAAATACTCCTTTAAAATGCTCTTGATCCAGTAAACTCATTGTAGGCATTAACATCTCAGCAAGCTCTTTTGCATTATTAATATACATCTTTTTTCCATCTTTCTCAGCCAAAGCCCTTCTCCCAAGCTCAAAACACGCAGCAAGTAAACACGCATTAGCCTCTCCTATACCATGAACTTTCATTAACTCATTCACACTAAGCTTAGACAATTTTGCAACATCATTTTTATTAAGCAGCTTATTTGCAAGATTCATTGCAGTCTCCTTATAATTTCTCTCTCCTATCCTAAGAAGAATTGCCAGAAGCTCAGTATTGCCTAATCCTTTTGCACCATATCTAATCAGCCTTTGCCTAGGTCTTTCAGCTATAGGCATATCCTTAATTCTCAAACCTTTAACCATGTAAGAGAAAAAATTAGGTTTCGTATTTAAAGCTAACTATCTTCAATAGCCTAATATTTATCCAATTATTTTCTCCACAAAAGAAAATGCTTGCTGTAAAAGAGGCCCTTTATAATCTTTATTATAGTGCCATAATTTACCTGGTATTTTATTAAAAACATGATTACCTGGAATAATTGCAGTACTTCCAATGCTCTTAAAATAATTCTCAAATCTTTTCCTCACGCCAGGCAATCCTGTAAAAACAACCTCATCTCTATCAGCTATTACAAAATGTGCAGGTACAGAAAATCTTGCATTTCTTAGTGGATATGACAACCATGCCCAATTTCTCTTTTTACTATTAATAAGATGTTGGGCCCAATTCTCGTAATTAATATCTGGGCTAAGATTAAAGCAATCTCCATAAGAAGGATAAGTTGCCATAAATAAATACCCCGATACTTGTCTTGCATGCCGCCTTGAAGCCTCAACAGCAATAGGCCCTCCCATAGAATGCACAAAATATATTATTTTATTAGTCTCTAGTCTATCTCTTAGATGAGCATCAATTTGTATTATATCATTAACAAGCAAGTTTCCATATTCAAATCCTCTTCTCCTTAGCTCTGTAACATATATTGGCCATCTATCTCCTATATCCCTAGAAAAATAATCTATATAAGCTTCCCAGCCATGACGCAGTCCGCTTACTAGTAAAATCCCAATATCTCTATGCTTGTTATCAGGCCTAATAAGAGCACCTTCTATGCCAATCTTCCTTTTATCGTCTATAGCTCGTGCCCCTACTTCTATTACTAGTTCATTTAACATAGCAGAAACAAATAACAGTTAATTTTAAAACTTTGCTACAAAATAAGCTCTGGTGAAAACAAGTTTTGCCATCGGCTCGCATTTTGCTGTAAGAAGTAAAGTTGACATTCCCCGTAAGGGACTTCCCCCTTGTCAAAGTAATATGGAAATATAAGATGCTCACAAAATTGATGGCAAAACTATTTATTTTCACTTAGAAATCTAAAAAACAATAGAAATTTATCTACAAAACTTATTCAACCACCTTAAACACTTTATCACTTTTATGGCATTTATCAGAAACCTTTATAGCAACCTCTTGCCCTGCCTCAACCTTCTCAACTGGCTTATGCTGGATCTGCATCGATTCAACGTTCTGCCTTAAATCAGTTGCATGTCCTGTTATATGTATAGAATCTCCTACAGCTAAACTATCTTCTGTCACTGAAACAACTGCAACACTAGCCTTGTCAAAAAAATGCACTACCTTTCCTATCTCAAACTCGTCCATATAAGCAGTATTTATTCTCTATTATATAAAATTTGCTGAAATCACGAAGTTTTAACTAAGCTCTCTCTTATTTTTTTACGTCTATCTTTCCATAATCTATTTCCTGATTCCTACTAGAATAAAAAGGGCTATATACAATTTCACTTAACACTCTCATCTCTCTTCCTGGTATAATTCTCGCTACACTTCTCAGAACAAAACCTGTAAATCTGGCTTCCAATCTGCCTCTCAACAAAATTATCAATCAGGATTTTGCCACATTTCCTGCATTTAGCTCCTTGTCCACCACCTTTAGCACCTTCCATAAACCCCTCTTCCCAAGGTGCAATCTCATCACCTTCTTCAAGCTCTTCAAGCCCCTCTTCAGTATAAATATCATACTCCTTCTCTTTTTTATCCTTATCTGAATTTTTCATCATAAGTAGCAAATGATAAGAGGTTTTTAAATCTTATTAAAAAATGGGCCCACCCAGATTTGAACTGGGGATCTCAACCGTGTGAAGGTTGTGTCATCTATAGCACAAAGCCAGTTTAGCTTATTGTGTAGCCACTAGACCATAGGCCCTTAAAACCATAATTATCACTGTAACACAACTTCTAATTTATCTTCTTTTTTAATTATCTCAGTTCCCATCTCTGCTGATAGCTTAATCATCTTATTTGTAATCTCTTCAAAATCACTGCCTTTTGCTCCATTCACCTGCATATAATTTATTAAGCCAGGTATTAGCTCAATCTTTTCTATCCCCTTCCTTACTGTAATTAAAAATAGGAAGGTTTGATCATTTCTAAGCCCTTCATCAACAGCATAATCATCTACAAAATCACCTGTATCATACATTATCACCTTTCCCTTATAAATTTCTATTCCCTGAAATATATGAGCGCTATGCCCGTGGAATATGTCAGCTCCAGCATCAATAACTGCATGTGCAAACTCTTTGAAAGCTTTAGTTGGTCTTTGCCTCATATTAGGTCCCCAGTGAGCAGAAACTATAACAATATCAGCTTTACTCTTAGCTTCCTTAATACTCTTCTCCAGCCTCCCAAAATTCTTATCATCCATAAAAATTTCAATATAATTAACCCCTAACTTTTTCTCACTAGCCTTCCACTCTGGCATGTTATCAGTAAATGCTATTATTGCAATTCTCATACCTTTAACTGTAAGAAATACAGGCCTTTCTGCCTCACTTAAATTCCTTCCAGCTCCAGCATAAGCAATCTTATTCTTTTCCAAATGCTCTAAAGTCTCAATAAAAGCCTCTTCCTCGTAATCCAAAACATGATTATTTGCCAATGTAACATAGTCTATATTAGCAGCTTTCAACACATCAATAGCTTTAGGATCAGCTTTATAAAAAAATACTTTAGGTGTTCTGCTCCATTCTCTGCCATATTTTGCAATTGCACTTTCCAGATTAATTATTCTTAAATCTGCTTTCTGCAGCAACTCAATCATATCGCCCCACACATAGCTAACTGGCTTATTGCCTAATATCACATAATCATTCACTAATCTGCCTAGCATTACATCTCCAGTAAATGCAATGGTTATATTTCCTCTGCTTTGTGCCATATCTTCCACTTCAGTTTTAATTTTACAGCCAATTGCAAATAGCAAAATAACTGAAAGCAATAAAATCTTTGCTTTTTTATGCATGCAAATAAAAATGCTTGGTAGCATAAAAAGCTTACTTAGCATTAGGCTCTGTACTAAATCTCGCTTCGCTTGGGGTTAGGTCGGGTTCGCATTTTCACGTTAAATAGTATGTTGACTCTCCCCGTAAGGGACTTCCCCCTTGTCAAAGCTAAGTTTCATTAGAATAATGCTCACAAAATTGACCTAACCCTTCATTTAGTACAGAGCCTTAGCATTAACTAAGACTCTATTACAGAAGCTAATGTATTAGAATTTATAAAATAAGTCTCTCCATTATTCAAGAAGAACATACCCTGAACTTTATTATCTATAATTGCAACAGCACCATTTACAATCCTTTCTTTAATCTTTACTGGCTCTTCTCCTGAAAATTCTTTCCCATTTAATTTTAATGATAGCTTATGGCTATTTACCTCATAATTTTCATTGATGTCCTTAAAAAATACATCAAATTTCTTAGTTTCTGTTTCATCAGCAAGTTCTGCGTATGCATCATGGAAATTTCCAATCTCAATTATTGCTATTCCTCTATCTCTAGACTCTGTTTTTAAAAGATTCCCTTTTGCCACAACCAGCTCTTGCTCTTTCCATATAACAAATACATCTTTACTGATGGAATTCAAAGTGGCATAATTATTATTATACTCCTCATTTATGCCTTCAAGTAAGCCTAATTGCTCTATAGCCTTAAGCTTAATATTCTTATCTTCAGGTATAACTGACGAAGGAGCTAAAACTCTATGAATGTCAATAAAAACACCATTAGATATAAACTTAATATGAAAATCTTTGCTCAGAACTTTCTCTGATGCTAATAATTTTCCTTCTCTCAATTCAGGCAATCTTATCTCAATATTACCACTAACTCTCATTTCAATTATACCAATAGCCTCTATATCCTTTGATTCGATCTCACTAACACTGCTTATATCGCTAAAATAAAATAAGAGCATTGCAATTGCTATAATCAATAAAATTCCAACACTAACCTTTAAAACTTTTTTATTTGCGAAATTCCTTACATCTTTATCCAAAGTTACACTTTTTTCTAAAGAACTAAAAATCTCATTTATAGCCTGCTCAGAATATCCTCTATCTATAAGTAACCTTTTAATCTCATTATTAGAATATCCCTTGCTTTTCGCATCTTGCAGCCATTCTTTTATTTTCTCATCCATCTTTATAAAACTTAATAGTTTAGAAATAAGTAATCTACTCACCTCTTTCCTTAAAATTTTTATACGATTTTTACTTATTTTGCATAACGGGTGCAAATTATAAAATTAATACTCTCTCTATAATATTGGCCTAAACCCTTTCTTCTCATACGAATGTGCAGGTCTTCTAAGCTCCTGTGTCCATTTCAATCCAATCCTTATCATTTCCTTGTTAAACTTGTCAGACAACTTATAAGTCTTCTTATAAAGATCATAATCTATAAGCCCCATACTTTTCATTGGCGTTAGAATTCTGTCATAAAACTGCCTTTTGTTATAGCTCAGCTTGACCTTTTTGCCTCTGAACTCAGGCTCGTCAATCTCTGCTATAAGATTACCTTCATGCAGCCTAGTTGCAAATAATGACATCTCTGTCTTATTTAGCTCACCACCTTTTTCCTTCATCTCCTGCGCAAGCAGTTTAGCAACTATCTTCTGCTGTTTTGTTGCAAATATGACTTCATAGATATCTTCAGGTAGATTAAACCTGTCAAATAAAATTACCATCCCATCTTAAAGATTATTTAACTCATATATAAAAGTTATGCTTTCCTATACTGGTATAGAAAATATTTTACCCTGCCAAGATTTGTTCTGCACACACCCGATTGAAAATCTCGCTTTTGCTTCGTTTTGCCATCGGCTCGCCCTTTTATGTTTTCCTGTTGGCTGACTTTCCCCGTAACCAGAGAAATCGTAGATTTCTTGGTGCCAAAAATGCTTGCATTTTTTAGCAGGGACTTCCCCCTGTCAACTTTGATGTTTAAAATAAATTAATGCTCGCAAAAATGATGGCAAAACTATTTGTGACTAAACCTTCTATACAAAAAGATTTAAATAACCCTCAAGAAATAATTTCCTTATGCTAAGGGATTTACAAAACTACATCTTCCTGGATGGTCATCTTCATAACCTTGTTACATGCTACAGATTCATTAACAGGAGAAGCTTAACTATTAATGCCCAAAAGCTGAGAAACAATATAGAAAGACTCTTTTCTTTAGGCTTAAGCGCAGTTTTCACAGATCATGGAACTCTAGAGCCCTATAAAATCTTGCAAAGGAACTATTTTAATAGCGAAAAGATTCTTGACAGCTCTTATCATATTTCTAATTATGGTAGACACCTAAAGATCAGCAAAGGCAGTAAATCAATTTACATTATTTGTGGTGAAGAGTTAAGGACAAAAGTAAACAATAGAGCTACTGGACATATTCTTGCCTATGGTTTAAAAGATCCAATTAAAGACTTTATGACACCTCAGGCAACAATTGAAGCCATTAAATCTCAAAAAGGTGTTATTATAGCTGCCCATATCTTCAATTACGGCGGCTTAAGGATAAAATATTTAAAGCAACTTTACAATGAATTTGATGCAGTCGAGCTTACAGCAGCAGATATCTTGAATATTACAAATAAAAGAGCAATAAGATTTATTCAGAAACAGCAGCACATAAGGAAAATAAATTATATTATTGATTCAGACGCACATCTTATTGAGCAGATAGGAAAAGGTTTTTGGGGCTTTCCCAGAAATTTAATTGAAAAAAAGACAGATATGCAATTCCTCAGCAATTTAAGAAATTACCTTCGAGATTCATCCAGTTATATCCCCTGTAACATGGGCAGATATAAGCTTAAGGATGCAACCCTACACTATCCAAGAAGGTATCTTGAGCTTTTCAGGCATTACAATGGCAGAAAGGTTAGGCACTGATTATTTCTGAAACAGCTTATTTATGTTTTTAAGTAATTCTTTATGCGTGCTTTTTGATATTTTTGCAACTTTTTTAATAGCTAAATCTTTCAAAAATGTGTGTATCTGCCAGTATTTTATCTTACTCTTCAGCGGCAAGCTTCCCATCTCAAAATTTTCAATAAGAATACCGTCACTTTCAGGGTTGCTTGTTATAGCACATCCAATGATATCTTCTCCTTTTTGTGCTAATACCACCATAGGCCTCTTTTTTGCATGGACAAGATCTGAAAATGGGAAATTGATAACAATTATATCCCCTTTAGAGTACATCATCCCACCTTTCATCGTAAGGATTACCCCAAGTTTTCTTCAGCGAGGATTCACTCAGCAGCATAAGAAGATGGGTTTCACTCAGTTTTACTGGTTTGATGGTTATTCTGTCTTTATCCTCAGCTACAATAAGTTTTGTACCCTTGCCTATTTTAAACTCTTCTCTTATCTTTTTCGGTATTACAATCTGCCCTTTTTCCCCAACTGTTATTATCTCAGTCATATTAGTAGGAATATCCTACAAGTATAAATATCTTTCGACCTAAATGCTGATGATTTGATATGGTTAAATGAAGTTATTAAAACATAAAAATCCTAGGGATTTTTAGTCTCAAAACGCAGTTTTGAAAGACTAAAAAGAGCTGGAGTTTATGATTAAAACCTCAAAATTTATATAATCAAAAGTTAGAACAATATATTTCAATGAAATCTTCTGGAACTACACAAACCTCAACAATTCGAAAATTTGTTGGTATAGTCCTTTCTTTGCTCATTCTTGCTATTGGTATTCTTTTGTATATGGTTTCAGGATTTTTTGACTATCCCAAAGATCCACTATTAGCTGATATATTTTTTTCTCTATTTTCATTTTTAGTAGTAATGACAGCAAATTACTTCGTGTTTAGAGTAACTTGGGGTAAAAAATATGCGCTAAAATTTACGACTATTTTCTTGATTGCTCTGCTTATTCCTATCATCTTTCTTTTTCTTGCATGGATAAAAATCATTTAATTTGCATTATCAAAAAACTCCCTAATCTCTTCCAAATAATCCCTGCTAACTCTAATATCCCAGTCACTAGGAAAGCATTTTGCATAATTTCTCCAGGTATATCTTTCATCCAGGAATATTATCACTCCTCTATCTGTCTCGCTTCTAATGCATCTCCCAGCATTCTGCAGGCATTTAGTAATTGCAGGCAAAACATATCCATACTCCCATCCTTTGTCAAACTTCTTGTCATAATATTTTATCAGTTCTTTAGCTTCTAAATCAGGCCTTTGTAATGGCAATCCAACTACAATTATGCATTTTAATAACCCAGGCAAGTCTATGCCCTCTGCAAAATTAGCTGAACTAACAGCGAGAAGAACAACTCCAGAATTCTTGTACTCTTTAAATCTTTCAAGCATCTCAAACTTTTCAGCCTTGCTCATCCTCTTGCTTTCAAGAAACACACTTTTCCTAGACATCTGGAAAAACATTTTATTCACATAATCCCTTACCTCATAGCTGGGAAAGAATACTATGGTATTACCCTGAATGCTATTTGTAATATCTGCACATATCCTAGCAATATTCTCATACTGCAGCTTATTCCTCATTGTAAATTTAGTAGTAGCCTCTGTAACGATCAATGTTAATCTATTCCTTGCAGGAAACGGATTTCTGTACTCCTTCGTCAAAGTTTCTCTATCAAATCCTAAAACATCTCTGTACATAGCAGTGGGTGTTAAAGTTCCCGACATGCAAATAATAGAATAGGCATTATCAATCACATCTTTTATCACTAAAGAAGGGTCCAAGCATCTGTAAGATAGATTAATAACTCTCTTTCCATCTAAGCTTTCCTTTAAGCTTAATATCCTTGCAAACCCCTCATCTTGACCTTTCCATGCCTCCAGGAATTTCCCAACATTTCTTACAAAACTAACCTTCTTTCTCTCAAGTATCTCCTCACCTATAAATTCAAGATCAGCAATTAATATATCAATATCTGTCTCTTTTTTAATTGCATCAAGAAACTCATTCTTGCTAATTAATCTTTGCTCCTCAATGCCCATTTCATCTGACAACCTCTCAAGCACCTTCTCAATTAGCTCTAAATTACCTATTATCTCCTCATAATATCCTTCTTTAGCCTCTTTAATAGCCCTCTTTACAGTTACATCGCTAATACTACTGCTCAAAAGCCTTCTAACCCGGTCTGGCAAGTTATGTGCCTCATCAACTATTATTATGCTGTTCTCAAGCTCTTTTTTTGTTTTCCTAAAGAGAGAATCTCTTATAGCATGGTTGAACATATAATAGTAATCAGCAACAACTACATTACACTCACTTCCTTGCAATATTGCAATCTCGTAAGGACACAATTTTCTATGCTTAGATATTTCTATGCCTTTCTCAGTATGCACTGGCCCTAGCTCTAAAAGCTCTTGCACAGTAATAATTGCCTCATTACTAGCCTTTCCTGCTCTCTTAGTATTCAAGTAATATTCACACTGCTCATCCTCTCTCAGCTTTCTGCAATACTCTGGAAACTCGTTAGAGCTTATCATACTGGCCTCACGCCTTGCGCACATTAATTTCTTGCCTATTAGATCTACAACCTTTATCTTGCCCTGGCCATCATTTGCATCAGATTTATACAACTTATCTAATTCCTGCAAAGTCTCAATTGCAATCTTATGCTGTGTATGCCTTGAAGTTAGAAAAAATACATTTAAATTCTTCTTAATAGCAATTGCGACACTTGGAGCTAACGCAGCTATAGTCTTTCCCAATCCAGTTGGCGCGTGCACTAATAGCCTTTTTTTGTTTTCCACAGCCTCTTTTATATCTTCAATAAGCTCTTCCTGCACCTCTCTTACTCTAGTGTATGGAAAAAGAATCTCCGGCTTCATTTTGCCTCTAACATCCCTTGCTAATTTAAATCTTTTCTTATATTTGCTCTGTAGAAAAAGTAGGTTAGCAGCCTAAGGTCAAAATGCCTTAGGATAAAACTGCTAATGCGTCAAAAATCGTAGATTTT
>CAZRPY010000018.1:0-20306 GCA_964602245.1 uncultured Methanosarcinales archaeon
GAAAATAAAAAAAGTGTATATGCAACAGCATATCAGGAAAATTGAAATGTTCGTATAATAGCCATTATGTGACGTTCTCTAGCTCTAAAATACGAACCTTTTTATAAATGCACATAAAATATATATCATATGGTAAAAGAGGTGCAAACTAATCCGAATGAGGGAAAGAGAGTAGTATGCAGCAAGTGTAAGCAAATAAAACAGCATCATGCTAAAGGAATGTGCTACAGCTGCTATAAGAAACAGTGGAAGCCTAAAAGGGTTACTTGCAAAAGTTGTGGACGTAAGCGTTACCATAAAGCCTTTGGCTTATGCAGTGGTTGCCATACAAGGTTACATCATTACGATAAGACATTAGCCTATAATGCTAAGAAATACCATGACATTGATTTAAAGCTCTACAGAGAAATCACTAAAGCATGCGATAGCTGTAGCTTTACAAAAATAGTAGAAATACACCATCTGAATGGAAACACAAAAGATAATGATAGAAAGAATGTAGTTGGCTTATGCCCAAATTGCCATAGAATGATACACCGCTATAATTTCTATGAGGAAATCAAAGAGAATCTCAAGAAGAAAGGTTTTGATGTTTCAATGGTGCATCCGAGCAATTATGTTAATAAAAGAGATAAGAAAGACTAATCTACTTCACCACACCCAAAGCCTTCATCTTCTCATGACCGCAGGCATCGCATTCATATACTTCATATTTAGAATTTCCACTCTCTACCATGCCTTTTTTAAGCATATTCCCATGCCCACAATTGCTACAGTCTCCTGCCAAATCTCTCTGTCCTTTCATTCTTAATTTTCTTGAATGACTTATTTAAATACTTATCGAATGCTTGTAGTGAAAATCCGCTCTTGCTCAGGGTGCCATCGGCTCGCATTTTCATGTAAATTCTGTTTAGTTGACCTCCCCGTAAGGGACTTCCCCCTGTCAACTTTGATGTTTTAAATAAATAAATGCTCGCGTAATTGATGGCACCCTTTATTTTTAAGATGCTCTCAAAATAGGCAAAACTATTTGCTTTTAATGAAGCTTAATTCTTGTCTTCCTGGCCTTATCTATATGCTTTTTCACACCCTCTTTAACTCTTGCATAAGTCCTTTGGCTATGATCTTTAATAGTACTAACTGTTCTCTGACTCTGGTCTTTAATGCTTTGTACTGTTCTTAACTGATATTCCTTATACTTAGTTACTGCATAATTATAGCCCTCTCTACCACACAAATAAACACCCACTAAAAGCATTAGCCATGAGAAGGCATAAACACTAAAGCCTATCCATATCCATACATTAAGGCTGTAGTAACCAATCTTGTAATAAAGCAAGGGAATTACCTTAGCTAAAAATCCTATGATAAAATTAGCAATTATTAATGCAACACCAACCCAAAACCTTACAGCATTCATTTTATTTCCAGCTTTAATTAGTGATTTTAAGTATTTAAATATTGCCTATAACCCTTCACCTTCGTCGGATTACGATTAGATATTTTAATCTTATCTTATAATATTTAGTCCTTATTAAGACTAAATCTTTTAATTATTAATTAGATATTTTATTATATATAGTAATCTACTAATTACAACATATTTATTATATTAATACTACCCTAAAATATATTTTATAATACAACATTCTATCAGAATAACCTTCTATATTGAAAGTAATAATAAGGGTTTGCAGGAAACATAACATTAAAGGCAAAAAGTGAGAGTTCCAGGAATGAAAAGTTAGGTATAACAATATATCAGTATTATAACAGAGCTGTATAAATGTCCGCTACATTAGATTTACTTGAATGACAAAGCGGACCACACCCCCACCCCTGGCATAGCGATCAATCTATGCTATCATGTTTTTAGAAATAAGACAAGCATCAAGCTAGGGAAATCCCTGCACGTAATAAAGTTATAATTAGTATCTGATTAACATTTAAATAATATCTAAAATAAAGAGAGCCATTCTATGCCGCAAGAACAAAAGTGAGACTATTATTAGGCACCATGCTGTGAGAGTGAGAAATCAGCTCTAGAAAGGCTATAAAGGTCTTATAATGTGTTAATAAAAACTGTTCAAATAATGCAAATTAATTCTTTATTTAGAACTTGGCAATTACCCAACATAACTCATCCTTTTCTTATCCTGCATCTCCTGAGTTTCCTTGCTTTTAGTTAATAAGGTCTTTAATTTCTGCTCAAACTTCTCAGCCTGCTGTATCAATGGTTTATAGTCGAGATTTAAGCCAAGATATTTATCTAAAACCTCAAGTATTTTAGCAGCAGCCTTGCTATCTGGCAGCTCAGTATGAGTTTCTGCAAATATTGCAGATGCATTAAAATTTTCAGCCTTAATCAGTATTGCTCCAGTCACACCCATAATAATGCCCTCATTAAGAGGCTCTACTCCAAGGTTCTTAAAGAACTCATGCTTCTTCTTATCTTTAGCCAAGAAATATGTTTTAGAGCTCTCAGCCATAGGATTACCAACACCCTCAAGGCTTACTATCTCCTTAGCATTCAGCATCTTTGCCAGCTCTACAACAGCATCTGCAATCTTCCATTCTATGCCATTAACTAATGTGATTGCATGCAAAATAACTATATTGTATTTTTTATTATAAAATAATCCAATAGGCTCTACTACCTTGCCTTCATGCACAGCAACAATTGCAGGCAGTTCTTCTAAAAGAATTTTGCCAATATGCTCAACCTCTAAATGATCTATAAGAAATTCAGTTGCAATAGTTCCAACTAACCCAAACCCTGGAAACCCTTCAATAATTATTGGATTTTTTGGTTTCTTGCTTAATTGTATTTGTGGCATTTAACACCTCTTTTATTTGAGTTTACCTTCACATATATTAAACAGATTATTTATTAAATCTAATATGTAACTTTTATTTCTTTTTATATAAGAAGGATCTATCATCTCTCCATAATAAACTATGCTATTCCTTAACTTTCTGAGCTGGTCCAAAAGCTGGATATCCTCCTGCGATAAAGCCTGACTATAAGCTTCTTTAACATATTCGATTAATTCCTTATGTCCCAAAGTTTTATAACCATCTGCAAAGAGAATAGATGTTATAAGCTCTTTACAAATTTCATAAAAACCTTCAATAATGAGAGAGCTTTCTGTGTCTTCATTAAAAGTCTTTATTTTCTCAAATCTCAATTGAGCTAGCTTTACTAGGCTTCTCGCTCTTTCCTTATCAGGCTTTATTCTCATCAAGTTTTCCATCGTATAAATCCGCTTAAAAGTATGCCATTCATAATATTATTGAAAAGCTCTGTAGGCAATGTATTTAAATCTTCTGAAAAAAAGAGTTGTACCTTTCTCCTTAATTTCCCTTCGTATTTCCTTACATTGATAGGTTTCTCACGTGTTATAAGAAATATGTCAATATCACTTGTTTCAGTGTCCTCTCCACGTGCATAGGAACCAAATAGAGTTATAGCATCAGGGCTAGTCTTTTCCAGCTCCTTAACTAGTCCAGATTCATGTAGAGCAATAATATTGAGAATTTTCTTATAAAATCTAAAATTTTCGTTTTCCAGATTTGCTTTATACGCCTTATAAATCCCCACTTTTTCCCTTTTTACAAGATTTTCTTTCTCCAATTGTCTTATATGTAATTTTATAGATGTAGGGGCCAGCCTTATTTCCCGAGAAAGCTCTCTGATGTGATACGGCTTAGTTGGATTTTCCACAAATTTCCTGAAAACCCTAATAATGCTACAATTTTGTATCATATGCTACATAAATATAGCAGGTGGTATATAAATATATCGGTAAATGGGACTAAGATAGAGTGTTTTAGCGCTTAATTGAGCTTTTTGGCTTTTTTAATAGATGGATTTGTGGCATATCTGATTAAATAGATCTCATTTCCATACTATTTATTGCAATTAGCTTTTTAATAAGGTCAATTGCTCGTCTTATGTACATCTGGATTGTCCCTGCACTTCCATTTCTGGTCAGTAATTGCTCTACTGTTGTTATGTACTGTGTTAGTAGACCAAAAAATTGTCTTTCTTGCCTAATTAAATTTATAATAGCTTGGTTTTTTTCACCTTTTAACATTTCTTCTTTTAGCTCAGCAGAAAACTCTACTCTTTGTAACTGAACAAGCTGACCTAAATCCTGTTTTATCCTTTGAATATCAGCAACCACATCTGGCATTACTTGTGCATTTGCTCCACTACCTTGCTTTACTCTTTTGTCATTAATATCTACAAGCCTTCTTAAAATATCTTTAAGTACTTGAATCTCTCTTGCGTCTAGCCTCTTTTCTTGTCCTCCAGCTTGCCCAGCTTGTGCCTCTTCTGCTCCAATTTGTCTTGCTCCAGTATCGCTTACAGCCTGCTCTCTTGCCTCTATTTGTATAGCCTGTCCTAGCATAGGTGCTAATGCTTTTATAGCTTGAAGAATTCGGTATGCACCTTCCATATCATAATTGATAGCAGCCAATGATTTTCCTTGGAGTGCTAATTGCCTCATTCTAGCATCTATTGATAGTTCTCTATTAACCATTTGCAATTCAGCAGACTCTGTTTGTCTTACATTCTGTCTTAACTGTTCTTCATCTGGCATTTTATATCGGCCTCGTTAATTGATAAACAACCCTATTTCTTAAGTCAGCGCTTAAAGTTGCAATTCTTCCTATCTCATTGATAAGTACATCCCAGTCAGCAACCCAAGCAGCATGAAGATTATTTAAAGTAAGCCTATTAGCATTAAGATGTGCAACTTGAGCTGGAGTTAATCCAGCAGCACCTAAACCTCTATAATACTGAAATGCACGATTAATGGGAACACCTACATTCATAGTAGTTCCTACCATAACCCTATATCTGTCTTCCATTCTAGCAATAGTATTAGTCAATTCTCTAAGTATTCTAGCCTCCTCAGTTAAATCTCTAGTTTCTCTCCTTCTATTTCCCCAGTCACGAAATCTTCTAATAGGATGAAATCCTTCTCTAGCAGGTGCAGTTGTATCAGCAGTTCTTGCTCCTCCCCATCCTCTAACCAAGTCTACTAAACCCCATCCAGTCATTATTACTCCAATGATCCATAGTGCAGTGTAAAGCAATGAAAACCAAGGACCAGCAACTGGTACATTAAAGAGATATTCTCTTAATGCATCCATTTCTGGATTTGCACTAAATATGGCAACAATAACTAATAATAATATACCTAAAGCTAATCTGCCTCCTGTTCCAAATCTTCTGTAATAGTTAAAGGCAACAAAGATAAGCATAGCTATAACAAAGAATAAGATGTAAGGTGAAAGATGAAAAAGTCTAAAGTTAAACCTTCTTTCTCCAATAATAAAACCAAACGCTAGAAACAAGCTAAGGGCACCAGCTATCATTGCCCCAGGACCACCTGGAAATCTTTGCAATAATACACCTCTAGTAACTCCTAAGAACAATATCAGTGCAAAAACAAAATCGAATACAAACCAATAAGTTTCATAAGCCTCTGCAAGATTTAATCCTTCTAAAGGTCTCAGTGATTCAAGAAGATTAGGGCCTCTTTGTGCAACTGCTATATTTACTGCAAACAAAATAAAGAAAACTGCTATAATTACAGCTACTCTATTTATCCTCTTCAATTTCACACCTTTCTTAAACAATTTATCTTTAATTCTTGAAATCCTTCTATTTAAGGTTTTCTATGGATGGAAAAGCTAGAATTAGTAAACTCTTGATCTTTTGTCAATCTTTACAATGCCTATTAAATTATTCTTATAGTCTACTTCATAGAGAATTCTATAATCTCCTACTCTTACTCTAAATAAGCTTGGAGAGCCTTCAACCTTCTTAGTGTCTGCAATAATTGGCTCTTCACGAAGTCTTTCTATTTTCTCTATTAATCTTTTGATAAGCACTTTATCAGCTTTCTTTAGAAATTGTCTAGCTTGATTTGAATAGCTTACATTAAACATTATAATCCTAACTCTTTTTTAAGTGCTTCATGAGAAACAAGTTTTCCTTCTGCCTTTTCCTTTCTATAATCTTGCAAAGCCTTGTAGTCTTCTTCTGTTAGTATGCTATCTATATCTACCATATGCTCTTTTATCTCGCCAAGTTCTTTTTTAACAACTTCTAAATCTTTATGAATCTTATTTAATATATCAGTTTCCATATTCTTTATATGTATAAATATTAGCTATTTAAGGTTTTCTATGGATAGTGTTTTGATAGAAACATTTTTATAGCAATCCTTTCAGTAAAATTAAAAATAATAAAAGGTGCATGCAATGTACAAGAAAGCTCAGATGTTTGGTATGGGTATGGGTGGAGGTAGAAAAATTATTTCCTTTATTCTTGGAGCGATTATGCTTGCTCTTGGCGGCATTCCTTTACTATTTCAATGGAAAATTATTAAGTTCACTCTTCCAGTTCTCCCTAATCTTTTGTTATGGATTTTAGGCTTAGCAGGCGGTATTTTCTTAATTGTTGATGGCTTTAAGGAAAGAATGAGCATGGGCATGGGTCAAAGCCTTATGTGGATCAGCATCCTAGTAGGAATAGTTTTATTTTTATTTGGATTAATACCAATCCTAAATGCAATGAAAATAATAGCTTTTACACTTCCTGCCTTGGGCTTAATGCTGATTAGCATTTTATTTATAATATCAGGCTTCTTATTATTTATTGGCAGCTTTATGGGCTTTTAGAAAATGGCAATACATCCATCTTTATTGAAAGGATTAATGCACCAGCGCAGAACCTCTGGAAGGGCATTATTTGGCTTCATTATTTTTGTCTTTGGTGTTTACTATGTTTTGGTTTTATCTGGAAAAGTCAAGCCACTTATGCCCCAAGATATTATGAGCTGGGCTTTAGGCATTGGCTGTATTATTGGAGGTTTTTACATGATGTTTGCAAGACTATTTAGACATCCTTTGTATGGGTAATTCTTAAAAATGGCAAATGCACAACAGGAGAAACCTTATTGGGCTCCTCCTATATTTTATGACCCTAAAAAGAAAGGTCCTTTGCATAGAACTCATACAACTAAGCCTTATTACGAGCCTAAATCTCTCAAAAGAGATTTAAAGGCTCATGATGCACCTAAAGAAAACTGGGCATTTTATGCTAGGGAGGCAGCAAAGAAAGCAGCAACATTCAACGAAGCAGCAAAACCTGGACAATATAAGCTTCCAAAGTACTTTACAAATGCGGCAGACCTTAAAAGTGTCATAAGAGGGACTAAAAAACACAGAGGTGCAATATCAGAGCTAGAGAAGGCTTTAGCAACAGTAAAACATCAACCTGTAGGCCTACATAAATACGAAAGCCTGCCACAATACAGGCAACTTGAGGAGATTGCAAAAGCAGTTTATAGAACTTTAGCTGAAGCAGTACCTTCTGCAATTGCCAGCCAGCAAAGACACCCAGAGATTGAAACTCCAAGCAGACAGAGTTTATATCCTATAGAACATGCAAAAAGATCTAGGGCAGGAAGAGGTGCACATGGTTATCAATACAGACATGGCCATAATTATCAGCTTGCAGCAGCAGTCATTGGAATAACAATACTTTTATTGCTAGGAACTTCTTTGCTAACAGGCCAGATTTCAGGAGCAGCAGTTGTTGCAGACTTAGAAAACAGCCCTGATTTCCCCTTCAGTTTGCTAATATTCCTACTAGTAGTTTTTCTTTTTGGCATGATGTGGAGAAGCTCTAAATATAGTGTCTCTTAAGAAAAAGTTCGTATAGTTCTAACAATTAGATAACCAGTCCATAGCAAGATATTAGCTGTGCCATTTAACAAAATAGAAAGGTTTAAATATTATAATAAATATAGTTAAATATAATAATTGGTTATATATATGGAACCATGGATAAAAGAGGTGATGAATCAGCTAAATAGGAAGAAAGCCCAAATACTTTTTAGCGAACATGCAGCAAAGGATAAAAATCTCAAGATAGACGATGTGGATAATGTTGTTAAAACAGTGCAAATTGGCAAAGTAGATGAAGAGAAATCAACAGAAGAGAAGAAACGGATATGCTTCAAAAACTATTTTGATAAACAAAGGCAAACTTATTTTGTTGTTGCTGAGTATTATCCAGATTTCATAAAGATAATAACAGTCAATAAGAAGAAAGGAAAGTATTAAAGGTATAGAAAATGAAAACAAGTACTTGCAAATGTGGTGGAAGCATCAAGTTAGATAGATGTCTAGCTGAGGGTTTCTTAGTTGAATGTATGAAATGTGATAAATGTGGAGAGACTTTGTTTACCCCTGAACAGACGAAGCAGATAATTAAATTAAGAGAAGCTAATAAAGCAATTGAGGGTAAAAGGAAGATTGTAAAAGTTGGTTCTTCAATTGCAGCATTGTTGCCCAAGAAAGTGCAAGCTTATGGAATCAAAGTGGGGGTTGTTGACAGCATTAAGGTTTTGAGTTCTAATTCTTTAGAAATAAAATTTGATAAAGAGATTATATAAAAAGATTAGACTAAAGGCAATAAGTCCAAGGGCACAAGAATTAAAGTGCTTTAAAAGATTCACATAAAATAAGGAGGATCTATATATGTTTTTCCTACTATTTTTGCAACTTCTATTCTTTCTCCTTCTGTATAATGTTTTAAACTCGAGACACTAATTACTCTATGTCCCAAATCATCAGGGGGCAATTCTCCAAAATGAACTTCTCTAATGGCTGTTACAGCGTCATTAACCCCAAAACCAGTACCAAGAAAAGCTTTATGTACAACTACTGTTCCTATAGGTGTTTTTATATATCCTATTGGATATTTATTTTCATCAAAGGTAACAGGAAATTTTTCTGCCATGATACTCACTTTATTTCAGTTCAAACATCAACTATTTAAATCTTTCTATTTTTGTGACAGTAAAGTAGTGAACATTATCAATCAGGGTGGGTGGAGGGTGGACTGGAAAGTAGCTTACACCACCACTATCTTGCTCCCTACACTCTGCCCAGGCATTCCCTTCTCAAATATTGCTCTTACAGCTCCATTATTGCCGTGCACATTAGAAACCTTTCCTTTAATCTCTTTGCCAGCAGGGCTTTTCCAGACTACACTCTTGCCTATAAGTGATTTAGCCTTGTCTTTGCTATCTATTCCATTAATATAAAGAACCATCTGATTTGTCTTCTGGCTATGCACACCTTTCCTGAAATTAGCTATAGTTGCTTCCATAGAAAATATGGAAAAGTTGTATGTATTTAAAGATTGCTGATACAAGATAAACCTGTTACAATTCAAAAGGATACGTCTGTTTTCCTAAATAACTCCTAGGAATATTGCAAACATAAGCTTTAGTGTCTCTTCCTTCTACATCCATGATTAAAAACAGTTGTGAATTACCAACATGCCCACCTCTTAAATTTGCATATTGCTCTAGTAGAGATGAGATTGCTGACCTTCTCCTAGACTCTTCAGGATTAAGCATCGCAGTCATTGCTAAGCTTTCTATTTCAAGAAGACTTTTAGGATCTCCTCTCATTGCATTAAGTAAATCAATGCTCATAGAACAAAACTAGCAATAATACCTATATAAAACTTGTTCCAAAAGGTAATTAAAAGAAATTAATAATAAAAAAATATAATTAAAAGATTATAAACCTAAAAATAAAATATTTGCATCACGACGCCACTTTCAGTGGCTGTGCGATTAGTCGGCTAGTCAAAGAAGAAAACAGTAATGAAGCCGACAGGTTGAGGAACTATGTTTCGAAAATCATAGATTCCACAAAATCTTTAAGATTTTGGGAGCAAGAAATACTTGCATTTCTTGCTTTCGAGACTAGGAAATCGAGATTTCCTTTGTTCCGAGACATTTAGGAAGCCGTAGCTTCCTACATGTATGTTGCGTGTTCGCAACCGTGTGCAAGTAAAAATTAAAGAAAATTAAATGAAAAAAGATTAAACCACTTATCCTAAGCAGTACTCAATTCCCTAATCTTAGATCTAAGGAAATCTATTGTTTTCTCATTATCCTGCTGATTCAGCAAGTTTCCACATTCAGGGCACTTGAAGTCATGCTCAGTTGCAGACTGGAAATCCAGCCTTATGCATGCATTTGTGCACATAAAGAAATTGTTCTTATTGGCTTCTTCAACCTTTAGCCTTTGCTTATACCTTTCTATTTTCTGCCTCTTAATCTCACTCATTAGCTCTTTTACCCTTTTCTTGTTAAATGTCCAATAGCTAATATACCATCCTTTCTCCCTGTCCTTCTTCTTTACATAAGTTGCTAAATTATAGTTATGTAGCCTGTAAAGAATGTTCCTAATCTCATGTATCTCTGTCTTGGTTTTCTCTGCTATCTTGAACTCAGATATGTTAGCCCTGTCTTTAAGAAAATTAACTATCTTAACCGCATCTTCTCCAATAAACTCCTTAGTGAATTCTAATAGCTTTTTATTTGCCATTTTCCCCTTATTACCCCCAAACAATTATCATACAAGTAATGTGCAAATATGTAATAGTAAAATTTACACATTACTCTACCTTGAATAGCATAACCCCCATTATGCTAAATATCTCTAACTGCTATTAATGCTTTAATACCAAACTTATCTGCTTTCCATGGCAATGCCATGCTTAACTTTTGGTATTTCCACCCTCAATATGTTGCCTTTGAAAGTAGCAACAGCCTTATTTGATTCTATACTTTTAGTAATTGGAAATTCCTTCTGCACTTTTCTATTGCTCTTAATGTCAATAATTAATTTTTCTGAGCTGATTGTTAAATCAATGTGCTCTTTCTTTATATTTGGAAGCACCATGAAAACTATAATATGATTCTCAGTCTCATAAACACCACTATCATTAATTTCAATTATCCCAGCTTCCTGAGCCTTCTCCATAACCCTCTTCTTATTCTATAGATTTTGAAGTATAAAAATATTTCGGTTGATTAATACATTTATTTTAGCATATTTTGGTTATAAGGGCTATAAAGGTGTTTTATTGATACCTTGAGCTCTATCTTCTATATTAGTTACTTTCTCTAATGCTCTAAGCTTAGCTTCTATGCCTTCTTTCTCCTTCATTATTTCCTCAGGATCCTTTACACCATGGTTTAAGGCTATTCGATAATGAGTTGAAGCTAAAAATAAGTCAGTCCCCCTAAATAAATCATAAAGAGCCTCTTCAGGCCTTCTTTTCTCGTATCTGCTAACAAAACCTCTGGCTTTCTGTAAGTGTTCTTCACCTTGTAGTGTAGGAATAGCATAATAATTTATCATCATCTTTTTATGTCCTCCATTTTGTATCTGCCTATTTGTTCTTGAGCAACAACTGAAACATCAGTAAATGCTCTATATTCAGGAGTTTCCATTCTTTCATTATACTCTCTTGAACCAGGCACAGTTCCTCTTAATAACTCTCTTTGCATTTCTCTTGCTTGAGCTACAATAGCAGTTATCCCATCTCCCATATTTGCATGACCTAGAATTGGATGATTATTACCACAAGTAGACTGCCAAGCCTTACATAAAGGCATTCCAGAACATTCCATTCTAACAACTGCCTCATTTAAAGTTCCCTTTAATGCCTGTGCATATTCAAGTGTTGGTTGTGACATTTTATCCTTCCTAAGGTTATTTAAGCTATAATACCTACTTTCTGAACACACTAGTATATAAACCTTTTTATTTTAATTACTTAAAAGTGGTATCATATATAGTAACCTTAGCCAAGGCGTCGCAGACCTTGTATGGCTCGCAGTTCGAGCTCGTTTTGCAAATTACTTCTAATTATGTATAGAGAACTTTGAATAATCCATTAGTTTTATATATTTGATTCAAAGTTCTCTTAGAGAATTTTGACAAAATTTGTATATTTCAAAATTCTCTATAGCAAACTTTTATCTAATTCAAAAAGACTATTAAACATCAATCCTTAATTCATGCTTACTTTCAGGAAAAATTAATACTTCCTTACCTTTCTTTAGCTTTAAGAATTCTGCAATGTCTTTTGGGATTCTAATTGCAATACTATTTCCTATCTCTGCTATTTTTGCTTTTCTTGCTAATCCAAATAAGCCTAGCTGTTTTGATCTTTGCTGTATGTTTTCTGCTGTTTCCTCGTCAAAATATATTTCTCCACAATTTTTGCAGACTTCTGCCTCGAAATTACCTAAAGAGATGCCAAACTCTTTATACTCAATATTTTTTTTAGTAGTTTCGCTTTCACAAATAACACATTTCATTTTAACCTCCCAGCAAGGTATGCTGTTATTATAACAAAATCTTTATCTTGTTTCATAAAAACAACCTCAATACCTGCCATTTGTGCATGCAATTTCTCGCTAGTTTTTTCTTTCCATTTCATACCTGCTGTAACAGTTCTTTCTACATCTCTTCTCCCTATACCAAGTGCATCTATCTTCTCAAGAGCATGTTTAGTATATAGGAACACACAATCACCAGGATATCCCTAGATATCCTTGTATATAAATGTTGTGATTTTTTAAGTCTGTTTTTCCAATTTTTAACTTATATATCGTAAATCTTATAAAGCATAGTGTAATTCTATTATTAGAGTTTAAATTAATTCTTTAGTAAGAGAAAACCTTAAATCCAACCACACCTAATAACTAGTATATGGAAAATCTTGAGGTTGCTAAGCTTCTGTTTGAGATTGCAGACCTGCTTGAGATGAAGGAAGAGGATTTCTTTAAGCCAAGGGCATATAGAAGGGCAGCTATGAACATTGAGTCAATGAATGATGACATTAGAGAAGTCTACCAGCAAGGCAAGCTAGAAGAAATACCTGGAGTTGGAAAGAGCATAGCAGAAAAGATAGAGGAATACCTAAAAACAGGCAAATGCAAGTATTATGAGGATTTAAAGAAAAAACTTCCAGTTAATGTTGAAGAATTAATGACAGTAGAAGGCCTAGGCCCTAAGAAGATAATGCTGTTCTATAAAAAGTTAGGTGTAAAAGACCGTGCTTCTTTAGAAAAAGCCCTTACAGAAGGCAGAATAAGGAAACTAAAAGGCATGGGTCCAAAGGTAGAGGAAAACCTGTTAAAAGCTTTAGAAATGCACAAATCAGTAGAAGCCCAAAGAATGCTGCTAGGCTATGCATCGCCAATAGCAAAAGAAATAGAAGAAAGGCTAAAAGCACTTAAAGAAACTGAAAAAGTATCTGTTGCAGGCTCTCTAAGAAGGATGAAGGAAACTATAGGCGATATTGACATTTTAGTTAGCTCAACAAAGCCTGAAAAGGTGATAGAAACATTTACAGCAATGCCAAGGGTTGCAAGAGTATTAGCAAAAGGCCCTACTAAATCCTCAGTTATCCTTAAAGATGGCTTAAAGGTTGATTTAAGGGTTATCAAGAAAAGCTCATGGGGCTCAGCCTTAAACTATTTTACAGGCTCTAAAGAGCATAATGTAGAATTAAGAAGAATTGCTATAAGCAAAAAAATGAAACTTTCTGAATATGGTTTGTTCAAAGGCAAAAGGATGGTTGCAGGGCATTCTGAAGAAGAGTTATACAAAGCATTAGGCATGGATTACATAGAGCCAGAGCTCAGGGAGATGACAGGAGAAATAGAAGCAGCTAAGGCTCATAACCTTCCAAAACTGGTAAAATTAGCTGATATTAAATGTGACTTGCAATTGCATTCAAAATGGAGTGATGGAAATAACACAATAGAAGCTGTTGCACAACAGGCTTTTAAGTTAGGCTATGAATATATTGCAATGACAGATCATGTTGGCTTCCTAAAGATTGCTAACTCAATAGACGATAAAAGATTTCCAGGCTACTTAAAAGAAATAGATGCAGTAAATAAGAAACTCAAAGGAAAAATTACTATTCTAAAAGGAGCAGAATGTAACATTAAAGATGATGGCACAGTAGATTTTCCAAATTCATTGCTAAAGCAACTTGATATTGTTCTTATTTCCTTGCACTCAGGCTTAAAGCAGAATAAAGAGAAAATAACAAGAAGAATTCTAAAGGCAATGGACAATAAATATGTTACAATATTTGCCCATCCTACTGCAAGAAAAATTGGCATGAGAAAAGCAGTAGATTTTGACTATCACAAAGTGTTTGAGAAAGCTAAAGAGAGAAATATATTCCTAGAGATAAACGCATTTCCTGAAAGACTCGATTTAAGGGATGCTGATATTAAGGCTGCAGTAAAAGCTGGCTGTAAGTTAAGCATAGGAACAGACGCCCATTACGTTGAACAGATGCACTACATGGAATTAGGAGTAGCTCAAGCAAGAAGAGGCTGGGCTGAGAAAAGGGATATAGTGAATTGTCTAGGATTGAAGGAGTTTTTGAAGGTGATTAAGAAATAATCTATAATTCTCCTCTAACAAACTTCAGAAAATCTCTTATTGCAACTTCTGGATTGTTGGATATACTGCTTTCTTCCACATTACTTTCAGCACCATTATGAAAGTGTTTAGGGAAAGTCTTTATGGACCTATGCTTTTTATGTGGTGCATTGTCATGCCTGTAAATCTTTCTCTCAGTTCTCTGCCAATGATATGAATATTTTTTACCACTAATCCATATTTCAATGAAAGACTTATCAATAAGAAATAATCTAAGGCTTTTAGCAACATTCAAAGGCCCTCTGGTGATAGAAACAGTAACTATAATATCTGGAAATTCTTGAAGTGCTATATTTTTCAGCTCGAGATATGTAATTTCTGCATCCAATGGTTGACCACCCTAATCCTTTTTTCTAAGTTCTCCCAGTAAATAAGCTGTTCCCAAGCTGGATGTTCCTCTATATTGCCAGATTCGATTTTCTTCTTTAGTTCTTTAGGCTTAGAAACATTAAACTGTTTTTTAATTTTCAAAATCTCAGCAGATGCATTTCTTAGTTCAGAATCCAAAAAAACACTTAGGCTTTCATCTAATATTTTCTTCTCAGGAATTTCCAATTCTTTTGATAGTTTGCTTAGTAAAGATTTTTCCATGATAAGCATTAAACCAAAGCTAGTATTTATAACTTTTGTATGATTTTTTGAAAGCTGTTAATAAATGATGGACAGGACCATTTACAATTTTAAATTTCCAATAACTTTTTCAGTAATAACCTCAATTATTTCAATAAAATTCACTTTTTTGCTTTCTTTTACCCCTTTCTTCTTATGCATATGATAAGGAAATGTTTTAACTTCCCTATAATGTGGAGCAGAATCCCATCTAACAATCAAGTCTTTATTTTTGTCCATATAGTGAAATCTATATTCGGCTTCTTTTTCACTAACTAATTCCATAAATTCAAAAATCGAATTGTCAATAAAAACTAATTTACCAGTGATAATTCCCATTTCATCAGAAATAAAATCAAAATTAATTGATTGCTCTATAATAAGCCATCTCATTGCTTCTAATTTCTTTTGGACTTTAGAGAAATAGTCATGAATCATATATTAATACCTTTAACTAGTTCAAGCTTCTCTTTTATATGGTTATAAGCTTTATATGCAAATAGCCAATCAAACCACTTTTTATCATCCCCTAACTGGCCTTTATTAAACTTGTTAACAAATGTTTCAGTAGAAATCTTATATTTCTTCTCAAACTCTTTTAGCTTATTTTTCCATTTATTTAAACCTAAATTTAGGATATTCTCTTCCTTATTTAAGCTTGATTTAATCAATAATTTTGTTTCTTTGTTAAGTTTCAGATTATTAGCCATTTTAATCTAGTAAAAACATAGTTTTAGACTATTTAAGACTTTCGCTTATATTTGCTAGGCGTTGCACAAGCCAGACGAGGCTGGGCTGAAAAAAGGATATTGTTAATTGCCTAGGGTTAAAGGAGTTTTTAAGAGCTGTTAAGGGATAATTCTCTCATAATAAAGTTTCTGGTCTTAAAAAGCGATTATTATATAAATTGTATTCTTTTAACGCTCTAAAAATGGTATCATTGACTACAGACTCTCGTAAGAAGGCATTAGACTTATCTGTCCTCATTGAATTACTTCAGCAAAAGTACTCCTCCTTAAATACTAGATATTTTGAAAATGAAAATAGTAGAACAAAAGTAACTGGTGTGTACATAGCAGATTCTAGGCTTAAGGCTGCTATGGGTCCTTTCTATCCTAATAATCGTGAGCATAGTGAATTAGACTTTTTTGTATCTGTTGCTACATATCATAGAGGTGATATCTTAAGAGTAAGTGAAAGATTCCTCTTTGGCTCACGTGACTGTAAAAAGCCCTTAGCCATTGAGGCAGCCACAGATTTTGCAAAACAAATAGGCTTTACTATCTGGCACTACGATACTAAAGGTAGACCTTTTATAGTTGAAGAAGATACTATCTATGCTTACAGAGGACATCCTCAATATAAAATGCGTAAGTTAGTTATTCCTGAAAGCTTAATTTATTCTCACAGTCTTATAAGTAGGTTGCATCAAAGAGTAGATAATCTACAACAAACAACAGAAGCAATAATTCAGCATATCATAGCTTATGAAAAATTTGGGAGATCTTTAGCTAAAGTGAGTTAATTATATAATTCTGTCACAACTTAGTTATAAAATTCATAGAGAAAAATATAAAAACTAGTATAAGCTGAAAAAAGTATATGCCTACTCAAAGAAAATCAGAAAATAATGAGTACAAACCAGTTGCACAAGTCACAGAGCATTCAGCAGGTGCAGTTATATTTGTCAAGGAAAAGCCAGAAATAAAATTCTTATTATTGCACTATGAAGCAGGACATTGGAGTTTTCCAAAAGGTAACATAGAAAAAGGAGAAACAGAGCTATTAACTGCACAAAGAGAAGTAAAAGAAGAAACTGGCCTAGAAGATTTACAATTCTTTGATGGCTTTAAAGAAACAATTAACTATTACTATAAAAGGGAAGATAAAACTATTTTCAAAGAAGTAATCTTTTTACTTGCACAAGCATTTAATGAGAAGGTTATAATCTCTGATGAGCACATTGGCTATGCATGGCTCACCTTTGAAAAAGCCCTGGAAAAGATTACTTATGAGAATGATAAGAATGTATTAAAGAGTGCGATGGAGTATATTAAGGGGCATAAAGAATAATATTATAGCCTTTCTCTATTAGCATCAATTATTGTATCATACACATTCCATGCTCTACAGCATGCACAATCTTTTTCATAATCTTTGCATTTTTTCCCATAAAGTTTCTCTAAGATTTCCTCAAGCCATCCTTCATGAAATGCTTCATTAAAGCAATCATTACATTCCCAATATTCTATTTCTTTTTCTTTTCCAGTCCATTTCACTACATTAATTTTATGCTTTCCTATTTTGTTTGTCCCAACTTTTTTGTATTCGCCAGTACCTTCTATTGGAATTTTTAGCTTGTTAAAATAATGGCCATTTCTATAATGACCATCTCTATATAATGTAATTCTTATACTTTTTCCACAAACAGTACATTTTCTACTTATCTTTTTTATTCTGTTGAATTTAAGCATTTTCATATTATTTCCATTATTTCTTTAATAAAAGTATATAAAGATTATCTATTAATTATTTAGATTATATCAGAAAATACAATATCACCGGCAGCAATAAAACACCCATTGCATGATGTCTTGCTATGCCTGTATAAGCAGGCAGTAATCCAATTGCTGTGGAAATAATAAGGATAAAAAATCCAATAAATCCTGAGAAATAAAATACTAATGTTGCAATAAAAGTAATAATACTTAAAGATAAAATCCTATAGTTAATGTAATTCATCACTTTTGAAAATATTTTAGAAACTTCTAATGTCAATAATGTTGCAATCCCTCCTGCAATCAACGCAATAGAAAGAAATACAATTAAAATATTAATATCAATCTCTCCAATTAATTGCTGCACAACAATAATTGAGCCATTCCTTGCCTTTTCAATTGTAAACATTGTAATTAATGCAAGTATCATTGAAACAGTGTTAATGCCACCAACTAAAATCAGATAAATATAGTCATTAATCTTTCCAACTAATTGGCTTCCAAGTATAGCAGCCTGTGCAGGTCCTAACCCAGGAAATATTGAAACTAAGGAGCCAGAAAAAACCCCAGACGCAATTGATTTGCAATAATCTTTCTTGTTAATTACTATTTCCTCACTAATAATTTGTTTTGGTAATCTTACTTTCTCTGCTAAACTTGTAAGCAGCATACTAATTCCAAATAATCCAGATAATAAGGGAAACAGCACGTTATTTACAGGCATATGAAAAGCTAATACTCCTAAAATTCCGCTTAATGCAACCACAATAAATGCCCAGAATTTCTTATCAATCCCAGTTTCTCTCAAAGTCATGAATATAACAATAGCTAATAAAATATATCCAATGTAAAGCTTTAGAGCAAGGAAAATTATTGGTACAGAATATATAAGCAGTGGACTTAGCAACACAACCATAATCAAGCATAATAAGCTGCCAATAACAGTTAACTTAACAGCCTCATACCCTTTCCCCTCAAGTAACATTTTATGTGCAGGTAATACAGTTAGTGCAGTATCATCACTCGGAGCTCCAAGATATGTAGAAGAAATAAAATCAGAAAATGTATGGGTTATAGACATTGCTATGATAAAAGCAGCAAGAATAATTACGTTAACATAATTCAGCAAATAAGCAGAAAATGACAGCAAAATTAGTGCTACAAGATTAATATGCAATCCTGGAGTAATGCCTGTTATTATTCCCATAAGACATCCAAGAGCTATTGCAATTAATATTTCAAGGAACATTAAATTATCACCCTCACTAATTTATCAATTTATCGCCCTAGCTAATAATTCTTATTCTATCAGCTATTATCTGTTGCTTGCCTTTAAACTCTGAGACTTTGCCTAGTATTTCCACTTCATCCTGCACATTAACAGAAACATTCATATTTACATCTTTAAAGAAGATCACACTAATTGTCTTTGGCTCTTCTATCTGCAAAACAATATAATTCTCATTATCATTTATCTTAGAAATCTTACCCTTAACCTTAACAAAATCTCCTACATCAGTCCTATCTATCTTTGCAATAGAGCTTTCATCAATCTCAATCCTTCCAGAAAAGAAATAAAGAATTATCAATCCAACTAGTGAAGTTATTAATGCAATTTTTAGTAGTAAAGATTCTTTCATTAGAGTCATAAATTTTCATTGGTTTTTATTACTTTCGCATAAGTTTTTATATAAGTCTTATCAGTAATTAATAAGATATCAGACTAATAACATGCCAACTGCTCTACAGCATAGAGGAAGAGATAGACCAATAAAACCCTCATTTTACGAATTACCACCATCTTCATTATATGATTTGGTTTTTCAAGCTTTATGCAAGAATGGTATTGAAATTGTAAGAGGTATCGAACCTTTTATGGCATCTGGACATTATCTTAGAACTCTTAATGAGATCACTATAAACTATGACGGCTCACTAGATACTTTAATAGAGGTGATAGCAACCAACCCTCAAATAGGGGCTCCAAGTAGAAGTGATGAAGAAGTTTTATTTTATGATAAGAAAGCGCCTAATAGCAACTACTATGACAGAGTTATAATATCATTAAAACCAATCTTTGGTAGATAAAATCTATAATAGGCCTTTCTAGATACTTCAATCAAAAACTATAGTCACTTTGTTCCTGAGTTTTTGCTTGAAACTTTATAATGATTCTTTACTTTTCAATCAAAAACTATATAAACTGCCATATTTTTGCTAGAGCCAAGATGGTTCTGAATTTTAAATCAACTGAAGAGATAAGAGTGCCAAAGACACTTGTGGAGCAGGTGATTGGGCAGGATAATGCAGTTGAAGTTACAAAAAAGGCTGCTGCACAGAGAAGGCATGTTCTGCTAATAGGAGAGCCAGGAACTGGTAAATCCATGTTAGGCATGGCAATAGCAGAAATGCTTCCAAAAGAAAAGCTAGTAGATGTCATAGCCTTTCCCAATCCTAATGATGAAAACACTCCATTAGTAAGAGTTGTTCCAGCAGGCAAAGGCAGAGACTTAGTTGTAAAAGCTAGGATCCAGAACTCTCAGATGTTTAAAAACCAAAATCTAGTAATGATAATACTAGTTTTAGTTGTAACTATTCTTCCATATTACTTCTGGAAAACAGGAGCAATCTCAGATGTAATATTTGCAGCTTCAATCATAACTAGTGTAATTCTAATTGCATCTTTTGGCTTATTCCTTAATCTAGGCAAAAGAGTAGGCAACCCTAAAACATTAATACCTAAAGTTATTGTTGATAACTTTAACAAGAAACAAGCCCCTTTTTACGATGCAACAGGAGCTCACGCAGGCGCTTTGCTTGGCGATGTACTTC
>CAZRPY010000018.1:20316-23894 GCA_964602245.1 uncultured Methanosarcinales archaeon
AAGTGGCGGCCTAGGTACTCCAGCTCATGAAAGAGTGGTTGCAGGAATGATACACAAAACCCATATGGGAGTCCTATTCATTGATGAGATTGCAACTCTAGAGCCTTCCACACAGCAAGAGCTTCTTTCATCCATACAAGAAAAGAAATATGCGATTACAGGCCAGAGCGAGAGAAGCGCAGGTGCAATGGTAAGAACAGAGCCTGTGCCATGTGATTTTGTTATGGTAGCCGCAGGAAACGTTGAGACTGTCAGGCATATGCATCCTGCATTAAGATCAAGGATTCGTGGCTATGGTTATGAAGTCCATATGGAAGAAACCATGAAAGATACCCCTGAAAATAGGGACAAGATTGCAATATTTGTTGCACAAGAAATAATTAAAGATAAGAAAATCCCTCATTTTGCAAAAGATGCTGTTGATGAAATAATTGAGGAAGCAAGAAGAAGGGCTAATAGAAAAGGGCATCTTACTTTAAGATTAAGAGAGCTTGGAGGCTTGGTAAGAGCCGCAGGTGACTTGGCAAGAGAAGATGGCTCTAGGTTAGTAACAAAGAAACATGTGCAGGCTGCCAAGAGAATTGCAAGAACACTAGAGCAGCAGATTTCAGATAAATACATAGAAAGGAAAAAGGAGTATGAGGTTATAGTTACAGAAGGCAATAAAATAGGCAGGGTTAATGGCCTGGCTGTCCTAGGTGGAGGAGAAACTGCAATTTTGTCTGGAATTATTTTGCCAATAGAATCACAAGTAACTCCAGGTGGCAGGGAAAGAGAGATAATTGCAACAGGAAAACTAGGGGAGATTGCAAAAGAAGCCATTAAGAATGTTTCAGCTATAATAAAAAGATACTTTGGCGAGGACATAAAAGAAAAATATGACTTATATGTACAATTCCTTCAGACTTATGAAGGTGTTGAGGGTGATTCTGCGTCAATAGCAGTTGCCACTTCCATAATATCAGCGCTCAAGGAAGTTCCCGTAAGGCAAGACACTGCAATGACAGGCAGCTTATCTGTTAGAGGAGAAGTACTGCCAGTTGGCGGTGTTACTGCAAAGGTTGAAGCAGCAATTGAAGCTGGAGTTAAGAATGTAATAGTTCCAAAATCCAACCTAAAAGATGTTATTATCGATATAGATAAAATTAAAAAGATTAATATTATCCCAGTTGAGAATATCGTACAAGTACTAGAGCACGGATTAGTATGGAAAGGGAAAGAAACTATCTTGAAAAAAATAATGAAAGAATCATAGATAATAAAATATTAATAATATATAAAAATAAATAAAAAATTTGCATTAACTCGTGAGAACTACGCACGGTGCCATTGGTCCGCCTATCAGTGATGTAACTTTATGTAGCGGACATGTATGTTGCGCATTTCGCAACCGTTTGCAAATTGATATTATAAAAAAATAATGAAAAGTACAAATTAATAAAAATAAACGAAATTAAAAATTTCAATTAAAAATGGCAAAGGAAATAACAAAAATAAAGGAATGCCCTGAATGCGGAAGTGTAAATATCCTGATTAATGAAGCTAAAGACACAGTTATCTGCCAAGACTGTGGCCTGATTTATGAACCTTTACTTCCTGAAGAAGATAAGAAATTGAGGAAGAAATAAATTTTTCCTTGTAAATTTCTATTCTAAATCCAAATTGTAGAAAAGTTTAAATAAGCTCTTTGAAGAATGTAATTTATGGCATACCATCAAGGAGCTATTCCCAGAAAACCTAGTTTAAAGCAAGAAATTCCTTATGTTGAACATCTATTGCCTAAGGAAGTGGATAAATATGGAGGAAGTTCTACTGCTGAACCTCATCGAGTAGTTGAAATCTCTAAAGGTAAAATTAAAGATGGATTAAGGCCATTAATTGTAGTTTCAGCTGCAAAAGGAGCAACTGATGAACTCACAAAATTGTCTGACGAATGCTTTGAAGAAGTTAAGCCCTTACTTGAGGAAAGGATTGAAAGAACTGGGACCTTGCTAAAGAGACTAGAGCCATTTGAAAAAGATCCACATCCTTATTTACCCTCTAAAAAAGTACTTGAGCATGCCCTCTTTATCACATCAGATACTGCAACAGTTTCTGAGATAGTGAATGTTGGATACTCTTCTAAAATTTATAATTTAATGTTTCCAAAAGATCAGCAAGCTGGACTAAAAGGACAAATTTTTGACTATCTTACAGATTTAGATCATTTTGTTGAAGCATTTTTTCGAACAAGAGAAAAAGAGATTGCAGCAAGGCGTGGAATTAACTCTAACAAAGCTTTAAGATCAGATGAAGATTTTAAACAATGGAGAAGAGAAAAAGAGAGAATTGACAAAGAAACTTCAGCTTTAATGCTAGAAGAAGCTAAGCTATACATGAGAGACAAGTTTGTATACTGGGGAGAATTCCCAATGTCTAAAATTATTGCAGAAGCACTTAGAAGTTTAGGCTATAAAGTTTGTAGCTCTGAGCCATCTAATTTAGGTATTCTTACAAATATGCTATCAAGGGAAATTGAATTTATTCCAGATTTCCAGCTAACATTTAAGAGAAAATTTAGAGAATTAGCTCAAAATGAATACGATGCTTATGTTCTTGGAGGCTTTATAGCAAGAGGTCTTGTTAAACTTGGTTTAAGAACTTTTGACGATAAAGAACTTATGCTCAGAACAACTCTAGGCAGAGGTGGTTCTGATTTAACAGCAGTAGCTTCTGGAGGAGCCCTGAGCATTCAAGTTTACCTCTATTCAGATAGAGATGGTGTTTATGCCTGTAATCCAGGAATTTATCCAAATAAAAAGACTATCTCAGTGCTAAGCACAGACGAGTCTATTGAATTTGCTACATATGGTTCAAAGATATTGTATGTCGAAGCCATGAAACATGCAAAACAGCATAATGTGCAAGTAACCTCATTAAATACATTTAATCCAAGCCATCCTGGCACTAGAATTTATAATAATCCGGACACAAAAGATTGGCAACCACAAACAGTTAAAGGCATAAGCTTCCTAAATAAAGGAGATTATTACACTATGGCAGTTATAGGCCATGACATTGGAAACTCACCTATATCTCTTCAAGTCATTCAGAAAATGAGGCAGATACATCCTTTAGGTGAACATCATATTAATACACATAGTATTACATTTAATTTGCCTAAAGCTTTTGTACAAACGAATGCAGAAAGGATTTATAATGCATTTTGCTAACTTCTCCAATCAACCTTAACATCATCAGTCCTTTCATAAGGATGAATGTCAACACTATCATAATCTTTAGTTCCATGTTTTCTCTGCAATACTCCCTGCCAGGCTATCATTAAGCCATTATCAACTAAAAACTGATTCTCAGGAGAAAAGAATTTTGCATTCCTTGCTTCACACATTATTCTACACATTTCTTGCAACCTTTTATTGCAAGCAACTCCTCCTCCTAGTAAAAGCTCTTTCTTGTTGCAATGTGCCATTGCTCTCTCTGCAACTTCAACCAGCATTGCAAAAATAGTTTCCTGCAAGGAATATGCCAAATCCTCTATTTTATATTTTCCAGAATCATATTTCTGTTTTAAATTAGTA
>CAZRPY010000019.1:0-21834 GCA_964602245.1 uncultured Methanosarcinales archaeon
ACATAATTCCTTGACTTTAATGCAAGCTGTTCAATCTTAGGACCGCCTGGAAATCCTAGTCCAATATGCCTTGCAAAAGCGTCAATAAAATTACCTACTCCCTGATCTAGAGTTTCACCAAAAATCCTGTACTTGCCTCCTTCATAAGCAATGATTTGCGTGTTAGCCCCACTAGTATATAGTAAAACAGGATTTTTAGCCTTAGTCAGCAATTTTCCAATCTCTAAATGAGAAATACAATGATTAACTGCAACTAAAGGAGCATTAAGTCTTTTTGCTAATTCTTTTGCCTTCTGCATTCCAACTAGTAAGCATGGCGGTAATCCTGGTCCTTGAGAAAAAGTAATTAAGTCAATATCTTTCAATCCAAGTTTTGCAGTTTTTAATGCATTTTCTACAACTTTATCCTTAAAAGCAATATGATGCTCTCTTGCCTTGCTTGGATTAATGCCTTCAGTTTCAGAAGTATAAGTATCTTTAACATTAGCAAGTACTTTGCCTTTGCCTGTAATAATACCGACACCGAAAGTATCTCTGCCTTAGAGTGCAGTACTCTCGATGCCCATGCAAATTATTTCTTTCATATTAACAAAAATAAGTAATGAGGGGGATGGGATTTGAACCCATGTACCCACTCCTTGCCTAAGGCAAGCCTTTTTCCCGAGGCTTTTCCTAAAAGGCTCTAAGGGACAGGATCTTAAGTCCTGCGCATCTAGTCAAATTCTGCTGTTCAGAATCTATTGACCAGGCTCTGCTACCCCCTCGATAGCAAAAGAAATAAGAAGTGCTTATTTAAAGGTTTCTTTCACAAGGCGTCGCAGACTACTCGCATGCAAAAATAGTTCTTAGAGTATCAAAAATTTATAATTTTTGAGACTAGGAAATCTGTGATTTCCTATGTATCGCTAGATGCAATAAATTAAAGAATTAGTTAGACTTATATTAAAACTTGAGTTGCAAAACAACGAAATGCTAAAGCATTTCGGGTCTCGAAAATTTTTTATTTTCGAAATATTAAAATATATTTTATAAAAATATTAATTTGCAATATATAATAAACTAGAAAATAAATTATCAATTAGAATTCTATCACACACTATAGTCACTAGTGTTCCTGACTTTTCATAAACGAAAAGTATAAGTATCCTCAATTAAAATCTGAGTGCCCTTAGCCACAGGCGTATTATATACCCTAATAATTCACCAAAACCTCAACATCCTTGCCAAATATTCTCTTCAAGTCTTCAAATATAGGCTCTTTGATAAATACTCTTGGAGGTATTTCTACTTTAGATAGTGCCTGCTCCAATTCCTCTATAGAACTTTTCTGAGTTACTCCAAGACTTCCATCCTCTTTTATCTTAGCCTTAGAAATCTCTTTCTCCTCATGATCAATGTCATGTATAATATAAGCCTCTTCTCCAAGTAAAATAACTTCACCATACCTATTGCCATGCTTAACCCTAATCCTAGTCCTCTCAAGCTCTCTGCCCCTCTTTCTTTGTATATATTCAACTAAGAACTTAACAATCTCACTGCTATCCTTCCTGAGCTTGTCAACCTCATGCTTAGTCAACTTTCCTGCATCATAATCTTTCTTGCCCTTTATTATGTCATTAAGTATTCTTAAATATCTAGCAGGAACTTTTCCTTGGGTTATTAGTTCATCCTCAAATATCTTTACCAGCTCTGCATCAGATGCCTTTTCAATGCCTTCTAATTTTAGAACATCCCTTATCATAGTAATTACAGTTTCATAGATATGTAAAGTATCCTGCTTTTCCTTGAAATACTCAATTTGCGTAAATAATTTCTTAATCCTTTTAAGGAATTTATCAGCACCTTTAAGTAATTCATCAACCTCACTGCCAGATAACTCTTTTTTAGTGCCATGCTCAATATCCTTCCTTATTTGTATATTTTTCTCTAATATCTTTACATACTCTTCCTCTAGCATCTTCTCTTTCTTTACAAAAATATCCCTTAATACCTCAGGTGTTTCTTTAGGTGCAGGAGGTGGTAAACCATAAAGCATAATAGCTGCCTGCGAAGGAGTTAGTATTGCATAATAGATATCTTCCATTCCAATCTCTTTCATCTTAAAACCAACTCTTTGTATCATCTGTTCTCCTGAACTCATAAATATGTCAATAGCTTCATAGCTAGGCTTTATCTTGCCCATTTTAAGCAACTGCTTCCAAGGCATGAAAATACCTCGGTCAAAGAAAGGAACACCATCTCTTAGCAAAGTAAATATGACTGGATTAGCCTCTTTCAAAGAATCCCAGAAATCTGTTAGTATATATACTTGAATATTCAGTTTGTTTCTTATTCCAGTTAATTCACCTGCCTCAATACCCATGCCTATTATAATAGCTCTTAACTTGTCTTTCAGCTCAGCCCTTGTCATCTTTTTAACATCAGTATCATCAATTACAATCCAGACATCAATATCAGAATCTTTTGTAGCCTTTCCTTGCACTAAAGAGCCTGCAAGAACATAACTAACTATGTACCTTTCAAACTTCTTCAGCACCATGCTCTTATGTATCTCTGAAATCTTAATTGCAGACAGCATTCCAGTATCATAAACAGGAGCAGAAACACTAATTAACTGCAATAACTCATATTTTGCATCATAACAGTTCTGCCATATCTCAGAAAGTATTAACACATAAGGCTTCAGGTTTTGATCTATGCCCTGTGCAGTCTCGTTAATTATTGTTGTTAGCTTAGACTTAAGCTCATGCTTTGGCATTCTCTTGCTATCAGAATCATCAACTAAAACCAGAGCATTAATAATGTCCATTGGATTTACTTGGACCTGTGATTGCTGTAACTGCTGGCTAAGCTCCATAGGAGCTTGTAAAGTTGGCTGTACTTGAGGCATTGGCATAGGCTGAGGCATACTAGCTGCCTGAGGCATTTGCTGATATTCTTGTCCAGGTTGCATTGGAGCCATACCTTCTGGCAGTGGTATTCCCATACTTTGCAATTGTGGCAAAGGCGGCAGTAAAGCTACCGCAACTATATATTTGTCAAACTTCTTCACAACCTCTTTCTGGAACTTCTCAAGCTTTGACTTTATAGCTTTAAGCTTTTTCTGAGCATCCTTAGGCAACTTATCTAGAATAGCAAATTCAGGGCTTTCCTTAGATTTTTTTAATTCCTCTTCCTTGTCCTCTTGCTTATACTCTTCAGCCATAAGCATCCAGAATTATTACTTATTTTTAAACACTTCTTTTTTTATGACAATAAAATGGCATAGCAAGTTACTAGCAAAAGTGACATAAAATTTAAATATTGCTAACTAAATAAAGATATTAATTCTGAGTTGAGGGGAGACATTGTATATGGATGAGTTTGCAGAAAATATAGCAATGGTGGTTTATGGTTTAGAACCTGATAGGACTACAGGTTCAAAAAGAAGGGATCCTACCACAGTTGAGTACACAGATAAAAGACCCATTCTTAGTGCAAGAGTTATTGGTATTAATAGGTTTTCCGCTTCTCTTCGTGAGTTAGAAGGCTCTGATTTGGAAGCAAGTCTTGCTATACTAAAATCAAAGCGCAGAAATTTAGAAGAAGATGCTATAGCTGCAAATATGGATTTTCCATATGAATGGGACGCTGAAGAGCTAAGGTATAGACCTCTCTTTAAGCGCCATAATAGTATTACTCCAAAGTAGTAATAATCCGAAAGATTTATATAGTAGTTGTCGCAATATAAATAATGATATAAGAATAAGATATAGTAAAATATAAAAATACTACCATATAATTCAGAGTTAAAATGCCAAAACAAAGACAAAAACATTTGGAAGAGCTAGTTCATAGATTTAGTACTGCTAAGGAGACTGGAACTTTTGAGGATAGAGTAAAATTATATGAAGAGTTATATGATCCAGAAAAAAATACTAGAGCTATTATAGCAGAGCATGCTCGTGATGTTGTGTTTGGTAATCCAGCAGATAGAGAGAATTTTCCGGGAGCGTATGAAGTTGCATATAAGCATTTAAATGATAAGGTAACAGAAGATACGGCCAAAGTAGAAGATATTGACTTACTTGCGCAGATGTTAGAAAAATATGTTGATAAAGTTCTTGAAAAAGCTATGGGAATAAAGTTTGAAGAAACTATTCTAAAATTAAAAGGGAGAGGTTATACTGATAAGCAATTACGTTTATGGAAAGGTCAGGTGGTTTCACCATATATTTTAAATGAGGAAGGAAGGCCTATTAATCCATTTGATGAATATGATATTTTTATTAAAGAGACCTTAGCTGGCAAGACCAAAGTAGAAATAGCTAATATATTAAGAAATATAGCAAATCAAACAGTTCTTGGCTATTCAGCAAATAAAGAAGGCGAGCTTACTACAGGTCTATTCAAGCATTATGAACATGCTGGCGATATGACCCTACATTTAGAAACAGAACTGGCAAAGAAAGGATGGACTCCAAGAGATAGAAATAAATATTTAGTTAAAGAACTACCAGCAAGAGTTAGAGAGTATGCCCATCTTATAACTGCAAATGCAGAAGAGTTAAAGAAAGCAGGGTACAAAAATCCACATCATCCAGAAGAAGGGCAAGCTCAAGGTCAGAATTAAATCTCCATAAACTTAAAATATCAATATTAGTATTCTCTCTTAAAAATGACAGTAGAACAATCACAATTATATCAAGGATTTGCAGGAAATCCTTTAGGTAGTCAAATACCTAGATATTATCCTACTCATGCTTCTTTTGAGCCTAAGCCTTATAGAGAAGCTGTAAATAGTTTTAGAAGACAGTTCATAGCATCAGCTATTGAAGATTTAAGCAGTCATGGTAAAATTGTGAATTATAAAAATCTTGCATCACTGTTATATGAAAGCAGATATATAGAAAGGCAAATTACACAAACAGGTCTTAAGCCATTCTTGATGCATTATTATACAGAGCAAGGTATGAAAAGAGAATTAAGTCCAGAACAAATTGCTTCTTACACTCCATGGAAACAATCCTTAGATTCAAGAGTTGTGGAAGATGTTGATATATTCGAACATCCAAATATTAATCCTGATATAAGAATAAGTGCAGTAACTGCAAAAATTATAGAAGAAGCTAGAAGCACAGGTAAGTATAACCTCAAGGATGCAACTGACAGGTTTAGAGCCTTATATGTTGCAAGTGTTGTTAAAAGATTATCTGAAGAAAGATACACAAGAACATTAGCAGAGCCAAAAGCAAAAGCAGCTAGATACCTTAAAGTATCTACAAGAACAATAGACAGAATGTTGGATGAGGCAGAAAAATTAGGTTATGCAAAAATTGCAAAAATTCAGGATCCAGATACAAAATATGCATACGAGCTGATTAGCTTGGAAAATCCTAAAAATCAGCCAGAGCAGGTATTGGGAATAGAAGAAAAATTAGACAGAAGTCAGTAGCATTAATTACATTTGACAAAAATATTACATAAAATCCAATTTGACAGAAAAATAGCAAACTTATTCTCTCAACTTCAATAATTGATTTAAATACAAAGCTATTTCTCTAAGCTATGATACCTTTCACAGATCCAACTTTTGCAAGAATCCTAGAAAAATCAAAAGAATCTCAAGGGTTGACAATGCCTCCAATTATTTATCAACCGATTCCAAAAGCGAGAACTTATTTAGATAACGCAGTACTTCTTGCAATGAATAGCTTGCAATCTGATACATTTAAGCAGGGATATACAAATCCTCAGCCAGTCAGCAATGAATTAATTATGAGAATGTATAGTGATGCGAATAGAGGATTGCCTGTACTTCTTCATCAACCAACACAATATCTATCTCCAGCATTACCAATTGCACCTTATACAAATCCAAGAGCAGGTCTGGAGAATACGCTGACTACTACTTATCGTGGCTTCTAAACACTATCCAATATCTTTACTATACTCAATTTAGCCCATGCTACATAAGGAATGACTAATAAAACAAACAAACCTATTCCAAGCAAAGGATTATAACTGAATGAATAAATCATAAGCACAAGAACAAAAAGTGCAATCTTTCCAATAGCAATTAATAAGAATTTCCAAAATAGCTTGTTAAATCTTGCAATACCAATTACAAAAGTCTTTTTTATTGCCTCCAGAAAAGTTTTCTCTTTAATAAAATAATAGCATATCACAAAGAAATATGATAAGAATAAGAAGCTAACAATAAATAAAATTGTATAAGCAACTTTAAGTATCCCGGGTATAAACAATGAGTCAATATTATTTACTGCATTTAAGTAAGAGAATAATATCACTAAAACCACTAAAAACCAAACTAAATTTATTAAGCTAAACCTGTAAAGATAGCTCCAGAAATTTAGCCTTTTATTGTCAGCAATCCACCATGATATAGACTGCAATATTACATAAAATACAATAAAAGCAATTATACTCAGCACTACACTGTTAAACACATTGCCATAAGCCCTGATAAATTCTTCATTTGAGGTTAATAAGTTAAAAACATCATCTCTTGTAAATATTTGCCCTGTTTGCAACATCTCATTTGTCTTCTCCTGTAAAACACTTGACACAAAAACAGAATCCTGAGCAGCACTGTTTAATATCCAAACAGCAGTAAAGCCAAAAACAAGGAAAAATAGTATGTCTAGTAGGATAATTAGGAAAAAGGATTTCATGTCAAACTTCTCTGCTCCTCTTGATTGTAATTTATTTTTTTTCATGGTGCAGATACAAGCTCTCTCTTTTTGCAGCAATTCATATTAGAAGTGCAGTCTGTTGTTCCAGCACTTACATATCCCTCATAGCTACTGCATGAATTTGATACACAATGACCATTGTTATTATCGCATGGATTGTCACTTACACCCAATAAGCCTAAAGATTTCTGAATTTTACTACCAGTTTTACTTTCAATTGTCACCACAACATTATAGCTGCCTGCATCAAAATCTTTTGAATTTAGTTCACTAGACTCCCATATTTTAGGATTATTTTTATTATTCATTTCATCATTTGCATTTGTGGTAACTATATCATAACTTACTCTTGACACAAAATCTTCTCTATTTATTATAGCTTTTAATTTAAATGGATTGTTAACACCTTTTGTTACAATTGCTTGCTCAAGTGGAATAAGTGCTACTTGCAAACTATCTTCCACTTTACAGGAACTTCCTTTAATACAATTTCCACTACAGCATATCTCATCTGCTTTTCCACATTTAGTATTTCCACACCTGCAGGTTTGCTTATAAGGCGGCTGTCCTGCACAAAGAGGAAGATTAGCCACATCACTAGTAACAGGCTCTGCTGCCTCACTAATTATCAAAGTCCCAGTTTCCTGCTGCAACAATCCTCCGCATGATGCAACATTATTAGAAATTTGGTTTGGATTCTTCTCATCAGGCTGCATAATGCTTAATGTATAATCAATCCTTCTTTGCTGGGGATCTGCTGTTGGAATATTGTCTGTTCTAACTGCTCTTATTATTGCAACTTTACCATGTTTACTTGTGTCAATTGTAATAATTATTCCACCACAACTAAACTTATTAGTACTAATACTACTACATTCTTTAGCATTAGCAGATATATCTTCACCTTGCACAAAAGATGTAGCCTGCTCAAATCTGAGCTTATTACTATCATACTTAATCCTTGTTTCTTCTAAATTACTACAACCAGTTGGAGTTCCAACCATTAATGCTTCAGGATCTACTGGCACACAGTTAATAATTGCTGGGCTCTGCCTCAATAAATCACTTATGTAATTCTGCAATGTTATAGGCAATGTATCTCTGTCTTCTCTTAATCTAAAGAGAGGAATTGCTACAGATATTCCAAGATCACTCCTCAGCTCTAATTTAGCAGCAAATCCTTGTACTGGCCTGCTCCTGTCAGGACTTGTTTTATGAGTCTCAATCTGTAATGTAACAGGCTTGCCCTTTGTTATTATAGTATCCTCTCCCACAACCTCTTTATTATCAACTACTATCTGTGGCTTACCTACCATACATGCACTTCCAAATTCTCCAATATCAAATGCGCATCTATAGCTTAGACTTCCAATATCAAACTTACAGCTGACAGGTGGTTGTAACCCAACATGACTTATCTTAAACTCCTTTACTTTATTTGCAGCCTCTCCTTTATTATCTTTATAAGAATATGTAACTCTAACCTTATCATATCTGTATCCAGCTTGCTCAGTTGGTGGTGATGAGCTTATTGGTATAAATTTAGCATCATTCAATGTCTGTCCAAATCTTAGCAATCCATTTCCTAAGCTAACTGGGAAAACTCTCTCACCAGGTACTCTTATTCTTGCGCAATCGCAAATCCCATTTTCAAAATAATTTGGATCACAATCATGTGTATTAGAACAAACCAACTCTACTCTATATCTAAAATTATCAGAGCCAGGAACAATAAATGCCCCAAGATGATAAACATGTGTTGCTAGTCCTGTTGTAGTATCATAGCTCAAGAACCTTCTGCTAGCAGGAGCAATTGCAATAGTCGGCTCAATAGGTATTGTTGTAACCTGCTGTATAATATTATTGAATGTTATATCCCAGTCTCCTGTAAAGGCAAATATGCATGCAGAATGTATCAAACTTCTCTCAATAAACAATGCTCTATAAATGCTGGTAGTTCCATATCTTCCCTGTATACCTTGCTGTACCTCAGAGCCAGCATTTGAAACAAACTTTAAGAATCCTCCAAGACCTTCTCCTGCAATATTAGTTCCAGAGCCTACACTAACATATTCCTTAATACAGCTTATTGCATAATATATTAAATCACATACATAAATGCTAATTAACTCTCTGCATAGCCCAGCACTTCCATCACCAGTTGCAAGTATTGTCTGGAAACATCCTCTGAGTGCATTAAGTATTGTTCTGTATTTGTTAAGATAAGCTAGAGTTCCAGTCATACAACCAGCTTGTACTGAACTAACTATATCTGCAGTTGGATCTATAACATAATCCTTCCCCTGATTCCCTGCACAGAAAATGTCTATAACTGCTCTTGGGACTTTTTGAGTAACCTGGTATCTCTTTGCTCTTTCATTACATGTATTAACACACTCTCTAGCCTTACCCTTACACTCTGGGATTTTGGTATTTTCACAATTCACTTTATCTTCTCCTTTTTTATCTGCACAAATTTGTAAGCATTTCTCATCATCACATATATTATTTGCTTTATCTTTATTCTCCTGCTCACTGATACACAACCCCATGGCATACTGGTTAGTTTTCTGCATACCGGAATACTGCGGATTACATTTAGGATCGCCATAACCCTTAGTACAACATTCATCAGGAACATAGATAGGCTCGACAGGCACTATCCTTCCAGTCTTGCTTACAGGTTTTCCTTCTCTATCAGACTCCTGTATTACAATCTCTTGCCCAGTGTATAGAATGTTTCCACCATATCCATCAAACTTCTCAATCACAAACCAGTCACCACCTACATTAATCTCTTTAGTTGTTTCACTCTTTGAGGGTCCACATAAATTAATATCTCTCACAAATCTTGCAACGTTTTCAAACACATTACCGCAAATCTCTTCCTTTGCTTTCTCTTCTTCTAGTCCTGCATAAGGCAGCTTAGTCTTTTCAATAGCAGCCCTGCAGGCACTTTCTTTAAGTGGATCAAGCAACAAAGTAGCAGGATCCCATTGCTTCTTATACTCAAATGGACAACACTCACCACTTGCATCAATTGCTCCAGAAGGAGTAAGTATTTTCTTGTTACAATCTATTTCTTTGTCTTTATTTGCATTATAATATATGTATGCCTCTTTTGCATTTGCAAGATTAGCATTAGTTACAGTTCCACTGCTTATTCGAACCCCACAATTTGAAGCAGAGGTATAAATTATATCTTTTGGCGATCTTTCCCTCAATCTAAGATTAAGATTTGACTTATCTTGGTCTGTTTTATACTTCTCATAACTTGGCACCGCAGGACACATTATCCTATCACATACATAATTCAAAGCAGTCCATACTTTTGAAGTGCTAAGTTTAGCCTGATAACACTGATCACATTGAGCATCAGCTTCTCCTTTAACATTTTTGCAACTTCCAGTACTACATCCTTGGCATTTTCTAATATCTATTCCTAAACATGAAAAATACTCACTGCTTTTCTTTACAAAATAAGCTCCCCATGTTCCAAAACAGCCTATTAAAGTAAACTGTGTTGCAGTCTGCAATGGCTTAATAATATAATCAATAGCATTTATTGTAGTTGTCAAAAGCTCTATTGCCTCTTTCAAGAGAGTTTTTGGAATAATTCTTGGCGGTATTCTTGGAGTTATAACAACATTAACATTAGTGCAGTGCTTTTGCACACAGCTTTTCAAGACTTTCCTGAACTGATTTCCTGTCTGCTCAAACTCCTCACATTGATAAGTTATCTCAATAGTTATTGGCACATTTACACAACCAGCTCCAAGATAAGCAACATCTGTAAATGGAATGTTAAAGCACCTTCCCTTGCCATGCTTTGTCAAGTTTTCCTCTTTCTGGAACATTGTACCTTTTGGCACAGGGTCAACTTTCTTAAAATTAATCAAAGCATATGCAGATTTCTGGCCACCAGTTCTATGCTCTGTGATAGTGCTGACCCAATCTTCGTCAAAACCAGCTCTATCTTTTGTGCTTAATCCAGATGGAAAGCCAGCTCTAACTTTAATATTAGTAATGGCAGGCTCTTTACCCTGTACAGGTAATCCTCTATAAGTAAAATTCATGCCAAACCCAATCTGCGCAAATCCTTCTATCAGGAATCTTGGAATGATTTCATTTGGATAAACATTCTTAATTTCAATATCCCAATCACCACCACCACCGCAGACTGCATAATTTATAAATCCTTTAACCTCATCACTTAAGCCAACATTATTTATTGCAACTATCCTTATATCATTTCTTGAGAACTGCTCTATAGAAGCTTGTCCTGTTGTTTTTACTGGAGCAATTGGCTGCCCAACATCCTTCTTGACGCTGCTTGAAAACCCAAAATTCCTTTCCAATTGTATGTCTGCCTTAAAGCTTCCATCAGGAGCTGTATTAACAGTAACATCTGGCTTTGTTCCATTATTATTTACAAAAATCAATACTCTAGCCTGCTCACTTACCTTTCCTTTTATAGTGACTTCAGAGACATAACTAGGATTTAATTCATTAAGATTAGTTGTCAAAATCTTAGGCGGCTTATTATTGAATATAGTCCTATTTCTAGCACTAACTGTATTGCCTGCCAAATCAGTAAACATAACTTCTATCTCATTCAAACCTGTCAAGAATCTTATTTGCTGCTTAAACTTATTGCTGGTATTTAATTTTGCAATTAAAGACTTTTCCTTGCATGGCAGCTCAATCTGCTTTGGAGCTATTTTCAAAATGCTGCCATTAGCTAATGTCTTTGCCTCAACAACCTCTGCTCTTTCTCCTTCATTGCATGAATTATCTAAAGCAGTGACTTCATATTGATAACTGGTATCAGTGTCAACAGCACTGTCTATAAACTCGTTTGTATTTGTAAAAGTAAGCCTTAATCCATCCCTATAAATCACATACTTGCTAACATCGCTGTCATTTACCTTATCCCATCTTAGCTCTATCCTGTTCTTTTCTATTTTTCCAACCTTTAAATTTTTGACCCTTTCAGGCTTATCAAAGTCAAGTGCAGATACAAGTGATACAAAAAATTCTACAGTTACCTGCTCATTAACACTTCCATTAATAACAAGATTCTCTTCCTTGCTAATAGGAGGAATATTGGATATTACATAATTAGGCGGTGTGTTGTCAATAGTTACTGTAAAATTCCTTCTTGCAATATTTCCAGCACCGTCTTCTGCAACAACCTCAACATTATTATTACCAATAGCAAATCCTCCAAGGCTGAAATCAATCTTTCCTGACTTTCCAGTTCTCTCTCTGCTGACAAATCCTTTAAATGCGTTATTAACAAAAAATCTAACCTCAGATAAAGGCTCTGTCAATCCAGCAACCCTAATGAGCTGCTGGTTAAAGTATCTTGGCAAACTTACATTTATGAAAGGGGGTATTATATCACTGCCAGGCACAAACTCTCCTGTCTTTTGCACACAATTTCCAGAATCATCGCAGGAAATTGTAGCAAACTTAACTAAAGTGCCAGTCTGCAAATTTTTAAGCTCAATGGTATGATTAGTTAAGAAAGTTTTCCTGTTCTCAGCAAATGGCAGGCTCGCATTTCCATACTTTACTGTAGCATTTGCATTCTCATCTGTCTCCCAGTTTATCCTTGCACTTGTCGGAGTTAAAAGAGTCACCTTGGGCTGTGTTAGCACAGGAGCAGAAATATCTGGGTCAGGTGTTATTACAGTTAAAACATCAGACCTTTCTCCCTCATCATTCCTAATGTTAAATGCAGAAACTTGGTAATTGAATAGTGCAGAGGGCGCAACATTCTTATCAGTAAATTTATTATCTGTCTCATTTGCAATATTTACATCATTCCTATAAATCCTGTAGCCTTTAAAGTAAGGATCCTCTGATTTAGTCCAGTTCAATACTATTTGCTTTCTGGTTGTTGTTACATTTACTAAATCAGTAATCTTTACAGGAGCTGGAACAGAAAGTGTTGTAAAATTCATTAACTGAGAAGTATTGCAATTATTAGAATTATCACAAGAACTGACCTTAAAGAAGTATGTTGTGCTAAAGTCAAGGAATTCTAAATTAACAGTATGACCTAAAATAAACTCTGGAAAGAATCTAGTTAATTGCACGTCTATAGTCTTGCCGTAAAACACCGCAGTTGTTCCAGGCTCATCAGTCTGCCATGTAATGGTTGAAGAGTTTGCTGTTACAGTGAATTGTATATTAAGCATCTTTGGCGGAATTGTGTCTGCTAAAACTAAGGGAGAGAATAAAGCAATCGCTACCAAAAATATTCCCAGTAACTTTACTAACTTCTTTTTATAATACATTTTTAATTATATTGTACCATCTTATGATTTTCTTTTTATTTTCTTAATTTGCATTTATTTTCACATTTTGCTATCCCTGTCCGCAACATGATAAGTTACTTCATTGAAAGCGGACTAACCGCATCGTGCGCAGTTCGCACGCGTTAATGCAAGTTATTCTTAATTTCTTTATATTTCTCATCTGATTTATATTCCAATCTTTATTCAAATCTTGGCTTTAATTTCTCCTTATATTCAGCATTATCTTGCAGGTAAGTTATTAATTTGAATTGCTCTTCATCGCTTAATGGCTTGGGAATCTGCTCAATAACATGGAAAATTAAATTTGACTTATCTGTAATATCTATTTCTGAGACAGTCCATTGAGCATGGTGACCACCTATAACCTTTTCATCAGCATTATCGTAAAGGAATATCTGCAAGTCATAGTCAGCACTGCCATCTACTAAAGTGATCTTTTTATCAGATTTTGAATCCTTCTCTGGATATTGCTCATAGATTAAGTCTGCACTCTCATCATTCAGATTCTTTATATTGATTAATGCAACAGTGTTTGGAGTTAACTCTTCTTGCTCTTGTACCTTTCCAGCAATTAATTTATGTTTCAGTACTTTAAGATTAAGTGTAGTTAACTTTGTCAATTTAACATCTATATCACTTGATTCCAACACCTGTACTCTGCCAGGTAGATAGCCTTCTTTCTCTGCTACAATAAAGCCGTTTGCACAGCTCTCAGGCAATTGTGTCCTTAACCTGTAAATTCCAGCATCTGGGTTAGTAATTCCAAGAGGACAAGAAAACTGTAAGCAGTCATAGCTAATGTTAACATTATTAAGTTCTATATTACTTATGCTCTCATCTTTTCCTAAAGCCCTGATATCAAAAACCTTGCCAGACCTGCTACATTCTAGGCTTTCCTCAATTGGCAGATCAAACAAAGTATTTCCTAAATCAGCTCTATTGCCTTTGTTATGCTCAATTAAAACAGGAAATGCAAACCTGAATACATACCCTCTATTATTAAATGCATTATCATCCCTTACAGAAACCAGTACTGGATACTTGACATCATAAGTAAAATGATAAATATTAACGCATAAAAAGCTCAACAATCTCTGCCCGCTCTTGCCAATATTTGACTTTAATACACCATTCTCACTAGGCCTTGCAACTATCTCCATTCCCCAGTCAGGGTTATACTGGAAACCAACACCTATATCTGTTTTCTTTATACCAATATCAAATAGAAAGTGGAAATAATCATATGCATCTTCTGGTGCATCTACCTTTGGATTTCCTTCAATAAAATCCTGAATACTATATTTCTTTAACTTCAAATATTCTGATTTGTCAGCAAGAAATGGTGCATAGTTAGTATTCTCTACCCTAAGCTTTGGAATATTGTAGTAAAGCATTTCCTGAAGCTTATTCTTAATGTCCTGCAAATGCCATCTCAACTGCCCGCAATGGAATTCCATGCCTGTAAATGGAATATCAGGATGCAATGCCATTAAATCAACTGTAACATTTTCCAGTAAAGTCTTCCTATTCTCTTCCTGCATGAACCTTGATGCAATGTCATAAATCTGTTTCAGTTTTACAGGCAATGCAGTCCTAAACTTAGAAATTTTAAGCTCCTCAGCCTTTGCCTTGCTTCTTACTATCAAAGGGTGCTCCACAGATATTACAACCTCTTTCTCACCAATAGTTGTTAGAACTTTAGAAGTCTCTTGCTCCTTAATCTCAAACTCCTTTTCAAAAGCCTGAAAATTAGCTGTGCAATCCTTTATCCTAGTAGTTAAGTATCTTGAAAGCTGGCTTTCCATTAAGCTTAATGATGGAATCCTAGAATTGCCTTTATGATACCAATAAGGAATCTTTACCAAGTTGCCTAATGAAAGATAAGCTAAATCTCTCTCAACCTCACCTGGAATCTCTATATAGCCTCCTTGATCTGCCATTAACTGCAAGCCTTGCTCTGCTATATCTGTAATACAGTTCTCAACAAAAGCCTTTATCGGCTCTGCTTCAGCAGGTATTAGCTCAGGCTCCTCAAGCTGAGTTTCAACATAATAGACATAAATTCCTGTCAGAATTAGTATTGCAAGTCCTACTATTATAAATAGCGTAATCTGCCCTCTTTTTCCCATCATTTTTACAATAGCTAAACTTGCTTTTTACTTGTATTTAAATATTGCTTTTATAGGTAGAAAAGAGTTAATAGAAGGCAATTTCTTGAGCTTATACCTTCCTAGGCGGAGTTACTTCACCAGCAAAACTATTTCTCATGGCCTTTTTGAAATCCTCAATACTCGAGCAGATTGCATTGCCAATCAGCCATCTTACCTTAACATCTACAGCAACATCAGTATGGTCAAAGCATGGGATGCCACCAGCTTTAATTGCCTCTAAGCCTACTTCATAATGAGTTGCAACAGCACTTCCACCTGGAAATTTTGTGGTGATAAAAATTGGAACCATGTAGTCTTGAGTTGCCTGTTTTATGACAGGAAGCAAATTATATTGCCCTTCGTTGCACACATTACCCTCTCCTAAAGATTTTAAAATCATTGCAGATATTCCTCCATTTGTAATAAATCCTAATACAACATTTGGGTCAATTCCTGGAGCAAGCTCAAAACTTATCACCCCTCTGCCAAACTTAGGAGCAAGGCTCATTTTATCTGCAGCATCCTGTTTTTTCTTCACTAAATTTATATCCAAATGCACCCCGCTTGAATCTATAAAGCCTATATCTGGATAAGAAGGGCTTTGAAATGCATCAAACTTTCTCTCGCTTAATTTTAATGTCCTGCATCCTAAAAGCACTCTGTTCCAGAAATTGACAAGCACATCAGCAACCTCATTGTCAATAGCCTCGTCAAGAGTTCTGAACAAATTCTCTAAATTAAACCTGCCATCTCCGCCTGGCTCGTAAATAGGATTCTGCGCTCCAGTAATACAAACTGGAATCCTCAAGCCGCTTTGCTCGGGATTTCTGCCATGCAATGCCAATGCAAGTGCAGTGGAAGTATAGGCTAGAGTATCAGTTCCATGAGCAATAGCTACTCCATCATAATTCTCTTCATCCTGTGCTTTTTTAATCCTAAAAATTAGCTTCTCCCAGTCATTTGGAGTCATATTAGTGCTATCTTTTGCAGTTACAAATTCAAATGTTATATCCATATCCTTTTTTAAAGTTTCAATAGTTGCCTCACAGGCTTTTCTAAATACCTCGCTATCTTTTGGTGGAACTAAGATTATTTGTCCATCCCGTTCTTCAGGAACCTGCCCAATAGTCCCCCCATTGTAAAGGAATAAGACTTTTTTTGTTGCCATTTCTTTTATATTGATATAGTCTTTTCTCATTGGCATACTCATAAGTTATTAATAAAGTTATCTGCCAAATTAATAGAAAAATTAAAACTGAATCCTAGAAAGGAATTAGATGCACATAAATTAAAGGGAAAATTAGAAGGTAAATGGAGTTGTTCTTTAGGTTCCGATATTAGAATGGTGTATGAGATTGATGACGAGAATAAAGAAATAATAATTGTAGCAGTTGGCTCACATAAAGTTTATGGCTGAGTTTTAAGCTCCCAAGTCTTTACACCTTTCTTCTTAGCTTCATCACTCTCCTTAATAGCTTCAATCATTTCTGGATTTCTTAATATCCCAATCTCCTCTAAAAGCTCTTCATACTCCTTCTTTGGTATAGTAACCATATCTTGCTTCATATGAAACAAGTATTTTAGGTTTTATTTAAATCTTATGTTTCTACAATCTTATAAATATAAAACCTTGTCCATCCTATCCATACTATTATAATGAGCAAGAAAATAACAATCTCTGCCTTATCTGGCAAATACCTATAAATCCAGTAGAGCTGTAAAAGTAAAAATAGGACTATTGCCATAAGCAAATGTGGTATAACAAACCTATAAGCTCTTAAAATTCCCAAGTTTAGTGTAGCTCTTATTGAGCTAAATATTTTCTCAGTTTTTGCCATTTGCATATATTTAATATAACTCAAATGCAAATAAATAATAACTAGAATTATGCCTATAAATTTTGTAAGCCTTGGATTAAGCAATAGAAAATTAGCAGCAAATATTAGAATCCATAATAACTGCCATATGGCATTTAGCCCTAAACTTTTCAAATAAAACATAAAATTAGATTTCTTACTAACTACTATCTTCCACTGCAAACTCTTAATCAAAGCCCATACCAGAAATATTACAATTGCAAATGCAATAAGATACAAAATAATCTCGGCTCTTATTCCAATAACCTCTTCATAGAAAGCCCTTAGCTCAGATTCAGGTGTTATCTGAGGATTAAAAATAGGCATAGGAGGGATATAGTTAAGCTTTTTCACAATAAATTTCCATAAACCAATTATCCCTAGATATATTAAAGCAATTAGCAGTATATCTAACAACACTACAAAAAAGAATCTTTTATCTAGCTCTTTAAAGCTGGAAATAAAAGCATGCCAACTTTGTTGGAAATACGACTTTACTCTGAATCCGTCTCTTTTTTCAGTCTTTTTCCCCATGCTTTCCATCTCTTTCTGCTGTCTCTTAAAATTTCATCCCATTCTGTATCGTATTTAAAAGTTCCTGCAACCTTATCTAAAGCTTCCCAGGCATTAGATTTCTTTTTCTTGTTGAGTAATGCTTTTGCGCGCTTCTTGAGATTGTCAATATTAATTCCTTCTGTTTTCTTTTTCATGGTACAATTTAAATTGTTAAACATTATAAACTTATCTCAGTGGAAAGAGATTGAGCATAGCCTATTGTACCTTTTACACTTGCACGAGTTTTAGGTTTGGTATGTTTTTAAAATCTTTAATATTGTTCGTTAAAAGCTCACAATCATTTGCAAGGGATATAGCCGCTATAAATAAATCCCTATGGTCAACAGGAATCCCTTTGTTTTGCAAGTATTTGAATAGGATGCTTGCAACTAGAGCCGCACTAATGTTAAAATCTAGAACATTAAAACCTGAAATTAGGAATTGGACTTTATCAATATTCGTTTGCCTTTTATAAAGTTCGAAGACCGTTACAGTGGTAATGTAAAGTTCCTTATTTACCAATGTTTCTCTTATATGCTCATGATAAAAATGGTTCTTTAAGGAATTAATTAGAACATCGGTGTCTATGCATACTTTCGTCCCCATCTCCATCCCTTCTTAATATCTTTTAGAATTACATCAAACTCCTTATCCCCTTTAAAAGTTCCTGCGAGCTTATCCAATACCTCTAATGCTTTATTTGGTTTATCCTCTATAAGATTATTAATTACAATGCTAAAGCTCTCATTTCTCTCTTCTTTGAGTTTCTTAAGCTTCCCGTAAACCTCATCTGATACCATCAACGGTTTTGCCATAGAGCTATTTATATATATATATATATAAATCTATCGCTTAAAAATGAAACTTAGAATTCAGATATTCACAGCAGGCTTTCCTGACTTTTTCCCTGTCCGCTTACCTGCTTGCGAGCCAGTTGTTGTTCCACCATTTCCTTTACCTGTGCTCTCACCCTCGCCACCACTACTGCCACCCCAGCATAATGGCATGAATAAGTTATAAGCTCCACCGCATGGATCTTCAAAATTAAGTTCTCTTGGTGAATTGTCAATTAATCTGCTGGTTAACTCCTCACCCTCGCTTACTCCATCAAGGCATGGAACAACATTGCCTGTAAGCTCAAGGAATTGTATGGAAACCTTATCAAAATTATTCTTGCTCTGTGCAAATATTAAGTTATTTCCTGAGAAATCAACAGGATCATCTCCTGCTTCAACCTTAAACACAAAATCACTTCCATCCCCATCATCTACAAACAATGATCTTCTTCCAGAAATTCCTGAAATCATTACCTTAAATTTCATGTTACATCCTCTGCTCTCAATGCCAGGATTAACTTTAAAGCTTATTTTGTATAAGAACAAATTAGGCTGTCTCTTTCCTGATGAAGCATTAAAATCAATAATTGTTGCTTTCTCTCCTTCAATATGCGCAAATGCTCCAGAAAGGCTTGTTGCAAATGCTGCTCCCAAGTCATGTATATCTGTTGCCCTTTCTGCACAGATAAATGAAGTCCAGCCATACAGCTCACCAGTTGGCCCTCCTAATATGTTTAAAAGATTTGGATCATCAACAAAAGGAGCAGGCTCTGAATAGAGGAATGAGAAGAATGAATAGCCTCTAACAGCTGATTGCACTTCTGTAAGCAAGTCCCCAAACCAGTTGAAATAGCCACCATGAGCTGCTATCTTTTCTTCTGTTTTTATTTTAGTAGCTCTAGTTGCTAGTGCTTCAATCTCTTTACATCTCTCATTAGCATCTTTGCTACATGTTATTGCTACAAATCTTCCATTAACTTTAGCATACAAGACTTGCCCAACTAATAATCCTCCTAGCAATCCACCTGCTGTTCCAATGTATATCTTGCTATTGGGATCAAGAGTGCCAGTTTTCGGTTCTAAAATAGGTCCAGCAGGACCTGCCCCTCTTGTTACAGTATAAGTAAACCCTAATGAGCCACCTTGACTAAGATAAGTAACAGGGTTCTGACCATTTATACTTGTTATTTCTTGCAATCCATCCTTATTTGGCTCTTTCAAGTCCATGTAAATAGGAGTTCTCGATACACCATCACTAATACTAAACTCAGTAGAAATCCTAACTGGGTGTCCTTTTATTGCATTATATTCTACTGTATGTGTTAATGTTTCTTTTTTACCTTGCACAGTTCTTTCTTCTGTTTTTGTAACTGTTCTAGTAGGCGGAACTTCAACATAATATTCCGTCCCAGACTTATAATACATAACTTTACCATCAGGCAACACAATTTGTCCATCAACTTCAACTCTATTGTATACAAGATCTTTCTTTTGAGCCTCGTCACCTTTGAGCCCGCTTTCACTGACTATGTAATACTTTGCTGAATCACCCTCACCAACTTTATAAGCATTAACTCCACTACCTGCTCCTACTCTTGCTGCATCTTTATCATTTATCTTTGCTTTGCCTGTGCTTGGGTCTATTGCGAATTTGGGCGTAGTACTTTCCCTAACCCAATTAAAAAACTCGTCTCTAGATGGCTGGCCTGAGACAACTATTCTAGTGGTTCTGTCTTCAAAAGTCACTATCCACATTAATAAACCATTTTTCCCGTCATTAAGATATAAATAATCCTCACCATTTATTTTTACTCTCTCTGCACTTTTTAGATTTTTAATTGCACTTGATGTGTCTTCCCCTACTTTACCATCTATATTTATTGCTTTACCATCTAATTTTAAGCTTGCCTGCAATGACATCCATAATTCTATCGATTCTTTATTATTTGCTTCTAATTTATCAAGCAGTTCAGTTGGTACGCCTTTTTCCCTAAGAACTCTTAATGCTTCAGTGAATTGTGGCGAGTTTTTGTTAAAGTCAATTGCTCTATCTATATCATCCTTTGAAGCTGTTGGTACAGGTGCAGAACTGTCATACTTAGAATTTGTTAGAAACTCATTATATATATATCTTGCAGCAATCTCTAAAGAGCCCTCTAAAGTGTTAGGGTCATATCTTCCCTTTTCGCCATAAGTGTTTGAGATAGCACTAGTTATCCCCAAAGGACCTGTAGTGCCTCTTTTTTTATCACTAGGAATTTGGTGCTCAACACCTAGTTTACAACCAGATTCTGATGTGCATAATCCCTCTAAAGTCCCTTTTGGTATTTTTGGATATTTAGCATAAATTACATCAAATTTTGCTTTGTCTCCTGTTTTTATATTAATAGGTGTGACAGCCCCCCCAGTCACCTCATTCCTTCTATCATTAGTATTATCACTGCTTAACAGCACACTAGAAACTATCATAGCTATAGCTATTACTGCCAAAACCTTCTGGAATTCAGTTATTGCTTTCTTATGCATTTTTATATTATAATACGAAATATTTATATACTATCCTCTCTTTAATACTAATATGAAATCTGTAGCTAAAAAGCCAAAGGATATTTGGCAGGAAATTGAAGAGCATATGAAGAACCCTAACTATGTCAAAGCAGTTAAGGAGTTCATAAAGCATACTACCTAGTAAGTTCTCTTTTAAAACTTTCATAGTCCAAAAACCTTGGCATTCTAACTTTCTTAATCTTATTTGCTATATTATAAGCTTTCAAAGCTTGTTCAGATAGCATAGTTCTCTTGTCAGCTGACACCACAATATCTAAATCTTTATAAGATGCACATGCTACAATCACAAAATCATTACGAAGTTCATATTTTGATAGATTTCCTCCAAGTTCCTTGTACACCGTAAAATAGTTCTCTGCCAGTTCCTCTGCCTGTTGCGATACTAATAGTGTCCTCCCTTTTGTGACTTCATCATAAACTCGCAGTAAGTCATTGCGTAAATTTACCCTTTCTACTCTAATATGCTTAGGGGTATCACGTAACTCTTTACGTATTAAAGGTGAGCCATATATTACTGTATTTACACTTAATCGAAGAGTCTCTGCAATCCTATTTCGTTCTCTATCGAATACGAGCTTTCCATAAATACTTGTATCCAATAAAACTCTTTTCATGCTATTGTCACCTTATTCTTGCCATATTCACTACTCAACAAAACACCACTAACAATCATAGCTATAGCTATTACAGCTAAAATCTTCTGGAAATCGCTCATTGCTTTTTTGTTTAATTTTTCCATTTTATTATTATAATATTTTCAATATCCAAATGTAGGGCTTCCTGAACTTTTCTTTTCTTTTCCCTCTTCTTTCAAAGCCTCTTTACATGCATTATCAGTATCAATAGCT
>CAZRPY010000020.1:0-19476 GCA_964602245.1 uncultured Methanosarcinales archaeon
AATGTCAATAATACCTTTTTGCCTTCCATATATAAATCAATATCTTAAAAATATCTATGGATATATAAACCTTTCGGTTGTCGTTTAGGAATAGAACTATAAAATAAGTGAATTTTTAATAATAAAAAACTAATTAAGCTAAGCCCCCGATTACGAAACGATAGTCTGCTTTGCAGAAATCTATAGTAAAGTGATAATAAAAAACTACTGCAGCAACTGAATTTACGGCAACTCAAAAACTCTGCGGACGCAGGTTTCCAGAACTTCGTAACTGGAAACGATTTTAACAAGGGTTAAACGGAAAAATCGGTCGCTTACGCTAATTTTCCAAGAAAATTCCCGATTTTTCCCAAATGCCAATCCATCTCTGAAAATTTTGTCAGGAGTGAAAAACGTGTGTTGCCTAGCCTCAGCACCGCCCTAAGAATTTAGTGTAATCACATACGTTAAGTTAACAGGACCTTATAGTAAATAATATCAATACACTCTTTTAACTGCAATCCCTAACCCAAACAACAAAACAGAAATAGCAGCAATATTAATAACAAAATCTTTGACAAAATTGATGAAAAATTGTTCTGGGAATAATGTGATAAGCATAGAGTCTTCAGGAAATGCGTAATTTCCTTGTGGGAATAATAATTCATGCATATTTTGGAAGGCAGAAGTGAAGTTAAATAATGATATAGCAAATACTATCATTACAGCAAAGAGTATTATACTAATAATTAGAAAATAATTTGCAATGAATTCTTTTAATAAATCTTTAGTTTTTAATCTTTTAATTATTAAAAAGAATAGAAATAATAATAAGCCTATAAGAAAATACATAACAGTCTTTAGATTACTAAAAACCTGCTTTACATCTGCCAGATGTGATTTCTCAGCAGAAGTTAATTTATTAGTTATTAATTCACTATTGCTATTGAAGAAATTTAATATTTCAGCTGATATATTGTCTGCTTCAGGCTCTATACTGTAAATATCTAATATCTTAAATTGCTCTTTATAATACTCAAGATTAAATACTAAACTATTAAATACTAATATGGGTATAATTATAGCAGTAATAAAAGATGCAAGCCATAAATTAATTTTTATACTGTGCATTTTTGCATTTAATAACAAATTTTAAATATAATTGATTTATCAACACTCTTTAGCATGAAAAAATGGCTAATATTACTTCTACTATTATTTGCATTACTATTATCTATAAATGTTTTTGCACAGCAATTTGGGCCGCCGGTGTATATTGCAAACCCTGAAACTGGAGAATGCAGGTATTATTTTGCAGGTGATGAAAGGCATTTTAATCCAAGGCCTGAGAATTTTACTTTTAATATTGGTTATACTACTGAAACAAAGTGTGAATACTGGTATTTATGCAGAGGCTTAAATGGCTCTAACCCAGGCGTAGGATGGGCTGAAGGTAAATGTGTCTGCGCAGAAGGGTTTGAGTTTAATGAAAGCCTTGGCTGTATTCCTGAAAAGCCTAAACACCAGATTTTAGCATGCAAAAATACCTCTGGATTTTGGGAAGCTAATATGCCAGAGAATTTTAGCTGTGGCAATTATTGTGTTGCAGGATGGTGCAGAAAGGTTAATTGCACATGGCAGCCTGGATGTGTTTGTCCACAAGGCACAGAGTGGAACTACACTCTTGGCTGTGTTTATCCAGAGAATAACAGCATATTAGCGAAAATTAAAGCATGGTTTAGAAACATAGGAAATCATTTGATTTCCTAGCATAAGAAACCTTTTGGTTTCTTAGCGCCAGAATCTAAAGATTCTGAGCGTCTCCAAAATCATAGATTTTGGAAAAGTCTTTAAATAATATCTTTTTCTTTTCTATATATGAGAAAAATAATGGTAATGTGCACTGGCACTTTTGACATCATTCATAAAGGGCATCTGTATTATCTTACTCAGGCAAAGAAGTATGGCAAAGAATTAATTGTTGTTGTTGCAAGAGATAAAACTTCTGAAGCCTTTAAGGGCAGAATGCCGATAAATAATGAAAGGAAAAGATTAAAAGCAGTTAAAAAGCTAAAGATTGTTAATAAAGCTGTATTAGGTCATCATGGCAATATTTTTGATATTATTGAAGAGATAAAGCCAGATGTGATATGCTTAGGATATGACCAAAAGATTGCGGTGCAAGATTTAAGAAAAGAGCTAAAGAAAAGGGGCATTAGGGCTAAAGTTGTGAGATTAGAGGCTTACAAGCCTTATATTTACAAGAGTTCTAAAATTTTAAGAAGAATAAAAATTAGATAGTACTCTCTAGAAGTAATATTTCTGCTAATTCTTTTGGTTTTTCAATAGGCATTCCATGTCCGCATTCATCTAGTACATATAAGATTATCATGGGATATCTTTTTTGCAGTTTTTCAAAATGAGAAACAGGGCTAAGCTGATCCTCTTTTCCAGCTATAATAGTAATTCTGTCTTGCAATTCCTTGAACTTAGTTTCCTGATCATACCAATCAGCCATCTCTCCCAATAATGATCCTTTAATTCTGGATTAAGTTTACCATAGTCAAAGAATATTCGTTCCATTTCTATGTCAAATCCTTCTCTAGATCTTGGTATTTTTCCAAGATGTGTCTTAGTGTGAGGGCCTGTCAAAACTACCCTGCGGAAATAACCTCCTGCGCTTAGTGCTAAAGTGCTTCCTAAAGAACTGCCTACTACAATTGTTTCTTGCCGAAATTTTTCATATGGCTTAGTAACCCTAGCTGCAAGCTCGTCTAAAGAATCATATGGCTCTAGATAATCAATTCTGGGTATAAAACAATTATGGTCTTGCCTTCTTAAAATTTTAGATGTCTCTAGCCAATTATCAGGCTCTCCTGCTAGTCCATGTAAAAATAAATAGTTCATTATCTCCAGAAATTCCGTTATTTTTATAAATGTTATGCTATTAATCTATCTTGAGCATGAAACTTAAACATTTATGGACAATAATATTCCCATTAATATTTATAACTATTGTCTATTATTTACTCATAACAATTGAGAGATATCTAAATCTGCCAAAAATCCCATTTAATCTTGATTTTACATCTTATGTTCTTATTTTTATTGGAATAATATTAATAGGGTCTGTATTTTACTTATTTGACATTCTTGGTGAAGGAACTCCTGTACCAAAGCAATTAACTACAAAATTTATAACGAAAAAGCTTGTTGTAAGAGGAGCTTTCAAATACACACGAAACCCATTTTCAATAGGAATGTTTTTAATTTTTATGGGAATAGGTTTTTATCATCAGTCGTATGTAATAATATTATTTACGATTATTATGATTATTCCTGTTCATTTATTTATTGTTCATATTGAAGAAAGGGATATGGAGAAAAGGTTTGGCAAGGCTTATCTGGAATATAAGAATAGAGTGCCTAGATGGCTGCTAAAGTTTTAATCATCATCAAACTCTACACTACCTAGCAAATAAACCCCTTTATACAGCTTTACAGGCCTCCAGTCATCAATAACTAGCTTTGCATCAAGCCATTCTGCAAGCTCTTCTGGATTGCCAATAGTTGCTGATAAGCCTATTAGTTGCACATTATTTAGAATCTTTCTTAAGATTGTCATTAAAACCTCTAGAGTTGGACCTCGGGAAATGTCATTTAGCAGATGAATCTCATCTACAATTACAGTTGAGACATAAGGAAGCCATGGGCAGTGATGCCTTATTAAAGAATCCATCTTTTCAACAGTTAATATCAATAAGTCATAATTCTCCAGCCATTCAGAAGAAGAATCAATATCACCTATACTTATAGCAACTCTGTATTTTGTGTCTTTGAAAACCTCTTTGTATTCTTTATATTTTTCATTAGCAAGTGCTTTTAATGGAACTAAGTAAACTACTTTAGAGCCTTTCTTTTCCTCTAGAATTTTACCAATCAGCAAGGTAGCAATAGCTGTTTTTCCAGAGCCTGTTGGAGTACATACTAGCATATTATTGCCATTAAGGATACCTTGCTTTAGAGCCTTCTCTTGTGCAGGATTAAGCTTAGTTATATTCTTACTATGGAAATAGTTTATTATGTAGTCTGGAATACCATGCTGTTTGAGGTCTGCGAAGTGCATGATAAATAATGAGGAGATTAGTAGTATATATAAGTTTAGATAAAATATAAAGAAAGACTGAACATCAAAAATTCGATGCATTTTTAGAAACGAGTGTCTAGAAAACATTATATAGCACAGTCATTTACTAATTTTATGAATATAGTTTATACTGATTATGCAGAAGACACTATAAAAGATAGAGCTCTTAATAAGAAAATTATTGAACATACACTATTAAGACCAGATGAGGTTTTGGAGGGCAAGAAAGGAAGGAAAATTGCACATAAAATAATTAAAGATAAATTACTAAGAGTTATTTATGAGATAGAGAGAAAAACTTATATAGTAGTCACAGGTTACTATACAATACCTAAGAGGTATATGAAAAAATGAAGATAAGTTTTGATCCAAAGAAGGATGTAATCCGTATTAAGTTTCAGGAAGGAAAGTACAAGATAAGCAAGGAAGTAGATGAAGGTATAATTATTGATATGACCAAGGATAATAAAATTATGGCTATAGAAATATTAGATATATCTGAAAAAATACCTAAAAATAACCTTAAAGAAATCACTATTGGTATTTCTAGATAAAAGATTTCTTTTTTGCAGGATTTGGTTTATTTATATTTTTACTTATTTTAATAAAAGAAATAAAAATTTCTAAACGAATTTGATTAGTATTTCCAAGGTTTACCTTCGTTTTACAATGATAAATTATTCTAATTCTTCGTGCAGTATAATTCCATGAACTGAAGAATATTCGCAAAAAATACTTTATAACTATTTACCTTAATACTTTGCATTCTAAATCTATCTTCATCATGTAGGCCTTCTAGTTCAACTCTTTTATCTTCCTTATCATTCATCTTAGAATGTATTAATGCCCTAGCTTCTGCATGTTGTGTAGTGGTCCCATTTGAAGTATAAGCCAAAACCTTTTTTCCATCCTCTAATTCAATAACTATTGCTAAACTACTATGGTCTGATTCTAAGAACCCCCTTTGTGTATAACTTTGATTAAAACCAATAGGAGTGCCTATCAAGGTTTTACATTGATTTCTTAATTTTTTATAGTCATCTTCGAACTGTCTTGCTGCATAAATACCAAAGCTAACCCCTGCTATTATAGATCCTCCTAGTACAGCAGCAACTAATGTGCAAAGTGTTATGTGTTTCATTAGCCTCACCTGGTTACTATCATGTAGTGATATATTAATAATATTTATAGCTATAGGATCTATTTTTCATCTAAATTCAAAAAATTTAAATATAATAATAGAATATAGATAAGAAAATGGCTACTTTACCAGGAACTTTCTTAGAAGAAGTTCCACAGCTAGTTAAATTAGATGTAAAAGATAAAAAGCTTTTGAGTGCACTGTCGATCAATGTTAGATTAACACCAACTTACTTAGGTTCATTAATAGGCTTATCTAAAGATTCTGTAAGGTACAGGATTAAGAAACTTCAATCAGAAGGAATAATTTTAGGTAATGCTCTAGTCATTAATCCTTTTGCACTTGGACTTAAATTTTATAGCATATTCTTACGTGTAACTAATTTAACAAGTGAAGAGGAGATTCAACTTCTCCAATTTTTGATGCATCATCCATTTACAATCTGGTGTGGTATAGTGAGCGGAGAATGGGATATTGCTATACATCTCTTTTGTAAAGATAGCACGCATTTTAATGCAATTCTGAAAGAAATCAAAACAATGTGTGGAACTAACTTTGTTGATGCAATGTATCTAGAGAATGTTGTTATGTATAATTATGGACATCTTCCAGCACAATATAGGAAAGATAATAATATCTTGCCTGCTTCAGCTAGGATGGATACTTCTTTTCAAGTACTTTTCCGTAATAATATTAACTCTAGCAAGGATAATATTGCTTCATTAGACGTCTTTGATAAACAAATTTTAAAATTACTTGCAGAAAATCCAGGAACATCTATCGCAACTATCAGTGAGAAGCTTAAAGTGTCCTTTGATACTGTTAAAAATAGAATCTCGCATCTTATTTCTAATAAATTAATTGTTGGATTTTATCCATTGCTTAAATTTACTTCCATAGGATTACAAGCGTATGTTATTTTTATAGAAACCTCCACACCTGAAGAAGATATTAAATTTAAAGAGTATATAGCAACTCATCCCAATGGTATTTACATTCTTAAGTCTAATGGGGAATGGGATTGGCACTTGTATGTTGCTGTTTACAACCATTATGATTTTTACAAGCTGCTTAGAGAACTACGCTCTATTTTCTCCTACTACATAAAACGATATAGTACTTTAGCTGTGGTTCAGGATTTCAAATTTTCTTTTGTTCCAGATGGTGTAAAGCAACACATACTGGCTGATAGCAATCTTTAAATACTATTCTTCTGAGTGAATATATGATGATAGAACTACGCAAAGACTATATTCTTGACAGATGGGTAATTCTTTCTGAGGGCAGGAAAGAGAGGCCAAGGGAGTTTAAGAAAAAGGCTTTTGTTGAATCAGAGGGAGTTTGTTATTTCTGCAATGGGAATGAGCACCTTACACCACCTGAAATAGGAAGGATTGAAGAAAATGGGAAATGGAAGCTCAGATGGTTTCTTAACAAATTTCCTTTTATATTAAAGCATGGCAGTCCAGAATTAAAGAAAAAAGGTTTGTTAGAATATGGCAATTCTTATGGCTACCATGAGATACTTGTAGAGACACCAGAGCACAATAAACAGTTTGCTAACCACTCTGTTAAAGATATAGCAGATATTCTTAATGTTGTGTCTAATAGGATAAAAGAGCTATCAACTAAGAAAGGTGTAAAATATGTGGCAGTTTTTAAAAACCATGGGCTAGAAGCAGGGACTTCTATAATACATTCACATATGCAGATAGCAGCTTATAATAAAATCCCAACTTTAGTTCAAGAAGAAGTTAAAAAATCTGTAAAAGGTAATAAATGTTTATATTGCTCAATAATCCAGCAAGAGTGGAAAAGCAAACGAGCAATTTTCCAGAATAATTCTTTTGTATCATTTGCGCCTTTCGCATCAAGGTTTAACTATGAAACTTGGATATTTCCTAAAAAGCATTATAATAATCTTACAGAAATATCTCATAAGGAGATAATAGATCTTGCAGAGATAATGAAAAGAATATTTACTAGATTAGCTGCTATAAATCCATCTTATAACTTTTTATTGCATTATGCACCTAAAGGACAGAAATTGCATTTTCATATTGAAATAACCCCAAGGATTGCAACATGGGGAGGATTTGAAATCCAGACTGAAGAGATAGTTAATTCTGTCAAGCCTGAGGAGGCTGCTAGGTTTTATAGAAATAAATGAGAGGACAAAAGGATGGCTAACATAGAAATTGTAGGATATTTAGCTGGTTTTTTGGTAGCAATAGCGTTATTGCCTCTGGTATTAAAGACATATCCCTATTATGGAATATAACATTAATGAGCGGCTTAGCTCTATGGGTTATCTATGCAACAGTAAACAAAATTTGGCCATTAGCTATTTTTGCATCTATTGAGCTTTCTATGGCATTCTCACTATTTATTCTTAAGATTAAATATAAGTAAAATATTTTATAAACTCAGAAATTTCAAGACTCACTAATCTTTTTAGCATCCTCTAGCATCTTTTCAAACTCCTTCTTTGTTATTAAAGTTTCAGGGGACCATAGGTTTACCTTTCTTTTTAATATCTCTAACTCCTCTTTCTTAACTATATAATTGAAATTTGTTGCTAGTCTCTTGAATTCATAAATTATCATGCTTAAATGCTTTTTAATTGAATCTAGTTTCTTATTAAGAAGCAATATCTCATTATGAAGCTCTAAGGAATCTTGGGTTTGCTTTTCTTTTAGCTCTTCTATAGAAATTGAAAGCTTTAGGTATGTTTTCTCCAGCTCTTCTGTATCTTTTCTTATACTGTCTAGAGATTTTAGAAGCTCAGCTTTTATATTCGATTGCTCATCCTTTTTTTTAGTGAGTAGGGTCATTGTCCACTAGCTTGTTTTTCTTCAGTTAGTTGCAACTGTGCAAATATTTTTTTTGCATATGCCTGATCATCTTCAGGAACCTGTGGCATAGGCCTTTTAACAGTTATAGGTATAAGCCCTTTTTCAAATTCAAGCTTAGCTATCTCTAAAGTGCTGTATTTAAGTCTTTTTAGTTCATCATCTGATAACTTTATCATGAAAGGAGCTCCTGCACTAATCTGTAAAGCCCTTGCGCCTATTATCCTAGCTTTCTCATATTTTGTATATCTATGTTCATCAGTCATTTTTCCAAGAAATCTTGGATAAGGGATAAGTGATAGCTTTTAAACTTAACGCTTTTTAATACTAATTGTATGCACCGAAACTTATTTAAACTTGTTATCTATTATCCAACATATATAAAAAAGGGTAAAAATGGAGCCTAATCTTTTAGTCACTGTAGAGCCTTCGCATGAAGGACTGGCAAGGGAAGAGATTAATGCTTTAATGAAGAAACTGAAGAAAAAGCCAAAATACCTTAAATCAGAGGTTACAGGCCTTCTAAAGCTAAGAGTGCCAAATTCAAAAGGGGTTGTTAAAAGCCTTGTAAGGATATGTAAAAAGGATCCTTCTAAGTTCAGGAAAACATTTCACTGGACACCTGTTGATAAATGGGTAAGAACAGATGTTAAGGCTATGCAGAAGTATATTAAAGGCATTACAAAGGGTATAAAGCAGAATGAGCCCTGGAAAATGAATCTGGAAAAGAGGCTTTATGACAAGATGCATACTACTGAGTTTATATTAAAGCTAACAGAGGTTGTGGATAGGCCCAATGTTGACTTGAAAAACCCAAAGAAAATAATAAGTGTAGAAATAATAGGCAAGAAAGCTGGAATTTCTCTGCTAAATTCTGATGAGATGCTTGATGTGAATAAAGTAGCTGGGCTGTAGAGGAAATAACTTTTATATTGAATAATATGAGAAAAAATAATAGAAAAGGACTGCTTGAAGAATCTAAAAGAGGCATTATCGTAGATTTTGAGAGAATTGCAAAAAGCGGTAAATCAATAGATAAAATTGACCCACATGCTTACGAAGAAGAACTTGAAGAAAGGTGGAAAAAATCAAAAAACTCTAGTGCCTTTTAAATTTTGGTATTAAGCAAAATTAAAGCCAACATTTTTATATTTCTTTATTAAAAGTTTTAATCATGGCTACTATTTCAAGGGATACGCCTCTTAATGAAATAACTCTAAGAAAATATGAGAAGCCCTCTTCTATGCCTGAAAGGCAGATAGTGAAGAAAATATGCCTTAGCCTTGGTGTTCTGCAGCCTGGTGATTCTAGAGATGTTATAGTAGATATACTTCATGTATTATTGAAATCAAGAAGAAAAAAGAAATTATTAACTGCAAAGCAGATTGAAGATTCTGTTATTAAAAATAGAAAAAGGGCAAAATTAGAGCTTTTAGGAATAGCCTCCTCTAATATAAGAAGGCAGATAAGAAGGTTAAAAGAAATAATGGTTGTTGAAAAGTTAAGTAATGGCTATAGGATAGCAGAGTATATGCCTTTATCTGAGATTTATGAGAAGAAGATTGAGAAGTTTTATATCAACTCTATTTCTGAGAGGATTAAGGAGTATTTGGCTATGGTAAAGTAAAGTTTGCTATTAAAACAAAAGATTTATATAATATGTATACATTATATTATCTTGAATACAAATGGCAACAACTATTTCAGTAAGGCTTGATAAGTCACTCCTTAAGGATTTATCAAAGATAGAGAAGAATTGGCAAGCAGATAGATCAGAGGCGATAAGAAGATTGCTAGCCAAAGCTGTAAGCTCTTGGAAGATGCAAAATGCTTTAGAAAGGCTTAGAGAGCATAAGATTTCAATAGGCAAGGCTGCTGAGGAGTGCGGGATATCTTTATGGGAAATGCTTGACATTGTAAAAGAGAAAGATATTGACTGGACAGCATATTCAAAGGAAGATCTTGAAAGGGAGATTAAGGTTTTAGAGGGAAAAGCTTGATATCTAACTCAACAGCACTTATTTGCTTAAGTAAAATAAATAAGATTTATCTTCTTAAGAAAGTTTATTCTGGTATACTAATTCCTTCTGCTGTGAAAAAAGTGCTTATAGAGGGAAAAGAAGGTTATTCAAATATCAATGATGCTATTAAGAATGGTTGGATTAAGGTAGTTGATCCTAAGAAAAGTCTTAATCTTGGACTTAGTAATGGAGAAAATGATGCAATCAGTCTAGCAAAAGAGAGAAAGGATAGTATTATACTAGATGACGCATTTGCTATAAAGGTGGCTAAAGCATTTAATATACCTATTGTCAGAACAACAACTGTTATTTTTACAGCACTTCACAAAAAATTTATAACCAAGGCACAAGCATTTGCTACATTAAACAGTCTTATAGAAAGCGGTTATTACATATCTACAAAAGATTATTCTGTGCTTATATCAAGGCTTAAATAAGAGTTTTATAAAATGAATACTTGGAAGGGTTGAGTTTTAGTGCAACGTCCTGGGAGGAAAACTCAAAGTTGTCGGCACTAAAGTTAAAGTTGGGGGTCGGCGAAGGAGTTCGAGAACATAGTATTTATAAATTAACACTAATTTATTCTAACTATGAATGATACATACACACAACTCATTGAATTTCTTGATAAACATAATGCACAGTATAGGTTGATTGACCATCCAGCAGAGGGACGAACTGAAATCGTCAGCCCGATGCGCGGCAACAAAGTCTCACAAGCGGCAAAGTGTATTGTTATTATGGTAAAAGTAGGAAAGAAGGAAACGAAGTACGTTTTAGGTGTTGTCTCTGGCGATGCAAGAATAGATTTAAACGCTGTTAAAGAATTGTTTCATGGTACATACATATCTTTCGCTACTCCAGAAATTGCAGAAAGACTGGCAGGCAGTGTTGCTGGTACGATTCTTCCATTTTCTTTTAATTCTGAAATGGAGTTAATTGTTGACCCATCGCTATTGAAAAACGACGAAATATACTTCAATGCAGCTCGCTTGGACCGTTCAATGGCATTGAAAACAAATGACTATGTAACATTAGCTAAGCCACACCTTGAACATATAGCAAAAGATTCTAAGCCAACCCTCTAATAATATATCTACTGATAATTGAATATGACATCACAATCGCTGTTAAATACTCATATTTAGCGTAGATACATCCTATTAATGTTTATATAGACAGCCATTATACTCTTCTTGGCGGGCCTGTGGTCTAATGGCTAAGACGCTTCCTTCGCATCTTAAAGAAAAAGGAAGAAACTCCGAGTTCGAATGCTAGAAGGTTCAGTCCATGGCTCGAAAGTCTCGGCAGGTCCATATTTATTTGCGACTTAGTGACTCTTGATTGGCAAAAGGTAGTTTTGGCATTTCTCTGGATCCAATGTACCATTGACTAATACTTAATAATATCTTTGTTAGCTCATCTGCATTTAATGAAGGTGGAAGTTTATAAAAATAAGTAATCTCCTTCTCCTTTTGGATAGTTTGCGTAGGCTGTCCTATTTTTCCACAATAGGAGTCTACTTCTAGATTCTGTGCTCTAACTTCAGGTGATATCCATAATGAACCAGAAACAAATTCCACTTTAATTGTCGGCTCTGAAGGTTTAGCATCTAACATTTCTCTATCAATAATAGTTATAGTATAATTACCTGTTTTAAGTTCTATGCCTCCAATCTTATTATCCCTCGCAAGTGTGTAATCTGTTATGGTTGGCTGCTTGTTAGTTAATTCTTTCATAATCATTCCATAGAAATGATCAGCATGCTGACTTAAAGTCATAACCTTTCCTTTATGATTAAAATAGGGGCAGAACATATTCTTGGCATGTACTGATGGGGATATAGCGGTAGCAGCCAACAACGTAGAAACTAACAATACTAGACCTTTTATCATAACTCTAATTTTTAACTAGGTGCTTAAAAACTTTATGCTAAAAGTGGCTCTGTCCTAAATGAAGGGTTAGGTCATTTTTGTGAGCATTATTCTAATGAAACTTAGCTTTGACAAGGGGGAAGTCCCTTACGGGGAAAGTCAACTTATATTTTAATATGAAAATGTGAACCCGACCTAACCCCGAACGTATGTGAGATTTAGGACAGAGCCGCTAAAAGTTTAAAACCTATGCTGTAATTCTTCTTAGAATGGAGACATTTAATTTTGACGAAACCTATGAGCCAAGAGAAGATTCTTATCTAATGCAGAGATATGTTATGAAACATGCTAAAGGCTTAGTGCTTGATATGGGTACTGGCTCTGGAATTCAAGCTATAACTGCTGCCAAGAAAAAGAGTGTTAAAAGGGTATTAGCAGTTGATATTAGCAAAAGAGCAATAGAGGAATGTAAAAGAAAGATAGCGAATAATAAAACATTGAATAAGAAAATAGAGTTCAAGCAGTCAGATTTATTTGAATATGTACCTTTAATCAAATTTGACACTATTGTTTTTAATCCTCCTTATCTTCCAGAAGATGTTAAGTTAAAAGACCTTACTATTTATGGCGGTAGAAAAGGGTACGAGACAATAAAGAGGTTCTTAGATGATTTAAGTAAATATCTTAAGCCAGATAGCAAAATATTGCTGTTATTTTCTTCTCTTACCCATCAGCAAAGAGTTAATGAGTTTATTAACAATAATCTTCTTCAGTATAAACTGCTAGAGAAAAAACATATATTCTTTGAAGATTTATTTGTATATCTTATAGAGAAATCAAAAGTATTAATAGAATTAGAAAAAAGAAAATTGCAAAATATAAAATTCTTTAAAAAAGGAAATAGGGGCGTAGTCTATACTGCAAATTATAATAAAAAGAAAGTTGTCGTTAAACTGGAGAATCCTGAAAGCAAAGCCGTTGGAAGGATTATCAACGAATTAAAATGGCTCAAAATATTGAATAAGCATAAGATAGGTCCTAGGCTATTATTTGGCACAAATAAATATATTGTTGAAGAATTTATCTTAGGAGAGTTTATCCTAAACTATTTAGCCAAAGCTGATAAAAATAAAGCTATAAATGCAATAAAAAATATCTTGGAGCAGTGTTATAAACTGGATAAATTAAATGTTAATAAATATGAAATGCAAAGGCCTTATAGGCATATTATTGTTAATAAATATGGTAAACCAGTATTATTAGACTTTGAGAGATGTAAATATACTAGAGAGCCTAAGAATATATCGCAATTTATTCAGTTTTTACCTAATAGAAGAGTTAATGAATTGCTAAAAAATAAAGGACATAATATAAATCCTATTCTATTGAGAAATTTATCTAAGAAATATAAGGAAAATAAAACTAGGGCTACATTTGAAGAGATAATTAAAGTAATAGCTGGTTAAATTTATATATTAGTCATACTACTTTTACTGGAATGAAAGCAAAGCAAATAGCAAAAGAATTAAGTCCTTGCAGTTGCGGTGGCATGATTTCTTGGCAGAAAGAGGATGTTAAAGTTGGGAAAGATATTTTTAAAAGGCTAGAGGTTGGTACATGTGATACCTGCACAGCAAAATACCTAACAGATGATTCTGCTGAATTGATATTGGAGAAATATAAGAAGCATTAGCAAAGAATCTAATTATTCTTGTGAAGAGAATATTATAGATACAATAATTTTATAAAGATATACATTTTAGCCAATAGAAAGATGAAGGAATATTATAGAGCTGATCTGGTACAAGCAGCAGAACTTGGAGTGGTAAATAGGGAATATGGAAGAGCAGCAGTTAAAGCTTTTCAAGTAGAGGCTAGTGCAAGTTTATTTGAACCGGATTTTGAGGCAATTCTAGTTGCTAGGAACTTAAGATCAAACCTTCTAAAACTAATTGAAATTGAATTTGATGAGTATGCAAGACGTAGAGGAATTCATGTAACACCTGCAACAAAAGAAGTGCTGATGAAAGAACATTCCCCACATTATGCAAGAATTGATGCTTTAATGAGCAAATTAAAATCTATAGATGATTGGGAGAATGGTGTATAAAAAAGATGCTACTGAATTTGAGAAAAAAGTTTATGAGCTATGCTCAAAAGTGCCTAAAGGTAAAGTTACTAGTTATAAAGAAATAGCGCATGCTATGAGTAATAAAGCTTACAGGGCAGTTGGAACTGCATTGCATAATAATCCTTTTGCTCCTAAAGTGCCTTGCCATAGGGTTGTTAATGCTGATGGAAGGCTAGGAGGATTTGCTTCTGGATTAAATAAGAAGATTAAGATTCTTAAAAGTGAAGGAGTAATAGTAGAAAAAGGAAAAATAAAGGATTTTGAGAAGAAGCTATTTAGGATAAGTTGATGATCTTTTAAGGTAAGGTTCCATTTCTCTCCTCAAATTAAATAGAAAGTGTTTACCACCTATGTTTACAGAGTTTAAATGAACAGTGTAACCAACGACATGATGACAAGCTACAGCTATTTCGTAATCTCTTAACGGAGCATCTAAATTGACAGGTAATGTAGCTATTTTACCAACATTGTCTTCTGCACCCTTAATTAAAATGTCCACTAAATCGCCAAGATTTAGGCTATCCTTTCTTAAAAAGGTAAGTAATGCATCTCGTGTAGCAAATTCTAATTTCACCTCATCAAGATGTAAAGGAATACTTGTTACTATTTGCAATCCAGTTTTAGGTTTTCCCATTTTCTCCTCCTTCTGTCACTCCTTACGCTATTCTTCCTAATATCTGCTCTATAGTAAGATGTGGATCATGTTCCATGTCTATTTGGTAGACTCGTAATGCAATACCTTTTAATTCGTCTTTTGCTTCTTCTGTTAGAGGCATTATATCTACTTTATAGGTCCCTCTTGGGGTCCTTTTAATCTCAGCTTGATATCTATCTTGTGGAGTGGTTTTATTCCTGTGTGCATCTTTGTCACTTTCCAATTGAATAGATATCAATAAATTTTCTGTTACATCAAGAGCTAGGAAATTTCTTAAAAAATTGCCTACTTCTCTTAGATTTTGGAGTGTAACTGTTAAATCAGATTCACAGTACATACCTACAAAAGGAAAAGCGTCTTTGCCAAGTATAGGACTTACTGTGTGGAATCCCATGCGTAACACCTATAAGTTGAGTCTCTATTTCTTCTTCTTCAGCTTTTTTATCTCTCTTTCTAATTGGAGCTTTTCAAGAAGCTCTTTATATCTATTTCTTATTGTAACTTCAGTAACTCCTGCAACATCTGCTACCTCTCTCTGAGTTCTTTTCTCACCATGTATTAAAGCTGAGACATATAATGCAGCTGCAGCAATGCCAGTTGGACCTCTCCCAGATGTAAGTTCAGCATGTTGTGCACTATCTAGGATTTCAACAGCCTTTGACTGAGTTTCAGGGCTAAGCTTTAATGAGGATGCAAACCTTGCAATATAATCTGCAGGATTGCTAGGCAATATAGTAATGCCCAGTTCTCTTGTGACAAACCTATAAGTTCTTCCAATCTCTTTCTTTTCTATTCCAGAAGCTTCAGATAACTCATCTAAAGTTCTTGGAACTTCATGTCTTCTGCAAGCAGCATATAAAGCTACAGAAACAACAATTTCCATGCTTCTGCCTCTTACTAAGCCTCTTTGAACAGCTAATGTGTAAATCCTAGCTGATTCCTCTTCAACAGATTTTGGCAGCTTTAAGTAACTAGCAACTCTTTTTAACTCAGCTAAAGCAAGCTTTAAGTTTCTTTCAATTGCAGTGCTAATCCTGTATTGCCATTTCCTTAGCCTGAAGAATTTGTTTCTATCTTTATTACCTAATTGGTATAAGTCTGCTTTTCTTCCAACCTCTGTTCCTATGCCTTGGTCATATTGAGTATAGGTCATAGGAGCTCCTGTTCTTCTTCTGGTTTCACCTTCTTCAGAATCAAACTCTCTCCATTCTTGGCTGAAATCTACCATCTTCTCTTCAATAACTAGTCCACAATCTTTGCAAATTATCTCTCCTTTTTCCCTATTTATGCTTAAATTGACACCTGAACATTCAGGACATTTTCTGACCATTGTCATTTTTTGCCTCCTTATGAGACTCTTTTTTACTTAATTGAATATATAGATTCAAATTTTCACTAGCTGTCGGGTAATAATAGCTATAGAAAAGCTTATACCTGTCTTATTATTGTCCCCCTTGGCATCGTCAATAGTAATACAAACTTTTTTAAATAGAGTAGGGTCTTAGTATATAAAGCTTTCGCTTTTTCTAGGGCAAATTTTATAAATCTGGTGCTGATTTTAGCCTTTAATGATAGTAAAAGAGCCTTTATCCACAGAGCTTTACGATAGTCTAGCATGTCCTGCATGTAAGGCAGATGTTAAATATAATTCTAATAAGACTAGGCTTGTATGTGTTAAGTGCAAGAGAGAGTATCCTATTAAGGGAGATGTGCCTATTATGATGGTAGAATGAATTTCTAAATATTTGGTTTAAAAATTAAATAATTACTTTCGCACGATTAATAACAATCTTTATAAATTCCCTCTCAATTAAAATCCTTACATGCCACTGTCGCATAACCCGGTATTGCGCTAGCCTTGAGCCATAAGCGAGAGAGCTGGTCCCTTCGGGGATTCCCGGAAGCCTTTTAGGAAAAGGCTTGCGAAAACTTCCTAGAGGCTGGGAAATTCAAAATACCAGAAGGAAATCCTTCGGATTGAAAGTCCGGGCGGTGGCGTCTTTTTATTTTATAGAATATTTTAACCTTAATTATCTGAATAATACTATATTCTTCCCTTTAATAGCCTCTTTAGCAAACCCCAGCTTCTCATCACTTTCAGCATAAATTGTAAATAATACATCACCTTTCTTAACTCTATCTCCCCTTTTATAGTGAAGGTAAACTCCAGCTCCTTTATCCATAGGAGCGCCTGCGACTCTTGCAATATGAGATATTTCCATAGGATCTATGCTCTTGATAACACCAGATTTATTTGATTTATAGTTATAAGTATATTTTCCAAGCTTAATTTGAGAAGATTTTGTTACCTTTGCATTCTGAGCTTTAATTATCTCAATCATTTTCTTATAAGCTTTGCCAGATTCAAGAATTTCTAGTGCTAATTTCTCTCCTTTACCTTTTTTAGCTTTGCCAGCCATTTCTAATATCAAGCCAGCCATATGAACAGACTTTTTCTTTAAATCCTCTGGGCCATTCTTATTAGTTAGCACATTTAACACATCTCTTGCTTCAAGAGCTGGACCTATGCCATTACCAATTGGCTGTGAGCCATCTGTTAGGATTACCTTAATCTTTTTGCCAAGTTTCTTTGCAATAATTTCAAATTGCTTTTTCAGTTCTATAGCTTTTGCAGTACTCTCTATCTTGGAGCCTTTGCCAGTAGGAATATCAATTAAGATATGAGTGCTGCCAACAGAAAGCTTTTTTGCCATTATAGATGCAAGAAGCTGAGATTCTGCGTCAATGCTTAATGGTCTTTCAACCTTAATTATTTTATCATCTGCTGGAGCTAGGTTTAATGCACCACCCCACACTATGCAGCCTTTAGTTTTTTTTACAATTTTTTGCATCTTATCAACAGAAAAAGAGACATCAGCAAGCACTTCCATTGTATCTGCTGTGCCAGCAGGGCTTGTTATTGATCTGCTGCTAGTTTTGGGAATATACAATTCTGTTGCTGCTATTATAGGAACAATTAGCATTGTAGTTCTGTTGCCTGGAACACCACCTATAGAATGCTTGTCAATTATCGGATATTTTTTCAGATTAAGGGTTGTGCCATGCTTAACAATTGATTTTGTCAGCATAATTGTTTCATCAAGGTCCATTACATTAGTATAGCATGCAGAAACAAAATAAGTTAGCTCAACATCACTTAGCTTATTATGAACAATATCCCAGACTATCTGGTCAATCTCTTTGGCATTTAACTTTTTACCATCTAGTTTCTTTTTTATAAATTCTAGAGAAAGAGGTTTTCTTGCAAGGGTAACTGAAACTTTATCATTAGGTCTTAATTTCAATGATTTTATTACCTCTTCAAATACTCCAATATATCCATGCTTAACAGCTTTATGGCTTTCTGCAATATCAATTACCACTGTCTCAATCTTATTGCCCTTTTTAATCTTAATCCTGTCTAATGAATGCAGGTCAAGCCTTTCAGCATCTTTCTTGTTAATAATAGCAACTAAAGGAGCTCCAGAAGAAATGTCCATATCCTTAATCTTTAATTTAGTGGAATGATTGTTCATCTTTGATGATTTATTATATTCTTTATAGCCTCAATCTTAATTTTGAACTTTATTTAGATTTCCTATTTTTATTTTCTTAATTTGCAACTTTCTTCACAACTGCTATCCAAGTCCGCAACATGATATGTTCCATCATCGAAAGCGGACCAATCGCACAGCGCGTAGTTCGCGCTCGTTAATGCAAATTATTATATTATTATATTACTATTTGATGAATCAAGTGAGTGCAAAACTATTTTTAAATATTAAAAATATTATTAACTATTCTTTACTTGTTTCCATTTCTTCCATTCTGTAAATCTTAATGAAAGTTATAAGCATTGCAATAATCATGGGGCCAATTATTATGCCAACAAATCCTAGCAGTTTTATGCCACCAATTACCCCAAGTATTACAGCTATTGGATGTATCTTTGCTCTATCACCTATTATTTTTGGTTTAAAGAGATTATCGATCAAACTAACAACTAAGGCTCCCCATAATAAAAGGAATATTCCCTTCAATACAATTATATTGCTGCCTTGCGCATAGCCATCTAACATTAAAATAATGGAGGCAGGCAGCCAAATTACAGCAGGGCCTACATAGGGAATAAAAGCGAAAAATGTCATTAACAGACCCCAGACAAATGGTGAGGAAATGCCTGCAATAAGAAAGCCAATTGTTGCAACAGTTCCTTGAATTAAGGCTACAATAACATTACCAAATATCACTGCATAAGTAACATCATTAAACTGGTTGAATATTTGCTTATGATGCTTTTTGTGGACAGGAAGGTATTTCTCCAGTTCTATTATGAATTCTCTGCCATCTTTTAATAGGTAAAATATTATGAAAAACATGACAAATATCTCAAGCACTCTTTTTGGTATTGCTAACAAGAATTCAGAGCTGCCTTGCACTATTCTTTCAGTAAATCTGTTGACTGCAGCATCTAGTTGTGTTTGCGCCTCTGGTTTTGCCAGATATTTTGAGAAATAAATAAAGCCTCTGCACAATAAATCATTTAACTCGCAAGGCCTTTCAGTTGGATCTTGCATTTCAAGCTTTTCCCTTGTTTGTGTGTATAGCTGTACTGCCTCTTTACTAACCACCTCTATCAGAAAAGCAATAGGAACAGCAATTATTATGAGAATTAG
>CAZRPY010000021.1:0-18445 GCA_964602245.1 uncultured Methanosarcinales archaeon
CATTGTAGCAATCAGCTCATTAGCAACTGCAAATGCCTGCTGTATTGGCAGATTTCCTGCAATCTGCACTAGCCTATTATTATCAATCACAATTACAGTATCAGAAACTTTCCTTAACTGCTGTAACCCAAACTCTGCTTTATCAATCCTTGCCCTTTCAATCTTAAACGGCATAGTTACAGTTCCTATCACTATAGATCCTGCATCTTTTGCAACCTGAGCAACTACTGGGCATGCTCCAGTTCCTGTACCTCCTCCCATGCCACCGCATACAAATACCATATCAGCCCCTCTTAAAGATTCTTTCAGCTCTTGTAAAGCCTCTTTTGCAGCCTCAGCCCCCTTGTCTGGAAAACCTCCACAGCCAAGTCCTCTGGTAACATCTCTTCCAATCAAAAACTTCCTGTCAGCCTCAGAAATATCAAGGTGTTGTTTATCAGTATTACAAGCAATAATCTCTGCCCCTCTAATCCCTTTCCTGTAGAGCCAGCTTACCATATTATTGCCAGCCCCGCCAACACCAATTACCTTTATATTAGCCTGTCCAATCAACATATCTTTATCATTCTGCGCACTTTTCAGCGCATCACTCACCAACAAATCCATAGCCATTTGCCTCAACCCCTCTTTTGTCTTTATGTGGTATCCTAAGTGTATACTCCATCATATATTTCTCATTACGAAAATATTTAAATAATGGAAATACCCTTAATTACCTTTAGAAAACGTTTTATTGCTTACGCCAATAAGTAATTAAAACACAAATACTAGACATTCGGATTAAAGCAACTAAAATCAGTCTGTTTTCGCCAAAAAACGCCTGATATTACGAGTTTTTCGCCAAAAAAACTCAATCATGCTTTTCTTAATAGTTATTAATATTTATATTCATACTTTAGATACTATATAAATCTTTCTATCAGCATTTCAAAAAATTAAGCATTTTCTCGTCGATAAATCTAAGAAATTTCTAAAAATTACAATTTTGTGCACATTTGTATACTAATTTACCTTATCGTCATAAAAGGAATAAGGCTTTGTAGAGATTACGCATCCAAGTAAATTTATTCTAATTTGCACTCACTAAAAAATCTTTTAGATTTTTTGTGCCCAGAAAATCAAAGATTTTCTTGGGTATCTTCACAACTGCTATACTTGTAGGAAGCCCTGCTTCCTAAAAGTCTCGGAACGTAGTTCCTCAACCTGTTCGCTACTGCACTTTACATCTATTATAAACGGACTTTGGCAAGGCACGCAGTTCGTGCCTAGTATGCAAATTCTTATTATTTTCTTAGTTATTTTAATATTCTACTTCTCCTTCTTAGCTATCTTATCATGCAAATTCCCTAGAAACTCTTTTGTCTTCTGTATGTATTTGCCAACCTTAAGGCTTGGATAGCCCATTGTAATAGCTATATCCTTTATCTGCTGTCCCATCTTCCATCTTTCTACCATTACTACTTGCTCTAGCTTATATTTAGTTGGTACTGGTGGCTCTTCATCAGGATAGCCTAAGGTAATAATAGCCTGTGGCCTAGCCTCTTCTGGGATTCCTGCTGTCCTTTTGACACCATCTTCATCAAAAGCACCAACCCAGCAAGCCCCTAAGCCAAGATAATGTGCAGCAAGCAGCATATTTTGGCATGCAGCAGCACAATCCTGTATAGTATATAACCTCTCTCCTCTAACTCCATAAAATCTTCTGGCTTTCTCAAACTGTGCAACTACAATGATATGCACTTTCGCACTAGCCATCCAGTATTGCTGTAATGAAGCCTCTGCAAGCTGTTTTATCTTAACTGGATCTGTTATAACTACAAACTTCCATCCTTGCAGGTTTCCAGCAGATGGCGCAGCTCTACCTGCTTCAAGAATCCTGCCAACCTTATCCCATTCAACAGGAATATCCCTATACCTTCTAATAGACCTTCTAGTAAAAATCACCTCAAGAACATCCATCTGGCTAGGATCCTTCTTAACATATCTAATAACTTCTGCCACAATCTATTTTTAGGAATACTTGTATTTATATTTAACTAAGACAGATAAAAAATATAATTTGCATTACGACGCCTTCTACGAAGGCTGTGCCATTGGTCCGCTAATCAGCGCTGTAACATATACGAAACGGACTGATGAGCATGGTGCGCAGTCCGCACCCGTTGCAAATTAATATAATAAATATAAAAAATAACATTAAGAATAGCAGACATTTACCACCTTCAGTAACCTTTTTATACATTCCTTTATTAAAACACTTCTATATGGACTACAAAAAACTAGTAGAAGTCTATGAAGCATTAGAAAAAACCTCTAAAAGATTGCAGAAAACTTATATTATCTCACAGCTGCTAAAAGAAGCCAGCTCAGATGATATACAAAAATTAGTTCTATTGCTAGAAGGCAGGGTCTTTCCTTCATGGGACCAGAGAGAGCTAGGAGTAGCAGACAGATTAATTATAAAATGCATCTCAACAGCCTCAGGAATCTCTGCAGATAAAGTTGAGAAAGAATTTGCAAAAACTGGAGACCTAGGTTTAGTAGCAGAAATATTTCTAGCCAAAAAAAGTCAACATACCTTATTCTCTAAGCATTTAACAATATCAAAAGTTTTTGATAATATTAGAAAGCTAACAGAATTTCAAGGCATAGGAACATTTGACAAAAAAATCCAATTAATCTCAGAACTATTAACCTCGGCATCTGCAAAAGAAGCAAAATACATAGTTAGAACAATTATTGGCAATTTAAGAGTAGGTGTTGGCTCAGGAGCTATAAGAGATGCAATAGTCTGGGCATTCTTTGGCAAAGAATTAGCTATTAAATATAATGAGAAAGACGAAGAAATTGAAGTAGAAGATAGAGAAAAATACAATCAGTACTTAGATGCTGTACAGAAGGCATATGATCTTACTAATGATTTTGCACAAGTTGCTGAATTAATTAAAACAAAAGGATTGAAAGGTGTTGAAAGTGCATCCTTGCATATTGGCATTCCTATCAAAGTAATGTTAGCCCAGAAAGCAAAAGATGTTCACGATGGATTTGAGCAAGTAGGCACTCCTGCTGCTATAGAATTTAAGTACGATGGCTTTAGGCTTCAGATTCATAAGTCAAAGAATAATATTATCCTCTTCACCAGAAGACTAGAAAATGTAACTAAACAATTTTCAGATGTTGTTGAATATGTGAAATCATATGTCAAGGGCAGTGAGTTTATCCTTGATTCAGAAATAGTTGGCTACTCCCCAACTACTAAAAAGTATCTTCCATTCCAGCATATTTCGCAAAGAATAAAGAGAAAATATGATATTGATAAGCTAGTAAAAGAGCTTCCAGTAGAAGTTAATGTCTTTGATGTAATTTTTTATGAAGGAAAAAATTATCTGAATGAACCATTCAAAGAGCGCAGGAAATTAGTAGAGAAGATAGTAAAAATAGTTCCATTAAAGATAAAGCCTTGCGAGCATATAGTAACAAGTAATGCAAAAGATGCAAAAAAATTCCTTAAAAAATCTCTTGACTCTGGAAATGAAGGTGTAATGATTAAGGCATTAGATGCTCCCTATAAACCAGGCTCTAGGGTAGGCCATATGCTAAAGCTCAAGCCAACTCTAGACACTCTTGATTTAGTAGTTATTGGGGCAGTGTGGGGCGAAGGCAAGAGAGCAAAATTCCTCAGCTCTTATCATATTGCATGCAGTGATGATAAAGGAAATTTCAAAGAAATAGGTAAAGTTGCATCAGGCATTAAAGAGCTTGAAGGCTCAGAGGAAGGTGTTACAATGCAAAAGATAACTGCAAGGCTTAAACCATTAATAACAAGCGAAAAAGGAAAAACTGTTATAGTCAAGCCAAAAATAGTGATAGAAGTTGAATATGGTGAAATCCAAAAATCTCCTACATACTCAAGTGGCTATGCCCTCAGATTTCCAAGAATCAAGAATGTAAGAGACGATAGAAAGCCAGACGATATAACCACATTGAAAGAGATAGAGAAGTTGTATAAGGAACAGAGGAAGTAATAAATAGACTAAGCGTTGCAGACTAATCGCATGCAAGATTAGTTCTACTAGCATCGCTAGAGACAGTCAAATATGAAATTGGTTAGACATTAATATAAACTTATACTTGCAAATATAACTTGTCATATAAAATAAATTCTTAAAGAGAATTATATCAGACACTTTAGGTAAGCTATAATAAATTCATGAGTGCGATTAGCCACAGGCGTTTGATATTCAAAAAATAGGTTTCTCAGCAAAAGGATTTCTCAAGAAATCGTCAAGATTTCTCTTCATAATGTCTTCTTCTTCAAGTGAGATTAGATTTGACATAGTTGTCTCTTTTGTAGCAGCCAGAAAATATTTTTCAATATAAGCATTAACACAATCTGTAAATGATGATGAATCAGAAGGATCTATACGTCCAAAATTAATAAGATCAACCTCCATTAATTTATAATTTTTTAACATTTGTCTAAAATCAAATTCGCTTATACTGCTAAACGTTTCATACCATATAAGTGGTTTATTCTCATTACTTGTATCTGATGTTTGTAAAGGATTTGTTTTTTTTGCAATATGTACTAATGCATAAGTTCTATTATTTAAAAGTCCGTAAATTATAGCTTCTCCAAGCGGATTCTCAACTATATCTCGCATAGAAATATTATTTTGTTTATCCCTTTAAAAATCTTATGTCTAAAAGCTCTTATCTCCGCATGCCTTTTTTCCATGTTGTTTTTAACATCCGCTCACGAAAATCAGGATTAAAGCTTGATGGAATTATTGTTAACCTCTTAGGCTCTAGTAAAGGCCTTTCCTTGTATAACTCAGGATTTTTAAGAAGTTCTGACAAAATGTCTATTAATCTGTGGTCGTTCTCAGCTCCGTAGCGTTGAACTACTGCATCTATTCCTTGCCTAACTACAATAGCAACCTTTTTCTCATCATATTCTTCTGGATAACCAATAATTGGGACATAGCCCTGTCTTCTGACAGCATTCACTAATACATGAAATACCATATGAAAAGGATGCCCAGTATTAGAATCTGTCAAATCAGTTACAACTGCATTTACTCTTTTGCTCTTTGCATACTCTATAGCTTCTCTAAAGCTGGGCTGATATGCAAATTCTGCATTTAACCCATTTATTCTTGCAATATCCTCCAAGCCTCTATATATCCCTTCTTTATTATATATTAAAAGAATCCTTTTATTCATTTGGTTTATAAGAATTTGGGAGTGTATATAAAATTTACCTTATAAGTATGCCCCTGCGAAGAATCGAACTCCGATCCCAAGGTCCGCAACCTCGTGTACTGTCCATTATACTACAGGGGCTTAATATAAGGGATTAGAACTCTTTATTTAAATATTATCTACAAATGCTTAGCATCTCAAATCAAATGCACTTTATGCTATCCATCACCATAACTCTCCCTAAAATCCTCAAGATTAATCTGCCCTTTCCTCTTACCCTCTGGTATTTTCTCTATTTCCGTTCCCAATTGTTTTCTAACACTATCAGCAATCTTCCTGCCAAGCAATGCATTTAATGTTGCCTCATCTGCCTTTCTTAAATCTCCAATATCTCTTATCCTATTATTGTAAAGAATCCTGGCTCTAATTCTACCTATGCCTTCTAGCCTTACTAATGGCAGTAATTCTTCTTTAATTCCCTGTTTCACTCTGATCCTTAATTTCACAATTTCCCTAACCATCTCCTTAAACTGCAGCAATTTTGTAAACTCTTCTGTGCAAAACAAAAGCCAGTCAGCAATCTGTATTTTAGCCCTTGTCTCACCAGGCCTTATATTAAACTCCTCAAGCAAAAATTCCTCATCCTTTTCATTTATCCAGCTCTCAAAAAATAATGCAGTCTTAAAAGACTTAATAAAATCATCATATTCAGCGTCATAAAGCGAAGGCTCTTTCTGCAACAAATAAATTTCATTCTTAGCCAGTTCCTGCTCAATCTTGTCTCTTTCTTTGTTCCTTACAGATAACAAAGGCTCCATCTCAAGATTATTAGAAATTAATTGCAGCAATGCAATACTCTTTATCCTTCTTGCAGAGGCATTCCTCAACCCTTCAATTATTTTATAAGCACTTAAAGGATCCAGGTAAAGCTCTGAAACTCTCTTGCCAAGTATAGTTGCAGAATAGTTTTCATTATTTATCTCATTTGCAGATATAAATTCATCTCTAACCTTTCTAAATTTGCTAATCATCCCTCTAACTTCATCCTGTCTTCCAGCAACTTTAATAAATTCAAACTCTTCTAGTAACTCAAGCATTTTAGTGATAATTATCTCTAAATGCTCTAAATCTTTAAACTGATGGCTCCAGAATGTTCTGGAAAAAAAATCCATTATCTGCGCTTTATCCCTAACTAACCCTGTTGCAATAAGTGAAAGCAGATAAGTCCTAAGTACAGGCTCAACAGCAAGCTTAGAATAAATCTTCTCAGGGCTTCCTTTTATATATTTATCAAAAATAAATTCCTTGTCAGCCTCAGAAATAGCAATTGCTATAGCCTGCCCTTCAGTATCATAACTTGGTCTTCCAGCTCTTCCAGACATTTGCAAATAGTCAAGTACAGGTATCCAAGCCAATCCTCTGCTACTATATCTTCTAAGATCTTTTATAATTGCTCTATATGCTGGTAGCTCTAGACCGTATGCAAGAGTCGGAGTACAACATACTATCCTAATATTCCCAGCCTTAAAATTCTCCTCAATCATCTCTTTCTGCCTGCTATGCAATCCAGCATGATGAAACGCAACACCCTTTTTCAGACAATTAGCTAATCTCTCGCATTGCTTGGTTGGCCTTGCAATTGCATTCAATGCTATCTCTGAAAGTTTATTAAGCTCTTCATTATTACCCTTCAATTTCAGTGCAATTTCCTCAGCAGTTTTCTCAGCAGATCTTTTAGTGCTATTAAAAACCAGCGCCTGTTTACCAATTTTCAAAGTATCAAGAACTATATTAATTATAGAACTACTTGTCTTTTGCTCAATCTCCAATCTTTTGCCCATGAATAGTGTCAAACTAAATCACTATTTAAATATTCTCAATATCACAATGCTACCAAAAATCTTATAAATGCTCTATAAATCTAACTCAGCTAAGGGCCCGTGGCTCAGCCTGGTGCTTGCAGAGCAAATCCTGCTGGCAGGCAACTAGAGCACTCGACTGATAAGTTTCGAGACTACGTCTCGAGACTTCTCGGAACGTAAGTTCCGAAAAGTTAGGCATCTCTCAGCTTTTCGGAGGTGAGGGTTTAGAGAGCGATGCTCTCTGGCTTGACTCACAAATCGAGGGATCGGCAGTTCGAATCTGCCCGGGCCCATTTTTTAATTCTGTTAGGGGCAAATTTAAAACTTATAGAAAAATATAAAAATAGCGGAGTATTAAGTTATACAATGCATAGTGACGGTAATAAGTTATTACAAAATCTTTTACAAAATGTGCGTAATGTATGCAGGCCATTCTATGAGCATCCTCCACGCTCAATTGGAACTTTTTTAAATGATTATTGGACTACTTTTACTGCTATAGGCATAGGTATTGCAATGTCGCATTTTGGATCTAGAATATTAGGAGACTATCAAAATTTCGCTACTATAACTGGTTTAAGTGTTACCCTCTTACCAAGTCTTTTTTATAGATATGGATTCCATAGAATAGTAAGAGATTTCCCTGTTTTTGGATCTACCACACTTTATTTCGATAACCAAACCAGAGTTGAAGAACCACTTAAAACTGCCAAATATATGGTTGGAACAGCTCTTTTTTATTACGCATCTATCCCAGATGCAGTGAGAAGACTAAACTTGTCTAATTCTAAATCACTTGAAGAAAATTTATAACTAAGCTATTCTTCCTTATTCTTAGCAAGAAACTCTTTAATCGTTTGCAACTGTTTCTTCATCTCCTCTACTGTCATCTTTTTCTCAGATTTAAGAAGAACTTTCATGTTAGGGTGTAATGCCCAGTAAGCTCTAGCTCTCTTATTCCTGGGGTCTCTTTTTATAACATATCCTGCGTCCTTCAAATTCTCCAAAACTCTAGTTATAGTCCTATTAGTAGGAACAGATAATCCCATTTTCCTGATAAATCTAGCCTTAATCTCACTAGCCTTTTTAACATTAGGGATATCCTCAAGCCTTGCCTTTCTGTCCATTCCGAACTCGTCAGCCAGTAAGTGTACAATCTTATCTTTCTTTTCAATTAATCTCTTCTCTGTTTTAATCATTTCATTTATATACAAATCATAAACCTCTAAAGCTGTTAAAGCATTCTCAGAATTCTTTAGTATGTTAAAAACTATTCTTTCATCTTTAGTTAACATTGATAATATAGCATTTAACTCCTCTTCCTTAAAATCCCTAGAACTAATGCTAAGACTAGCCAATAAACTTTCATCAACCACTTTTTTCTCCCTCTTTATTGTTCTCCATTAGAAATTCTGATGCAACTTATATTTAAATTTATTGATTAAGAATAAACGAAAACAAATGAATATACAACATTAGCTAGCACTCACATATCCTTGCAATATCAACCTGCCTAGTGTAGTAAGCTTTATTGATATCCTTCCTTTCTCATGAACAGATGAAAAACGCCCCTGACCAGACTCGAACTGGTGACCGTCCGCTCTAAAGATTTACGGTGCCTGCTAGCAGGTTAACAGCCGTACGCTCTACCTATTGCTCCATGCCATGCATGTCTAAGCTACAGGGGCAACTAAAAACCTTTTAATATCAGACAAATATGAAACAATTGAACCTCTGATATCTTTATAAAACTTTCTGAAGTTTATAGCAAAAAGAAAACCTTTTTAAATCTCTTCAAACCCCCTTTTTTCATGGGGGAGCTAAAAGAGAGGTTTATATTCCTTAATACATTCTTAAAAAATCCTAAACAAATAGGTAGTATTACTCCAAGCTCCAGATTCCTAAAAAACAGCATGCTAAAAAACATTAATTTCAGAAAAGCAAAGTATATTGTTGAATATGGTGCAGGCACAGGCATTCTTACAAGAGAGATTTTAGCTAAAACAAGAAAAGATGCAATAATCTTTTGTTTTGAGGTTAATAAAAAATTATACAAGTATCTGAAAAATAGCTTTAATGATCCCAGGTTATTCATAATTAATGATAGTGCAGAAAACATAAAGAAATACTTGGAGAGCTATAATATTCCAGAAATAGACTATATTCTCTCAAGCCTCCCATTCTCTAACTTGTCAAGACAAAAGAAAGTAAGGATTATAACAGCCACACTAGAAGTCTTAAACAATTCTGGAAAATTTATCCTTTACAGGTACTCCAATAATTTCAAGCAATATCTCCAGTATTATTTTAGAAAAATCTCCACTATATTTGTTCCACTAAATCTTCCGCCTACCTTTGTTTACGTTTGCCAGAAATAGGTTTTAATTTCTCATTCTTATGAACATTCTTTTCAATTTTCATTAATCTATACACTTTATAAAAACTAACAAAACTTATTATGAGCAATATAGTTCCAACCAATATTAAATCATTATGCCTTATCCTCTTTCCAAATATATCAATATCAAACAATAGGAATTCTGCAATTGACTTTATTGTCTTTCTTGGCACAAACTCATAAAAACTGCCAACAATTCCAGTTACAATCCCTAGTATAAGCCACTTTTTCTTGCTCATTTATTTCATCTCATCAATCATACCTCTTTTATAAGTATGTATCATATAATAAGATATAAGTACTGTTATTAAACCTATAAAGCCTAGGATAAAGTCCAGCAACAACAGAATAATAATAGCATCTGAAATTAAGCCTGCAGCTATGCTGTCTGTAAATCTCTTCTTTGTAAATTTCTCTAATACAACTCCTGCGCTTATTCCAATTATAAAAGCAATAGCTGGAATTATCATTAATCTGAAAGTCATAAGAGCAGCTGCATCCTCCTCACTTATACCCATAATTCTCCATCTGAGCATAATAAATAATGCATAAAAAGCAACTGATGCAGCACTAGCTATTAATATAAAACTAGATGTTCTTATCCATTTCTTTTCTCCCACCACAAAATAAAATGCACTAAAATAAGCTATTAGCATAAAAACAATATGCAAAAATATAAACCAGAACTGCTCATCCAATTTAAATATCTCTCTGTTCAATGTTGCTCCTGTAAATACATAGTAAACATAAAACATTACAGGCCCAAATATACTAGCTATAATCCCTTCTTCATTCCCTTTACCTATAAATTGTGTTATCATCCATACTGTTAGAAATATTACAGTTATCTTAATTGCAACATAGTTAAGATGCACAGCCCATCCAGTTGCCAGGTGATAGACCATATCTAATGCATTCATAACAGCAGTTACAATAATAGAAAAAAGCAGATTTGAATAAAGCTTATTCATTTTTAATGTTATTAATCTTCATTGCAATTTTATTCTTATTACTAATTCTTACCTCATTGCACTGTCACAGAGCCATGCATTGAAGGATGTATGCCACAAATATAATCATGCTTCCCAGCTTTGGTAAATGTAAAACTCCAGGAATCGCCTTTCCCCAGCTCATCAGATCTAAGCACTCCATCAGAGCTCTCTACTGTATGAGGCGCACTGTCCTCATTTGTCCAAGTTACTGTAGTTCCAACTTTAACAGTTATATCAGCAGGTATAAATTTAAAACCTTTTATAGCAACAGCAACACTCTCTCCGCTCTGCACTTTTTCAGTCATTACTTTTTCTCCAGTTTGCTGTACAGTTTGCCTTTGCTCAGAAACACATCCTATCAATAATAAAGCCAATGCAACAATTGCAACAAGAACAATTAATTTCCTCATCCCATTTGCAAATACATTTTACTTTATATAGTTTTCTATCGTATCTTAGAAACAGTTGCATCGCTATAGCACTTTCCAGGATTATTTTTGTTACCTTTCACACCTGTAAAAACACCCGCAGCCAATTTATGCCAGCATGAAAATCCTTCCAAACAATCTGAATCAGATGTACAGTAAGAAGCTGCTGCCTTATCTTCAGCCTCAAGCAATGCTTTCTCTTTCTGCAGATACTCTTCTCTTGTTATTCTTCCAGTTATATACTCTATCTGTATCCCTCTGAGAGACTCATCAATCTGCTCAAATCCAATTATTATAGCACTCTTAAATGCATCCAGGCTTTCCTTTTTTGGCTGTTGTATCTTTTCCACATAACTCTTGCCCCAGGTCATTGTTATTGCTCCAATTAATAGAGAAAAGGCTACTAATAGCAAGGTTGCAACTAATGGTGATATACCCCTCTTATTCATTTTTAATAGTTTTATTTAATTATTTTTAATTTCGCACTTTAAATTGCATTACGGTTGCGAACCATCGAAATGCAGAGCATTTCGGGGGTTTCGAAAGCACGAAATCTTCTGATTTCGGCTCCCAAAATCCCAAAGATTTTGTGGAATCACTGATTTTCGCAACTGCGCAACTTACCTGTCCGCTACAATAAGTTTTACAATTGCTGATTAGCGGACTAATCGCATAGCCTCGCATTTCGAGGCTCGTAATGCAAATTATTATTATTCCTTTTTAATTCCCTATAACCTATTTCTTCTTCCCTTTTACATACTCTCTCTGCAACAATAGCATATAAATAAAGCACGATATTATCAAAGTTTCAAGCAAAGGATAGACTAAATCATTTATGTTATAGCCACTTGCATCTAATACTGTTAGTATTTCCTCTAAAATAAAAATAAGAATTGCATAGAAAAGCCATTTCCACGGCTCAACATAAACATTCTTGCTAGCAGTCCTTAATAATTTTATCATCATTAAGACAACTACAACTACTAATGCAAGGTTATAGAATGGTGCAACATATCCTATGCATTCTGTGTATAAGCTCATTTTTTATTTAGTTTTATTATTCTGTTTTGAAGTATGATGAATATGCAGTTGTATTGCTAATGCATAAATCAAAAGCCCAAGTATAACCGATGGCACTACATGTGTAAGGAAAGGAGAACTATAGACATCAAATGCCCTTAAAGCCCCTAATACTTCCTGCACAGCAAAAAATACTAAAGCTATAATTAATATTTTCCAAGCTCTTAACTCATATCTCCTAGAACTCTTAAAAAGCGAAATCGCAATTATTCCAGCAATTAAAGCTAGTACTAGATTTGCTATCTTTAATATACCCTCAAAATACTCTACCATATCAACCTCTTTTTTATAAAATTTTGCTAAAATATTTTATTTATTTACTATACAATTTTCAGAATATAAAAAGGTTGCTATATTCTCTTTTCTAGTACAAACCTATTATCTTCAATATTTGGAAATGGAATTACTTCAGTAAAATAAAATCCATGCTTAATGAGATAAGCAAGCATCTCTCTCCTATTGTTCCTAGTTTTAATTTTTATCGTAAAATAACCTTTCTGTTTAGCTATTTCCTCAAGATAACTCATCATTGCTTTAAAAACTCCTCTTTTTCTGTAATCCGGCAGTACACCTGTCATCCAGCAATAGAAAGAGCCATCATCAAATTTATCATAGGCCACTAAATACCCTATAGGACTATTATGAAGATATGCGACTATAATTAAAGTATCTTTACCTTTACAGTGTTCTTGAGAATATTCTTTCGTATATTTAAGGTCATTTTTAAATTCAGGAATCTGTACATGTACTTTAAAAGCTTCATCAATTGATACTTCTTTTAAAATAATTTGATTATCCATTGCTAATACCTTCCAGGCGGCATCTCATAAGGATTTTCTTTTTTGCCTAAATTAGGAGGCTCTCTCTCATCAATCCTTTTCTTTATTATAAGGAAAGCAATAAGAATAATTGCTCCAGCAACCATCCAAAGCCCCATCTTAACTAACCTTCGTGCCAAACTCTCAGGGCTTAATGAAGCAATATACTCCTTCTCCCTATCCACAATCCTAAGATTAGCATTATCATGGAAAGGAACAACTAATACAAAATCTGTTTCATTCAACTTAACAACACTTCCTCTAACTCTACCTCCCTGCCCTCCATCTGTAAATAAGAGCAAAGGCACTTCAAAATTAAAGCCATACAGTACTTTATTATCCTCAGAAATCAACTCAGCCCTAAAATTCCCTTCTTGCAGCTTCCTATCAGGAGCATACCCATTCTTTACCTGCACTTCCTTAATTGTAAATCCATCAGCATCATAATGCAATTTAACCACATACACTTTCTCCTCTTGCGAAAATACAAGTAATGCAAATAAGCTAAATATTACAAGTAACAATGCCAAAAAAGCAACTTTCCTCATCCATACACCTCTATACCAGCTTTTATTACTTTCTCATTAACAGGCCCAAACTCTTTTGACTTATAGAAATCCCTCATTATTGAATTATCAGTAGCCCTGAAAAATGCAGCAGTTGTACATCCTCTAAAGCATCCAGTGGCATCAACAGCAGCCCATTTCCTGCATCTGTTATCATCACAGTTTGGAGTATCTTTAGCATCAAAATTAGCATAAAAACTATCATCAACATATTCATCAGCTAGCTTTGCAAATATATGCCCAAACTCATGTATTGCAACAAAAGCCTCATCAGCAGTATTAATATAAGCAACATTACCTATTGAACTAGATCTTAAAGGCTGTGTTGTATCAATAATCTTATTCCTATCATGCAATACAAAGATATAATCATTAGGACAATTAACAGCAACCTGCTGCACCAGAAATTCATCACATATCAAGTAATCCTTTGCACTGCATCCAAGCTCATTATCATCATCAACCCTGTAAAAATTCACTTTCTCCATGCCACTCTTGAAAGGCTCAGTTGCCAGAAAAACATTGTTAACATACCTGTTAACATCTTCAGCAAACTTATCAAGGCTATAACTATCTGCAAGAAATACAATATCCAGTCTTCTGTTAAGATCACCAGAATAATAAACTGTAGTACAATCAATTGTTGCATCTTTTTCATCTAAAGGTTTAATCAAACTTTTGCTTCCAGTACTTTCCAGCTTTAATGAAACCTTATTCTTCTGTGTTTTAACACACAATGGATTCTTATCAATCTGCAAATTAGCCAGATTTATCGTATAGAACTTATCATCCTGGAACAAGACACCATTTGTATTCTTCAGGTTTTCAGCTACACCAGCAAGCTTAATATTAGCAAACCTGTCAAACTTATCATTATACTCAAAAAAGCAAACCTCTTGAATATCTTTTGGCAAAGCTAAGGAGACCTCTTGTATGCTTGAAGGCCCTTTCCTAGCAGTCTCTCCAAGCTTCCTATCAAGGCTAGATTCAAAATTCCTCAACAAACTCTGCTCTGAAACCTTTCCAATGCCAAAGAACAAGTAATAGCCCAGTCCAATTATAACCCCAGCCACAATCACAACTATAACAGCTATAACAGGCATTCCTAATAACTGCCCTTTTACATGCCTTCTCTCAATATCTCTTTTCTTAGCTCTTTTTTTCACAATTATAATCTCTGCAAGTAATCTTTTATAAAGTTTATTGCAAAGCACCTTAATAGTTTAATAGTAATTTATAATACATAATAAAACTGTACAAACCTTTATAATCAAAATCCAACTTCTCAATAGTATGCTTACAAGAATAATAATATACTTAGCATTAATCTTCTCGGTCCTTATAAGCTTATTCCTCTTATACTGGCGCCTAATATTTCTCAGAGACCCAAAAAGAACAGCACCAAAAGGCAGGAAGATAGTCAGTCCGGCTGATGGCAAAATACTGAAGATAGCAACTATTAATAAATCATCAATAAAGATAGACAAAAAGTACATTGGCAAAATTTATACCACAACAAAAGACATTGCTCCTAAGACAAAAATAATCTCAATTTTTATGTCACCTTTAGACGTGCATTACAACAGATCCCCAGTAGATGGCAGAATCCTATCAATTAAATATACAAAAGGCAAATTCTTTCCAGCTAATAACTTAGAAAAATCATTACAGAATGAAAAGAATGAAATAATAATTAAGAACAAAATAATAGGAAAAATTAAAGTTATCCAGATTGCAGGCATTTTAGCCAGAAGGATTCAATGCTATGTTAAGAAAAATCAAAATATTATTAAAGCCCAGAAAATAGGCTTAATCAACCTTGGCTCACAATGCATACTAATATTGCCAAATGAAATCAGGTTAAAAGTTAAAGAGGGCCAACAGGTTTATGCCGGCACAACAATTATTGCAGAATATTAAACTTGAAAAATGAACATCTTTAAGCTAATCAAACCACCAGACATAATAACTCTAATAAGTATTTTATTTGCAATGCCCTCAATTTTCTCCTCCATTCAGAGAGATTTCATATATGCATCAATTTTCATGGTATTATCTGTTATAGCAGACCAGTTAGATGGTACAATAGCAAGATGGCTAAAAAGAAAAGATAACTTTGGCAAGCAAATGGATTCATTGGCAGATGTGATAGCCTTTGGAGTTGCTCCAGCAGTATTTGGCTACATGCTCCTAGACAGAAATATGCTAAACATTACAATTCTTGTTTTATTTGTCTTTGCAGGCACTCTTAGACTAGCAAGATTTAACATATCCAAACATTCTGATTATTTCGAAGGCATTCCAATCACATCCTCAGGTATAATTATTCCTTCGCTTTACTTATTAAGATTCCCAACAAATTTCTTCATATACATTTATTTAATATTAGCAGTACTAATGATATCCTCAATCAGAATTAAAAAATTTAAATTTTAAAGCTCAACCATGGCACTTTCTAATATTGCATTTTACATTCTACAACTTATCTATCTCATGTTACCTGGTATTTTTGCCAATATGATGCCAATCTTTGCAGCAAAGCTGAATATCCTAAAGTCCTTTGCCATTCCTGTTGACTTTAACAAAAAATGGTTTGATAACAAGCCTATACTAGGCAGCCATAAAACTTTCAGAGGCTTTGTAACCGGTATTGTCATATCAATTGTTATTGTTTATCTTCAAGTTAACTTATACAGCTTTGAATTCTTCCACAAATTAAGCATTATTCCCTACAACCAATACAGCTTCTTCACATTAGGCTTTCTATTAGGCTTTGGCGTCCTGTTTGGCGACTCTGTTAAGAGCTTTTTCAAAAGAAGATTAGATATTAAGCCAGGTAAGCCATTTATCCCATTTGATCAGCTTGACTCAGTATTAGGCGCTTTATTATTTGTCAGCATAATTTATATACCGACTATTAAATTAGTCATCTCATTAATCATACTAAGCATAATCACACATTTCGCTGTTAGAGCAATTGGCTACTATACTGGCATAAATAAAGAAAGATGGTAAAAAAAAAATTTAGAATAGTGAAAGATAAAATAGAAAAAATTAAGCAAAAAAGAGATGCATATGCAAGGAAGATAAAATCATCTCCAAATTTACAGATTTATAGAAAATTACTTCATATTCTTTTAGGTGCAATAATTCTATTACTAAGTTATACTATATATTCATTTTATGGACCTACAGTTTTAATATATTTATTTTTTCTTGTATTACTCATATCAACCTTTATTGATCTGCTAAGAGTAGAATTTAATATAAACTTTATTCTCTACACTATCTTTACAAAAAAGAAAGAAGAAAGAAATTTCACAGCCCTAACATTTGGATTTTTAGCAATAGTTCTATCATTAGCACTTTACAACTTTAAAATAGCATTAGCAGCACTAAGTATGTCTCATTTCAGCGATGCCATTGCAGCCATAGTTGGCATTAAATTTGGTAAACACAGGTTTAAGAATGGCAAATCACTTGAAGGCTCTCTAGCCTCTTTAATTACCAATCTATTAATTGGCTATTTCCTTTTAAAAGTATGGTATATCTTCATTCCAATGGCAATAATTGCCACACTAACAGAATTAGTTATAACACATATGGATGATAACTTTGTAGTGCCCATATTTACAGGTTTTACTGGCCAGCTTATCCTCATACTAGCCTCAATATATTAGGAAATCTGATAGCAGCTAAACTTCCAACAGGAATCCCTAACAAAAATATAAAACTCAACAGTAATACATAATCATTATACATCAAAGCATATCCTACTGCTACTAAAACTCCAATCAGAAATACAAAGCTAAGAATTCTAAAATACTTTTTTCCAGCCTTTAATTCTTCTTTCGCAATTATTGCAGCTAATATCCCAGATACCATACCACCAAAAATAGCAATTAAAAAGGCAACCATTAACGCCATACACTATGCCCCCATTGTATTAACAAATCAACTCCTAATTTCTTCACTTCTAATGGCAGGTCACATGCCCCAAAACAGCTCCCAGCCCAAATAATTACCTCTGCATCTGTTTGCTCTCTGATATAATCCTGAATTTGTTTAGCCTTATTCTTCAATCCATCAGGCAATTGCAGGCAAACTAATTTAGCATTCTCTTTCCTAATTCTTTCAACTACCCTTCCAAGCTCTAAGTCATATTCTTCTTTTAAGATTGCTTCCATAAAGAATTAGTTAATATGATATTATTTAAAAACCTTGTTTATTGGTCCAGTTAACTTAGAATCAGGTCTAATTAGCAGTACATCACTTAATATCTCTCTTAGAGTCATACCTTTGCTAGTATTCTCTGTCCTTCCTTTCTCATGTTTTTCCATTACTCCTCCACAAACAACTCATCCATCTCGTACCTTGATAACTTCTTCTTATTTAAAGTACTCATAACTGGCTTCCTCTTCCTTCCTGATATTTCATCTAAAAGGTATTCCTCTTCCTCCTCTCCCTCAAGTTCGTCAGCGTACATTTGAATCACACTATATACAACTTGGATCTCTTGCAACTAGGACAGTATTATTCGTTCTAATATCAACAGCAGGTTTTGTATAAGGTACTCTTGTTACAGGTCTCCTCAAAAGCTCTCTATCCTTAAGATAAGCTGAAGTTAGTGCATTAGAAATCTCTTCTCTAGTTGAAGAATCACCCTGACAATCAGTTACTAAAGCAGATAAGCCACCTGTATAATTAGATGTAGAGCCTAAATTTCCACTATAAGTTTCTGGAAATCTTCTTATCTCAACTGGAAATTCCTGTCCTTTTCTTCTAGAGCGATAAACTATCCTTGCAGTAAGCTTGTCATTTGTAGTGAGTTCTACTTCTGCAGGCACATATCTACTTATAAACCAAGGCACAATTGGCGTAGCAACATATAAACCAACAACTAATACAGCTAATGCTATATACCTGCCTATTCCTCTATTAGATTCTTTACTTTGGTTAATATCTCCTCTAGGCTCTCTAAACCCTTCATGCATTGGTCCTTCTCTTTGATAAACCATATTTACCCCCAATTATCTAGTAATATAATAATTTCTATACCAAACCCTCAGAAACAGCTAGTATTTAAATCTTTCTAT
>CAZRPY010000022.1:0-17531 GCA_964602245.1 uncultured Methanosarcinales archaeon
GTGGGATTTCCATTTCATTCCAATCCCACTCGCATAATATTCGCAAGGCAAACTTTTGTTCCAAAAGTCTCGAGTGTTCGCAAAATTTCCAGCTCTGAAAATTCAGCCATATGGGAATTTTCGAGGGAAATTTTGCTCACCTCGAGGTTTTTTCTCCTATCGTCGAAAAAACTCGCCTTGCTTCATACATTAAGTGAACTCATTAGTATTCATTTGTTGTTTGTAGAGGGAGAATTATGGAATATTGCTAAAATATTGGTGAGCTGGGGGAATTAAGCGAACATTTATATAGTTCTTTTTTGAGAAAATTAAGGAAATAGGCTATTTTTGATGTGGAAGTAGGCTTATTTTATGGAAATTTGATAGATTTGCAAAAGTTGAAGAAGGATAAAAGTAAAAGGGAGGCAAGAAAATGGCAGATGATAAGAAAGATTTAGGGCTTAGAGTTGCAGGAGGTGTTTTTGGGTTAATAGCTTTATTGCATTTAGTAAGGGTATTTGCAAGATGGGATGCTGCTATTGCAGGCTTTAGTTTGCCTTTATGGCTAAGCACTGCTGCCTTTGTAGTTGCAGGGGCATTAAGTTTGTGGTTTTTCTTGTTAACAAAAAGATAGAGAATTAAAAATTAGAATAAATAAAAAATAATTGACTAAAACATAACTAAAAATTTGCAAACGGGCACGAGTTAGCAAGTACAGAACTTCGGTTCTGTAAGTACCTGCGTGCCTTTACTAAGGTCCGCTTATCCACTAAATAATGTGCACTAGCGGACATGTATGTTGCGTGTTCGCAACCGTAGTGCAAATTAATAAAACAAGAAGAATAGTAAAAATAAAGTAAATAATCTAAATCCTATAAAAGAGGTAAGATGGAAGCTTTGAAGGGGCTTGAGGCTGAGATAAAGGTAAGGGGGTTTAGCAGGAAAACCTTAGATGCTTATATGCACCATAATGAGAAGTTCCTTAAGTTTGTTAATAAGACTCCAGAGGAGGTAACAGAGCAAGATGTTAAAGCATTTCTTGGCTATTTAATGAGTGAAAAAGAGCATAAGCCTGCTTCTGTAAACCTTGCATTGAGTTCTCTTAAGTTCTTTTACCAAGAGATGTTAAAAAGGAATATATTTGCAAATGTAAAGGCTCCTAAAAGCGAGAAAAAGCTGCCTACTGTGCTAACTAAAGATGAGATTAGGGCTTTGATTGAAAATGAGAAAAATACTAAGCACAGGCTTTTAATTGAGATTATGTATGGCTCTGGATTAAGGGTTTCTGAGTGTGTTAGCATTAAGCTTTCTGATCTTGACTTAGAGCAAAAGCTAGGAGTAGTAAGGCTTGGAAAGGGGAAGAAAGACAGGCAGTTCATATTATCTGCTACACTACAGGAGCATATCAAGGATTATATGAAAGATAGTCCTGAGCAGGATTATTTGTTTGCGCATAATGGAAGGCATATAGGAGTGAGACAGGCCCAGAAAATAGTTAAGAATGCAGCTGTTAAGGCTGGAATAAGGAAAAGGGTGTTTTGCCATGCTTTAAGAGCTAGTTTTGCTACACATTTACTAGAATCAGGAACTGATATTAGAGTTATTCAGGAGCTTTTAGGGCATAGTAACTTAGCAACAACACAAAGATATACTAAGGTCTCAACAGAGCAATTGAAGAAGGTTAAGAGCCCATTGGATAGTTTGTAAAAGTTAGATTTTGACTACTTTATTGTGGCGAAAAGCGAAAGATTTAAATAGTAGTGCTGTACTTCCATTACTCATGGTACCAACTGAAACACAATTGCCAAGAACTCTGAGAGAAGACGCAAGAGTCACCAAGTTACTAGCTGAAGGGTGGGTATTTCATGCTAATTTTGATCCAAAAAAGCCAGGAGATTTAGAATCAACCATACATACATCTGTGTCTTTTCATGTACGTCCTTCAAATGCGAGGGAAGTTCTGATTATAGATGTTGCATATGATGTAGAAGGTAAACCACGACCTGGATATAATGCCATGTACATGAGGGATTTTAAACAACCAGAAGAGCGACATGAATTTGGTCGTAGTCTAAGTTATATGAAGTTCGTCTAATGCCAGATAATTTATTTACAATCCAAGCAATTTTTATTCTTTGAGGCTTCGCATAATCCTTGAAATTATATATAATAAAAGAATTAATCAATGATTAAATGTTTTAAGCTATTTTGATGGATATTTTAATCTAGTTTTTGATAGATGTTAAATGTTTTAATCTGCTAGATTAAGCTTAATTGAGTTTTTTCTTGTTTGCATTTCGTCATGGAACTTTGGATCTAGGGCTATTAGGATATCACTGCCAGAATATCTTTTGACTATTGGAATGCCTTTTTCTATTAATGCTGTTAGATAGTCTGATGATATTTGCTGGGTTAAGGCTAGTTTGAAGGCTATTTCCTTGCATGATAAAGGCTGGATTTGAGTTAGTAGAAAGTCAAATAGCTCCTGCTCATTTTTAGTTAGCCTTGGAAGCTTAAAATCCTTATACTTTGAGAAGGTAATGCCTGAGGCATGAAGAAGCTCGTCAAGCTTTTCCTCTATCTTTGAAAGCCTAGCATCAAGCTGGCATAAATATTCGTAATTGGAGATTATCTCATTGGTGTTGCTGTTTATTGCATCAAGATGGTCTTCCAACTCCTCTTTAAGAGTAGAAAGAGTGGATTCTAACACCTTTTCATCACGTAAATTGGTCAAACTTACACCCCCTTATCAATGAAAATAATGAAAAATAATGAAAATTTCTTTAGAAGTTGTTTAAATAGTTTTCGGTTATAAATAGGAAAATAATTTTTATGGTTTTAAACATCGGAATTCCACTATTCAAAGAATAGTGGAATTCCGAGTGTGCTCAAAAACCACTGAATAACCTTTGCGTTAGTAGCATGCCATCCTTCTATGAAGGGTGGTTTTTGACATTTATGTGTGTTTTAAGGCTTTAAAGAAGTAATATTTTTTCTTTTTGTCGTGCACAGTTTCAATGTCTTCCTGGGATTCTAGCTCTTCTAGGATTCTGTAGAATGAGCTTTTAGAGCACAATCCTTGTTCTTCTACAATCATTTCTCGAAGCTGTAATGCGGAGATTTTCTCATATTTTCTTATTAAGGTATAGATGGAATTTTTAATAAAATCCTTTGAATTTTTTGTTAACTTTCTGATGATTTTTTCTCTGATATAGGATCTTGTGTCTTGCTTTGATTCCAGCTTTTCAAGCCTTAGAGCCATGTTATCCATTTTTGTTAGTACATGATGTGAAGGGGGTGATTGAAAAGGCTGTTGAGAGGGCTGAAGAGGTTGGATTTGTGTAGTTTTAAATTCTTCAATACGGGTTTTAAGCTCATTTAAACGAGTTAATAAGTCATTATAATTATAATATCTATCAATTATGTATTTTATTTCCTCTGGTGTTTTTGGCATGTATTTTAGCTGGAGCTGTAAGTCTTTAATTAACTGCTCCTGCTGCTGGTTTTTTTGGTAGAGATAGTTGAGCCAGGCAAAGATGTTTTGGGTGTCTCTTTTAACATTCATGAAAGAGTTTCTTATGGCAATACTAAGCTGATCAATTCTCTCAATTTCCTGCGTTCTTCTTTTGAACCATAGCATAATGAGTTTTGAGGCAGTGATTTATTTAAATTTTGTGGTTTCTGGGAATATCTTGGGAATGTGGTGGGAATATGTTGGGAATGAGTTTCCGACGAGAAAATTCTGGGAATGAGGTTGGGAATGGGACTATCTTAGGAATGAGAAGGACTTTTAGCAAGGCATAGTGCCTAAATTTTGACAGTGTTGGAGGGTTAAATATAAAAAGTGAGAGTTCATAATAGTACAGATATCGCCTATTTGGAGGCTAAATATGGTAGTAATGTAGCAGGTGAGGGCACCTAATAAGCTTAAAGAGAGAATTTGTGAGTGAAAAGTGAGAGTTCAGAAGATTAGCAAGGGACGGGTGGCTAGGATATTAAGCAGCCTAGAGGGCTTTGAAAGGCCAAAGGTGAGGCAGGAGCAGTATATAACAGAGCCTGAAATAGCTGCAGATATGCTCTGGAAGGCTTATATGCTTGGAGATATAGTAAATAATAGGGTTGCTGATCTGGGAGCAGGACCTGGAAGTCTTGGAATAGGGGCTTTAGTGCTAGGAGCTTCTAAGGTTTATTTTGTTGAAAATGATGAAAATGCCATAGAAATAGCAAAAAGAAACTTTGCAAAGGTAAAAAGTGAGGGTTTAATAGCTGGAAATAAGGCTGAGTTTAGTCTTATGGAGGTTAAAAGCTTTAAGGAAAGGGTTAGTACAGTTTTCCAGAACCCCCCTTTTGGGGTTAAGAGCAAGAATGCAGATAGGATATTCTTGGAAAAGGCAGCTGAAATTGCTAAAATAGTTTATAGCATACATAAAAGTGAGACAGAAGGCTTTGTTGTGAGCTTTATGAAAGCTAAAGGAGCTAGGCTAACTCATAAATGGGATTATAGGCTAGGGCTAAAAGCTACTTATAAGTGGCATATAAGGCGTATAAAACTAATTGAAGTAAGCTGTTTTAGGTTTTCACTCACGGAATAAAAAGATATAAGAACTAAAGTCTTGACTTTTCTTGATAGAAAAGTTTATAAGCAAGTTTTTATTTAGTATAAATTTCTGAATGATTAATGAGTGATTTAGGGATAGATTTATTTATTTTATAGTTTTATGTTTAATAGAGGGAGTTAAGATGGAACTGTCAATTATCGACGATAAAAAAAATAGGATATTATTTGAGATATCTGGAGTAAGCCATGGATTTTGCAATGTTTTGAAAAAAGAGTTGCTTTCAGACGAGCATGTGAAAATAGCTTCATATAGGGTATTGCATCCATTAATTTCTAAGCCTCAGTTCTTGGTTGAAACTGATGGAAAGGTAGAGCCAAGGGCTGCTTTAACTAATGCTGCAAAAAGGCTATTGAAAGCTACTGAGAAGCTTAGGAAGGATGTTCTTAGTGAGTTGAAGTAAAGGTTTGGATTATAGGTATTAAAGGCTTGTCCTAAATAAAGGGTTAGGTCAATTTTGTGAGAATACTCAAAATAAAGGGTGCCATCAATTTGTGAGCACTATTCAAAATAAACTTAAAGCTGACAAGGGGGAAGTCCCTTACGGGGAAAGTCAGCCAACAGTATAAAACATAAAAGGGCGAACCGATGGCACCAGTAAATACAGCAAAAATGCGAACCTGACCTAACCCCGAACGAAGTGAGGTTTAGGACAGCTTAAATAAAGCTAGTTCTATTAGGGCAAAAATAGGACTGAATCCTATTAAGGCTGTTTTTAGACTAGATAATGGCTATAAAGAGATCTTTCTATACCTATAACATGGTGCCTAATAGAGTAAGTTTAATATAAGAGTTTTACTAAGTTCTTTGAATAATTAAAATAATATAAAATTGATAACAATAAAAAATAATTGACTAAAACATAACTAAAAATTTGCAAACGGGTGCGAACACGAAAAAATCCAAAGGATTTTTTGTGTCCCAAAAATGCAATGCATTTCCTAGAAAATCTTTTGGATTTTCTGGACCAGAAAAGCTTGGCTTTTCTTGGTTTTAGGACTACGCACCATGCCATTAGTCTGCGATGCTGTTGATTAAGATGAGCTTTGTAAGGATTAAAAAGATAAAGGGCAAGGAATATGGATATATTGTGGAGAATACATGGAAGGGTAAGGGATCTAGGCAGAAGGTTAAGGCTTATCTAGGCAAGGTTGTTAGATTGCAAAGAATAAAGGAAGAGAATTTTTTTGATTATTTTAGAGTAGAGCAAAGAGAGGATTATCTGAAGAATATTTCTAAAGATGCATTGGTAATAAGCATTATAAAATTTGAATTGATTAATCACGGATTTGTAGAGGAAAAGGGATTAATGAGGAATGGTAATATATCTGTTGATTTATCACAGCTTGATGTGAGAGATGGAAATAAGAGGGTTGCATTAGCTATGAATGATGGATTTCTTGCGGATATTACGTTAAGGAGATTGATTGAGTTTCAGGAGAAAGGTAGCCAGGCTGAATTGAGCTTAAAGTTAGCCAAGGCTTTTGTTGAGGCTGGGATTAAGGTTAATGAGGAGCTGTTTGTGGCTGTGTATGAGAAGATAGTTAATTGAGCAGAGATTTAGTGAGACGGGCTCTGATGAAAATAAGTTTTGCCATCAATTTTGCGAGCATCTTCTATTAAAATATAACTTTGACAAGGGGGATGTCCCTTACGGGGAAAGTCAAAATGTCTATAAACATGAAAATGCGAGCCGATGGCAAAACGAAATTTATTTTCACTGAAGCCATTGACATGGAAAAATATAAATACATTACAAGTTAAGCTTTATTAAGTGGGGAATAATGGAGAAAACTATTAGTAAAGTTCCTAGGCACGTAGCTATAATTCTAGATGGAAACAGAAGGTTTGCAAAAAGGTTAATGATGAAGCCTTTTATGGGGCATGAGTGGGGTGCTAAGAAGGTTGAGAAAGTTTTTGAGTGGTGCAAGGAGCTAGGAGTTAGAGAGCTTACATTATATACCTTTTCTATAGAGAACTTTAACAGGCCAAAGCATGAATTTAATTTTTTAATGGACTTGTTCAGTAAAGAGTTTTCTAGGCTTAAGGATGATCCAAGGCTAGAGAAAGATAAGATTAGGATTAATTTCATTGGCAGGATATGGATGTTTCCAAAAGATGTGCAGCAGATAATGAAAGAGCTTATGAAGAAAACTAATAGGAATAATGGCTTTATACTTAATTTTGCAATGGCATATGGAGGCAGAACAGAGGTGATAGATGCTGTTAAGAGGGTTGCTGAGCAGGTTAAGCAAGGTAAGATTAGTTTAGATAAGATAAATGAAGAGGTGTTTAGTAGAAACTTGTATATGAGTGATGAGCCTGAGCTTGTGATTAGAACAGGAGGTGAGCAAAGAACCAGTAATTTCCTTATATGGCAGGCTAATTATTCTGAATGGATTTTCTTGGAGAAAATGTGGCCAGAGTTTGAGAAAGAGGATTTCTTATATTGCATTGAAGAGTATGGCAGAAGGGAGAGGAGGTTTGGGAGATAGCTATTCTATATCGATTCTCTTGTCTGGATATTTTTGTTTAACTGTTTCTAAATGTTCTCTATTAATTCTCAAGTTATATTCTACACTATTGCTATCTGCTAAAAAGATTAATCTATCTGGATCTGACATTGCCATGCCCATGCCTACTACTTCATAGCTTGGACCTTTAAGAGCTGGAACTTTATGGCCTGGATTCACAGAAGAATCGATTTTAGGGTAAGTAATGCCATACCTCTCTAACATTAACTCAAGAGCTCGCGCAGATATAGGTGCTATTTCAGACCTTTGAAAATATATAACATGCTTACCACTAATAATAGCTTGGACTACCATATAATCATTGAAATCATCAGAAGGCCATTCAATATCTGCTACTTGTTCTATTGACATAAGCTGGTAGAATGAAGAGTTGTTTAAAAGCTTATTGCTGATTCTTCTGATTCTGGTTTAGCAAAGGCCCAACTATACCTTCCATAGGGGCAAGGAAAGTTGTGTCTAGCAGGAAGATTGCTTCCTTTACATCTAGGCTTGTGATTGAGTTATGGGAGTTTTTTTCTGCTATTATATTTAGGAAGAAGAGCATTGTTAAGTAAAGCCTGTTTATAGCTCTCTTCTGGAGCTCTTTATCTGTGAGCTTAATAGAATGTTCGTTTAATATTTGCATTGTATTGGCAAAGTCTATTTGAGTTAGTTTTCTGGTGAAGAGCATGGAGATATAGCTGTAAAGCATGAACTTTGCTTCATCTGTTAATAGTTTACTGTTTAAAGCTTGGATATCTATTTCCTTATCACTTGCAATTATCTTGTTATCTTTTGCAATTATGAAATAGAACTTATTAGTATAAAGGTCCATAGTCTTATAGGGCTTTTCTGAGGTTTGCTTTAGAAGGCTAAATAGCTTGGCTTTTAATTCCTGCCAGTCATAAGGTTCGCTTAATATTTGCTTTATTTCTTCATCTGAGAGAAAGCTGAAGTCTAAGCTTGGTTTTTCTGAGAGCAATTGCTTGTAATAGGATTTTCTGACTAAGAAGGAGAAGTCAATTTCATTATCTGGCAGATAGTCTTCCTTTACTATGCTCTCACAGGCATGGATTAAGTCAATGTAAGCCTTGTTCTTTGAGACAAATGAAACCTTAAATGGATATTCCCTGCAGACATAAGGCCTTTTCTCATAGATAGAGCATAATGTGTTAGTTGTTAGAAAGGGGCATCTTGCATGATCTGTTCCTTTAATGTAAACCTTTCCATCATCTCTTAGCTCCTGGAATTCTACAGGAATGTTTGGAATGTCTTCAAAGCTCAAAATGACATTAGAGGAATCACAGCAATAGCCACAGTTAGTGCATTTGAACTTAATGCTTTGGTCAAATGTTGTTTCCCACTCCACTAGGTTGCCATCTATTTCTAGGCTGCCTTTGTATGGCTGGATAGGAGGCATAGCTTAATTACTTAACAATTAGATATTTAATAGTTTTGGGAGATTCTAAATCAAGGTTTATTTTAATTTAAGACCAAACTTATGGGCAAATCTTTTTCCGACTTTCTCTCTTATGGCTCTTTCTTCTCTATAAGTTGTCATGGTTTTTGCTTTACCAAAATATTTCTTAAGTTTGTCTATTGCTTTTTCCTTCATTATTTTTACATACTCATTGAATTTTAATTTTATTCAGCAAAATATAAAACTCTGATAGTGCGTCGCTGCTTAGGTATAAATTGTTGCTAATTAAGAGGTTCACAATATCAATTGCCTCTTTCTTGTTATTTATTATCTTTCGCTTTAGCGCTTCTAAAACTATGTATAAAGTTCCATGGCATTCTATTCCTAAAGTATTGGCAATAAATACAGCTTTCTTGTCATCAATTATCAAAGGTTGTTTTAGTTTTAAAGCCAAACTTATTGAGCTAGCTTCGCCAGCACCTAGCACAGATTTGATTTCACGAATTTTTTGAACTTTGAGTTTATCAGCATCAACAGCTTTTTTAATGGCAATTGCTTCTGCATAATCTGGTTTTGACATAATTTCCTTATAAACTTGCTCTGTTATTATGACTTCTTTAAACAACTTATGCAAGAGTTCAAGCTTATTTGATTTAGCCAATGTTATAATTGGTGAAGAATTAATGACTGCCACTTTAACCAAAAACAGCTTTGAAATCTCGCCTTACTTCTTCCTTCGTGTAGTTTATAGGAATATGATGTTTAGCTGCTTCTTCCATAAAATCTGATATCGGCATTTTTGCCAACTCAGAAGCTTTTCCCAGGCTTACACGCCTTTCAGCATATTCACTTAGAGCATATTCTAATCTTTTATGTTTTACAGCGGATGCAAGCAGTTTTCTAATTATAGTTGATTTGTCGGTTTGCTCATGCTTTGCGAAAAATTCTATATCCTTCTTAATCTCCTTTGGAACCCTTGCAACTACTCCTTCTGCCATGCTAAAAAACCTCTGGTTCTTGATTTTTAAACCTATATGTTTACAATAAATACTTTTTGTATACTAATTTATAAATCTTTTGGAATTTCTGACTTTTTTCGGAAGATAGCACTAATCAAACCCCCTAATCCTTTCAATAACTTCTTGTATAACCCAGTCTGGAGTAGATGCGCCTGCTGTAACTCCTATTTTTTGCTTGCCCTCAAATAAATCTTGAGTTATTTCTTCTGGTCTTTCAATGTGCACAGACTGAGTATAGCGTGAGCAGACTTCATGGAGATGTTTTGTGTTAGAAGAATTTTTGCCGCCAATGACTACCATTAAATCTACATTAGGAGCAAGATCTTTTGCAGAGGACTGCCTGACTTTTGTAGGATTACAGATTGTATCCACTATTTTGAAATCAGCTTTTTCTGCATATTTTTCTTTTACTTTTTTCTGGATTTCTTCAAAATCAGAGACTGCCATTGTTGTTTGAGAGATAAGTGCAATTTTATCATAGTCTTCTAGTTGTTCTATAGGTATAAATTCGTTAACTACTGTTGCCTCACTTAGATTGCCCAAAGTGCCTTTTACTTCAACATGATGAGGATTGCCATAGAGAAGTACCTTATAGCCTTGTGATTCTAAATCTCTGCCTTTATTATGAACCAGAGTTACTAAAGGGCATGTTGTGTCAATAACGTTAAAACCTCTGCTTTTTACCTCTTCTATCAGAGAATCTGGAACACCATGAGCTGTTATTACTACTGTATCACCTGGCTTTGGAATATCTAATTGATCTCTTTCAATAACTATAATGCCTTTTTCCTTGAGCTTTTCAACTACTTGTGGGTTATGCACAAGCTGACCTAAGATATAGATATCTCTTCCATCACGAGGAAGAATTTCAACAGCTTCAATTGCTCTTCTAACTCCAAAACAGAAACCTGCATTTTCCGCTAGGATGATTTCACGGGGCATTTTTAATAGTATTTTATACTAAGTGATTAATATGCCTTTATAGTAAAGATCAGTTAATGCTACCAGTGTCATAGGCAACATTTTAACTGGAACTTGTTCAATCCTGTAATCTGGTCCGGGATTAGCCTGAGGCGCTATATTTACAACTCGGTCTTTCATAAATGTTGGAAAATCGGGCATGCCAATAATGTCTCTATAATCTTGAGTTGCTTCTCTTAGTAATAGTATGTTTGGCTCACTTAACACATGATTAGCCGGCTCTTTTAGTACTGCTGTCTCTTCAGTAGCACCATTTAAGTAACAGAGAGCCGGACCACCTCTCCTTGCTAGTACACCCTGAGGTGTAAGAGCAACTTGCATCCAAGGACTAAGTAAATTTACTAGATCTCGAAAATGAAAATCCAAGACATAGGTTTCAGTATCATCTAGTTTGCCACCATAGACTCTAGTTGTTCTAAAACCTTCCATTCCTACAAGAAGTTGGGCCATCAATCTGTCTGGCATCCTTGCAACAATATCTGCTATTTCTCCATGTGGATATTCATTTCTTCTGATTGCAGAAGCAATCATTGCAAAAAAGTATGGATAATCTTTTTCAGTTTTCAATTCTTTTATTAAACTCGTCATATGTTTCCTCCTCCTTGTTTTTTATATTTCGATAAATTCTATTTCTCCCTATTAACCATATAATCTGCTATTGACAATAAAAATTCCTTGCCTTCCTGCCTGAAGTCTGAGGCTAGGATATAAGATTTTGCTTTTTCTGTTAATTCTTTTACTAATTGTCTGCAGTAGCCTAATGCACCAGTGTCCATAACTATTTTTCTAATCTCATCTATTTGAACTTGTGTTAATGCTTTATTGCCAAGAGATTTCATAATAATTTTTTTCTGATTGTCAGTTGCAAGCTGCAAAGTTTTTAATATCAAAATTGTTTTCTTGCCTTCTTTGAGGTCAGAGCCAATTGGTTTGCCAAGTTTTTTTTCATCTCCAAACATGCCTAAAATATCATCATGAATCTGATATGCCTGGCCAAGAGGGATTGCATATTTTGTTAGTACATCTAGTTGTTTTTGTGATGCTCCTGCAAGGATGGCACCAATGTGCAAAGGGCCTTCTATAGTATAGATTGCTGTTTTTAGCTCATTAACTCTCATTATGTCTGGCTCAGAAATCCTAGGCTTTATTTGGCTTACAACCTCAATTATCTCGCCAAAGGCTGTGTTTATTATTACTCTGTTGAACTTGTCGATAGCCTTTATCTTTAATTCTTCTTGAAAATTAGATCTTGTTATTGCCTCACTTCCTAATACTGATAAGATGTCACCTGCCATTACAGCCATGCTTGTGCCAAAATGTTTTGTATCACTATATGGATATAGCCTTTTGGCTTTTAACTCATAAACTTTATGCATGCTATAATAACCTCTTCTGAAATCATCTTGGTCTATAATATCATCATGCACTAATAAAAATGATTCCATGAGCTCAACTGCAAGTGCTGCCTGTACTATGGAGGGATTGATATCGCTGGTGATGGCTTTATAGCCAAAGATTGTTAGTATTGGCCTAATACGTTTGCCACCTCTCAAGCTGAATTCTTTCAATGATTCCATCATCTCTTTTGCTAATGGAGAGATTTTAGAGCATCGCTCTATCTTTTCATCAAAGAATTTGTCTAAAGATTGTTCAATAATCTTCTGATAAGATTTTATAGTCTCCTTAAACTGTAAATTGTTTGCTATCATTTTTCTCCTTGAATATATATGGTGACATTTCTTGATCGTGGACCATCAAGCTCAATAAATAATATGCTTTGATACTTGCCAAGACACATTTTTGAGTCTATAATAGGTATTGTCTCACTTGTTGCAAGCATAATTTGTTTAAGATGGCTATGACCATTAACTTGTTCATCTACTGAAACATCTCTTTCATCAATATCGTCATGCAGATAATTTCCATTTCTGGGAGCATGTTGTTCAAGAAAGAGTTTAAGGTCCTCTAGGAATCTTGGCTCGTTCTCATTAATTCTTAAAGCTGTTGTTGTGTGTCTTGTAAAGACATTAACTAAGCCGTTTCTAACTTTTGATGCAGAAATTGATTCAGTAACATTTCTTGTTATGTCAAAGATTTCCAGTTTTTCTGTGCTGTCTATCTGCAGTGTTTTTGAGAAAAAAATCATCTTAGCCCCTTACTAGAATTATATAGACAAAGAAATTGATTTATAAAGTTTGTGGATTATCTTACTCTGAAGTTTCTCTTTGTCTTGTAGGCTGTAAATAGAACCTAAAGCCTATACTTAGCTCTTTATCACGAACTAATAAGACTGCACCTTCTCTGGAGCATTCATATTTATTAGCATCTATTGCATCAGGATTATTACAATGAATCCCTTCATAACAAAATACTTCAGCTAACTTTGGGTCATCCCTAGCCATTCTTACTGTTAAAGTAGCACTGGAAACTTCTGGTGGTAACCCTACTTTAAAAGGAAGGTCTTCAAACATTTTTCTATGCCCATTACTGACACCTTCATATAGTAATTTAACATTAGTTTCTAATTCCATTTTAATAGAGTGGTAAGATTTAGACACTTATAAAGGTTGTTACAAATAGTTTTGGAATATGAGTGATTATCTTTTATTTTACTATTGGGATTTGGTATTTAATTGGATAGAGGCACAAGTTTTATTAATAGTTTGCTATTGTTTGCTATTCTGTTATAGGCTGTTTGGTGATTTAAAAAATGTTTCAGAAGAATGATTATAAATTATATCAACAAATTGGAGAATATTCCGGCTTTCTTATAGCATTGCTCATTTTTGTTTCGTTACTCTTTTTTGTAATTATACGAAAAATAGTATCTATAAATTATTTCAATTTGGTTGGGATAATTTTTGTGATTTATTTAATTTATGTTATTATAAAATTATTAAAATTATGAAAAGATAAAGATGCAGTACATATATAAGAATTATATAAAAATGAAGCAGACACAAATTTTTTTGGAAGGATTCTTGCAGGGGTTTAGAAATTTTGGACACAAGATAACTAGTATTGTAAATTTCATATTGCTATTTTTTGCTTATTTTATAGGGGTAGGAGTAACCTGGCTGTTTGCAAAAATCTTAGGCAAAAGGTTCTTGGATATTAAAAAGGAGAGAAGAGATAGCTACTGGATAAAAGATAAAATTGGGAAGAGGAAGATTGAGGACTATTACAGAAGTTTTTGATTTCAGTTTTGAAGGAGGAAGATTAAATGTATATATTAGGAATATCATGCTTTTATCATGACGCAGCGGCATGTCTTATTAAAGATGGAAATATAGTAGCAGCGGCAGAGGAGGAAAGGTTTACTAGGGTAAAACATGATATTAGATTTCCAATAAATGCGATTAATTTCTGTTTACAGAAAGCCGGGATAACTGGAGAGGAATTAGATTACATAGGATTTTATGAGAAGCCATTATTGAAATTTGAAAGATTATTGAGCCAGCATATTGAAATGTTTCCATTTAGTTTTAAAGCATTTTATCAGTCTATACCCTTATGGATCAATGAGAAATTAAGGGTGCATTCCATAATTAAAAAGAAACTTAAGTATAAAGGAAAAATAATCTTTATTGAGCATCACCTTGCACATGCTGCTTCTGCATATATTGTAAGCCCTTTTAAAGAATCTGCAATTTTTACTGTTGATGGCGTGGGGGAATGGACTACTACTGCTCTGGGAACTGCCAGAGACAATGATATCGAATTATTCAAACATATTTATTTTCCGCATTCTCTTGGCTTGCTTTATAGCACTATTACTGCTCACCTGGGATTTAAGGTTAATAATGATGAGTACAAAGTTATGGGGCTTGCACCTTATGGGAGACCAGGCTATTATGAGCAGATGAGGAAAATAATAGATGTAAAAGAGGATGGAAGCTATAAATTAGATATGTCATATTTTGTATACCACTACAAATTGAAGATGCCAAGCAAGAGGTTCTTGAAAGAGTTTGGGGATAGTAGGAAGAAAGGAGAAGAATTAGAGCAGAGGCATAAAGATATTGCTGCGTCATTACAGAAATTGCTTGAAGAGATATTACTTAAAATTGTTAATCAGCTGTATAAGGAAACCAAGTCTGAGAATTTATGCATGGCTGGGGGTGTTGCATTAAACTCTGTTGCAAATGGTAAAATATTGAGAAATACGCCTTTTAAGAGAATTTATATACAACCTGCAGCATCAGATGCTGGAACTTCGCTTGGAGCTGCTTTCTATATTTGGAATACTATACTAGGTAATAAAAGGAATTTTGTGCAGAAACATGCTTATCTAGGACCTAGCTATACAACAAAAGAGATTAAAGAATTTTTTGATAAGAATCAAATCAATTATACTGAATTAAAAGATAAAGAATTGCCTAGGATAGTTGCTAAATTAATATGGCAGAATAAAGTTGTTGGATGGTTTCAAGGTGCTATGGAATGGGGGCCCAGGGCTTTGGGAGCAAGGAGTATATTATCTAACCCATGCAACCCTAAAATGAAGGATATACTAAATCTTAAAGTTAAACACCGAGAACCTTTTAGACCGTTTGCACCTGCAGTTACAATTGAAGATGCGCATGATTATTTTGAGTGTGATAGGCCTATACCCTTAGCAGCAGATTTTATGTTAATGGTCTATCCAGTTATTAAAGAGCAAAGGAAAGAGATACCTGCGGTTGTACATGTTGATGGATCTGGAAGATTGCAAACAGTAAGGAAAGAGATAAATGAGAGATATTATAAAGTAATAAAGGAGTTTGAGAAATTAAGCGGTGTACCTATTGTGATAAATACATCTTTTAATATAAGAGGAGAGCCAATAGTATGTACACCTTACGATGCTTATAGATGCATGATGGGAACCGGGATTGATTACTTGGTTATGGATAAATTCTTAATTGCAAGAAAAGATAACCCAAGGGATATGTGGGATTCAGAGAGTTTAGCAAAGGATTAAGTGCTTATTATATTTCTTGGAAACATATTCAAAATAAAGGGTGCCATCAATATGTGAGCATCTTAAATAGTGCACATCAAAGTTGACAGGGGGACTTGCCCCCTACGGGGAGGTCAACCTTAACAATTGACAGCAAAATGCGAGCCGATGGCACCCGAGCAAAGTGAGGTTTAGGATAGCATAAGACATGCCTTTGATAGAAGCGATTATCGAACTATTTAAGCGGCATAATCTTGAAGCAATATTCAAAGACAGCACATTTACTATAATACCAAGAAATCAAGATAGCTTGGTTAATTTCTATGAAGTACTTAAGGAGTTGCAGAGCGTGCATAGAGCAAGAATTTTAGGTCATATTGGGAATGCAACGCTTAGTCTGGAGTTTGACATGCAACTAGGTAACTTAATGCTTAGGTTTAGGTATGTTACTCTATTAAAAAAAGATTTTGCAACCTAGATTACTGTATAGGTTGCGTTTGCTGCCCCCTGCTTGCCTGAGGCTGTATTCTTTGCAAAATTAGTGAACAAGTAGCTTCCTGCAGTGGCATTTGCTGTAGAGGTCAGGTTGAATTCAGTTGTCGCTGAGCTGCCCGGACTCAAGTTTGTCAAGACACTGTTTGCATAAACTCCTGTCCAACTGCTCGGGATACTTGCAGTCATATTAAAGTCAGAAGCAGCACAAATGCTTGAGTCTGTGTTTGTAACATTTACTGTGTAGACTAACGTTGTGCCTGCTGCGCCTGACTGATTGAGCGGTGTTGTCTGAACTGCAGGATTAAGACGGATGCAGCTATCAGTGACTGTTAAGTTATAGAGCGCTTTTTTTGTCAGAGAGCCATTGGTTGCAGTTACATTTATTGGGTATGTGCCAATGGGAGTTGTTGCTGCTGGCAGGACACTAAACTTAAACTTAAAGGTTGGTGTTCCAGAGCTAACGTTAAATGAGCAGCTTGCATCTGGCGGACATCCTTCATGACCGAGCGTTACTTCCTGCGAAGTCCCGCTTACTAAAGTAACGTTGCCAAAGGTAGTCACATTTGTTCCCTGTGATGTGCTAGCTGATTTAGGATTTACAGCAACAGTGAAATTAAATGATGATGGAGCTTCTGTATAGGTTACATTCATCGGGATCCAATCAAGCCTGCATGTTGGATTTGAGCCTGATTGGTTTTTAAAGCAGGTTACATTGACCAAAAAGTTTCCATTATTCAACATGCTGGGTGTCCATGCAAGGTCACTGGTTACATCGATAATAAAGGTTTGTTCTGCAGTATTACCACCTACTTTGTGTGAGGGACCATAGGTAGCACCGCCATTGCCACTTACTCTTACATTGATATGGCCGCGGAAGTTGCTTGCGAAAAAATCTGCACGCACTTTGACGCTGTCAATGGTAGCTCCGCTGGGAACGGTAAATCCATAATTATTCCATCTTCCAGATACATTAGTAGTACTTGTAGGAGTTGCAGTAGCCCTGTTTGTATTATCTGAAAAAGCATTAGAGCAACTTGTCCAACCACCACTACAAGCGGTTGGAGACTTAAACTGAGAAGCTGCAAAGACTATGGCTGCAATCGTTACTAGCAAGACAAACAATACAACGCTCTTTTTCATGGCCAACACCTCACTAAAACGCTACTACATTAAAGCAAATATCAAACTATAAACTCTAACATAGAGGTTATTTAAATATTTTTCTTTTCATTTAATTTCTTCTAATTACTTCCCGTAAGTTTCTCTGATTTAAATATCTTACGTCCATGGATGACCAGTGACCTGTGCGCTATGAAAGAATGTCCTGTGGTGGGTTTGGGAGTTTGGAAATCTTTATATAATAAAGCATTGTCACTTCCTTCTATGGGATTAACATCTGACTTATGGGCTTTTATATGGGAAAAGAAGAAGTTTTGGCTAATTCCTATCATAATAATGCTGATACTAGTTGGAGTGCTTATTATTGTAAGCCAGAGTTCTAGCTTAAGTCCATTTATTTATGCACTGTTTTAGAATTATACTCGCAGACAAAAATAATTATACAAT
>CAZRPY010000023.1:0-6136 GCA_964602245.1 uncultured Methanosarcinales archaeon
ATTAAGAGAGCTAGAAGATGAAAGTAGTTCTGGACACGAATATATTTATTTCTGGTATCTTTTGGAAAGGCAGTTCTAATAGAGTTATAACCAATTGGAGAGAAGAAAGATTTACACTAGTGACCTCTTTAGAAGCAGTTTCAGAGATAATTAAGATACTCAAAGATTTCAAAATCAAGCTTTCAGATGAAATGATTAAGGAATGGATTGACTTGATTGTAACAAATTCTATAATTGTGGAGCCAAAAGAAAAAATTGAGGCAGTTAAAGATGATCCAAAAGATGACATTTTCATTGAAACTGCCGTAGCTGGAAATGTAGATTATATAATTTCACAGGACAACCATTTATTAAAGTTAAAGGAATTCAGAGGAATTAAAATAATCACTCCAGAAGAATTTAATAAAATATGTAACTAAGTTTTCTCGCCCCTATCGTTTTAGCCTATTTTTAATTCCGAAACATTTATATACTACTTGTTACAAATTCGTAACTGATTTGGATTATTTTAGTTACATTTTAGTGCAAAGTAGGTAAGACTAACAAATTATAAATAAATTATAATCACAGCACAAAGGCCAAAGGTGTTTATATGAGTAAGAGAGTCTCTATTACTTTAGATAATGAACAGACTAAGCTTCTTGACAGTCTATATGGATTAGGCACTAAGGATGCTGAAAAGGTAAAGAATATTCTAATAGCTTACTTATCAGAAAAGGGGTTTATAGAGCAGTTTAACCGGAAGGTGAGAAAGAACTAGTGTATATTTAAAAGAATAATTTGCATTATATTCGCAAAATAGTGATATAATAACGATAATAATAACTTGCATTAACGAGCCTCGATATCGGAATTGCGGTTCCGGAACCTCGAAGATTGCATCTTCAAGGAATGCGAGGCTATACTAGGTCCGCCAATAAGTGATTGTAAAACTTTTACGAAGCGGACAGGTAAGCTGCGTAGTTCGCAACCATGCAAGTAAAAATAAACAAAATGTATACAAAAATGTAGATTAAAGTAATAAAAAGAAAAATGTAAAAAAGAGAAAATCTGTTTTAAATGGGTGATGCTATGAAAATAAAGGATTTGGCTGAATTATTAGATATGCCAGAAAGAGATGTTATTGCTATGCTAAAAACAAAGGATGTAATTGAGCTTAATCTTAAGGATAAGCAAATAAAAGAGGATAAAGATTTAGGAAAATTAGAAGTGTTATAAAATGCTAGAAAAATAAAATGCTAGAAAATCTATTATTTGATATAGCTATTGTAATTATTGCTGCTACACTTATAGGCTATATTGCTAAAATTCTAAGACAGCCTGTGATAATTGCATATATTATAGCAGGACTATTGATAGGACCTTCTGTTTTTGGAATAATTACAGACAAGACTTCAATTGATATTTTATCAACACTAGGCATTGCCTTAATGCTGTTTTTAGTTGGCTTGGAATTAGATTTCAGGAAATTAAAAGACACAGGCAAAGCAACAATAATTGCTTCAATAGTTCAGGTTGGAATTAGCGTAATAGCTGCTTTTTTAATTTCTAAATTACTAGGCTTTACAGAGCTTGAATCTTGGTATATAGGCATAGCAATTGCTTTCAGCAGTACATTAATAGTTGTAAAGCTTCTCTCTGATAAAAAGGAGCTAGATACATTGCATGGAAGGATAACAATAGGCATATTGCTTATTCAAGATATAATTGCTATATTTGCACTTGTAGTCCTGAATTCAATAGGAAATGTAAGCATAAACTCAATTTTGATGTCTCTATTAAAAGTCTTATTTATATTTGGGCTTGCAATATCTTCCTCATTCCTGATGAAATTTATATTCAAGTATGTTGCCAAATCACTTGAGCTTTTGTTTCTCACTGCATTATCGTGGTGCTTCTTATTTGTTGGCTTAGCATATTATCTTGATATCTCTGTGGCAATAGGAGCTTTTCTTGCAGGGCTAAGCTTAGCATCCCTGCCTTACAGCATTGAGATGAGTGGAAGAATAAAGCCATTGAGAGATTTTTTTGCCACTATGTTTTTTGTAAGCCTTGGCATGCAGCTTGTTTTCACTGATTTAGGCAGTCTTGTAGTGCCAATATTATTATTTTGTGCCGTAGTCTTATTTATTAAGCCTCTAGCAACAATAATACCTTTAAGTATGCTTGGGCATGGGAGAAAAACAGGTTTCTTAACTTCTATAAGTCTTGCTCAAATAAGCGAATTTTCACTTATACTTGTAGCTCAAGGATACGCAGCTAATCATGTAAGTCAGGCTGCTGTTTCTATAGTAACAATTATTGCTGCAATTACTATCCTAATAACATCTTACCTAATTCATTATGATCAGAATATTTATTGGAAATTTGCAAAGCCTCTGAAAATGCTTGATAGACTAGGGAATGTAAAAACAGAAAACATAGACAAGAAAAAGAAATTTAATGCAATACCAAGCCAGCATAACAAAATAGACTATTCTGAACTTAAAAAAATAATTTAGCTGCAAAAGAATGTATTGGTAGCTGATTTTAATCCAGAGATGATAAAGAAATTAAAAGAAGAGGATATTGATGCAATTTACGGCGATATAGGAGATCCTGAGATACTTGACAAATTGCAGATAAAGAACACTGAGATAGTTGTTTCTACTGTTCCAGACATTGTAGATAATCTTCTGCTGATTAAAAAAGTAAAGGAAGAGAATAAAGGGGCTATAATATTTGTTACTGCTAATCAAATTGATGAGGCTTTAGAGCTATATAATGCTGGAGCAGATTATGTGATATTGCCTCATTTCTTAGGGGGGGAGCATGTGTCAAAAATAATAGAAGGCTTATACAGCAGATCTAGTAATTTGCTGAGAAATAAGCTTGAGCACATAAAAGAGCTGAATATAAGGAAAGAGCTTGGGCATGAGCATCCAAGAAATCATTATTAAAATTATCAAATGAATAATATAATAGCGTTAAGGAATAAAGCAAAAAATTTGCAAGTTTCTGTAAGGATTGGAAAGTATGGTATAAACCAGGCAACTGTTAATGAGATTAATAGACAGCTGAAAAATAAGAAATTAATAAAAATAAAATTATTGAAAAATGCAAATTTAGAGGCTAAAGAAGCTGCTGAAGAGCTTGCAATGAAAACTAATTCTAGGCTTGTGGATAGGGTTGGCAGGGTGATTGTGTTGTATAAGAAATAGAGACTAAATTCTAGATTATAAATGCCTAAAAATTGCATATTCTAAACAGAAAATTATATATAGGTATACAAAAATGGTATATGGTATAGGTAGTTATTACTCTAGGTACCTATGACCTATGTACTCTAAAAGAGGGATAGAATGGAAGTTAAAAAGAGGATGACAAAGGAGGAGTACTTTAAGCCTAAGGGTATGTATGAAGAAGAGGAGATGGAAGAGGGCAAGGACCAGATGGTAAAGACTGGCTATCCTAATTCTGTCAAGAGGTATAGAATAGTTTATGAGACATATTCTTCAAGCCTTGAAGAAACATATTTCTGGATTCTGAATTACTTAAGGTATGATACTGGGTGTATAGTTGAGAAAATAACAGATATATTTGCAGGAACAGAGCATTCAACCTTTTTTGGTGTTTCACAGCAAAGAATTGGATTGCAGCAGGATAAGGTAAGCCAATTCTTGGCAACAATAGGCAAGATGGTTAAGGAATTATTCCAGCTTGTTAGAGAACTAAGAATTCTTGATGAAAGATTGCATTACTATATAGATTCTTATGATGAAAAGAGTAAAAGCAGGGAGAGTGCGGAAATAACACTGAAGGGTGTTTTCATAGATCAGGCAGAAGGAGGAGCTAAAAATCCTGCATCTGTCTTTGGAATGGCTCGAGAATTACAGTTTACAACCCTGCCAGATTTGTTCTTCAGCGTCCATCCATTAAGGGCAACTGATGTTGACCAAGTTGTTGATAAGCTGGACTTTAATAGAAAGGTTAAGGAAGTCTTAAAGAGGAAGCTAAGGAGCTATCTTGAGTGGAAAGAGCATACCTATAAAGAGCTTAAGTCTAGAAGAATATTTACTTTAAAGTATTTAAGGCAGCATTTTGACATAATAAAGATGTATATGACATGGGTCAAGCCTTATCTTAGAAATATTAGAAGGCTGCATTCTGAGGCTTTAGAGCAGCAAAAGGCAGTTTCTCCTGACTTGATAACAGCTTTTGAAGGTGCTTTAATAGAAGTAGAAATACTTGCCAAAAGACTGCCAAGAGGAAATAAGGATTATTATGCTGCTGCTATATATAATTTTAGATTCAGGGTTAAGCCTGAGATGAAGTACCAAGCAGAAGGCTTTCAAAGAGCGCCTATACATGTTGGAGAGATAAGAGTAACTGCCCGTGGCTATGCTTGGACAAAGGAGGATATTGAGAACTATAAAAGGTATAGAGAAGAGGAGGATTTTGAGCTTCTTGGCTTAGTTGATAGAAGTGTTCAAGATGCTATGGTTGCTTTAGGTGATGAGTTAATGAAATATTTGGAAGAGGCAGGTGAGCCAACTGAGAAAAAAGAGCCTGAGAAAAAAGGCACTATAATTGAGCCTTTTACTTCAACTATTAAAGGTTTTACAGAGCTTTTTGGCGCATTTAAGAAAAGCGCAAGACCAAAGAAAAAGGATAAACTAGCAGTTGTTTTTGAGAAAAGAGAGGCTACAGCAGGCGTTAGAGGCTATATGTGGCCAACTTATAAGAATTACAAGAAAGCTCATGGTATGTTGTCATGGTAAAAAAAGAGAAAATATTGAAAAATAATACTTTGCATTCAAGCCATAGTATTCATAAAACAAAAACATAGAAGAATAATAAAAAATAATTTGCAATAATAAATAATAATAACTTGCATTACGCTAAAAAAATAACTTGCATTAACGACGCTTGCTATGCAAGCTGTGCGATTGGTCCGCCAATCACTGATGGAACATATCATGATGCGGACATGTAAGTTGCGCAGTTCGCAACCGTGATGCTAATTAGGAAAAATAAAAGAATAACTTTAAAAAGGGATGATAGATGCTGAAAATAAAATATAAGAAAGAGTTAATTAAGATACTTGAGAAAAGAAAGCAGTTGCATGAAGAGAGATTAAAGAGTGAAAGAGGCAATAAAGTAAAAGAGACTTTTAGCAAGATTAAAGATGAATATGCTAATTTTAATACAGAGCTTTTAAGAAAGGGAAGACTGCCTGTAAAATCAACTGAAAAAGGTTTTTGGGGAGTTTCTGTCTGTGATGAAATATTTGAGCTCTTCCAGAGAATAAACCTCTCGGGCTATAAGAATTTTGTTGATGTAGGAAGTGGAGACGGCAGAGTAGTATTAATAGCTTCATTATTTACTAATGCCACTGGAATTGAGTTTGACCAGGAGCTAGTTAATAAAAGCATTGAGATAAAAAGAAAGCTTGGCTTAAGCGCAAGTTTCCTTAAGGATGATTTTTATAATCATGATATTAGCAATTATGATGTAGTATTTTCATTTCATGATGAACCGCTTTACAGAGGCTTGGATAATAAGCTCAAGAGAGAGCTGAAAGGCAGGCTTATCTTATACGGGCCTTTCCTTAACACTACAAAGCTACAGAAAGAAAATAGCCTAGCAATTAATGGCAATATATTCCATATATACCGCAATGGTTAGTAAGTCAATAGATATTGGCAGTGTTCTATTAGAAAACAAGAAGTTTTATATAAATTAAAAATCTAATACTTAATATGGGAGAAGATATTGTTACAAAGCTAAAGGAATTAAGGAATTTGCCTCCTGATGAGAGAATTAAAAGGCTGAAAGAGATTGAGGAAACCAACAAGAAAGAGATAGAGGAGGCTCACAAGCTGATACAAGAGTCTGAAGTCGAGATTGAGGAGCAGGAAAAGGAGAAAGAGCAGATTCCCATACCACAGATAAGAGCTGCTGATATAGACATGTTGGTTGGTGAGGAAGAAAGAAGAATATTTGCTACTAAGAGATATGTGAACGTCAGAAGAAAAGCAGATGAAGAGACAGAACCAGTAGAGAGAAAGACTCTAACAATTGATAAAAACCTTGAAGACACTATCTTTGGAGAGTCGAGCATAAGACTAAGCCCAGCTCAATTAGAAGAGCATAA
>CAZRPY010000023.1:6146-15644 GCA_964602245.1 uncultured Methanosarcinales archaeon
AGAAATTAGATGAAAGAGGCTATTTATCAAATCAGCAGATGCAGGAATTTGAGACTAAATTCAGAGATATTGCATATGCGGCAGTGTATAAAGGTCCAACTGCAGATGAGTTAGCTCAAAAAACCTTAACCTTAACTGGCACTATGATGAAATATACAAGAGGATAAAATGGAGTTCAGAACTGGCTATTATATTCCAATGGACCGTGGATATTATACTGAAGCTATGCTCCAGGGAGAGCCAAAGCTGGAAGAGCCTATTGTGCCAATACAAGAGCTAGGGCAGACAGTGCCTGAAAGAGATCCTAGAACAGGGGCCAATATACTGCAAACAACAGAGGCTGCAATTAAGGCTGGAGTTGGTAATATACAATTTGTATTAACTACTCCTCCAGAATCTGCTATTGGCGGAAGGCCAAAGGCTTATGGTAAAGATGTAAGAGAAGCCATAAAGGAATTAGCTAAGGCTAATGAAGTAATGATTTCTGGTGTTGAGCTGCCAACTGCTATTAGCAATTTATCAGGATATAACCCTCAAACAGGAACTATTAGCGATGAGCAAAGGTTTAGAGACTTGAATGAAGTAAGAGATGCTGTAAGGTTTATTGCAGATATTTCAGGAGGAGGGGCTGTTGATGTAGTTTCTATGGAATTCCCAAGAACAGTATTTGATGCAGAGTGGAACAGGGACATTAAGCCTGGTGTAAAAGAATTTATGGCTTATACTGAAGAGCCACAGAGAGCTGTCAAGCATCTAGTAGATGACAGGACTGGAAGGGTTATACAAGAAATTAGGATAAATCAAGAAGTGCCTTATCCAGAGTGGAACAGATATGAGGGAAAGGAGCCTAAAACTGATGAAAAGGGTAACTTGGTTATGCCCGGAGACTATATTGATTATGAGAACAACAAAGTAGCTAGAAAAGATAGGGTGCCTAAGCTTGATGAAGAAGGAAAGATGAAAATATTGGCCAGAAGGTGGGAGGATTTTAGAGACGAGGCTGAAGAGATTAACAGGGAAAAGGAACAGCAGTTAAGGAGAGCTTTAAAGCCTGATGAAAGAGTGACTGTGCAAGAAGCTTTTTTTATCGCTACAACTGAAAGCCAAGAGTCGATAGCAAGAGGCTGGGCTTTGCTATATGGAGGAAATATTAAAAGAGAGATTGAGGCACTTGAAAAGTTGAAAAAAGCTAGAGAGTTCTATGCAAAGATCGAAGAGAATCTACCTGAGGAAGAAAAATGGAAGATAATGAGAGAGGCTGGTAGCATAGTTGAGAGATTTGTGCCAGGATTTTTAGTACCAAGAGAATATAAAAAACCTTCAGCAATATTAGATGAGGGTATCAGAAATGTAAGGATTGATATAGACTCTCACAGAGAAATGGCTAGAGGTCAGTTACAACAGGCAGAAGAGGCTGCTATCTTAAGGAGGCATATACAAACTGCTGAGAAATATGCTAAGGCAAAATCAGTAGATGGTTATGCTACAGCTGGAATTTATGCAATGGATGAGACTCATAGGAATCCTAATGTTAAGAGAGATGTCTATGTTGGACCTGAGATTGGATGGCCTGGAACATGGGGAAGTCATCCAACTGAGTTTGTAGAGCTAATACAAAAGGCTAGAGGACAGATGTCAAAGTTACTTTCTGAGCAACAAATTGAAGGAAAGCCTAACCCTCATTACAGGGGCATGTCAAGAGAAGAGGCTGAGCAGGAAGCTAAGAAGCATATAAAGGGGTTATTTGATACTTCTCATATGGGAATGTGGTATAACCATTTTAGAAGACTTCCAGGAGAAGGTGAGGAAGAAAGACTACAAGCTTTCAGAAAGTGGTATATGGAGCAGGTTGATTGGCTCTCAAAGCTAGATATTGTAGGATCTATACAAGCTGTTGACAGTGCATCTGGAGCACATGCACATTTGCCTCCTGGACAAGGTATATTGCCAGTTGTAGAGGCTGTTAAAAGGTTTAAGGAGCGTGGCTTTACTGGCTTTATAGTTTCTGAAGGGCATGAAGAAGAGCAGTTTGGAATGAGCAGAATACTAACACAGACATGGAGGGCTTTTGGAGCTCCTGTTTTCAGGTCTGGCTATCCAATGCCTAGCACATGGGGCGGGACCCAATACTCATATTTTGGCAGGACTTACCCACCTTACTTCATATTTGGAGCTTACTCTCCTAGTAATGAATGGACGCTGTGGAGTCAGGTGCCGTTTGAGTAAGTTAGTTTTTAGCAACGATAAGTTTAAGGATAAGGCTCGTAACTCTCTGGCATCCAGATATATTTATGCTCTTTTTGAATAGAAATAGTTACTTATGCAAAACTATAACACACACTAGTCAGTGCAAAATAGCTCCCCATTTTCGATAAAACATTATTCCAGAACTCATTTTTCTTTGCTGAGAATTGTTTTCCAGTACCAAAAGGAATGCCCATATTTCTATATTTGCTATCTCTTATCCTTTCTTCTATTTCTAAATGTAAAGGTAAATCTTCTTCATTTAATGACTTTGTGTTTTTATTAAGGATATAATCTTTACCTGCAACTAAAGCAGAAGCTCTAAAATAATCAGTTTCAGAAGAATATTGCGGCTTAAAAGGCTCTACAACTAAGCCATCAATAACAAATCTTCTATCACTTGTTTCTTTTATATCTTTAACTGCTCTTTCTAATTTGCTATCTTTATCATCTTTGGGTTTAACCTTCGGCAAGAAAGCAATAGTTTGATAATTAGCAACTTGTAAAGCTACCTCAGTTAATGGAGTAATATAACCCTTAGCTCTATCTTTTAATGATTGAATAAAAACCACCCTTTAGCTAATTTGATAAGTCGTTGGATATTATATCCAACGAAACCTTTAAGTATTTAAAGGTTATGCATCTGATTATGGGGTTAAGAAAACTAGAGGATATTGCTGAGCAAGAGAAACCAGCTGAACATCAGCTTTCAAAAGATTACATGCAAAAAGAATTTCCTTCTGCTTATAGGGCTATTGCTGAAGCTTCTGAATATACAAAAAGGTCCACTTCTTGGGTATACTTTTATTCCTTCTAGAATAGTATTTAAGCAGACAGAATCAGATTTACAAGAAATTGCAGAGGAGGTAGACACCCATGAATCTGTGCATCAGGAGAAGGAGTATGATACTAGAATCTGGACAAGATTTATGATTGATGAATCACAAATGAAAGATTATGCTCATAGAAATAATCTCAGAATGTACGGCAATCAAAAGCACATGGATAACTAGCTTTGCTCAATTATTCTTAGAATACCCTCTAATTTTTGAGAATTCAGGCTAACCTGTAATCCATAAGAAGTAGGTTTCTCAATGAGTAATTTTTCTTTGATTAATTCCTTTACAGCTTGCTTAGCTTCTCCTATTGCATGTTTTGGCAGACCCTTAGTTAAGTTTTCTATAGCAGTGTGTTTCCCTCCGATATATCTATGTCTAAAGAGTTTTCTTAAAATTATTACTCTGTAATCCATTTGGAATGCAAATAAGACCTGCTTTATAAGGTTTTATTCATTATAATGAATGTTTAAATTGACCAAAAAGTATATATAGAAGTGTCGCAATTTTATATTTATGGAACAAAAATCCTCATTTAGGCTAGTATTTGGAGAAGCACCTATCGTTAAGGTGATAGATTTTTTTCTAGACAATAGAGAATTTGACTATAGCTTAACAGATATAACCAAAAATGCAGATATTGGCTGGAGCACATTACATTTATTCTGGAAAGACTTAGTAAATTTAGGCATTGTCACAAAAACAAGGAGAATTGGAAGAGCAGAGCTTTACAAGTTAAATATTAAGAACCCTGTAGTTAAAAAACTTATAGAAATAGACCATGAGATTTCTAAGACTCTTATAAAAGCTGAGTTAAAGAAACCTAAGATTAAAGTATCTTAGTATATTTGACTTTATAGTAATTACAAAGTAATATATATAAACATTCTGGTTAATATTAGTAAGAAATAGTAGGAAAAAGATGTATAAGGTGAAAGGTGAAAATAAGTTTTGCCATCGGTTCGCATTTTGCTGTTAATACTGATAGTTGACATGCTAAAAAATGGAACATTTTTGGCATCCTGGAAATCTCTGATTTCCATGATCCCCGTAAGGGACCTCCCCCTGTCAACCTTGATTTGCTTTGTTTAAGATGCTCACGAATTGATGGCAAAACTTTGTGATTAATAATTAGTAAAAAGAGGCTGGGTTTATGGAGTTTAAGATAGAAAGGAGAGAAAATCCTAATTTAAGGAATTATTCTAAGGATGATTATGAGATTGCAAAGAGATTTGGAGAGGCTTTACAAGCAGAGCTAGGGGATTTTCTTAAAGTTGTTGTATTGTTTGGGAGTGCTGCAAGAAGTGCGAGGCAAGAGATTTATGAAAGGGATATTGATGTGCTAGTTATTGTAAATGATTTGACTATTATTCTGAATAAAGAGGTTATAACTGCTTACAGGATAATTGTTGAAAACACTGCATCTAAGATTTCTAAAAGGCTTCATGTAACAACATTAAAGCTGACAACTTTCTGGGAGTACATGAGAAATGGAGATCCTATTGCTATAAATATGCTCAGAGATGGTGTATCAATAATTGATAAAGGATTTTTTGAGCCAATACAAGTGTTATTAGCACAAGGCAGGGTTAGACCAACTCAGGAAAGTATTTGGACCTATTTTTCAAGAGCGCCTGCTACTTTATCTAGTTCAAAATGGCATGTTATGCAAGCTGTTGTTGACCTTTACTGGGCTGTGATTGATTCAAGCCATGCTGCCTTGATGAGCTTAGGGGAGATTCCACCAACACCTGAGCATGTGGCAGACATGATTGAAGAGAAAATGGTAAAGACTGGCATGCTAGAAAAAAGATATGCTGATATAATGAGGAATTTCTATAAGATATCTAAAATGATAATACACCGAGAGGTTAGAGAGATTACAGGGCAGGAATATGATAGATACTTAAAAGAGGCACAGGCTTATGTTACAGTAATGCAGAAATTTATACAGAAGAGAGAAAGCCAAGGGTATCATCGCAGGAAAGGGTAGTTCTATAAAGATTAATATATAGCCTTTTATTGCTAATTTCTATGCCTGAATATTTTGAAAAAGAGAAGAAAGATTTCCTGAACAAAATAGATAAGAGCAAGAAAGGAAGCATTGATAAAGATGCTTTAAAGCTAGTTAGTGGGATTAATTCTAAAGCTAATTATTATACTACAAGCAGCTGTGCTGGAAGAATAGTATTGCTAGAAAAGTTATCTAGGAAAAAGAATAAGTGCAGATGGCTTTTAGTTAAGCATAGCAAAGTAACTTCAAATGAGATTTATAATTGTTTAAAAGATTATAAGAGCAAAAACAATGGAAATGAAGTTTGGTTTAAGCAGGAGCCTTTAATTATTCATGTGAGATGCAAAAATATAGAAGCTGCAAAAAGATTTCTTGATGCTTCTAGGAAGCTGTATAAGAGAACTGGGATTATTAGCCTAAATGACAAAAAGATTATGATTGAGTTAATTGGCAATGAAAGGATTGATACAATTATTGCTAATCAAGGATGGATTGCTGATGTTAACTATATCAAGGAATTAGTTAAACATGCAAACAGGAATTTTATGGAGAATAAAAAGAAGATAAGTAAATTTCTGAAGATAATAAAGAAATTGTGAATTTATTTCCTTGCCAGTTTTATAACTATTACAACAACTACTATCACAAATATAAGAGCAACTAAGCCCAATGATAGAAGATATAATGGAGATTGTTTAAAATCTGCAAATAATTCTGTTATAGTTCCTTGTTCTTCTCTTACTATTGGTAAGGCTTCTTCAGGTTTTTCTTCTTTTGTAATTGGTTGTTTTTCCTGTGGTTTTTGAACCTGCTCCTGTGTTTTATCTAGAGGACATTCCTGAACTGTAAGGATATGCTTTACATAATCCCTGGCATCATTATTATCATCATAGACTCTTGCTTCGATAGGATAAGCACCTGATTCTATGCCTTTAGGAACCAATATTGTAAAGTTTTTTGTTGCACTATTTTCCTCATCATCAGGATCTGAGAATAATTCTATCTCAGTAGCGTGAGAGGTGTATTTTAATTTTGTACTTTCAACAAGGATATATGCTAATCTTTCATCTTCATCACCAACATTTGTAATAGTAACATCAAGCTTTGCACTTCCAGCACATGCAACAGTTGTTGGCTCTAATTTTGAGTTTGTTATTAGAATGTCATGAGCACTTTTCTCCACCTCTAGAGTTAAAGTCATCTCAGCTTTTTCTTCTGCACCCTCATCTGTTGTGCCTTCTGCTAATATTTTAACATTATAGTTGTCTTCAGTTACTTTTGCAGGAACCTCAAACCTTAATTCTAAGGATTTTCTTCTATCTGGCTCAAGGTCAAATGTTTCGCTTTCTTCTTCAACATCATCGCCATCATCCAAATCTTCTATTGTTACTGTTACTTGTATATCCTCTATTTCAATCTCTGGATCTGTGTTTGGAAAGGTGTTTTCCACGTCAACATTAAATTTCAAACTAGATCTTGGCTTTGCTTCTTGGGTAATCCTTGAGCCATCCTGCAGGTTTGGAGAGCCCTTGCCACCAACTTCTACATCAACATCTAAAAACTTAAGCCTGCCTTTTACATTTGCAATGAAACTAGTTGAATTTGATAAACCTGAGGCAGACACTGTTAATGATGCTAAAGAATGGTTTGATGCTGGCTCATCACTAGGTACTGTGATATTATAAGCTACTGTAACTTTACTACCTGCTGAAATGCTGGATATACTTGTAGTATTAAATTTAAGGTTATATTTTGATGCTGCGTTTGAGCTTATTGCTATAGAACTAATAGCTGCACTTCCAGTGTTTGTAACATTAAAATTAGTAGTAATATTTGTGCCTCTAGGGACATCTCCTAAATAAATAGGAAAAGGGCTAATTGAGAGCAAAGCTGTAGCTATACTTGAGAATAATACAAGCATCACAGTTAATATACCTATTTTTGCTTTAATAGCCCTCATTTTATAGACTGAAAAATAAACTGCACTATTTAAAGATTACTACAAGGATATTACTAAAGAATGGTGAATAGTATGTTTTTGGCAAAATCTAGCAGAAAGATATTTATATCTCTTATCTAACAAGGTTTACTATGGAAACAGTAACTATACCTAAAGAAGAATATGAGCGATTAAAGAAACTAGAACAACTTGATTTTGATTTAATAAGACAGTTTGCTAGCAGTCTAGAAGATTTGAAACAAGGACGCTTCAAGAAACTTGCTTAGCAATTTTTCTGTATTCGTCTAACTGCGCTTTTATATGGGCTATTGTTGCTTGCTGGTCCTTCTTACCACTAACAGCTACAAGTAAGACTAACTTTAAATCAGGATAAACCAAGTAGTAAACCCTCTTTTCTCTTATTCGCTTTTCTCTAAGAAATGGGTAACCTAATGGTTTGCCTATAAGTGGATTTTCTTTAAGTTGCAATGGAATCTTACTTGCTGCTTCTTGATAATCCTTTGGCCATTTTCTGATTTCTTCTAGGTAAGTATCAGTTCCAATAACATTAAACATAGAGAAGAAATTAATCTGCCAATTTATAAATATACTCAAAAACTACTCTAGAAAAGTTTAATTAATCTCTTAGCTTATTTAGGCATATCTGTACTATCTGACTTTTTCTCGTTTTGTTGTGGAGAGGGTAAAGTGCTGTTTTCTTTACTAGACTCTGGTTCACTTAGTAATTCATTAAGGCTTTTATTTAAATCTATATCACCTTCTACACCAAGCCTTACAGGTGGCAAGGTAAAATTCTTTAGCCTTTCTTCTCTCTCCTTTTCTTCTTTTTGCTTTAACTCAGCTTTTAGCCTTTGTTTCTCTTCTTGATGCGCTAATAGGTTTCTAGCTAGTTCTAGGGCTTCTGCCATATTTGCTGCTACACCAGTCTTGCTTAAAGAAACAGCCATTTTCTGGATTTCGTCTTCTGTTGCCATTTGAATTATTTGATTTTTAATTCGATTTTTGTTTAATTATTTATTTTATTGATTATTTCTTTACTCTTTTTATTTGCATTACGGTTGCGAAACACGCAACATATCAGTCCGCTTCATTATTGTTTTCTTAACTGATATCGAAACTAAAGTTTCGGAACCACTAGTCGTGGTAAGCGGACATTGTATAGCCTAGCATTTCGAGGCTCGTTAATGCAAGTTATTATTTTCAAAATAATCTTTTACATGTCTAATAATGCAGATAAATAGTCTTTTATCAAGAGTTTACTATATAAAAGTTACTAGAATTTACCTGTTATAAAGCTCTCTGGCAGCTACTAGGACCATGGCCATGCTAATGTAAAAAGCAAAAACTATTAAGGAAACAAGATATAAGTCAAGCCCAAGTATAAAGGGGATAGCGTATAAGAATTCTCCCAAGCCAAATATCATTGCCAAGATGTCTATTGTAACTACCGATGTTGATGAATAAAAAGCAATTCTTATAATGCTTCTAAACCTTATCTCGCTCCTTAAAGCTCTGGAAATGGCAAAGGCAATAGGCACTGTTATTAGTATTATAATAAGATATTTTAATGAAAATAGAATAAATAACATTACTAGGATAGTTGGTAGTGCTATAATAATCATATAGGTAATCAGCTTCTTAAACTCTGCTTTATGCTGTAGTATATTGGAGTAGCCTGAGATATCTATCTCATGGACAGTTGCAAAAGATGACTTGAATTGTAGCTTTTTCTCTGTAATAAGAAGCTTTACTGGCAGATTCCTTATATCTGTAAGATTCCCTGCTGTGTCAATTGCTATTAATGGGTCTGAGTCTGTAATAACTATGGGTGAGCTCATTTCACTATCTATATTTATTTCTAATTCTTCGAATTTGTCAAATTGCTTATCAACATAGGAATTGAGAAAGATAAGTTTTGGCAGTGAAAGTATTAAAAATGCTACAACTGCAACAAATATTAAGGAGAAGAAATAGTGGAGCATATTTCTGTGCATTCTTTGAGAGAGGTCTATGTAAGAAACAGGATTTAAACTTTTAAGATATGTTAAGAAAAAGTTCCAGATTGATTTCAGATGCTGCTTTAGCATAAACATATATAAATTTCTCTAAAAAGGAGTATATATATTTATTGAAAATTTAAGAGATAACACAAACTTTTTAGCAGAATATACAACTTAATAAAATTTTCTAAGTGAGTCCAATTAAAAAACAAAAAACCGAAACCTTTATATACCAGTTGGTATCTATAGATACCATGAACACACAAATCAATGTAAGGTTGCCTGAAAAGGTGTTGGTATCAGCGAAATCTTATGCAGAAGAGCATGGATTTAATAGCATACAGGAATTCATCAAGGAAGCCATAAGAGAAAAGCTTTTTGAAAAGCCAGAAATCTCAAAAGAGGAACTAGCTTTAGTCAGAAAACTCGTTGAAGTTAGCGAAA
>CAZRPY010000024.1:0-13530 GCA_964602245.1 uncultured Methanosarcinales archaeon
AAATGCAGAGCATTTCGGGGGTTTCGAAAGCACGAAATCTTCTGATTTCGGCTCAAAGAAAAGCAAAGCTTTTCTTGAGCAAGAAATGCAAGCATTTCTTTGCTCCCAAAATCCCAAAGATTTTGTGGAATCACTGATTTTCGCAACTACGCAACATGCGGTTAGTCCGCTAGTGCACTCTACGGCACTGATAAGCGGACAAATATAGCAATTGTGAGAATAAATGCAAGTTAAGAAAGATTTAAAAATCTATTAAACAATAATGGAGGCCGAATGGGAATCTATAAATATATTCGAGAAGCTTGGAAAAATCCTGATAAGAATTCTTTATACAAGCAAAGGTTAATTCAATGGAGACTTGAGCCTGTTACTGTAAGAATTGAACATCCTACAAGGCTAGACAGGGCTAGATCTCTTGGCTATCGCGCTAAACCTGGCATAATAGTTGTTAGGCAAAGAGTTGCTCGAGGCGGAAGAATGAATCCTAAGCACAGACACCCGAGAAGGCCAAAAAGAATGAGCAGAAGAAAGGATCTAGGCTTAAGCTATCAAACTGTTGCTGAAATAAGGGCACAGAAGAATTATCCAAATATGGAAGTTTTAAACTCTTACTGGGTTGGCAAAGATGGCCAATATTATTGGTATGAAATAATTCTTGTTGATAAAGCTCATCCTGCAATACTAGCTGATCCTCAGCTAAACTGGATAGCAGAGCCTCAGCATAAAGGCAGAGTCTTTAGAGGCTTAACAGCATCTAACAAAAGAAGCAGGGGAATTCTGACAAATAAAGGCTTTGGAGCAGAGAAGTTAAGGCCAAGTTTAAGGGCTCATAGGAGAAGAGGGAAGTAATTAGCTTAAACCATAATGGCAATGAATAGAGTATTAGAACCAAAATCTGTTAGAGAATTATTTGAAGAATTCGAAGGAAGATTTGATACATTACATAGATATGGAAAATTTCACGATAGTGGTGTTCTTGAATTATTAAGTTCGCCGGTACATTCATCTGAAAGACGCTACGGATATGAGTGGAGCTATGATGGTTTAGAGCGACATAGCTATGCATATCTTAGAGTACAACCAGATTTACCTAATCTTGCTTTTCTGTTAGAGATGTCACCAGAATTTGCTAAACAGCAAGTTAGGGAATATGCTTCAATAAAAGCTGGAACCACACTTGCCTGGTATCGTGAAGTACTATCAGACATTCCAGGCGAAGAGGTATTAATTTATGCACCTAAATTAAATAACCAATTTTGGGATTTGGTTATTGATGAAAGTGGTATTTGGCAATTTGAACCAATATTTGAATTAGAAGATGCGTTAAAAGTAATGAAAACTGGAAATAAATACGCTGCAAATGAAATACTTTTTGTCCCCTTTAAACCAGAGCCTAGATTTTTATCAAGAAAAAGCCTATTAGAATTATTATCTAAGCTTGGTAATATAGAATTTTTACAAGGATTTACTAATTTATTTTACGATTTTAAAGTACAAATAAGAAATGAAAAAGAATATTCTGAGACAACTTTAGCTTATAGGGATTTAGACAGACCTTTAGAATTAAGAGTCATGAATTATCAACCGAAAAAGACTGAACAAAGCCTAAATTATAACTTAGCTTAATCCAGTTTCCTGAATAATATCATACTATAAAATCCCAAAACTTTAAATACTTTGCTAGCAAAGAACAAAGTTATGACAAAATACAACTGCAGGAAATGTTCCTATAAGTTTGAAAAGAAGGATATGCCTAACAAATGCCCTTATTGTTCTACTGACAATACAGTTGAAGAGGTTAAATCAGCCCAGAATATTCTTGATGAGATAAGTGAGGAAACAGAGATTATAGAGCAGAGCAGGAAAGAAAGAGAGTCTTCTAGAGATAGATAGCATTTGTATCATATTTCACAACGCTGCTAAAACTCCACTTTCATAGAATTAATCGCCAAAATATTGCTGATATACCCTTCTGATTTTCCTGATTTAAGCTGCACAATTCTTTCAGAAATTCTAGATATAAAGTTATAAAGTTTCTCAAAAGTTTCAGAATAATTATTAATATTAACAGTAACAATTGAATCAAGTATTGTCTCACTTTCTTTATTCTGGTGCACAGCTCTTTCATGCTTCCTTATCCTGCTTAATATTTCTGCTGATGTCCTCTCACTTTCAATCTCGCTCACTTTAAACCTAATGCTTCTTTCATTTCCATCATTAAATTCAGCAACCAGTTCCAAGGAAAGCTCTCTGGGTACAAAATTAGCAACCCTGACTGAGTTTAGTGTGACATTAATTACCTTCATTTTCCCTCTTTATTCTAATACATCAAGCTATACTTTTATCTTTCTAATTCCTATTATATAAATATTGCTCTCCATTCTATTTTTATTATAAATATAAAAATATGGTCACTTTGTTCTAGTTTTTCAGTTAAAATTTGCATAAAATATTTACTTTAACCGAAAACTATATAAATAAAACATTTAAGAAGTGCAAATTTAGGGTTTAATGAGGTAGAAAATGGACGAAGAGGATTATGAAGACGATGAAGAGGAAGAAGAAGATAGTGATGATGATTACAACTCAGACGACTTTGATGACGAAGATGAAGAGGAAGAAGAAGAGGATGAAGAGGAAGAAGAGTTTTAGAGATTAGTCTCCACTTTCTAATTTAAGTAAAGTATTAACTGAATTTACAGCAACCCTTAACTGTTTATCATTAGGCTTTTCTGTTGTCAGTTTCTGGAGCCATAGCCCTGGTAAAAGTAACAGTTGAATAAAACTATTATTTCTATATTTATCAGCAAACTTTAGAGCTTCATAAGATATTGCTACTACAATTGGTATCAATAATATTCTCAGAATTGTTGTATAAATTATATTGTTTGTTGTGATAAATGAAAATAAGAATATAGACAATATAAGCACTATCATCAGGAAGTTTGTGCCGCATCTAGAATGTATTGTAGAAAATTTTTTTGAATTATCTATACTAATAGTTTTTCCAGCTTCATAGCAATTAACTGCCTTATGCTCAGCTCCATGGTATTGGAAAAGCCTTTTCACATCCTTAATTCTGGATATTACAGCTAAGTAAAGCAGGAAGATTATAACTCTAATCAATCCATCAATCAGATTAAATATCACTCCAATTGTTTTTCCATATAAAAATTTAGTTATAAAAAACGGGAGCACAAGGAAGAGCCCAATGGCAAATAATAGTGAGATGCTTATGCTCAAGAAAATATCAAATTTGCTTATCTTTCCCTCCTCTTTCCCTGCAATATCTGCACTCCATAAAAGTGATTTATAGCCTATGACAAGCATGTCATACATATTCATTACCCCTCTTACAAAAGGTATCTGCCGCACTCTTCCCTTTCTGGCTAATTTCTCTTTTTTTGTTACTATTTCCCCTTTTTCATTCATAACAGAAGTCACAACATAATTGTTTGATTTAATCATTACCCCCTCTATAACTGCCTGCCCACCAAGAACTAGTCTTTGTTTCATTTTTTATCAATATATTCCTATTTTGTAATAATTTGCATTAACGACGCCTCCTCTCATTGCAAAATTATTTACTATAGAGAACTTTGAATAATCCCTTGTTTTTACCATTTACTTGAACCGAGTTCAAGTTCCCAAAAAGCTTTGCTTTTTTAGGACATTCAAAGTTCTCTTAGAGAATTTTGACACTTTGGAACTGTGTTCCAATGCTCGAAAATCACAGGATTTTCGTTGAATTGATATATTTCAAAATTCTCTATAAAAATTATTATAATAAATTACTTTTTAATAAAATCTTGCAGCATTGCATTAATCTCTTTCTTCTTAGCCTCTTCTTTCTTTTCAGTATCTGTTTTTGGTGGCTTTCCCCTTAATCTCATTATATGCAATACAACAAATAAGCTGAGAAGAATTACCATGATAAACAAGCTCAGATAGGATAATGCTCCTCCTCCTAGGAAAGCTCCTATTATCTCATTTATTGTGTCTTCACTTTTCTGTACGATTGTTCTTTCATCCTTTACTATAATATCAGTAACTTTTATGCTGTCATTACTAGATTCACTAACTTCAGCACTAATATTCTGTGCTAATGGCACTAAAGGAACTGTTACATTATAGCTGTCATCTGGAACCTCTTTGTAAAGCTCTATTACAGTCTGCTCCCCAGGCGCCAGCTTAATTTTCTTTTCTACCAGATATCTTTTCTTTTGGCTTTCAAGATAAACCTCAACTATATCATCATAAATAACATTTCCAGTATTTTCAATTAATATTGTATTATTGAATATGTCAAAATCAAGTTTCCTTAGCTCACTAACATTAAAATTAGTTTCTGCAACTAAAGTTCCAAATGTAGCTCTTAAGATATAATTTCCCGGAACACTAAACTTATCAAGCTTATATTCAAATAAGCTACTGGAATCTATTTTCCAGCTTCCAAGCCAGTTATTACTAGGAGCTATAAGGTCAATAGCAACATCCTGTCTTATATCATCACCTGCCTGATCTTTAAGTGATATACTAGCCTTTACTGTTTCTTCCGGCAGGTAAGACTGCTGTTTTACATCAATAATTAATTTTCTTGGCTCAGATTCAACGAATGTCGCAAATTCTTTCTCTGCCTTGTTTTTATCATTAGCAGCTATCTTTACAAAATGTTTTCCTGATTTTATAGCATCTTCTGTTTTTAAGTTATATTCAAAATTGTTAGCAATATCTATTGTCTTAACAATTACTCCATCAAAGTATATGTCCAGCTTACCGATAAAACCCTCACCAGAAGCCTTCTTAATATAACCTCCTATTATAATTTCCTCACCTGGCTTGTAAACCTCTTTGTCAATCCTAAAATATCCAAAAAGTTCATTGGTAATATTAAACTTATCAGATGCCTTGCCTGCAATCACATTATTACTAAAGTCAGTTAAGCTAGCATCAATATTACAATTTCCTATCATTTGCTCAGAAACTGGCAAACTAACTGTTACTTGCTTTTCCTTATTCTGCTCTATGACAACTGGCAGTAGATAAAACTGAAATGATAAATTAGTACAAATTAATTGCATTTTAAGAAATCCATTGATTGTCTTATTTTCAATGGTAGAAACATTAATACTTATCTGATCACCCAGGTTATAGATTTGCTTGTCAACTGATATTTGGATGTCTGCAATAGCAAAAGATGATACTAAAGTAAGAATAATTACTGCACATAAAAGGCTAAAAACCGTTTTCATAACCTGAATTATTAAATTGCCTCTTTATATAAGTTGTGGCAGAATATGAGAAGTCTTATTAAGTAATTAAATCTTTAACATTCCCTACAAGATAGCCAAGAACACCAGCAGCATTAAAAACACCTAGATATTTTAAGTCAGTCTCAAGATTGATTGAATGTCCACTATGCTTTCCTGTAACTCTCATAAAATACAAATCTTTACCTACATAAAAGAACATATTAGCCATTGCACCAACAGCTAATTGACCATAAGGTGATACTTCATTTAATGTGCTCTTATTTTGCTGTATTAAAAATCCAGCTACAAGCCCAGCAAGCCCTGTAACAACAACTTTCTTAGGCGTAAGTGCTAATTTTTCTAAAATATTCCGTCTTTCTAGTTCGTAATCATAATGATCTACTACTCGCCTTCGTGGGAATTTAATTAGTTTTCCTGGCATTTTAAGATTTGTTCTAATTTAGTTAGTCGAAAATGACTGCACAATTATCTTTTTTTGACTTCTTCTTCCCAAAACTTTATTGAACCTACTATACTATTCGGTGTAAAATAATTTTTCTTTTTGTCTCTTCTCATTGCTTCGTCAAGAGATGACAGCACACCGTTAAGGATTGGATTTTGATCCATCAATTCTTTACCTACCAATATTGCGCCTAAAGTTTGGTTAGCAGAAGTAGCTTCATCATTTACAACTACTTTTACTGCTTGCACATCTTTATGATATTGATGAACTCTTCCACCTATGTATCCCATTGCTAAGATGGCAGCACCTACACCAAAATAAACCGCAGTTGTTCTTATATTCATATTAATCCCTCCGAATAACTATTGTAAGCATAACTTATATTTAAACCTTTCGATTATTAACTACTAATTAGTAATTAAATATCTCTTACAACCCCAAATACTCATCTATCTCTCTAGCTGTCTTCTTAAGCTCCTCACAGGTTCTTTGAAGATCCTTTTCTATCTCATCAACTAAATCTCTTAAAGTATTAACTCTTAGAATATACCTATTTTCCTCTGGCACTACAAGCCCTGCTTCAATCAGCCTGTTCATATGGTGAATAATAGTGCCTCTAGACAATCCAAGTCTATAAGCTAATTCATCACTGGAAATTGGCTGTCTTTGCTTGGCAGCCTTAATCAGCTCAACAAATAGCCTAAAGCAACTCTTATCCTTATCCCTAAGGCTAAACAAGCCAAGAGAACTGCCTAGCCATTGCAATTCCTGATTAACATCTCTCTCCACAGGCTTCCTAATGCTTATTATTGTGATTCTTTGCTTTATATACCTCATAGTAGAGTAACAAGGCATTCAGAGTTTATAAATCTATCTCCATCTGACAGAAAGATTTATATATATGTTGATATTACTCTAGTCATGTTGATTTAAAATCAACCAATTATATATGAAAATAATTCGAAGGTGGCAAATGAAAAAGCAGAGTGAAAAGAAACAAGTAGTGCCAGAAGATGAGCTTCATGCTGCCTGTAATGCTAAACTAGAAGAGTTAACAGACTTACTAAAAAGAACTCAGGCAGAGTTTGAGAATTACAAGAAAAGGATTGATAGTGAGAAACTGCAATATTTGAAATATGCAAGCTCATTAGTATTGGCAAAATTATTGCCAATGCTAGACACCTTTGACTCTGCTATTAAAAATAATACAAATAAAGATGTAATAGAGGCAATAGAACTTATAAAAGTAAAGTTTAACAGCATACTAAAAAATGAGGGCATTATGCCTATTCAAGCAATTAATCAACATTTTGACCCTTTCAAGCATGAAGCAGTAATGATTGAACAAACAAATGAGTCTGAGAAAGATAACATTGTTATAGAAGAATTACAAAAAGGTTATATGTTTCATGACAAAGTATTAAGGCACAGTAAAGTCAAGGTTGCAAAATATAGAGCCAAAGAAGTACCGCAATTAAATGCGTCGCAGACTGATGGCACCCAAAATTCACACTAGTTGCAAGTTAAAAAGAAATAAAATATATAATAAAAATATAATAAAACGATACGATTGCAATGGTGGAAATAACTAAGGAAACTCCAGCAGAGCAGATAATTAAGCTTGCTCCTGACTGCAGGTGTAATGCCTGTGAGATAGGCTGCAGGTTTGGCTCAGGTTTCCTTGCAAAGGGTGATGAGGAAAAGCTTGCAAAGTTCATGGGCATTAGCCAAGATGAGTTAAAAGCCAAGTATTTGGAAGAAGTTGAAATGTTTAACTCAAAGATGCTAAGGCCTAAGCTGATAAGAAAAGCAGGAAAGCCTTATGGCAGATGCATATTTTTTGATGACAAGAAAGGATGCACAGTACATCCTGCAAAGCCTTTGCAATGCAGAACCTCAATGGGCTGCAAGGATTATGGTGAGCAACTGACACAATGGTTTTACCTCAATCATGCAGTAAATCCAACTGATGCTGAAAGCATAAGGCAGTGGTCAACTTTCCTCAAGCACAATCCAACCATAAAGGGCGGTGAGCTAAAGGATTTAGTGTCTGACCAAGAAAAACTAAGCAAGATATTAAGTTATGAAATATTGAAATGAAAAGTTAGTGTTAGAATAATAATTTACAGTAATAATAACTTGCACTACGAAATAAAAATAATTAATAAAATAATTTAAAAATTAAAATATCTAATATTGGAGGCAATGAAAAATGGCAGAAGAGCAAAGGATAAATTTGAACATTATGGATGGGGATTCATTTTTTGCGCATGAAACCTCAATTAACTTTAATCCCAGCCAGTTTGTGTTAGACTTTAAGAATGTGAGTCCTAGAATTGATGCAAGAGCACAAGAAGCTGCAACTATTGTTTTAAAGCATAATGTAGTTTTGCTCGAGCCTTATCACACAAAACAGTTTTATGAGTTATTAGGAAAGGCCTTAAGCAAGTTCGAATCAGAGTTTGGCACAATTGAACAGCCAAAAGCTGTCAAAGAATTTGAAAAGAAACACAAAAAGATGCTACAAAAATCAAAGGATAAAGCATCTTCACCAACATATTTCGGATAAAGAGATATTGAGAGTATAATAATGATAATAAAAATAATGGATAAAAAATAATAATTAGCATTAACGACGCCAACTTTGCAAGAAGAGCGCTATCTGCGATAGCGGGGCGGGGCTGTGCGATTAGTCGGCTAATAAGCGATGCTAACATTAATGAAGAGCCAATATTCCAAATACACACAAAATTGCAAAAAATATTCAGATTTAAAATAAATCCACAAATAAACTATTAAAGGTGAAAAAATGGCAAAGATAATTGGAATTGATCTTGGAACAAGTAATTCAGCAGCTGCTTTCATGGAAGCAGGAAGGCCAAAGATAATACCAAGTGCAGAAGGCGCAACTCTCTATGGAAAAGCTTTTCCAAGTGTTGTTGCATTTACCAAAGATGGACAAGTTTTGATAGGAGAGCCAGCTAAAAGACAGGCTGCAACTAATCCAGAAGGAACAGTATTTGCTGCAAAGAGAAAAATGGGCACTAGCCATAAGTATAAGATACATGGCAAGGAATATACACCACAACAGATTTCTGCATTTATACTGCAAAAGATAAAAAGAGATGCTGAAGAATTTCTTGGCCAAAAAGTAGAGAAGGCTGTTATTACAGCTCCAGCTTATTTTAATGATGACCAAAGACAGGCAACAAAAGATGCAGGAACAATTGCAGGCTTAGAAGTTATAAGAATAATTAACGAGCCTACAGCTGCAAGCTTGGCTTATGGCTTGGACAAGCAGGATAAAGAGCTAAAAATCTTAGTGTTTGATTTTGGAGGTGGTACTTTAGATGTAACTATAATGGAATTTGGTGATGGAGTGTTTGAGGTTAAGTCAACTTCTGGAGACACACAGCTAGGTGGAACAGACATGGACCAGGTATTAATTGACTTTATTGTCTCAGAGTTTAAGAGAACAGATGGTGTTGACTTAACAAAAGATAATATGGCAATGCAAAGGCTAAGGGAGGCTGCTGAAAAAGCTAAGATTGAGCTTTCCACAGTTTTGGAAACTGACATTAATCTGCCATATATAACTGCAACAAGCGAAGGACCGAAGCACCTGAGCATGAAAATAAGAAGAAGCAAGTTAGAGGAATTAATTGCTCCTATAATTGAAAGGTGCAGGCATCCTGTTGAACAGGCTTTGAAAGATGCAAATCTAAAGCAAAGTGATATTGCCAAAATAATCCTAGTTGGAGGCCCTACAAGAATGCCAATTGTCCAGAAATTTGTTGAAGACTTAGTTGGCAAGAAAATTGAGAGAGGCGTTGACCCAATGGAATGTGTGGCAATGGGAGCTGCAATCCAGGCAGGTGTATTAGCAGGAGAGGTTAAGGATATATTGCTATTGGATGTAACACCACTAAGCCTCGGAATTGAAACTCTTGGTGGAGTCTTTACTAAACTAATTGAAAGGAACACTACAATTCCAACTAAAAAATCTCAGGTATTTAGCACAGCAGCTGATAGCCAGACTGCTGTTACAATAAGGGTTGGACAAGGAGAAAGACCAATGTTTGCAGATAATAAACTGCTAGGCCAGTTTGACTTAATAGGCATTCCTCCTGCTCCTCGTGGCATTCCACAGATTGAGGTTATATTTGATATTGATGCAAATGGCATTGTGCATGTAACTGCAAAAGATCTTGGAACTGGAAAAGAGCAGAGCATAAGGATAACTGCTTCTCAAAAGTTAAGCGAGCAGGAGATAGAAAGAATGAGAAAACAGGCAGAAGAGCATGCTGAAGAAGATAAGAAAAGAAAGGAAGAAGCAGAGATAATTAATCATGCAGATACTTTAGTTTATACAACTGAAAAACTGTTTAAAGACTTTGAGAGCAAGGTTTCCAGCTCTGAGCTTGAAGATGTTAAGAAGGATATTGCAGAGCTTAAGCAAATGTTAGCAGATAAGAAACCTGCTGCAGATATTAAGATTAATATGGATGCAATAAGTGAGAAAGTACAAAAATTATCTACTGAACTTTATCAGAAGGCACAAGCAGCAAGAAGTAATAGTGAAGAACCTGCAGAAGAAAGCCAACATCATAGAAGCAGCAGAAAAGATGAGAAAGTTGTAGATGCAGAGTATGAAGTCCAGGATGAGGACAAAAGTAAAAAGAAAAAATAAGTATGAGGAACAAAAATGAAAGGAACAGTAAAATTTTTTAATAGCGGCAAAGGATTTGGATTCATTGCAGCCGAAGACGGGAAAGAGTACTTTGTACACAAGAGCGAAGTGAAAGATGATGCAACGCTTGGTGAGAATGACTCTGTCACGTTCGATATTGCACAAGGCGAGAAAGGGCCGAAAGCCACTAACGTTAAGAAGGAATAGTAGATTTTTTATTTATTTTATTATTTAAGGATAGTAAAGTATGAGGTTAAGGGGAAGAAGAAATAATAATTACAATAAGTTTTATAAGCTATTTCTTTTTTCTTTAATTTATTGAAAGGTGCAAACTAAAATGACAAGAGCTATTATTAAACATGGGATTCTATAATGAATGATTCCTATTACATGAAACTATGCCTGAAACTTGCACAGAAAGGCAAGGGTAAAGTAGAGCCAAATCCAATGGTTGGCAGTATTATTGTTTACAATGGAAAAATCATTGGCAAAGGCTATCATAAGAGATATGGAGACTGGCATGCAGAGGTTAATGCTATCAATTCTGTTAAAAACAAAAGATTACTTACAAATTCAACACTCTACGTAAACCTAGAGCCATGCTCTCATTATGGTAAAACTCCTCCGTGCACTGATTTAATTATTAATTCTAAAATTCCTAAAATAGTAATTGGTAGTGTAGATTCTAATGCAATAGTTAGTGGTAAAGGAATCAAGAAACTAGAGCAGGCAGGATGCACTGTAAAATATGGCATTTTGGATAAAGAAAACAGAGAACTTAACAAAAGATTCTTTACCTTTCATGAAAAGAAGCGTCCCTATATCACCTTGAAATGGGCTCAGACTATTGATGGCTTTATTGATATAAAAAGGACACCAAAGCAAAAATCTGCTAGAATTAGCAATTCTGCTGCTAGAAAACTTGCTCATAAATGGAGAAGCGAGGAACAAGCTATAATTATTGGCACAAACACAGCATTGCTGGACAATCCAAGGCTTACTGTTCGTTATGTTAAAGGAAAAAATCCTTTAAGGCTAATACTTGATAGAAGCTTATCTATACCAAAAACATATGCTCTCTTAGATCATTCTACTTCTACTATTATTTTTACTGCTAATAAAAAGAAACCAGAGCACAACCTTGAATATATTACAATTGATTTTACCAAAGATGTTATCAAACAAGTTTTAGATGAACTATATAAGAGAAAGATACAATCATTAATTGTTGAGGGAGGTGCTAAATTGATAAATAGTTTTATAAAGCAGAATTTATGGGATGAAGTTAGAGTTATAGTTTCACCAAAAAGATTTAATGTGGGTGTAGCTGCTCCTCATTTTGCTAGAAAACCTTATAAAACAGTTGTTATTAAAGGGGATAAAATTTATTTTTACAGAAATAAAGCATAATATATACCATGCCAAAAGACAAAGACTACTACAAAACCCTAGGAGTAAACAGGAATGCTACTCAGGAAGAGATTAAGAAAGCATATAAACAGCTTGCAAAGAAGTATCATCCTGATTTAAACAAAGATCCTGGAGCTACCGAGAAGTTCAAGGAGATAAATGAAGCTGCAGCTGTTCTAGGCAATCCTGAGAAGAGAGAACAATACGATAGGTTTGGCACAACAGAAGGCATGGGCTTTGAAGGTTTTGATTTCTCAGATTTCATGTCAAGAGATTTTGGCTTTGACTTTGATAGCGTTTTTGACACCTTTTTTGGAGGTAGTAGAGCTAGACGTAGACCATCTAGAGGTGCAGATTTAAGGTATGATTTAGAAATAGACTTAGTAGATGCAGCCTTTGGTGCAAAGAAAACAATAACAATTCCTAGAAATGAGACATGTGAAAAATGTAATGGTTCAGGAGCAGAAAGTTCTAGTGATATTGTAACATGCCCTGAATGCAAAGGCTCTGGAATATTAAAGAGAACTCAAAGGACAGCATTTGGCTATTTCTCCACAACAACTAACTGTCCAAAATGCAGGGGTGAAGGAAAGTACATTAAGAAAGAATGCCATGCTTGCGATGGTACTGGAGTTGTAAGAAAAACAAGAAAGCTAGAAGTAACTATTCCTACTGGTGTAACTGACAACACAAGGTTAAGAATTCAAGGAGAAGGTGCAACTGGTGAAAAAGGAATTTCTCCAGGTGATTTATATGTATTTATTACAGTAAGAGAACATCCTGATTTTGAAAGACAAGGTGATGATTTATACACTAATGCTACAGTTTCATTTGCACAGCTAGCCATTGGCACTGAGGTTGAGATTAAAACTCTTGACAAAGGAACTGCAATACTTAAGATTCCTCAAGGAACACAGCCTGACACATTATTCAGGATAAGGGGTAAAGGCATAAAGCACCTTAACCATTCTGATTCAGGAGATTTATTTGTAAGAGTAAAAATACATGTCCCTGAGAAATTAACTGCAAAACAGAAAGAGTTGTTAAAAGATTTTGAGAAGGAAAGTAAGAAAAAAGGGATATTTGACAGGATATTTTAGATACTCTTTCAATTATCCCCCTTTACCTTTATTTTCAACTTTAACTTCGGACTTCCCACTACTATCTTCTTCCTCTTCTATGTCTTTACTTTTAGTCTCATTCTTTTCAAGCTTAATCTTTTTCTCTTCTTTTTCTTTAACTTCAAATTCCACAATATTTCTTATCTGCTCAACTGCAACGCCTAATCTTGATGCAATTTCAGAAAGTATGGTTTCTTTATCAGTTGTTTCTAACATAAATTCTTGCTCATCATCTCCAATCTCTATTTTTACATCTGCAACTCCTTCTTCAATCTCTACTTCTATTTCAAGTTCTTCAGCTTCTTTCTCTTCCTCTTCAATTTTTAGTTCTAAAACTTTTTCTACATCTTCTCTTGAAAGTTGACTTCTTGCAACAATTTCGTTTATAATAGCTTCTCTATCTGTTGTAGCTAAAGTAAACCATAATTCTACATCTATTTCTGTGATACCATCCTCTGTTTTAGCTTCTACTTTTAGTCTATTTTTCTCAACTTCCTCTTCTTCAGTTTCTATTTTTAATATTTTATTAACAGTTTCCTTGTCTAAAATAAATCTTTTTAGTACTTCATCAATTATTGCATTTTTATCAATAGC
>CAZRPY010000025.1:0-7394 GCA_964602245.1 uncultured Methanosarcinales archaeon
CAGTTACAGCTTATGTTTATGACTCAAAAGATGCACTAGACAGATTTGAGCCAAAACCCAAAGCAAAGAAAGAAATAAAAGAAGCAGAGGCTCCCCCCGCGGCTAAATAAAAGTAAAGAGGCGTTGCAGACTGACAAGTTGAGGAACTACGTTCCGAGACTTTTAGGAAGCATGGCTTCCTACAAGCATTCCAATTGCTTCAAAAATCAGAGATTTTTGAGGCTAGGAAATGCACACATTTCCTATGCTCACAAATAATGCAAAATTAAAATAAGTATTTAAAAAATGCAAATCATAAAACAAAAATAAAAATACCAAATTTGCATACGAGGCACGAACTGCGTGCCCTGCCAAGGTCCGCTCATCATGTATGTAAAATGCACTAGCGGACAAATATAGCAATTGTGACAAAAGTTGCAAATTAAAAAGTAATATCAAAAATAAAATTAAACTATTTACAATGGCTAAAGAAACCAAAGCTCCAAAAGGCTTGTGGAACAATTTTGAAATATCAGGCAACAATGCTACTAGAAAAAACAAAAGCTGCCCAAAATGCGGCCAAGGCTTCTTAATGGCCAAGCATAAGGATAGGCATTATTGTGGCAAATGCAGATATGTAGAGTTTATTCCTAAATAAGCAATAGACTCCTAAAACTATTTAGAACTCCCCACTATCCATCCTCTGCAATACCATAATATCCTCAGTAGTCAGCTTCTGACCTTTTCTAATCTTTTCTTCGACAATCTCTTCCTTATTCCTAAGTATTCTAGTCTCTTGCTCAATTTTCCTAGTTCTATCATCATTCCTAATTGTAGCTATCTGCCCATCAATTAACTTTAGCTCTTCAAGCTTCTCCTTCAAGCCATTATTAGCCTCATTAAACCTTTTCTTCAACTCTAAGAATTTCTTGTAATGCTCCTCTTCTCTAACAGTTAGCCCATCAACATCCTTAGACAATTTAATTAATTTCTCATGCTCCTCTTGGCTTTCCTTAGCTTTTTCTTGAACAAGCTTATGGCTGTCATTCCCTTCTTTCCTGATATCATTAAGCTCTTTTTTAATAGCCTTTACCTTAGAATTAATATCCACAATAATTCTACCCTCTTCATATACCTTTTTTAGCTCTTTTATCTTTTTCATTAACTCCTGCTCTCTGGAAAAAGGCATCCCCTCTGTCTCAATCCTGTGCTCTAATCTTTCCATCTCTTTTTTAATTTTAGAAGGCTCCTGCTTTATCTTTAAATCTTTCATAGCCTTAACCCTCTCCCCGTTCAGCCTGTTAAGTTCTTCAATTTTCTCCTTCAGCAATTTATTAGACAAGTCTCTTTTACCCTTAAGCTCTTTTATCTCTTTAGTTAATGCATCCCTTTTCTCTCTAGAAATTTTAATTACAGCTATTAACTCCCTTATCTGCTTTCCAATCTCTCTTTTGCTGGAAAAAGCCTCTTCTTTCTCATTATGGATTGCATCCAGCTGTTTTTTAATGCCAGAAATCTCTCTCTTTAATTCCCCAGCTCTTGCAAATAACTCTTTTCTTTCCATTCTCTAGCCAAGACTGTGCACAGCATAATATAAAAAGATTGGCTTTTTAGCCAAATCTCTATCCAAATAATGCCCCTAATCCTGCCGCAGCTGCTTCCTCAGATTTCTTCTCTTCCTCTGCCTTCTTAGCTGTGTCTTCAGCAGGTTTAGCTTCTCCAGCTCCTCCAGCTGTAGCTACCATTGGCGCAACTGCTACTGGCATAGCTGCCTTCTTAATAGCCTCATCAATATTTACCCCGTCTAATGCAGCCACCAAGGCCTTTACTCTTGCCTCGTCAACCTTCACACCTGCAGCCTCAAGCACCTTCCTTACACTAGCCTCATCAACCTTCTGTCCAGCCTTGTGCAACAGCATTGCACTATAGATATATTCCATTTTTACCTCCTATCTTATTTCTCAATATTTTTCTTTTTTTTTCTTTTGCACACGGTTGCGAACCATCGAAATGCTCTGCATTTCGGGGGTTTCGAAAATCACTGATTTTCGCAACTGCGCAACATCCCTGTCCGCTTCATGAATGTTCCATCACGGAAAGCGAACCAACCGCACCGTGCGTAGTCGCACGCGTTAATGCAAATTGTTTTTGTTTTAATATTATTCTATTCTATTTTAGCATCTGTCTTTAATGCTATCATCTCTTGCTCTGCCTTTGCTAGTAACAAATCAATTATCTCTGATTCTGGTACTGAAGCCTCTACTGCAACATTCTTAGCCTCATTATAAGCATTTCCTATTATTATTTCAATTGTATCCTTAGTTGGATAACTTGCCTCAACTGATAAATTAATAGCCCACTGTGCAGCCTCTGTCAGCTCAGCAATATACTTGCTTTCATCAACTGCTAGTATTTCCTTGCCAAATATTACTCCATTCTCATAAACCACAACTAAGTCTAAGCCAACCTCCATTGGCTGTATCCCAAGCCTTAGCAATATTGAAGCAACTTTATCAGATATCTTGCTCCCTTGTTTTGCTACTGTGCTGTCTTGCTTAACCACCACCTTTCCAGCTTCAACACCAGTCTTAATCCCTATCTGTCCAAACTCTCCAATTACAGGCCCAGGTGCAAATGGAGTTGCTCCAGCTGGAATAACTATATCCCTAGGAGCTATTTGTCCAGGCTTAGCAGGCGCAGGACTCTTATTCTGTGCTATAAATTTATAGACTTTGAAAGGATTTTCTTTAGTAAATAATAATGCAGGCATCCCTCCAAGATACTCTTTTAGTTTTTCCACTTCTGGCTTATCCTTGACATTATCAATTGCTCTTGCAATCAAGCTTTTTTTGCTCATCCTCATATAAGCGCTCTCCCTAATTTTCTTCCTCATCCTCACAAGCTGCGCAGCAGGCAGATTCTCCATGTTAAGTATTCCAATTATTGGATACTCTTTCATAAGCTTAGCTAGCTCACTAACTTCTTTCTTCTTAAACTCTGAAACATGCGCTAATTTTTGCATTTTCAAGCCTCAAAAACCTTGCTTTTTTATGTCAGCTAAGTTCCTATACCTCAGGGAGGTCAAGAATGAAGTTCCTATACCTCAGTTTCTGCTATTACTTGCTCTTTAGCCTCCTTAACTTCTTTACCTTTAGCTTTCTTAGCTGCTTTTTCGCTAGCCTTTTCTCCTATCCTTACAGCCTTGCCCATTGTAGTTTTAAGGTAAACACTCTTTATGTTCTGCTCCTCATTTGGCAAATGACTGGCAATATTTTTATAGATAGTAAGCACATTCTCTGCAATAATGCTTTCATCTGTATCCTCTTTACCTATATAAGTCTGAAACATAGGATCTTTTTTCACAGAAACCTTTAGAGTTCTTCTTAACCTTTCAGCTAATGATGCTAGATTTGCATTACTAGGAACTACACACCCAGATTTAGGGTTTGGCATCTTCCCTCTTGGCCCTAGAACTCTTCCAAATGCACTTGCAACCTTAACCATCACATTAGCCTGCGCAATAAAATAATCATGCTCACCAGCTAACTTCTTAACAGCCTTCTTATCTTTAGCATATCTATCAAATTCATCAACCTCAATTACTGTCTCCATATTAGCCTTTGCACTTTCCTTTAGCTCAGGTCCTACAAATGCGCATAACTTTACTCGTCTATCTCTATTGTTAGAAAGCGGAATGTAAAGCTCCACATGATTCTCAGGCTTTTTTAAATCTAAATCTTTAAAGTTTATAATTAGCTCTACTGTCTGTTTAAAATTCCTTTTCTGTCCTTCTTTTACCTTTGCCAAGGCCTCAATAATATGTTGTTTCTCCATAAACCTGCCCTCCTACCTCTCCTAGAGTTAGTTCTTGGGCTCTCTACATAGCACTAAGCTAATTTGTAGATAAAGCGAATAGTGTATTGGAACGAGGTTTTATTTATAAACATAGCGATTTTTTTGGTTTTGAACATTAACTATGTCTGCACACAATTTTAAAATTTCTTTTCAAATATAGCTTTTGCGGTTACGGGTGAGAAACCTCCGGTTCCAATTTCAAATTTTATACTCCCTCTGCTTCCTCTTGTTTTTGATTTAGTACTTACCAGTTTACCAAGTTTATCATAACAAGCTTTATGCATGCGTCCCAATCCTGGCACAGGGACACCTCCAAAATAAAGTATACTATCTTCTTTAACACATTCATTCTTAGCTGCGCAATACGTTGCCATTTTATTTACCTCCTCAAAAATTTTTATTTAAAATTAAGGATGCCCGATTTTTATATTCATAGCTATGTTTAGAATATATATTACCAAATATATATCTTACAGTATAAAATGATTTTATAATTCTATTCAAATAAATTTAATTTTCATATATAATAATACGAATAAGCTCCAGGTAGGAACCAGCATCCACTTTCTGAGAACTTAACATTTGCTTCTGGATGTAACCTAAGTACGCCCGGAAAGAATTCTGCTTGTTGAGCAGCTGGGAAAAAAGTTCCGCTAAACACGTAGAGGCTACCAATACCTAAAATCCCATATTGGGCTCCAGATGCATAGAAGTTTTTAGTTATCAAGTAAATGCCATCAATCATGTAATCTCAGCTATATTAGTGATATTTAAACTTTTTTCTCTTGGAATTGACTTCTCCATGAACTATTAATCTTTTTAAGATGTACTCGTCCAGATTCAATCTTGGTTATCCTAAGTCTAGGTAAATTTTTCACTTTCATTGTAATCTCATTAAGTTCTGAATATACTTTTTTCACTTCAGTCTTAAAATCACCCATTAAAGTCTCAATATCTTTATACTCTGATAATTTTCTCTGTAAAAAAGAAAATCTCGAGCCTCTTTGAACTTTTGCAATGGCAAGTTCGAATTCTAGACGATGCTGAAAAGCGTTTCTTACTTCAGCAATGGCTTTTAACGATGTAATTACCTTCTTATCCACTACGGAATTTGACAAATTCTTTGATTTGCTATCGGGGTAAGTTAAGGCGTGGAGTAATTTGATCTTAATACTAAAATCTAAATCTCCTGATATAAGAAAGCTAATTAAGACTCCTTGGCGTATGGGGTCATCGATGGTAAAGTAAATACTTATAATATCATTGCAAACCATCTCTACATAGAGCTGTCCTAGAGTGAAAAGTTGTCTAGGATTTGACTGATTCAGAGCTTCATTAATATCGTAATGAGTGTGCTTAACTCCATCACTAGCATAATAAGCTCTAATGCCATCATACTCTTCTTGACGTGTCATAGATACACGCCAATAATAGCAGATATAAAATATTTTCTAAGTTATTGTGCAAAGTCGCCATTCAAGCACTATTTCCTAACTAGCGCCTTTTTCCTCAACCTTCTCCTAAGATTAGGGCTTGCTTTCAGTCTTTTAAAGAATTCAATCTGCTTAAGCCTTTTCTCAGCCTCTGTCTTAGTATTATACCTTCCAAACACCCTTCCAGTTGTTTCAGATAAAACCACATATTTTCCTTTAATCTTCTTTATCATTTTGTTTCACCTTTTTACAACATCTTATTCATCATCTCAAAATCTCAAACCCTTTATACCCCTTAACCTCCATATCCTTTACTATGCACTCTTTAATTTCAGCAGCATCCGGCCCAATTTTGCATATATTTGCAAACTCATCAACATCTTCTTGCTTGCCCTCAGCAACAATCTCCACACCCCCACTATCCAGATTCCTTACAAATCCTTTTATTCCTAACTCCAGTGCTCTTTGCATAGCATACCGTCTGAAACTAACACCCTGCACTCTGCCTTTAACAATAATTTGTATAGCTTTCATAACTTAAACCCATTCTTCTTTCATCTTATTGTAAATCTCTTCTGCAATCATCTTCGCACCATTAGCAGAAAAATGTCCATCATTTCTAAAATATAATTTTGTCCAATCTTGCTGAGCCGTTGGTAAAAAATCAATATAAGTCATATTCTGCTTCTTTGCAAACTGCCCCATTATAGTATTTTCTTTGTCAAGCTCAAAATAATCCATATCTACATTATGGTACCCTTCAGATAATAATTTCTGATCAGCAGGATTAACTTGCAGCCTAGAAGGAAAGTTAAGCAACATAAATTTTACATTTCTATTAGTGCTCTCTATTTGCATCTGTTTTATTAAATTTAGAGTCAATATCATAGCATACTGCATATTTTGCCTATAATTTTTTTCAAGAGAATAAACCTCTGAATCAAAATAGCTGTTAAAATAATCTTTTTTCTCAGGCTTTGAAAATAATGCTTTAATTGCACCTTTCTTTTCTTGATATAATGTCCAAAGATGAGAATGCTTTCTCATGAACTTGTCAAAACCAGTATACTCCGGTTTCCATGGCTTTTTCTCAAATCTTGTAACTGGATAATTAGTCAATACTAGCTCTCCTTTATCATTTAATTGAAACATAGGTTTATAAGTTTCATGTTGATACAAAGCAATATTATTTGAAAAATCATTCTGGTAAAGTCCATATATTACAATATCAGGATTATATTCTGAAACTTCTTGCATCAAAAGAAGCAAACTCTGGTCTGTTCCAAACCCAGGAACACCTAAATTTATGACCTCCCAATCAGCAGGCAATAATTTCTTAAGCTGGCTAGCAATTGTTTCGCTGTCATCAAGATTCAGGCCATAGATAAAAGAATCCCCTATGAGCACAATCCTTCTCTGCCCTGCTGGCTTTTCATATGATATCTCATAAGTTGCTCTTGCCCCTAGTGAATTATGTGTTCTGTATTGCACTTGCCTATAATTATCAGGATCAATAGTACATTGCCTATAATCCTTTTTCAGGAATCTTCCATAATACTGGTTTAACTCAACCTCGTGAAATCCTTCAAATTCGCCAGTACATCTATTATAAACTCTTTGTGGAGCAATAAGCCTCACAGTTATTTCTCCAATTATTAGCGCTACAATAATTCCAAATGCTATTGCCAAAAAATTATACACATATCTTTTCTTAACCCTTATAGTAGCTTTCTTACCAATCCCCATATTGCATCATCTGATTTAATATAGATATAAAAATATATCTAATAAATAATCATATCTAATAAAATTAATCTATCAGAAGGAAATAATTATCCTGTTCTGCATAATCAAATTTAATAAAATTCTAATGTCTAATTCTTTTATTTTTGACATTCTTTTCTATAGCAAATGACACAAATTTTTATACATATAACATGTCATTTGCTTATTACGAGCAGACAACTATTGTATAATTATTTTTGTCTGCGAGTATATTTTTCCATCTCTTTTTAAAAGTAGAGCTTTTAAAGCCTTTTCAACAGCTTGCTGACAAAAAAAGGATGCTTCTTTGTATTTCTTTCCTTTAAATAAATATTTTGCAGTGTTTATATCACTCTTGGGTTA
>CAZRPY010000026.1:0-6962 GCA_964602245.1 uncultured Methanosarcinales archaeon
TCTTATTAGCTTTTGCATAATAGTATAATATATCAATTGATATATAAATCTTTCGCTTTTAAGGTTGCCTATCCAAGCTTATAACATTATATTATCTCTTAAAAGCTTCTAATTCTTATCTTTCTATTTTCTTTAAATCCTCTAAAGCTAATTTTGCCGGTATTAATTTTGGGTTTATCTTTAAGGCTTGTTGCATTTCATATTCTGCATCATCATATCTTTTCTGTTTAATGTAAATAATTCCTATGTTGTAATGAGTCTCTGCTAAATTTGGGTTTAGTTTTAAAGTTTGTCTGAATTCCTCTAGTGCAAGATCAAGCTGATTTATAGAGTTGTAATGACTACCCAGGTTTAAATGAAATCTTGCATTACTTGGATCTAATTCTAATGAGAGCTTTAGATGTTTTAATGCTAATTCGCTTTGGTTTAATTTAGAATATAATAGACCTAGATTGTTATGTGCATCTGCAAAATTAGGATTAAGGATTAAGCTTGCATTATAAGCTCCTACTGCATTTTGCCTTTGATTAATAGCTTCGTATAAAGTTCCAAGATTAAAGTATGTTTGGTATCTGTTTGGATTTAACTGGAGAGATAGTAAATAATGGGTTAAGGCATTTTGATAGTCTTTTCTATCCTGCAGTATTATAGCATAATTAAAATGAGTCTTGCTGCTATAAGGAGAATCTTTGACTGCATTTGCCCATAATGTTAGTTCATCCTGCCAGACATCATTTCTATTGATTGTTAGGATAGCATAAGGGATTGCTAATAGAATTATAATAAAAATTGCTGCTGTCTTTTTACTTTCTGTTATATTAGCCTTTCCAAGCAAATAATTAATCATTAGTGCAGCAATAATTGCAAATCCCAAAGATGGGAGATATAGATAAGTCTCTGCTATAAATCTTTGTATTGGTATTATGTTTGATACAGGCAATAAAGTAATGAAAAAGAAAATAATTGAGAATGTAACTAACTTATTCTTGTTTCTGAAATAATATGCTAAAAATACTACAACTAAAATTGTTATCACAGATAAAATTACAGCTAATTCAAAGAATGAAGTAGCTAAGGGAACAGTTCTTTCAATTGCTAGATTTTTAGGAAAGATTAATAGATAGATATAAACTAATATGACCTTAGTCATGGTAGCTAAAGTCAAGAAATATGCATATGCACTAGAAGGAGATGTTCTTGTTATGACTCCAATAAAGAAAAATCTTATAATTAAATATGATACAAGTATTGCAAAATAAGGCACATAATATCTTATCTTTGATTTTAATTGCTTATAATCCTTCTCGATAAAAAACCAGTCATAAAGAATTACAAGAAATGGCAGGGTTAGAGCAATTTCTGATGTTAATGCTGCAATAGCAAAGAATAATAATGACAAATAATACCAGTCCATGCTGTATAATTTCTCTTGCTTTGTTGTCTTAATGTAATAATATAATGATAATAAAAGAAAGATTATTGCAATCTGGTCAAAAGATGAAGTAATAAAGGCAATTGATTCTGTATGTATAGGATGGACTGCGAATATTAATGAGGCTGTGAATGAGATAAATCTAGAATCAGTTATTTTAAGCAGGATATAATAAATTAAGATTATAGCTATTAAATGTATTAAAATTGCTTGTAAATGATAATATAGTTGATTGAGTCCAAATAAGGCATAACTTGAAGCATAGAAAACACTTCTAATTGGCCTATACAAGCCTTCAACATCATTTGCAAAGAAATAAGGAATGTTCTTTAATGATTTTATCTCCTCATTAGAGACTATAAAAACATTATCGTCCCATACAAATTCATTATCAAGAATTGGGTAATAACTAATAATTGTTGCTGCAAATATAATAATCAAGTAAATATAATTCTTTGATAAATCAACTAGGTCTGGAAGGGTTATATCATCTTCATCTTCTTTTTTGGAATAAGGTTTTGCCTCACTTAATTCCTTCAAATCTTCTTTAGTTATTATTTCCTCTGATTCTTCAATACCCTCTTTTATCGGTTCATCTTCTTTCATTTTAGCACTCATATAGCAAAAAATCGCCCTGTAATGGGTCCTTGAACCATTTTGCTAGTTTACAGTCTTTCTCCAGATATGCTTGGAATCCGTCTAAGCTTCCGATGCCTGATAAAGGCCTAATTAGTATGAATTTAACATTTGAACTTTTTAAGTTATTTATTAATTCTTTTATATCTATAATGCCAGATTGGAAAATCTGGATATTGGTGTCAGGCATGTTTAATGCTATATCCCTATCTGTTGCCAAGGCAATTAAAGATATAGTAGTGGCATCCCCAAAAAGTAAATCATTTTCATTTGAATTTACATTAATATGCTCTTTAATGTCATTAAATGCCTGGAAGTCAATAAAATCAAAATTATATAGCTTGTTTAATGAAATATAAGCATTGGCAACAAATAGTAGTGATAAAACTGCTAAAATTGAATACTTTACTAAATTATCTCTCTTATCTCTGCCATATTTCTCTAAAATACTATTTATAGAATATGCAGCTATTATTGCAATAAATGGAATTATTAGCACTAGATAAAAGTTAAAGATTCTGCTGGACATTAATAAAAATGTAATATATGATGCAACTAGTACTAAAAATGAGCTAATTTCTCTTTTGTTTGCAAATATGAATGATAGGAAAACTATGGATAGGAAGAAATTTTCTTTTATGAAATCAATAAAAATGCTAATATTAAGGGATTCTATGCTTGGCTTTAACAGATGGAATAGATAAACTAATTGTATAAAACTAAATCCTGCAAGTATAATAAAAAGCAAATTAGTAGCAATAAATAATGATAAAAATGCTACAATAAAATTATATGAATTTTTTTTATCTTGCACGAATAAGATAATGGCAAACACTATAATTAGAATTAAAGAATTTAATCTGGTGAGAGCAGCTAAAGCCATGAACAAGCCTGCAATAAAATATGAGCTTTTGTTTAATGCATAATAAATACCAATTAGGAAGAATAAGGTGGTTAGGCCCATGCCTAGGTAATAAGTTGATTCAAAAAGTATTAGTTTAGAGCTGAAGAAAAGGAAAACAGATGTTAAAGCAACTATAGCACTGAATCTTTGTTTTGCAATAAGATAAATAAATAATGCGCTTAAGATAATTGCTAGTAATTCAATGGATTTGAAAATAAGCAGATTAAAGCCAAATATTTTATAGAAAATTGCAGGGAATAAAACTAATAAAGGAGGATGGGCTAGGAAAAAGTCTTTATAAGGTATATAACCGTATGCTAGTAATTTGCCCATATAGAAATAAACATGCTCATCACCTGGGTCAATGTGGCTTAAGCCTCTGAACTCTGTTATAATGAATAAAATGCAAAGTAATGCAAATATTAAAAAACTGTTCCTACTATTTGCTAGAAAATTGCCTAGATTGCCTATGTTAGCCACCCCTTTCAAAGTGGATTATAGAGTTATATAAAGGTTGTTATTCAAGCAGAAAGATATTTAAACCAAGCTTTATTTGCCTTATCTGTGAGATAAAATGCTTAAAGAGCCTAATAGCAAGTTCATAAAGGTAAGATGTGCTAAATGCAAGAATGAGCAGATCATATTTGGAAAAGCAAGCACAGAGGTTAAATGCCTAGTCTGTGGCAAGGAATTGGCAGAATCAACTGGTGGCAAAGTCAAGGTTAAAGCAAGGATATTAGAGATTTTAGAATAGAATTTATAGAAATTAGCAGGCATTATATTTGCTATTATATATAATAATTAAATAATAATTAAAATTTGCATTTTTGTGGCATTTTGCTCTACTAGTCCGCAACATGGAAAGTCCCATCACTGATTTGCGGACCTTTGTAAAGGCACGTATTTCGTGCCTCGTGATGCAAGTTTTTAAAATATAAAGAAAAATATAAAGTTTTGAGATATACATAGAAATATACAAATATATCAAAATTAATAATAAAGTATCGTTAAAATTTAAAAAGAATATATACAATTCAATAACAAAACCTCTTTAAAATGCTTTATAAGAAGAAAGGATATCCGGTGGAAGATGAACTGGTGTTGTGCACTGTGAATAGTGTACAGCCTAATGGGGTTTTTGCCAGCCTTGATGAATATGAGAAAGGTGGGATGATACATATCTCTGAGATAGCTCCTGGAAGGATAAGAAATATCAGAGATTACGTTGTAGAAGGCAAGAAAATAGTGTGCAAAGTCCTTAAAATTAATACAGAAAGAGGGCATATTGACTTGTCTCTTAGAAGAGTAAATGAGGGCCAGAGAAGGGAAAAGATTGATGTTATAAAGCAGGAGCAGGTTGCAGAAAAGATAGTTGAGAATGTTGCAAATAAGCTCAAGCTTGATGTGAAAAAACTGTATGAGGAATTATTGCAGAAAAGCAACTATGGCAGATTATTTCCCATGTTTGAAGATGCTGTAAAAGGCAATGTTAAGCTGGAGCAATTAGACATTGATAAAAAAATAGTTGAGGAGTTAGTTACAGGAATAGGGCAGAGAATTGCAAAGCCTGAGGTTGAAATTAAAGGGGATCTTAAGCTGAGAAGTTATTCAGCAGATGGCATAGAGATAATCAAAGCAGCTTTGAAAAAGGCTGAGGATAATGCTAAAGGCATGCTAGAAATGAGATACAAAGGTGGAGGAGACTTTAAGGTTGTGTTAAAAGCAGAGGATTATAAAACAGCAGAAAAGGTATTAAAAAGCAGTATTGATGCTGTAATTGAGCATATGAGAAAGAATAAAGGAGAGGCTGAGTTTGTAAGGCAAGAGGCATGAGGCATGTAATGAAATGTTCCCAATGCGGGAATTATACTTTAAAAGATATTTGCAGTAAATGCGGCAGTAAATGTTATGAAGCAAGGCCTGCAAAGTATTCACCTGAAGATAAGTATGGTAGATACAGGAGAATTGCAAAGAAAAGAATGAGCAAAAATGAGCACATGGAAAATTAATCTTATGGCAAAGAAGCCAAAGCTTAGGAATCCTATTTTGATAGAAGGATTGCCAGGAATAGGCAATGTGGGCAAGGTTGCAATAGATTTTATAATAGATGAGTTAAAGGCAAAGAAGTTATATGATATCTTTTCTTACAGCTTTCCTCACTCTGTTTTCATTAATGAGAAAAATCTTGTTGAACTGCCTTCTATTGAGATATATTACAAGCAATTGCCAAAGCAAGATTTAATACTTTTAGCAGGAGATGTGCAGCCAACAGATGAGGTAAGTAGTTATGAATTCTGCGAGAAAATGCTGGATCTTTGTGAAGAGTATAAGGTTAAGGAGATAGTAACTTTAGGAGGAATAGGATTGCAAGATATCCCTAAAGAGCCAAAGGTTTATTGCACAGGAAATAATAAGGATTTGATTGATAAATATAAGAAAATCAGTGCTAATGGAGCTAAGCTTGATAATAATATTTATGGTGTTGTTGGGCCTATAATTGGAGTGTCAGGATTATTGCTAGGATTGGCTGAGAAAAGAAAAATTGTTGCAATAGCTTTATTGGCTGAAACCTTTGGGCATCCTATGTATCTTGGCATTAAGGGAGCAAGAGAGACAATAAAAGTGTTAAATTCGAGGCTTGGATTAAAGCTAGACCTGAAAGAGCTGGACAAGGAGATAGAGGATATTGAAAAGGAAGTTGGCAAGAAAACACAAGAAATATCAAAGATTTCCAAACAGATTGCCCTTGACAAAATAAAGAAGCTGGGAGAAGAGGCTGAGTATATAGGATAAATCTTTAGTATTAATTAAATCTCTTTAAATATTTCTCTTATCTTCTCGATATCTTCTCTTTTTAGATTTTCTATTAATAACTTTATTTGGACAATAAAAGTTTCTGCTTTTGCAATCATATCTTGAGCCGACTCCTTTGTTAAAATAGAATTATCCTTTGAAGTAACATAATACTGCTTGTCAATTCTTTCCTCTTTTGCAAAAGAAATAAGTTTGAATAAATCATGCCTATCAAATAAACTTTTAAGAATTAAAATAGAGCCAGCATGATCTTTGCATTTTATACCGACTTTAAAAAGCGATGCTGTAAGTGAATTATACATTACATAATAAGACATTGAAATAGAATTTTCGTATAAATCATTTTTGAGCAGTAGCCTGGCAGCTTTCAGGCAATTATTAGCTTTTTCAAGATACGAAATACAGATTTCATCTGAGGACTCTACTAATTCTAACCTTCCTTTATTCTTCAACTTAGTCAAAAAATTTAATTTTTTCATAAAAATCCTCAACCCCTTTTAACATTATATGATTTTTAATTATCTCCTTTATTAATAAAGAATTCAAATCAAAATTGCCTATTTTAACTTTAATTTTTGAACTAATATATTCAACTTCTTCTTTCGCTTTCCTTCTTGGAGTTTCAATATAAATATCTATATCGCTCTCCTTTTTTGCAATTCCTTTTGCATAGCTGCCAAAAAGAATTATTAATCTTTCATTACATTTTTTAAGAATGTCACTTATAATGACATTTAAGTCAGGATAATGTTTAATTAGTTTTGTTAATTTGTATCTTTCAGCATTGAAAATATAATTCCTTGCCTGTAAGCCCTTTTTAATAAAAAAAACTTTGTTTTTGCCCACTTTTTTGAAGTCGACTATATTCTCTTTAGTCATTTTGTTAAGCTTTCTTGAAATTGTTGAATGTGATTCACCTAGCTGTTTCGCTATGCCTCTAAGATGAATCTCTCCTGTAAGTAAAACTAATATTATCTCTAAATCTAGATTGTCTCTATTGTGAACCATATGTACCACTTTTGAACCACTAGTATAAAAATGTTTTGGTGTTAAAGGCTCTGTCCTAAATCTCGCTATCGCTCGCCATTGGCTTCAAATGCTTAAAATTTACATCATTGAAGATGCTGCGTTCCCGTAGGGAGCCTCCCCTCGCAACGCATAGGAAATTATAGATTT
>CAZRPY010000027.1:0-5478 GCA_964602245.1 uncultured Methanosarcinales archaeon
TATTAAAAATTAAGGAGGCAAATTAATTAATGTTAAACAATATTAATATAAAAATGTTTGACATCATAACTGTTGGCTCGGGAACTGTTGATATATTTGTTAAGGTGAAGAAGAGTGATGAGGAGATTAAGGTAGATGAGAGAAGCAGGGATCACCATGTTGATGTAGCGTTCCATGTTGGAGGTAAATCGTTGATTGATGAACTTTATAGTTTTTCTGGAGGTGGTGGAACTAACAGTGCAGTTGCATTTGCAAGGCTTGGGTTTAAGACAGGATGGCTGGGAAAGCTAGGAGATGATCACCAAAGGCATGGAATAGAGCATGAGCTAAGAAGGGAAAAAGTAGAGGTGATTTGCAAGCCTGCTAAAGGAAATACTGGGCTTTCAATAATATTAATTGGATTACAGCATGATAGGGCTGTTTTAACATACAAGGGTGTTAATGATAAGCTTGAGTGGAAAGATGTCAGTAAGGGATTGAATACAAAGTGTTTTTATTTTTCCTCATTAATGGGAAAGTCTTTCAAAACCCTGGAAAGATTAGCGTTGTATGCAAAGAAAAAAGGGATAATGTATGCTTTTAATCCCAGCCATTATCTTGCTTGCTTAGGCTTAAATAAACTTAAGAAGATTGTTGATGGATGCAATATTCTTGTCTTGAATAAGGAAGAGGCTCAGGATATTTTAAAAGATTGTTTGGCTGTTGATGAAATGCTGAAAAGGTTAAAAAAACAGGTGGGTATTATAGTTATAACAGATGGCAAACAAGGAGCGTATGCTTATGATGGAAGAGATGCTTATTATGTTAAGCCTGAAATAAAAAAAGTAGTGGAAAGTACTGGAGCAGGTGATGCTTTTGCATCTGGCTTTGTTGCTGGCATGATTAAAACTAGAAATGTGGAGTTTGCTATGAAACTTGGCTTGGTTGAGGCTGAAAGTGTATTAAAGGCTATTGGAGCAAAGAATTTCTTGTTAACTTGGAAAGAGGCTGTGAAGATGGCTAAAAGGGTTAGAGTGGAGAGGTATAGGATTTGATTATATGAGATTTAGTATATAGAAAAGTTTAAATATAAGATATATCTTATTAATCTTGTAAACAAGATAAAGGTGATGCAAAATGATTGAAATAATTGAAATGGGGAAGATCAGCTCTAGAGGACAAATAGCTATTCCATCTAGTGTTAGGAAGGAGATGGGATTGAAAGAAGGAGAAAAAGTATTATTCTTTCTTGAAGATGATACCTTGCTGATTAAAAAAGTAATTACGGAATCTTTTGCGCAAATAACTAAGCCATTGAGAGAAGCAGCTAAAAAAGCAGGACTAAAAGAAGATGATGTTCCAAGTATAATACATCGATTTAGAATGAAAAAGCGACAATGAAAATTACTGTGGATACAAATGTTTTTATTTCAGCAACTTTTTGGTATGGGGATTCCCATAGAATCATAGAGTTAGGAGAAAAGAAAAAGATTGATCTCATTTTATCAAAAGAGATTATAGAAGAGTATGCTGGGGTACTAAAATATGACGAAATTAGAGATAAAATTAAGAATAAAAATCTAGAGATGAAATATACTATACAAAAAATTGTTTCTATTTCTACTCTTGTAAAACCAAAAGTAAAGCTGGCAATTGTAAAAGAAGATCCAGACGATAACAAAATATTAGAATGTGCAAAAGAAGGAAAAGTTGATTTTATTGTTACTAAAGACAGGCATTTGTTGAAGTTAGGGGAGTTTGAAGGTATAAAAATAGTAACTCCAGAAGATTTATTAAAATTTATAAAAATGAGTAAATAAGATTAGCAAGATTTATATAATAAAATAAAAAGATAAGGTTTATGCAATATGATAGAAGGTATATAGAGTATGAGAGGAAACAGCAGGCTCCTAGTAAACAGATTTCATTCAGAGTATGGCTAATTTACTTGGCTTTTATTGCGCTGATATTTTTGTTTTTAAAAGGCTGATTACTGTTTTATAATTATTTAATTAAGATTTTAAATTTAAGAAAGAGGTAGAGGTATGATGTTCTATACACTTAAAGAGTTTAATTTTAAGCATAAAAGAGTGCTGCTTAGAGCAGATTTTAATGTGCCTTTAGATGAGAAAAGCAATATTACTGATGATGTTAAGATAAGGGATGCTGTTCCTACAATTAAGTATCTATTGTCAAAGAAATGTAAATTGGTAATTATCAGCCATCTTGGAAGGCCTGAAGGGAGGATTGTTGAAGGTTTAAGGCTGAATAATGTGGATAAAATACTTTCAAAATTGTTAAAGAGGAAAGTGGAGAAATTAGAGCATGTAACTGGGCAGGCTGTTGAGCAAAGGCTTAAGAAAATGAAAAATGGAGAGGTAGTAATGCTGGAGAATGTGCAGTTTGAGCCTGGAGAGAAGAATAATGATGAGGCTTATGCGAGGGCATTAGCTAGTTATTGTGATTATTTTGTGTTTGATGCTTTTGGGCAGGCTCACAGGGATTATGCTTCAATATCAGGAATACAGAGATTTGTGCCTAGCTGTGCAGGGTTTCTTGTTGAGGAAGAGATAGAGAATTTGAGCATTTTAGAACATGCAGATAAGCCATTTGCTGCAATTATTGGAGGAGATAAAAGTGATAAGATTAATGTGATTGAGCATTTAATGGATAAGATAGATGCGATTTTAGTAGGAGGAATATTAGCAAATACTTTCCTTAAAGCTAAAAAAGTTGATATTGGAAAATCGAAATTTGACAGTGAAAGTTTAGAAAGTGCTAAAAAGTTACTTGAAAGTTATAGCGAGAAAATTAAGTTGCCTATTGATGCTTTGATTGCAGATAAATTTGACAGGAAAGCAAGAGCAAAGAATGTTAAGATTAGTCAAGTAAAGGCAAAGTGGATGATTGTGGATATTGGCAAGGAAACAATTAAAAAGTATAAGGAAATATTGCAAAAGGCTAGGACAATTGTATGGGCTGGGCCTCTAGGAGCATTTGAAATTAAGAAGTTTGAGAGCGGAACTAAGCAGATTGCATTATTTCTTGCCAAGCTGAAAAGTGTGAGGATAATTGGAGGTGGTGACAGTAGTGCTGCTGTTGACAAGTTTAAGGTTGCCAAGAAGATGACATGGGTTAGCTCTGGAGGAGGGGCTACACTAGATTTTATAGCTGGTAAAGAATTGCCTGGGATTATAGCTTTGCAAGAGAATTACAGAAGGTTTAGAGTGAGATAGTCATTTCTTCTTTTAGGAATAAAGAGATTTTATTTGAGAGATTATGGAGAACAAGGCTAATATCAAATTTTTCCTGCTCTTTTCTAATAGCTGCAAGATGAGTTGTTTTATTGTCAAGTCTATAAGATATATCATTAATTCTTTGGTTTAGGTCTATAAGTAACTTTTCTGCTTCATTCTGCTCTATCATTAGATTTAGTTCTTTATTCTTTGCAGATAACTCTTTGTAGTGATCAATAAAGCTTTTTAGATACTCCTGGCTAAACTCTTTTATCTTCTCTAGAGTTTTTTTCTCTTTTTTGTCTTTCAATTGGATAGAGCTAGATTGGATATTTTTTGACAGATTATCCAAGATTGCAATAATTTTAAAACCAATATCATTAAGCAGGGCTTTAATTGGCTTTGTTAAATAATCATTGATTAAGGCTTCTTCACTAGATATTTTTGCAAATCTTTTCAATGCTGGCTCTAAGGACTGGAAATTGTCTATGAAATTTTGCTCTAGGTTTCTTAGCTCATTAGTTAGCTGGGATTTTTCTATTTTTAATTCATTATATTTTTTGTACGATTCTGATTTTGTTAAAAATTGTTTTTCTGAGTTAAGCTTAGATAGGGTTTCTGATAAGGATTTTATTTCTGATTCTATATTTTGAATTAACTTGCTTGTAGATTCTTTTTGAAGAAGTTTATTTTTAATAGCTTTTATATCTTGCTTAATTGAGTTAATTTCAGAGAGTGAAGATTTATTATAAAGTTTTTCTAAATCTTCTATTATACTTAGAATGTTTTTGAGGCTTCTGGCTATGTCTGAGGATTGATGGGCAAAGAATTCCTGCAAAATGGTGTAAGGCCTTTGAGTAGATTTTGCCAAAAAGTCTAACTTTCTTTTAATGTCTGTGCAGAAATATGGAATATTTAAAGGCTCTAATTGGTTTATTTCTAGAGATGAGATAAACTGCTTGATGCTTTTGATGTAAGCTTCCCTGTTGCCTTCCATATACTGTTTTGCTCTAATGGGAATATTAGGGTTTTGCAGAGATGCTTTATTGAGGGTTTCTAGCTTGGCTTTTAGATTGCTCGATTCTGAGTTTAGAGAATTAAGGATTAATTGTACTTCTTTTTCAACTAAACTTATTTTATCACTTATTTTTGATTCAAACCATGGATCTAAATCATTAAAGTTAATAGTGATAGTTTCTTCAGGTTTTACTTCTTCTTTTGCTCTTGCAAACAATTTGATGAACCAGTTCATATAAAGGCTTAATAGAAGGGGTTTTAAAAGGTTTTGGTGCAAGGTGCAAGTGGGTTATGTATAATAACTGAAATAACTTTTGCAACAAATATTAATACAAGCAATTAAATTTAGTTTATTATGGATATAAAGGAATTGGCTAAGGTTAAGGGGAAGCCTAAATGGGTCAAAAAGATGGTTTTACAAGAGATTAAGGCTTTTTTTGACAGGGCAAGAACAGCTTTTAAGACTGATAGAAGGTTTGCAAATGAACATGTGAGAAAGGCAAGAAGGCTTAGCATGAAGTTTAAGGTCAAATTGCCTAGAGAGCTTAAGAGGAGGTTCTGTAAGCATTGCTATAGCTATCTAATGCCAAGTGTGAATTTAAGGGTTAGAACTAAGAATGGGAAGGTGGTATATTACTGCCTTGAGTGCAAGAGGTTTACTAGGTTTAGGTATGCTTAAGGTTATTTTAACTTTTCAAATTCTTCTATTGTTAAGCCTGCATCTTTTATAATTCTAGTTAGAGTGCCTTTTTTCAATTCTGAGTGAAGTGGCACAGTAAGCTTAATAGTCTTTTCAACTGTATGTTTTTCAAGCCTTGCATGAGAGCCTTTTTGCCTTACAGCTATAAAGCCTGTACGCTTCAATCTTTTAATTACTTCTATTCAAGAAATGAGAGGGAGCTTCATAGTGTAACTGTAACCTTTTCACCGCTATATTCAATTAGTTCATTAGTGTCTGCCTCTAGATAAAGCTCTATAGCTTCCTTTATATTCTTAAGTGCATCATCCTTAGTTTCTCCTTGAGAAATGCAGCCTGGTAAAGAGGGTACATATACAGTATAACCACCTTCTTCCTGTGGTTCTAATACTATTGTAATTTTCATAGTGAAGTTAGGTGTTTATCATATATATAAATATGATGTTTTAAAAAGATGGGGGTGATGTGCAGGTATTGATTGCTACTCTCTAGTAACTAAAATAGAAAGCTTTAAATACTAGCTGTTTCTGAGTGCTTGCTCTAGTACTT
>CAZRPY010000028.1:0-5243 GCA_964602245.1 uncultured Methanosarcinales archaeon
TTGTTAATCTTCTCTAGAATCCTGTTTCTCATTACAACATCTAGTTTATTAATGTACTTACCAGCTTTCTTAGAGAATTCTGATGGAAAATTAACCATCTTAACCAAAAACTTGTTTTTTACTTAGAAGTTTTCCTTCTCTTTCTTCTTTAAGCGATTCTGCTAATGCTTTTTTATCATCTTCACTTAATTTTGAATCTTCAATGTATTCCATAATGTAGTTAATTCTCTTTTCCATGCTTTCTAATTTGCTCAAAATCTGCTTTTGAAAAGTTATTTCACTCATTGTAGCTAATACTATATTACTATCAGTATAAAAATATATCGCTAAGCTTTAATTTCTAAATAGCCTTAGGTAAAGATCTTAACTTTGAAATAGATATTATGTACTTATTTCATGGAGAAAAAGAAAAAAAGGAAAAGCTTAGTAAACTCTAAGCCATTTCCCTAAACCCTATCCAGCACACTATGCCCATCTACAGCTCTAGCATACCTTTCAACATCCCTCCATTTGCTTCCAAGCCTGGCCATTAACTGTATCTTATGGAAATCCTTTTCCTTAATATCTATTTTTGCAAACTTATGCGCCTCAACCAATCCATAAGGATAGCCAAGAAATATTGCATCTTTAGCATTTTCAGAAAGCGCACCAATAAGCTCATTAATCTTATCCTCCTGCTCTTTATAAATTTCAATCTTAAACACATAGCCACTTTTCTCATTCAATCTTGCAAAAAGTATCTTAGCCTTATGCATACCACTGCTTATTTCAGCAACAGGATAATAATACCACTTGCCTTCTTTTCTATTCAAAATTGCACTAAAACTATTTCCTGAACTTGAAAGTAGTGTAGAAGTTTTACTAACAGCAGAAATAATTATGCCTTTATTTGCATAACTATAAAGCCTTTCCAAAAACTCCTCTTCTCTTGGATAAGACGCTTCCAAGTCTCCATCTAAAACAATTATGCCACTACTTAACTTTTCACAAGCCCTGTAAGCCATTATTAACTCTCCAAACCTCCTAATTATATTTACAACAAAAGAAATATCTGCTCTATGAAATCCCTGTTTTAAGCTAGCATCATAAGAATAAAATTTCATGTTAAGCTCTTTAAGCCATTCCTGCCCAGCAATTATCTCAGTTTCATAATAAATTCTATCATCTTTGTTTACAGCCCTGACTAAAACATAAAATTCAACCCTCTCAGCATCTATCCTTTTCCTACCCTGATAAATAGTCCAAAACAATCTTATAAAATTAAATGAAAAATTCCCACTCTTTAATATTTCTATATTACCTCCATCAATAAATCCAATTTTAACATTACTTTGCCTTTCTTTAATTGCATGAAAATTTCTCTTATCAAACTTTACAGCCTTATAACTTGCCTCTTCAAAAAAAGCCTCTTCATTCTCATCAGCTAAACTTCTATTCAAAGCATTGCTTGCATCAATAATTAATTTATTCATTCCCCAAAACCTTCTCCATTCTCTCTTTAACATAATCATCCTTAGTCAAGTCCTTAGCCAGCTCCTCAATTCTTGTATACTTCCTTTTTACCTTTGCATAAATCCTTTTTCGCTCAACAAAAGTTTCCTTATGCACTTGCTTAAATTTTTCTACATGCCTCTTTGACTTAACCAATGGCCCTTCATGTTTTTTATATTCATCAAGTTCCTTGCTATCAACTATAAACCAAAATACAACCTCTTTGCCCCAGTTCCATCCTTTATCTATAATCTTAAAATCATAAAATTTAATTCTATCAGTTAAAAACTCAAAAACTTTCAATAATTTACTTCCAACTATATCCTTTTTGCCATTTAATGCAATACCCCTAAAGACAACTAACTTATTCTTGCCTTTTCTCTTTTCAAGTTCAGTTATATCAAACTCTTTTATCTTAAAAAATTCAATTGATGGCTTATCAAGAAACTCTTTGCAAATTGTTTTAAACCTTTCAAACTTTTCTCTTGACAATGATGCTGCAGCATTCCTGTCTTTCTGCACAGGATCAATTACAATTAAAGGTGAAATAGTCTTAGCAACATTTAAGCTAAATAAAGCCTCTCTTTTAGTCCTGTAATATCTGCTTATATCAATAACCTCCTTATCCTTCCATTTAACAGCATTCCTAATAAGATTAAGAAATCCTGAGTAATAAACTACAAGAATTTCAATTACATACCCAGAAAATCCTCTGATATAGCTCTCTGCCCCATAAGCCTCAGCAGCCCTGCAAAACTGCTTAGCCAGTCTTATCTCATCTGCCAATCTTTTATGCTTATTAACCCATCTTACGTGCAACAAGCTTACATCAGTTATATTCATAGCCTCTTTTGATTTCTTAATATTAAGTATAGGCACAATCTCAACAGTAAACCCATTCAAGTTTACCTGAAAATAATCTCTAGAGCCATGCAACCTCTGGTATCTGCCAAAGCTTTTCTTAACAGCTTTCTCAAGAATATCTGATAGCTCAGCACTCTTTCCTTTATACTTCTTATAATTAAATCTTACAAACACATCTGCATCAAATGCCCTAAGCCAGGTTCCTTTAGCCCCTGAGCCTCCAAGCTCAGCCTTTGCATTCTTAAGATTCTTATTAAGCCTTTTAATTACAAAATTAACCTTATCCATAACTAGCTTTTCATCTTCTTTAGAGGGCTTTATCTCCAATAGCACTTGCTTAAGAATCTCTTTCACATTTTTAGCCATAACTCAAAGAAAAAATAGCATACCATATAAAAGTTATTATTTCTATTCATATTAACTATCAAATAGTAAAAGTAGAAAGATTTATATAGGACGCCATTTTTAATGACAAATTATGGAAACTTTAAGAGAAAAACTTGTAAAGGCTATTGGTATTACAGTATTTTGTACTTGGGCAGCATTAACTGCTGGTATGTTTAGTTTTGGAATATATGCTGCAGGAACAAGTTCTCGCGAGTTTGAGACAAGATATTCCAAGAAACAAGAAGTTGCTATTAAAAAACCAGAAGAGTTTTCTGAATTGGAAGGCACAATAGTAAGTGTGCTACCTTCATCAATATGTTATGAAATTGGCTATCAAAGTACATCTCCCGGTGCTAAAAGAAAACAGTTACCAACAGGAGCTAAACTAATAAGTCTCGTTCAAGTTAGAACTTCAGATGGCAATACTTCCAGTTTAGTACATCCTGATCCTAATCCAACAACTCCTATTAGGCAAGGTTCTGCTCGATTAATTTATGAAAAAAGAGATAATGTATCTGTTGATGAATTAATCAGTAAATTTGCACCGCCTCATTCTTCACCATGTAGACCTTATTCTTTTCAAGCCAGTGGAATAATTAAACCTGATGGAATTAAGTATCTACCTTAAATTTTAATTAACAAATTTCTAGCAATCTTTTTAAACCCTCCTAGTACTCTCTAGCCGTACTAAACAACAACCTTTATAAATGCCATACTATACCACATGGAAACGAAAATACTGCTGGATACAAATTTTCTGCTCATACCTGTAGAGTTCAGAGTTGATATCTTCTCAGAACTTGAAAGGCTGATGGACAGGAAATACAAGATTTATGTATTAAAGCAGACAATTGATGAGCTAAAAAATATACAGAAGTTGCAGAAGGGTAAAAATAAGCAAGCAGCAAAAATCGCATTAGAGTTAATAGAAGCTAAAAAATTAAATATACTCAACATAAACTCAAAAAAATCAGTTGATAATATAATAGTTGAGCTAGCTGATAAAAATTATATCGTTGGCACTCAAGATAAATTATTAAGGAAAAACCTCAAGCAAAAGAATATTAAATTGCTCACCTTAAGGCAGAGAAAATACTTAATCATAGTATAATAATATAATCAAATTAGCAAAGCTATGCGTCGCAGACCCTTTATGGCACGCAGTTCGTGCCCGTTTGCAAATTCAAAATAAAAATTAAAAAATATGTAGAATATAAATAAATTGCAAATCCAGAATAAAAGTTAATGAAAACAAATCTTAAAACAAAATAATAAGAATATTAATTATGAGTTAATCATAAAAAACTAGCACAAGTCAAAATTTAGCAAATTAAAATTATAAATAAAATAATAAAAATACCGAATTAAAAAATATAAACTTTAAGAATAAAAGAAAATAAAAAACTCAAAAAATCAATTTAAAAAATAATAGAACACAAAAATTCCAAGAAAAAGAAACCAAATTAAGGCAAGAAAATGTTTTACAAAATAAAACTCAAGGATCATATAAGAGTACCTCCTGACTTGTTTAATGAGGATGCAGAATCAGCAGTCATCAAGAGAATAAAAAAGAAGTATGAAGGCCACATCTCAAAAGAGCTTGGCATAGTTATTGATGTCTCGCAGATAGATGAGATTGGTGAGGGAATTATTATTCCAGGTGACGGCGCTTCCTATTATGACACTAAATTTGAGCTCCTGGCCTTTAAGCCAGATATGCAAGAAATTGTTTATGGCTTTGTAAGGGATATTGCAGACTTTGGTGCATTTATGACAATCGGTCCTTTAGATGGCATGATCCATATCTCACAAACAATGGATGACTATGTTTCATTTAGCAAGGACAAGGTTTTAATGGGCACAGAAACCAAAAGAACTCTAAAAGTTAATGACCTATGCAGATCAAGAATAATAGCAGTTTCATTTAAGGAATTAAACAATCCAAAAGTTGGTTTGACAATGAGACAGCCCTTCCTTGGCAAGCTTGAATGGGCTGATGAGGAGCCTATAAAGAGAGTTAAAGAAGAAAAACCTGAAAAAAAGAAGGTTAAGGAGAGACAAAAATGAAAAAAGTCTGCAGGAAATGCAAGCTCTTCTTTGAAACTCAGGAATGCCCTATCTGTAAGAGCACACAAGTAGCTAATAGCTGGCAGGGCAGATTTTACATCCTGGATAGAGATAAATCAAATATAGCCAAGAAAATCGGCATTACTCAGGAAGGCGAATATGCAATCAAAGTAAGGTAAAAATACAGTAAAAATGGAAATTCTACACAAATTTCACAACGCTTTACTATCAAGAACTGAACTACAGCTAGACTTGCTCTATCAAAGTGCAACACCCTCAACCTCTGATGTAAAGAAAGCAGTAGCAGATAAACTAAAAGCAAGTGAAGAACTTGTCATTATTAAAAAGATAGCAAACATCTTTGGAAAGAGAAAAGCATCAGTTACAGCTTATGTTTATGACTCAAAAGATGCACTAGACAGATTTGAGCCAAA
>CAZRPY010000029.1:0-3688 GCA_964602245.1 uncultured Methanosarcinales archaeon
CCGAAAGCGGACTAACCGCACAGCCACTAAGAGTGGCGTCGTTAATGCAAGTTATAATTATTTTTAAGTTATTCTTATTTGCTTAATCTAAGTTATAATTATTTTTTCAATATTCTTACTTATTTTGTGCAAATTATTTTTTATTCATGTCATATTTATTTTATATTACCTATAACTCATCTTTTTACTACTAAATTTTGCAGGACTTGGCACATAATATTTCTTTATCAAATACCTAAATATTATGGGGGATACTATTGTAGTTATAAGAGCCATCAGTATAATGGCAGAATAAATATCTATAGTTATCAAATAATTCTGTAGTGCAAGTGTTACAATTACCAATTCAACATCTCCTTTAGGATTAACACCCCACCCAACAAGCAGCCCTTCTATAAAACTGCCTTTAGTAAGCAACACAGCAATTAAAGCCCCTCCAACAGTTCCTATTATAGCAATTAAGGTTAGTACAAGACTAAACCCAATATTATTAAACATAGATGCTAAATTAGTGTTTAGCCCAACCCATACAAAAAATATTGGCACTAAAAATCCAAATGCCATTGTATGCATTATCTTTGCCACATTATGCTCTTCAAACAAACCATGCCTGCCTTCTGCCAGAAAAGTTTGCCTAACTAACACACCAGCAATTAAAGCCCCAATCAGTGCATCTAACTTGAAATATTCAGCAATCCCTGCCAGCATAAGAGATATCATAACAGCCCCAGCAAACAACAAAGTAGGATTTTTTTCATCATGCAGCTTATCTATGATATAAGGCACTAAAAACCTTCTAAAGGCAATTATCACTAGTATAAACAAAATTCCGTTTAAGAAAACATCAAACAATCCAGAAATGCCACTTGCAGCATTTATCACCATGAGCACTCCTGATATAAGCACCAGCTCAAAAACATCATCAACAGCCCCTGCTCCTATTATTAAGCTTCCAATTCTTGTATTTATCATTCTAAATTCATCAAGCACATCTAATGAAATAGCCTGTGAGCTAACTGATAATGCTATACCTATGATAACAGCAACAATCGTCTCTAAGCCAAAAAAGAATTTACTAACAACTAAGCCAATAATAAAAGGTATGGAAGTGTTAAGTAAGCTGATAAGTGCAGCCTCTTTAATATTCTCTCTAAACCTTCTCATATTAATCTCAAGCCCCACAAAAAAGAAAAGGAAAATAGTTCCAAGATAAGCCAGAAATGAGAATATCTCTAATGTATTATCAGTAAAGAAAAATCCTTTAATTGCCCCTATCCCTAATACAATCCCCGCAGCTATCTGTCCTATAACCCTTGGAATCTTTAGCCTAACTGACAGCTCAGAAAGTATAAAAGCCAGAACTATACTAGTAATTATAGTAGCTAAAGCTGACACCATCTTTTTCAAAGCAATATATTAAGTAGAAGGTATATATAGGTTTTTATTTTACTTAACCCCACTAGCAACCCATGCACTATATCCAAATACTATTTTGCCATTTCTCTCATATTGCATAGCAGCATTAATCACTGCTTTTTTAATCTCCTCTCTTTGCTCACTGCTTGCTTTATTCAATGCCTGTGCAATAGGTGCAGCAACTTCTGTCATAACCTCCCAGTACTGCTCAGCATTTTCAAAAGTACTTTCACCCTTAACCTCCGAGATTCTTATCTGCTCTAATCTAGTATTCTCAAATAATTCTTTCAAACCATCAGGATTCGCAAACCTAAAAGGCCCAGGCGCATCTTTTCCAGGCCGAATATTAAGCATATTATTGACAATTCCTGAAATAACAGTTATCCAAGGATTTTTACTGGGCTCTGCCCATGCAGATAAAGCTATTACTCCATTATGCTTTACAACTCTAGCCATTTCATTAACAGCTAGCTGTGGATCAGGAAAGAACATAATACCAAACCTGCATATCACCGCATCAAAACTATTATCCTCCAATTCTAAAGCAGTAGCATCCATCACTTTAGCCTCATAATTTCTAATATCTTTAGCTCTAGCATTTTCATTTGCAATAGCAATCATATTCTCTGATAAATCAGTTCCTATAACTTTACCATTTCCTATCTTTCTGGCAGCTGTTAGCCCAGGCTCTCCTGTCCCAGTTGCTACATCAAGAACATAGCATCCATCCTTTAGTCTGCAAGCATCAAGCAATGCATCTCCAACAGGCTTCAGCTTCTTCATCATAAAGCTATCCCATTTCTTCCATCCTGGAGCAAAAGTATCCCAGCTTTTTCTTTGTCCTTCCCTAATCTCTTCAATATTCATAATATCACCTATATCCTAACACTAACTTCCATAGCATCAAACCCAAAATCATAATATCTGCTCCTATACTTTTTTGAATTTCTTACATAGTCAAGATAATCTTTCATTGACTCAGCAAATATCTTCACATTATCCGCAACCACTATAGTGCCTTTACTAATGTTACCATTTTTCTCAAGTAACTGCAAATAGCTAAGATACTCCTCTTTTGTTGCATCTATAAAAACTAGCTCAAACCTTTCATTTAACCTTTTAATAATCTTTAAGGCATCTCCCTGCATAACTTTTATTTTATCACTTAGTCCAGCCTCTTCAATATTCTTTATTGAATCTCTTACATTTCTTGGAGAAATCTCAACCGTAACTATTTTACCTTTCTTTAATTTCCTTGCCATTAAAATTGCAGAATAAGCTACCAGAGTTCCTATCTCAAGTATTAGCTTTGGCTGTCTTTTTCTTATAATTGATTCAAGCAACCTTCCCTTTACTCTGCCTATGATAGGCAAAAACCTGCTTTTAGTTTCTTCCTCAACCCTTTGCAATACCCTTTCAACAGGATTATTAATAACCTTATTCATTCCACCACTAGAATTCCTTGCTCTTTATAAATATTATACTAAAAATTAGACTATCATAACCATAAAAATAAGAAAAAAGTAAAAAATAAAACCTTATCTTCTACCTTTTCCGCCTAATGAGGACATCATCTCTCCTACTTGTGCAAGTCCCCATATTCCTTTAAGTGCTACTACTAGTACAGCAGGCACTATAAATGTCATTGAGTATTGCACTACGCCTGCTAGCCATGGTCCTATCCATTGTATTGACTGCAATCCAATATTGCCTGTTGCAGTTCCTCCTGCCCACAAGACAATTACTAGCATTGTAGCAATTGCCAAAAAGTCTTTTGCCTCTCTGCCACCTACATTAAGAAACCCTACTATTAATCCTAAAACTACAAGCAGAGATGTTAGCCAAGATGTTGCTGCTCCCAGTTGTGGCGCTGCCAATCCCAGAAGTAAAGCCAATATCACTCCTAACACAAAGGAGTAATGCCCTATCTTTTTCTCCATTATTCACACCTCTTTATCTTCCAGCTTTTTGCTGAAAAATAACCTTAATCCTATATTTTGAAGTATATATTATATAAATGTTTCGGGAAATAAAGACTTCTGTAAGAAAGTCTCCTCCATATCTTAAACGAACATTTTAGTGAACTAATCATAAACCCTTGGACGTTTATCCACTTTAGCTATAATAAGCTTATTTGGGTTATATCTTACAATATAAAGAATTCTTTGGTCTCCTACTCTTACTCTAAAGACTTTCTCACCTTCAAAATCTTCAACTCTTTCAACTTCTTGCGGAAAAGGATTTTCTTCAAGCTTCTCAATTTTTTCCAGAA
>CAZRPY010000030.1:0-3066 GCA_964602245.1 uncultured Methanosarcinales archaeon
TGAAGGCGACCTGAATAATCATCTCCAAAATTCTTGAGTATAGGAGGCTCGTAAATAATTTTCTTAATCATTTTATTGTACGTGGTCAAAATCTCCTGCAACAATCTCTTTTGTAGCTCCTTTAGTTCTTACAAAGAAGATATGTCTTAAAGCTAATTCTTTTGAATTATTATGAAAATGAGTTTCAGGATTAAGATTTGTATTTTTTAAGAGATAATTTACTAATTCATCCAGTTCGCGCCCAATATCTTTATCGCCTGTACGTTTTACATAAGCATCAGCATCTTCGACATTCCAGTCCCTACCTTCGCTTATATCTTCTGCTACAGTTGCGTCAATACTTTGCCCCATTACTCTTATTTTTATTGTTTGGGTAAAAGGAACGTAAAGGCTTATTGCTCGTAATTCTCTAGCTACCTTATTAGAGTCTACCACAACATTACTTAATATAAAATAAGGACACCTAATTTCCAGTCCTTCGGAAACGTTTTGTATATCACCTCCTAAGGTTAAAACATCACGGAGAGTTTTAACGTCAAAGTCATATGCAAACTTCACGCACATGAAATAATCATTTCCCATATAGTTATATGGTCCCGACCTTATTGCAACTTGATGTTCACCGCGACCTATAATTCTTGGATCCCTGCTACGTAAAACAAACATATTATTCAAAGCCATCTTTTGTTGTGGACTCAAAGAGGCATAATTCATTTCGAGTACTTTTTTAGCATCTTCAGTTACTAAAGGTGCTACCTGCTCTTCTATTAATCTAAAATATTCATGTTGTTTGCCGATATTCATAACTTACTGGTACTGAATAGAGTGTTATAAATCTATGTGGTATCTTAACAACACCATAAAATTTAAATACGCCAGAGAATAGCAATTTGATATGTCATTAGAAATCTTAAGAAAAATCGGACTTTCTGATGGAGAAATAAGAGTTTACAATGCTTTGTTAGACTTAGGACGTTCTTCATTGAATCAAATACATGAAAAAACTGGCATAGAAAGAAGGAATATTTACGATATTTTGAATAAATTAATAGAACGAGGGTTAATAGGCTATGTTATAGAAAACAAAAGAAAAATTTACAGCATTTCCCATCCAAATAAAATTATTGGTTATATTGAAGAAAAGAAGCATGAAATTAACAAGATTAAAGAAGAAATAAATGTAGAAATGCCAACAATATTTGAAAGATATAATTCTAAAAAATCTAAAATCAATGCACAGATATTCAGAGGTATTAATGGTGTAAAAGCAATTTATGAAGATATATTAAATTATAAAGAGCATTACTTCATAGGAGGCGGAAGATATGTTATGAAAAATATGCCTAATTACTGGAATAATTTTAATTTAAGAAGGGTACAGGCAAAAATAAGATTTTATAATCTCATAAGATATGAATTAAGAGCTGAAATTGAATTATTAAAATATGAATATATTAAAGTTCTGCCTAATGAATTCAGCGCAAATCCTAACGTTATTTTTATATGGGGGAATAAAGTGGCAAATGTGCTATTTGAAGACGAGTTTTTCGCTTTTGTCATTGAAAGCAAGCAAATTGCCGAAAACTATAAGAAATATCATAAATACCTTTGGGACAATGTAGCAATTCCATTTAAACACAAGCTTTAAAAATAAACTAAAACTCATTCCTTATATGCTTACCAAGATAAAAGAGCTGATGAATGTAAAGGACAACCTTGACGAGATAAACAGGAGTGCCCAGGACAGCAATAAGGCTATTTCTGAATTAAAAGCTGATTTGGAATCGCTGAAAAAGGAATTAGAGGAATTAAAAACGAATCAAAAAGAATTCCTGAAAAACTTTAGGGAGGATTTGGCAGTAATACACAACCTAAGGGCGGATTTCGGCAAGGAATTGTATGAGTTCAAGCTTTTAAAAGGGCAGCTGCAAAGAAAAATACTTGATAAATTTGAAGAAGAATTGCAAAAAGATTTGGAAGTCAACAGGGAGGCTTTAAAAAAGGATGTCAGCGATTACAATGAGCTGAGAAAGAAGATCGGAGAGATTGCCTCAAGGCTGAACATGACAAATGAGGAAATCACAAAATTCGTTGAAATAAGCAAAAATATCAAGAAAGAGGATTTTGAGCTTACAAAATTCGCAAGGCACCTTCTAGACATGGACAGGGAAAAGCTTGAGCTGATGAGAAAGATTGATGGTATGGAAAGGCTCGTTTCCAAGATAAGAAGAAGGGAACTGGTAAGATAATTAATTTGTATTTAATAATAAAATTTTAATTTTGCGAGAAGTTATTCAGGTTTTACCACCTCAGCCAATCTTACAGCAGTACTCTCTAAATCACGTATACGATTTCTTAATCTTATAAATAATGTTTTCATGTTTTCGAATGATATGTGCTCCTCTCTATTAAGATTTATATTTATGCGGTTGGAAATCTCTGCTATACTCTTTTTATTTGCCTCTGCAACTTCTTCGGTAGAAGCTGGATTTCTTTCTAAAAAACCTACTAAATCTGCAAGACGAACAATATCCCCATATATTTTTGGTAGAAGTTCTTCTAATTTTCCTACCTCTTTAATTTCCTGGCTAATTAGTCCTTTGATTTCCGGTACATATATCTTTCTTCTTCCAAAAGGCCACATAAGTAGATTTATTTTTTCTTATATTTATAAAGTTTTGTAAGCAATAAACTATATCAACTCGATATTAAATCTATTTGGAAAGGCTTGTCTCCAAGATAAGAAGAAGGGAATTGGTTAGATAGATTTTATTTACCTGTTATTTTTGGAGGTGTTGGCCCCAGAAAAAGAGGGTTCAAAATCCGGGGCCTAACCGATGGATTTCTTATAGGGAAATAGTACAACGCCCTTGCTTATATATTGTGTGAAGCATACTTCTGGATTTATCTTCCACAAGCTTTATAAAGCAAAATCAAGAATATCCAGTTATGGTGCAGGTGGTCTTCAGCCCAAGGTGGTTTTGGGGCAAGGATATATTCATCGATTCTATTGCAGCCTTAGTGCTTATTCTGATAGCGGTCTTTGTAACGCGCTACTACAGGGTA
>CAZRPY010000030.1:3076-3525 GCA_964602245.1 uncultured Methanosarcinales archaeon
AAAAGAGCAGGAATTACCTTTATTTTGCAGTTTCTTTTTACCTGATGGCATTGTCATTTCTTTCCAAGATACTGATTAACTTCACCATATACTACCAGGTGCTCCATACACAGATAGTAGGCTCCATCCAGTACACACAGACAATACTGAAATCCTCGGAGATACTCGCAATCAGCGGGCTGGTTGTCTACAGGATACTGACCCTGGCAGGGCTGTTCATTCTTTACTCAATCTATGAAAAGCAGTCAAAGGCGAACATACTGCTTATGGCTTTCTTCATTTTGACATCTGTGCTTTTCAGCAAGGAAGAATATTATATCTTCTACATTTTATCATTTATTTTCCTTGGCATAATCTCAAACAGGTATTACCAAAACTACAGGAAAAACAGGAAGAAAGAGACCGGAATGCTTGCAGCCAGCTTTGCAGTCATTGCATTAAGCCAGGTC
>CAZRPY010000031.1:0-3357 GCA_964602245.1 uncultured Methanosarcinales archaeon
AAATTGGGTTTGAAAGTCGTGATAGAATAAACTTTGGAAATATTGCATTTGTAAGGTATTTAAGAGATGTTTGTGGTTTAAAACCCGGGAGCAAATTCGAAAGTGATTGGAAAATTCCAGCATGGTGTTTTGAGAAAAAAGAGTATACATCTGCTGTTTTAAGAGGATTATTTGATACAGATGGTTATATCGGATACTTAGGTTCAATAGAAGTTATGCTTGGAAGATTTTCTGATAGAAGTTATAATTTGGTTAAAAGTATTTCAGAAGCACTAACTAGTTTGAATATAATTCATATAATAAAACAATGTAACGACAAAAGATATAAAATAATTATTTCTAATAAAATTGAGATAGCAAAATTCTTCAGCCTAATAGGTACCTCAAATTTAAAGCATATTGTAAGATTTCTGTTGTGGAGAATTAAAAGATATGAAGCTAAAATTGAGTTGGAAGGATTAGAACACTTAATTAAAGAGATTCGGAGCTTGGTACATATTGATATAGAAAAAGTAAACTTGCCATTTTTCTGGAACAAAAATAATAAATATTTTCAAACTTATATAGAAAAAGACTTAGAAGAAGTTAAAGGTGCGAAAATCAGAAATCTTTTTAAATGGTCAGAAATTACTAGAGAACTAATTCACTTAATAGGAAACAAGAAACTATCACTTGAGTTTAATATAACAGAAAGAAGTGTCAGAAAATGGAGAGAAGGTATAAGGAATCCTTCTAATAAATTTATTTTAAAATTAATAAAGTTATCAAGAGACTATAATTTAAACCTGAATAGTTATAAAATAAATAAGAAGATGCCTACACAAACTGTAGAGGCTCTTGTTGAAGGAGGCAAGGCAACTGCCGCTCCGCCCCTTGGACCAGCTTTTTAGATTTGAAATCTAAGCTAGAGGACCGTTGGGGGTTAATATCAGCCAAGTTGTCTCTGAAATCAACAAGAAAACAGGAGTATTTAATGGTATGCAAGTACCAATCAAAATTAAGGTAGATACAGATACAAAAACATTTGAGATTACTATTGGAACTCCTCCAACTTCTGGGTTAGTAAAGAAAGAAGCCAACCTTGAGAAAGGCTCTGGCAAGGCAAAGCACGAGATGGTAGCTAATCTTTTAATTGAGCAAGTTATTAAAATTGCGAAAATGAAAGAAACCAGCACATTAGGGATATCACTTAAGGAAAAGGTAAAGGAAGTAATCGGAACATGCCAGTCAATGGGCATCCTTGTTGAAGGCAAACCAGCAAAAGAAACTACTAAAGATGTTAATGCCGGTTTATATGACGAGGAGATAAGGCTTGAAAAGACAGAGCTTTCAGCAGAAGAGCTTGCAAAGCTTGAGGAAGAGAAGAAGAGGCTTGCAGAAGAGCTTGCAAAGCGCAAAGCAGAGTTTGAAAAGATTGCTAAGGAGATTATTGCTTCAATGGCAGGCAAGGCAAGAGGAGAAATAAAGGCAAAGCTAGTCCTTGCTGGCATCCCAGACGAGATGATAAAGGAGTTATTGCCAGTTGAAGGCGTTGCAGCAGCAGAAGCCAAGCCAGCAGAGGCAGGAACAGGAGCTCCAGCAGCAGAAGCAAAGAAAGAAGCTCCAAAGAAGGAAGAGAAGAAGAAATAAAGTTTATTCAGTATTTTTCATTTCAATTTAACCAATAATTCTTTCAAATTCAAAACCTCAAACTCAAATTTTGTTGACTTTAGAAAATGTCTGTTTTCTGTCACTAAATAATCAGCTTTTATGCTTTCGCAAAAGGCAGCAATTACTATATCTCCTTTTTTAAATCCAAGATTTCTATATTTATTTATTAAATCCTGCGGGATGTAATCTACAGCAATTTCAAATTTAGGATTCTTTAAGAGATTGATAAATTCCTTGATAGATTCTGTTCTTATATTTCTAATCACTTCTTTAATAATTAGGTCTGTTAAGGAAATTGTTACATTCTCAAAAGCGAATAATCTCGTAATATCTTCAGATTTAGTGCCAAAGTAGAGAATAAACTCGTTACTGTCCAGCACCAATTTAACCTTAACCATAGATAAACTTATATTTTTCTTCCCAAAGTTTGTCCCTAGTTTTCCTTATTCTCTTTATAATCTCCTCTTGAGTGAGCTTTGATATATCAAATCCCTTACCTTTCTCTTCTTCAAATATCTTTTTTAGGATTTTCATTTTATCTATATGCTGCTTATTTAATTCAATTTCGTCCTTAATTCCTTCTCTAACCAATTCAGAAAAATTTGAGTATATCCCTTCCTCTATTAAAATCTTAGACCTCTGAACCAGCTTCTTTGGTAATGTTATGTTTATCCTTTGCACTTCTGACATAATACACACTCAATACACACTAGTATTTAAAACTTTCTGAGAAATAAAGAAAGTCATGCTGGTTTAAGAAGCTCTTCTCATCAGATGCATTAGGATATAAAGAAAGTTGAATATATAATAAATGATATAAGTTTGTAAACAATCACAAACCAAAAACCGCAACATTTATAAACTATTACTTTTAATAATTCTAAAGAAACTTGTATTTTTATTAAAATTAATATAAAGAGAATACAAATAATGGAACCTAAGTTCATCGGCAAGGCAAAACTGACAAAACAAGGCCAATTGACTTTGCCCCAGGAAGGGAGAAAAGACTTAAAGATAGTAACTAATTCGGAAGTTTACTGGTACGAGTTCAACGATGTCTTAATTTTAGTTAAAGATTTAGTCAATCCAAAAGAGCTTGTCAGTTTTATATTCAGCAAAAAGAAAAGGAGGTAAGAATATTTTTATTTTTTAAAAAAGTTAATGTTTAAAATTATTGTCGTGCTCTAGTGACTTGTGAGCGAGTTCGGGTAGATAAGCGAGCGAAAGCGAGCTTTCGCATGTCCCAGCTCACTCGCATTCCACGGAGCAAGAAGCACAAAATCAATAAAAAATTCGACATTAAACTAAAAGCATTATTTAATAAAACATTAAAACAGATTCAATAATGAAATTTCAATAAAAATAATTAACAAAAACTTAAAAAATGGTAGCATTGCCTTTTCAAAGACCATTGGGATTAATTGCATTAATTACCGTAGCTATTTTCATTATTCTTTACCTTAGAAGGCCAAAGCCTCAAGACAAGATAATTCCATCATTGATGTTTATAATGCAGGATGCTAAAAGGTCAAAGCAATTTTCATTTTTTCAGAAATTAATGACAAATCTTCTATTTCTACTGCAACTGCTTTCTATTTTGGGCTTATCTTTAGTTGTAGCAGCTCCATTTATTAAACTTAAATATGATGTAACTTTGGAGAATACCGTCCTAATTCTTGATGTGAGCGCATCAATGCAGGCAAAGGA
>CAZRPY010000032.1:0-3176 GCA_964602245.1 uncultured Methanosarcinales archaeon
TGAATTTTGTTAATGAAAAGTTCGTTTATTGTATTTGCGCATATTGTCAAGCGCAAGTAGAAAGTAAGGATATTAAGTGCGTAGCACAATTAAGTAAAATTGAATGATTAATCAAAATAATTTCAATCCGCTCGCCTTCGGCTCGCAATATTTAGTGCTCGGGCTCGCTGTTTGTACACACGCTCGCCCTCGCCTATTTATATCATTAAAAAAGCGAAATCAAAAATGATTTACAAATTCCATGCCTATGGGCACCTAAATGTACTGGCTACGCATAAAACTACATTGGAATTTACAAAAGACGAGGATTTAAGCTTGAAAGGCAACTGCATAATTGGAGTTAATTCTGATTTTGATTTGAGCAGATTACAAGATTTTATTAAAAAAGCCAATAATAAAAAAATCACAATAACAATTGAAACTCCCGACAAAAAAATAAAAGAGATAATAAGCGCTGAGCTGAATCCAGGCTTTAGCCATGACAGGGAATTAGTCATAAGAAAGGCTGATTTTTTGTCTGGTAGGACGCTTGCGACAAAGGCGAATAAGGCTGCTTTTGAAATAAATAAGGGCTTGATAAGCTTTTTAAAAGAAAAAAAGAATAAAATAGCTGTTATTATTAAAAATAATGACTTATAGATGCTGCAAAAGTCTATTCTTTATAAACTATATAATCTTAAAAGGATAGGTTTTTAAAGCAAAAAGAGTTTAGTATTATGCGTTGGGTTAAATAGATTCTTGAGAAGAAAGAGTTTAATAAATAGAAGAGTCGAAGATTGGAGATGAGTAAGATGTTGCCAAGAGATTATTTGAGGAATATTATTAGAATTAGTGAAAGAAGAGAAATACCTTATATAAAAACTGACCCTATTGGAAATATAGTAAAAAAAGGTGGTCATCCATCACCCACTCAAATCAGAGAGTATAGAGGTGAAGATACTGTAAAGCCTTTAATTTTGAGTGATGCTTTTTATTTTCTGACTAGACCAAGGAGAACAGACGAACCCGAGTTGTTGCATCCAGTTAATACAGAAACAAGACCAACATTCTGGAATTTAGGCTACGTAAATGAGCCATCAGAAATACCTACAATTTATTCTCATGACTGGAGCGAGAGAAAGGCACTAGGAGGCAATTATGCAATCCTGCGTCTTGTCATTGACACTGAAGTTTTTGGTCCCAAATATGAAGGAACTGCAAATGCATTGACAAATTTTAGAGGTACTCTGTTTGGTCAACTAAAAGATAGCTTTAGAGATCATGAACGCTGGAATCCACGTCCTGCTGACGTAGTTAAATATCTAAAGGCGCTAAAGGCTGGAATTTCTTTGCCTGCTTTCCAATCAAGAGAATATCGTAAATTAGCAAGAAGTGTCGATGCTTACAAAAAAAACATACCTAAACTTGGCTGGTCGACTCAAGATCAAGAAGAAGTTATTGAATTGTTAAGAGTATTTAAAGCTAGAATAACAGACCTACAAGCAGATTTACTGCCTAATGGTATTATAAAAAATAATTCTGAAATATTCTTTGAAGATTTGGCAAGACATGCTAGAAGCTTAGATTCTTTGGTTGATGATCCTAATTGTATAAGACATACAAAAGAAAATCCTTTAATGCATAATTTAAATCATCTTCAATATAGTGGCAGAGAAGGTAGTTACTTAGAAAGCTTAGTATCCTATGCTATACAGCAAACCGATGCTGGTAACCAGTTAGCTCATGTATCACCAATGGTGAAAGTAGGAGAAGCTGCAGATAATATAAGAAAAGAAGGCGTAAAAACTGCTTATGCAAGTCATATTGCATATGATAAAGCTATAAATGTTGCTCACATAGTTGGAGATAGATATTTAGCTCATTTGGAATCATTAAGGCATCCACAAGCTAAAAGATTTTCTTTAGCTTTAACGTTTCTAAAAAGTGAATTATTGAAACGAGTTGTAGGTGATTACGAGTTCTTCAGCATACAGCCTGATTCGGATTTGAGAGATCGTGCCCCATGGGTTGCCAATCAATTTGAAAGAGTTAGAGATTATGTTGGCGTTGGTGTTGAACACTATATGCTAGAAGATTTAGAGAAATTAAGAACAGAAGGTCCAAGTGAAAGAGAAATGGCTGAAAGCTTGCTAAATGGATACAAGAGGCTAATTAGAAAGTCAGTTAAAAAATCAGGTAAAGGTCTTCTTGCTCGTATTGCCAGTTTTATCTAATGTTAAACCCTTTGCCTAGCCTATTAAGATACTATTTTCTATGGTACAAAAATTGTGAATCAGAAATATTTATATATAAGTCGTTTCCAATATGTTTTATATAAATTATATAAATTAGTTTGAAGGGCAGATTTGGCAAATTCATGGGAGGGGATGTAATATAATATTTGCTAGATTTTTTGAGAAAAATGAGCCAAGATTTTAATTCAATAGGAAGCCTGTTAGAAATAATCTTACAGGAACCTGAAAAAAGAATCGAGCATATAGATGAAGCTGTGACAGGTGTAGAGGAAAAAATATGTTCTGTGTACGGTGAAGGTGCTGAGGGAAATACAAAATTTGAGCATCTACGCCGAAGGTTGATGGTGTACAGAAGCTACGAAGCTAAACTTAAAGAAGCCACTGCTAGGGGATTGAAGGACACAATTAACGCAAGGAACGGGTTTGATTTGGATTTGATAAACCAAATATTTATTGCCAGGTTTCAGGATTTTGAGGCCCTAATGAGCGATGACTTCCCTGCAGTATTTGATGAAACTGATGTTAATTTTTTAAGTGGGGAGGCAAGGCTCTTAAGGAACGAAGTTACCATATACAGAAACCTCTCTTTAATACTTAACCGCGGAAAAAGGGAGTTGAATGGCGATTACTCAAATGCCAAGAAAGGAAGAGCCAATAAGCAATTCGGGGAATTTAGGAAGATGTCGGAGCTAGTGGTGGATGGGTTTGAGCTTTTATTGGCTGAAAGGTATAATATAGAGACAGAATTTAGGAGATTCAGCGAACAGCCAACATATGAGCAATATCAAATGTCTTTATCCTCAATTGAAGAGCTAAGAGCTAAAGTCAGCGAAACATCCTCTGGCATTAGGGCAACCAGCATCCGAAGCGCTGCCGAGTATTTAATGGCATTGTGTGACCATTACGCTTCAATAATAAATTATGAATTTTTAAAAAATCTAA
>CAZRPY010000033.1:0-3077 GCA_964602245.1 uncultured Methanosarcinales archaeon
CGTTAAGAATTAAATATCTTACATTAGGAGAATACTCACTTCCGAGAGAAACAGGAGTTATAAATTCAATTGTTGTCTTGTCAAGGAGATAAAAAATGAAAGATATACACGTGTTTCATTATGCGTTGAATTGTTTGTATCTTAAAGGAGATAAAGTTGTACTTGCAGAAGACGAGTATAGAATTTTTGATGATACACAAAGAGCCTTATTTAACGATTTTTTAAGTAATTTCTGGCAGAAAATAATGGGAACGCCTGATTCTCTATTAATTACTCCTGCGAATCAAGATAGGATAGCTGAACTAATAAGGAGAGAGGGAGTGAATAATCTTAATCCATTTTCTGTGCATGACAGATTCGATCCCATAGAATTTTTATTGAATTTGTTTAATGCTAGATTGTACGGTTCTCAAGAAGATCCGAGAGATATATTTGAGGCTATTGTTAGATTTAAAAGCAAAGTAAAATCTTATGAGTTGTGGAGAGCGATAGATCCTTCTTTTTTATCAAAAGATTATGAAGTTGTCGATTTAGGAGGGTTAGAAGCAGTAATAAAAAAATTACTTAAAACAGGGAAAGTAGTTGTAAAAGGAGAATACGGTCAAATGGGGATGAACTCTCAAATAATAGATGATAACCCTGATATAGAAGGATTTATAAGAAAAAGTAGTTCCCAGTCTTTTATAGCTACGCAAGAAGTGAGGAAACCAGGATTGTTTATCGTTGAACCCTTTTTTGAACATAAATATACTCCGGCATTATGCTACCATATCACTGATACTGGTGTTCGATTTAACTATACGTATGATAGAGTAACAGATAACCTTGAGTGTGTAGGAATTTCAACCCCTTCAGAAAGTCCCAGTATACAAAGAATTTTAGAACAATCTCTTAAGTATTGCCGGTTGCTTCAGAGCATTGGTTATAGAGGTCCTGTAGATTTTGAATTTATGGAAAGTATCGAAGGTGATGTCAGGTTCTGTGAAGTAAATGCACGCTACCCTATTGAATATTATCCTTTTGAGTTCCCCTTGGATGGAAAACCGTATCGCTGGAGTAAATTTAGATTAGCAGAACCAAATCTAAGTTTTGAATTATTAAATAGGAATATTGGAGATTATTGGTTTAATCCTAAAAATAAAATAGGGGTAATTCCCTTAAACATTCCTTATTTCCTAGAGCCTCAGCGAAGATTTGCATTGGTATTTGTCGGGGACAGCAAACCGCAAATAGAAGAAATGTACCAAGCAGCATCTGTATTGCAATCACCCAAATAATAAAATCAGTTGCACTCCTGCATAAACGATTATTGCCCCTATAACTCGCTCCCATCCTTGCTTTTCCTTAAAGTAAAATTTTCCTGTAAGAACCAGAAGTATTAAGTCGATATTACCTAAACTTGTAGCATATCCTAGAAACACAATAGTCAGTAAAGTCCATTCAAATAGCGTTTGGGAAACTCTTAGCAAACCTATGGATAAAAGCATTTTCTTTTGCCTAAAAAAATTCTTTTGAGGTCTGTAGAAAATAAAACTTATTAACATCAAAATTCCAACAGTAGCGCTTAACATAAAAATGCCAGATAACAAGCTTGCATTGGTTGTAGCAATTTTAAGGAAAGTTGCAGAAAATGCCCAAAATAAATTTGCTAAATGTTTAAACCAGATATTCTTATCTCTTATTAGGTATGTTAAAGGTGATAACAATTTAGTCTTTGATTTTAGATTTAATATATAACTTCCAATAAAAACGAGCAATATCCCAAAAAGTCCAATTAAGGTTGGTATTTCTCCTAATGTAAATACTGCGATTATTGTCACGAATATTATATAAAAAGCATCTAAAGGAGAAACAACCGAAATTGGAAGTTTACTTATGGCTTTTAACTGAAAAAAATGACCCAATATAGTAAATATTACAAATCCAGCTAAACCAACATAAAATAAAGATGACTTAATATGAATTCCTGTAAAATTTAAGGCAATCAGAGATACAATTCCTGTAAAACTCATCCAAAATCTCATTATGTCGATTGGTCTGTATCCTTTGTGAAATAGTTTCTTGACTATTATCGTATAAAAAAAATGAGTTAAGGAAAATCCCAAAGCAAGATAGAGTGGATTCATATTAGCCATTAAGACAAGTTACTTTATAAGTTTTCTGCAGGGAAGTTTAAAAACAGAAATTCATATCAAAAATAGCAATATTTATATAGTAATTGTTAGTTTCTATATAGTAACTTAAAGTTACTATGCTATCATTAACAGAAAAGGAAAGGGAAACTATATTGATTTTGTTCAAGGATTTTGCCGCTTACTATAATGCAAATTCTATAAGCAAGATGCTGAAAATAAGCCATGTCGGGGCGCAAAAGATATTTAAGAGGCTTCTTAAAGAAAACTTAGTCAAAGACCAGCGGATAGGGAAGTCAATAATATACAAGCTGAAACTGGAAGACGACTATGTGTGCAGGCTGATCTCATTTTTGTTGGCGGACGAGGCAAACAGCAGGTTTAAAAGATGGAAAGAAGAATTCAAGGCATTGTTCAAAGAGGGCAGAATTATAATGCTGTTCGGCTCAGCAGCTAAAAACTATGAAGCAGCAAGGGATATTGACATATTGGCGGTAATAGGCAAGAAAGATTATAAGGAAGTGAAGAAAATCATGAATGAAAAGCAGGAATTATTGCCGAAAGAAATACATTCTATAGAAATGACAGAAGAGGACTTAACTAATAATATCAAAAAAAGGCAAGGGGCAATCATGGACATAATAAAGAGCGCAGTAATACTTTATGGACAGGATAAATATACTGAGGTAATAAAAAATGCCGCAAGCATATACTCATGTCAAATGGTGCCTGGCAAAAGAAATGCTTTTAAATGAAAACGCAAAAGTTTAGTTATTAAAATTAATAAACAACATTTAAATATAAAATTAATATCGGATTAATTATGGCAGAGCAGAACATGAGCCCTGAGCAATTAAAGGCGCTGCAGGAAAAGATAAAGAATATGTCTCCTGAAGAGCTTAGGGAATTCCAGAAAAAGCAGTGCATATTCTGCCAGATCATATC
>CAZRPY010000034.1:0-2473 GCA_964602245.1 uncultured Methanosarcinales archaeon
CAATAAACCTCTACAAATACTTTTTGCACATAGGGATGTTCAGATTTAACAATGCTAGTAAGATCGTTTGTAAGCCTATTATAAGCTGCCCTAAATTCCTCTCTATTTTCTTTTTGCATTTGAGGATCTAAGAATTCTTCAAGTCTTATCTTCCATTTGTCATCTATTTTTTCTGGGACATGACCACTTTGAATGCCTATAGCCTTTGCACTATATGTGCCATCAAACCTTTTAAAAAGCTGTACAAAAACATTTCTGCCATTGGATTTTACACTAAAATAAGACACTATCCTAAGTACTTTAAGTGCAAATTCTTCTCCATTAAATAGGGCTAGGGTATGCAATTTTGTCATTACTAATTTTTAATTTATAGCAACCTATTTATAAATTTTTAGCTAATGCATAATAAAGACTATTTATTCTTTATAGAATTTTCTACACAGTAAGGTTTATAATACAGGAATAACAGTAAATAGTAGCATGGGAGTCAACCTTACAGTATATTATCCAGGAGGAGTGCCTTTAAAGACTAATTACTACTGCTATCACTGTCATTCAAGAATGGATCAGGACAAGAAAGACAAAGGCTTATACAAGTGTATAGATTGCAATCAAGTATTCAAAGATGAAAACCCTGCCCAAGATGATGAGCTGATTGACTATCAGAAGTTTCCTGATAAGTTCTGATTGTATAAAGATTTATAAATACCTTGAGTGTTCTTAATCTAATATGGGTTATGGTTTGTTTTCTAGGGATGAAGATTTAGTTTCAAGGATTGAAACTCATACAATGCAGGAAAGCCTAATTACAAGACTTAAAGATGCTTGGGCTGCAGAAAATTTTAAAGAAAGACTCGAAAAAGAGCGAGCACAAGGAGCAAATTATTTAGCAGCTCTCCCTTTAGCTGCCTATCACGCTTATATTCAGCCTACAAAAAGAGTAATATCAGACTGGTGGAGTTACAATACAGGCCTGTAATTTTTAAACTAGTATCTAAAACATTACATTTAAAAACTTCTTAAAATTGCAATTGATTATAATGAAAAATAAATTCGATAAAATCAAGCATGAAATATCTGCAAACCTGCCAACTAAATATGGAAATTTTAAAATACATGTCTTTGAAACAGCAGATAATATGTACAATATTGCTTTAGTAAAAGGCAAGATCTATCCTAACAGGCCAACTTTAGTTAGAGTTCATTCAGAGTGTATTACTGGTGACAATTTTGCATCATTGAAATGCGATTGTGGCAAGCAACTAGACGCTGGATTAAAACAGATTGGTAAAAAGGGGGGAGTTCTCCTATATTTAAGACAGGAAGGTAGAGGTATAGGTCTATTTAATAAAATAAGAGCATATCAACTGCAAGACAGGGGCTTTGATACTGTAGAGGCAAATAAGAAACTTGGACTTAAAGTTGATGCAAGAGATTATACAATTGGCGCTCAGATACTAGCAAATCTTGGTGTTAAGAGAATCTGTCTAATGACCAATAATCCAAGAAAGATAAAAGGCTTAGAAAAATATGGACTTAATATTGTAGAAAGAGTTCCAATACAGATTAAGCCAACAAAGCATGCTTACCAATATTTAAAAACTAAGAAAGAGAAGCTAGGGCATTACCTGGAAGAGGAGGGGTTTGTAAGGTAGCTCATGCTAAATTCTCATTGGTCGGGTGCCATCGGCTCGCCCTTTTATGTTCTTTTTTTGGCTGACTTTCCCCGTAAGGGACTTCCCCCTTGTCAGCTTGAAGTTTATTTGAAAGAGTGCTCACAAATTGATGGCACCCTTTATTTAGCACTCTATTTTATCCAATATTAAACAACAACATTTTTATACTCCAATTTTAATAAAGCCTCGTATGAAAAAGAAACAGCATAAGAGCAACAGAACTACCCATAAAAGAATTCTTCATCCAAAGATTGTAGATGCTATGCATAATCAAAAGCTTGCAAAAAGTTTTCTAGTAGCTGGAGTCCTTGGCCTAGCTCTTGGATTATTTGCAAAACCCTCAATAACAGGAGCTGCAATAGTAGAAAGTCCTGAATTATCATCAACAGCATTCTTCTCAACATTAATAATTATTGTCAGCTTTATGATGGTCTGGACTGGTGTAATGATTTATTTTATGAAAGTAGAGGTAAGGCCTAAGCTTTAGTTAGTTTTCTTTTTATGTTTTCTAAAGATGTCTATAATGTCGTATATATAGCGGCCAAGGGGTGGGTGGTGGGGCGAGTGGTGAGTGGGTTGCAAATTGTCAACTGATTAAAATTTGAATTTAAGACTAAGTTAGCTGGGTTCAGAACAAAAAAATAAAATGAGAGGAACAAAGCTATCGCTAATTCTATTGCAATTTAAGAAGAAATAAAAATAAATGAAAACCATGCACAGATTGGGTCTAGATTATGGATTGTTAGTAACTGCATGCTGAACATCTCGCCGAAGCTTGATGCTTACACACCAGTCCT
>CAZRPY010000035.1:0-2446 GCA_964602245.1 uncultured Methanosarcinales archaeon
CATTATTCTCCATTGCTATAACTTCTAATTTACAACCATTACAGTCTCCAAAGTGAGTATAAATATTACCAATAGTATCGTAAATAGCTTCGCCATTTATCCTTACTAGGACATATGAGCCTTCTGATATACTTGGCAAATCTTCAGCAGTTGCGCTTGAGCGAACAGCAACATCTGTGTTTGGACCATATTGCCTGCATATTTTTTTGTAGGAATCGACAATGTTTTCCTTAAGTTCTTTAGGAAATTCTGCTTTCAAAATGGTTTCTCTTGCTTTTCTACCTCTTTCTGTAAGATTTTTCATGCTTGATGTGTCCAATCCCTTCAAAATTTTATTAAGCTCATCTTTTATTCCAGCTTTTTCAAGAAAATAATCGTAAGCATGGGCCGTAACTGCAAATCCATTCGGAATTTTAACTCCTTTTCTCGTCAAATTCCTGTACATTTCTCCTAAAGAAGCGTTTTTGCCTCCAACTAGAGGAACATCTTCAATAGAAAGCTCGTTAAACCAAAGAATGAATTTATTTGATTTGCTCAAAATAATACCACCTCTTATTTTTCTATTGTTTTTAAGAATATAAATTTTGTTAATATAAAGGTTTTGAATTTTTAAAAGTAAGGTATCTAGCGTATGGCATGCCCCGTTATACGCCCTTAGTGAATGTGAAAGTGCAACATGGTTGCTGAAAGCAAAGTTTTTTCGGGGCAGGAAAATAAAGTGCAAAGCACGATAAAGCTGAATACCTAAAGGAGCAACAGAATTATAACCCTAATCTCTCAATTAACAACGGAAACAATCGTGGAAGATTAAATCTTCCGGTATATTCTGCAACTACATCCCCAGTTACGTTGGCGTCGTATCTTGAGATTCCATGAAATCTTTCCACATATCTTCGAAGCTCACCCATTAATAGAGTTACTCTTGGGGATTCTGTATGAAGGCTATTAAGCAATTCAATTTCCGGACTTAGCAAATATTTAGCTATAAAAAATTCCCTTGATTGACTTACAACTGTTGCTTCGTCGGGTTCAAATTTTTGTTTCCATCTTTTTTCTGGAGTACCAAGCATGTAGAGAACTGTGATTCGGTCGTCAAATGCTTCTGGCATCATAGGATTGCCGCGGTGAGGATGCCATGTGCGAGTTCCATAATAATATTTTTCGTGTACCATCCATCCAGCATGCACTCTTGATAATTCGTCAAAAATTTGTTGTTGTGCAGGGGTTAATGTATCTGGTATAAGAGAATTAAGACTTACTAACTGAGTACTTATAAGGAATAACTTAAAAAGTTAAATAATATAAATCTTTCTGTTTACTCTTCTGGGATAAGTCTTAGAATTTCCTCTATTAGCTTATTCATGTATGATTAATTCTTAATTTCATTAATAAATCTTTTGTAAAAAGACGAATTAAGGAATGCAACAGCATAACTTTTATATATTAGCTTATTTATTACTTCTGGCATGAAACTAACTATAATATTGGAACCTCAGGAAGAAGGTGGCTATACTGCGTATGTACCTTCTTTAAAAGGCTGCATTTCTGAAGGAGAAACAAAAAAGGAAGCCTTAAAGAATATAAAAGAAGCAATTCAGTTATATTTGGAAGCTGATACTAACGAGCTTACAGATTATGATGGGGAAAAAGTCATAGTTTCTATATGAAGCTTCCAATAATTTCTGGGATTGAGGTTATTAAAAGGCTAAAGAAAGCTGGTTTTATAGCAACTAGGCAGAGAGGCTCTCATGTAAGGTTAGAGAAATATTCTGAAGGTGAGGTAATTAAATTGACTGTCCCGTTACATTCTGAATTAAAAAAAAGGAACACTTGCTAGAATAATAAAAGATGCAGGTTTGACATTAGAAGAGTTCGAAAATCTGAGATAATCAAACAAAAAAATTTATATACAATTCAAGTAACCAGTTTTCTTTAGGGGTGTTTATCATGACAAATTTCGTAAAAGTTGCTAGCACTTCGGATTTAAAGCCAGGCGAAAACAAAGTTGTTAGTGCCAATGGCACAGAAGTTGCACTATTTAATGTAGACGGAGAATACTTTGCTATAAATAACACTTGCTTGCATCGAGGCGGTCCTCTTGGCGAAGGGTTTCTTGAAGGAGATGTTGTAACATGCCCTTGGCATGGTTGGAAGTATAATGTTAAAACAGGTTCAAATGCTATGTTGCCAACCGCAAAAGTAGCAAATTATCAAGTCAAAGTTGAAGGTAATGACGTTTTAGTTGCAATTGATTGATTTTAGGTAATAAATCAAATTTTTTTCTTATTTATCTTTATTTTTAATTTCTTAATTGCTTTCATCGCGTCTCTAAAAGTTAATAGAATATTTTTTGCCCCATAATGGGCAATAACTGATTGCGAATTCACAAAGCCTAATTTGATAGCAAACTCTATATCATTTTTCCTTATAATGCCAGAAAGAAAAG
>CAZRPY010000036.1:0-2119 GCA_964602245.1 uncultured Methanosarcinales archaeon
TGGTTGATATAAGGTCAAGGACTTTGATTAGCGTTCCTGCGAGATAATGAAAAACCCAGCTTTGGCTATAAACTCAAAAAAAAATAGAGGAACTCAGGCAAAAGCCCAAGCCCATCCAGAAAACCCCGAAATGAAGATTATGATTGCATGAGTCATTTTCTGTATTTTTTCTTTTTATGATGGTCAGCAACTTCTCTGACTTTTTTGTTTATTATTATAACGCTGACTAGCATTACCACAACAAAGATTAATCCTAACCCCTGTATCAGCAATTTGCTTTGTATAAGATTCAATGCATTAAGCAGCGCCATAAATTCTAATAGGAAAAATACGGAAAACGCAAAAAACAAAACTTTCCAGCCTTGGTTAAATCTTCCTTTAATTCTTTTTATTGTGTCAAACACTGCAAATAAAATTGCCAAAGTAAAAATCAGCACAGCAGCAATTAATATTATTAATGTTTCCATTGCCATCTCCCTCCTTTAATTTACAATTTCATGACATGCTCTATATCGCACTTTTCATGTGCTTTTACCATCTTATTAACTTTTCTATTGTGAATCCATAGCAAGATTACAAATATAATTATTAGAATTATTAAAATTAGCAGCATTGCAGAATCATATTTGCTAAGTTCAGAAGGCAATCCAACAACAGTAAATGTGTCTCGTTCTTTTTTTACATTGTTATCATAGATTGCTTCCACTTCCACAAGATAAGAGCCAGGGCCAAGTGTTCTGTGTATCACTAAATTGTCTGCCACTTTTGCTGCCCTTCTAACAGCCAAAGTTTCTGATTTCTGAAAAACTAATAATCCTTTATCATTGGTTATTGTGTAGCTCAAAGTAACATCTACAATATCGTCTCTATGCGTATCAATCCTTACAGATGTTCTTACGTCATCACCAGCTTCCAGTTCTCTCGATAAGGGAAATAAATCAATATTAACATCAATGCCGTCAGTTTTAGCAGCAAAAGAAGTCATAAAATTATTATTCTGAGATGAAAGAAAGAAAATAAGTCCGATTGCAAGAATAACCGCTAACAGAATTATGCCTCTTTTCATTTGAATGCCACTTTTTTTGAAATTGTTTGGGAAACTCAAGAAAACCATGCCTCTTTTTTCGTTTGCAATTTCTTTTAATTATTATAGAACTCTTGCAGAATGATTCTATATAAATTTTTCTTATATCTTCTAGCCATAAAGGCTTTTCAACCCTTAACAAACAGTTAATTTATGTGCAAAGCCTAAAAAATAGTTTATAGCCAAGAGTGGGGGTTTATAGCCAAAGCCGAAAAATCCATACCTTTATATAGTACCTCTTCTATCTATAGAGTGGTACATCGGAATTGCTATTTCTAGTAAATTTCGTGTAACTAAGTAATACGAGGGAGAGAAGAATGCGTTACGGAAGTTTTGAAAGAACAATGCATAAGATAAAGTGTTCTGATTGCGGCGCGGATGCAGAAGTGCCATTCCAGCCAAAAGAAGGACGCCCAGTCTATTGCAGGGATTGTTATAGCAAGAAGAGAAGGTACTAAGCACAGTTCTTAGTATTTAGAATTCTTGGATTTGATTTTTTATTTTTTTTATTTTTTAATAATTATTTCTCATACCAAATCCTATAAATAACTCCAGCAAAATCATCGCTAACATACATTATACCATCTTCATCAAAAATAATGTCAACTGGTCTGCCAAGCACTTTATTATCTTCAGTAAGCCATCCTGTTGCAAAGTCATGCACTTGCTTGGTTTCCATATCAATTCTCACAATTTTATATCCAGTTAGAACTTTCCTGTTCCATGAGCCATGGTAAGCAACAAATAAATCACCTTTAAATTCTTCAGGAAAATTATTGCCAAAGTTAAAAGCTAATCCTAATGGTGCAGAATGGGCTTGTAGATTGATAAAGCTCGGCTCTCTAAGCCTACAATTCTCATCTCCAAATTCTGGATCTAGAATATTGTTGCCATAGCAAAATGGCCAACCATAGTGTTTGCCATTTTCAATTATATTAATCTCATCGGGCGGTAAATCTTCTCCAAGCCAATCTCTAGAGTTTTCTGTTGCATAAATTTCATTAGTTACGGGATGAAATGTAAAGCCAACTGCAT
>CAZRPY010000037.1:0-2026 GCA_964602245.1 uncultured Methanosarcinales archaeon
CTCCTACAACAACAAATTTTTCTCCTTCCTTTAATCCAAGCTGTTCCCTTATATCTAAAGGTATAACTACCTGCCCTCTTGAACTCATGCTTGTTATTTCCAATTTTTCCATTTTGTTTGCTCCCTTGATAAGAATATCTTATTAGTAAGATTAACTTATATATAAATGTTGCACTTTTTAAATCTTTGTTTTTATTTTACTAATTCTCCCAATCTCTTCAACCATATCGCTTGCCAGAAAGCTATAACCCTTTTTCTTTTTCAGCAAAATATCTCCAATTAAGCCATTATAATATGCAGCATTAATAGCAGCCTGCAACAAATTTCTTTTCTTTTCTTGTGCCAGAAACCCTGCACAAAGCCCTGCAAGAACATCCCCAGTTCCAGCTTTAGTCATCCCAGGATTACCAGTCTTATTCTTGAAAACCTTTCCAGCAGCAACGATATAATCTATAGCACCTTTAATAACAATAACATTATTTCCTAAATATCTTAACTTGCTTAATTCTTTAGCTTTCTTTTCCATATCTTTTATAGCATTTAATTTTCTATATCCTGAATTCCTAAGTAATATTTCAAGTTCTTTTGCATGTGGAGTAATAATAGCATTAGAAATCTCTCCTAGGTTAAGCATTTTAATTGCATCCGCATCTATAACTAAAGGCTTTTTTATCTTCTTAATTATAAAATTAACAAATTTGCTTGTCTGCTCATTATACGCTATTCCATTACCTATAAGCACAACATCATGCTTTTCAGTCTCTTTCAAAATCTCATAAGAATGATTAATATCCAGATAATCTCCCTTTAGCTTCATAGTTATTAAATCAGGAGAATAGGCATTAATTGCCCATGCAACCTTCTCAGGAGCAGCTACCTTCACTAAGTCACATCCACTTCTCAGTGCAGCTAATCCAGCAAGTATAATAGCACCAGTAAACTCTCTGCTTCCCCCAATACATAAAACATAGCCATTATCGCCTTTATGCGAGTCTTTCTTTCTTTTTGGCAGCTTAATATGCTTTTTTCTCAGTGTTTCCATTTTAATTAATATTTATTACACATAAATATTTATTGCACAAAAGAGCAATCACCTGGTGGCATCACAGACATTACATCATCTAAGCTTACTTTCTGCCCAGTTTTATCCTCAATCAGCTTTTTAATCCTTTTTGCAGCATCACTCTTTTTAATTCTACCAGGCCTTATTGTAATGAAATACATACAATTCTTTTTACAGGCATCCTCAGAAGCAGCCATTACCTTGCTATGCTCAGTAAATCCTATGCACATCTTAACATCTGCAAAGAGCTTATTCTTCTTTCCATAAATCATAAATGCACCTTTTCCTAGATATTCTCCAGAAGGTGCTTCTTTAGTTATCTGCTCAGGCTTTACATAGTAAACCTCAAGGCTCGATAATCCTAATTTCCACGCTCTTGAATTAGCAGCACAAAACTGCGCAGTCTCTTTTAAAGTCTGCTCTCCAATAGCCTTGCCAACTGTTTTTATCACACAAAATGGAGAGCCAGCTATCTCTGCATGAAATATTATATCGCTAGGCTCAACATACTTCTTAACAAGAATATCATTAGTTGTTGCATCTCTGCCTGCAATAACAAGAAAGCCCTCGCTTGATATAAACCATCTAAACTTCTCATACCACTCTTTCTTTTGCTTTTCAGCAATTTTCTCAGCAGCTTTCTCTCTTTCTTCTTTTTCAAACTTTACAGCTTTTAACTCTAACTCCTCAAGTTTTTTCTTGTGCATAGCTAAAGCCTCTCTAGCTCCAGCTGCCTTTTTCTTAGCCTTTTTAGCCTTTTCAAAGTATATAGCTGCATTATGCTCAATTGTTTTGTTAATATCCAGCCAAAGCCTCATAATGCAAGAGAATAAATATAGTATTATTAAAATTATTGTAATTAGAAACATATTTATAACTCATATACAAGAAATATCCAAATGGGAAAGAGAGGTAAGGCTCAGACAGCTACGCATCCGATTATCATCCTGTTTCTATTGATTG
>CAZRPY010000038.1:0-1936 GCA_964602245.1 uncultured Methanosarcinales archaeon
GATTGTGTTTAGGCGGATTTACGCCATTTCCAACCCATTCCAGAGACTGGGTAAAGTTTATTGCTCGCGAGAAAGTTCGCAAAAGCTCACTTTCATCTCACTGCAACAACTTCGGTAAATAGTGAAGATGAGTTAGTTTATATATTTTAGGCAGCAATGTCCAGTGTCCAGTGGTTATTTGCTATATGGAAAAGAAACCTATCTAAAGTTTTATATATAAGTTTTTATCTTTTATTTAATATGCAAAATAAACAAACAAAATTGATAGTAACACAAACAGAAATAATTTTAGAACAATGTAAAAAATTACAGGGGAAAGGTACAAATATTCTTAATACTGAGGGTGATGTTTATTATTTATATTATTTACAACAAATAGACGAAGTAGTGGATCAATTTAATAGCTTGATTCCTAAAATAAATAATATTTTTAAGAAAGAAGAATTAGACGAAGAATTCACAGAAATTGTAAAAATAGAGGCGACATTGCAAAAAATAAGAGTAGAGAATATAGTTTATAATGCTGATAAAAAATTACTTCAACTTACATTTGGTTCTCAAAAAATTCTTTCTTTTTTAAGGGAAGGGGTAGAGTTATCTGAAATAACTAAAGATAGATTAAATTCCTTAAATACTGAACTAGAAAATTTAAAAGACAAATTAAATTTAGATGTTTATAACAATATTAAGGAAGCGAAAGATGCATTTGAAAAGGGTTCATTTTTAGGTTCAGGTCTTATATCTGGAAGAGTAATAAGGGCTTGTTTAGATAAAATAAAGGGTAAGGACATAACAGAAAAAATCCAAAGCCTGAAAGATTTTAATTTACTGAGAGAAAAAGATGGTTATGATTCTATTTTAAGGGCTAGTCATTTTGGTAGAAATCTTGCATCTCATGACTTAAAGATTATGCCAGCTTCTTCTGAAGCTCTATCTTTCTTAGCCGATGCTATAAAAATTGCAAAGATTTTGAGTCAGTATCATATATTAGAATCTACTTCAAAAAAAATAATTCCTGATAAAATAGAAGAACCAGCTACTAAAATAGATAATTAACCCTGCAACCTATTCAATTCCTCTTCAGGATTAGGATTTATATCAACATTATTAACAACAAACTCCAATCTGTTAAACATAGAATTCTTGTTTGCTCTTCCTACAAGCTTGGTTATAGTGCCAAGCAATTCGTTTTTTACAGCTTCAAAGTCAGCGGGTTCTTGTTTAAATTTTAAAACCTGCTCTTGATTTAGGTTCAATAATCTCTCAACTTGATTTCTAAAGAAAACACATCTTATTGTTTCTGTTCCATCATCAAGAATTGCGTTCAAAACATAAGCATAGCTCGGAATTACATTTCCATGCTCTGTGCATTCAAACAATGCAGCTGATGGTTTTGCTCTTTTGCCGCATCTTGGGCATGTTTCAAAATACTTGATATCAAAAACCTGAACAATTGTGCCAAGCAGTTCAACATCATTATCATTTTCATTCAATTCCTTTATTTCTTTCCTGTTGCCTTTAATTTCGGCATTAACTTCGCTTACTGTTTCTCCTTTTGGATTAATAAGCAATTGGCTTCTATCATTAAGATGAATTTCTTTTCTTCCATTATTGTCTCTGACATAGCCACTTAATACCTTAATAACATCTCCTTGCATAATATTTGCTACATTATCAGCTTGACTTCCCCAAAGCACAACTCTTATAGTTCCAGTTTCATCTCCAATAAGCAAAGAAGCAACTTTGCCGCTTCTTGTTTCATTAGCAAATTCTTTTACACCATAAATCTGCAAAACCTTGCCAACTGTTTCTACATCTCTCATGCCTGTCAAGATATTCTTGATTTGTAATCTTCCGCTTAAAGGCTCAAAAACCTTAACTCCAAGCTCATTTGCAACAATATGAGCAGCTCCTTCCTTGCTTATCAATCCGCTTA
>CAZRPY010000039.1:0-1867 GCA_964602245.1 uncultured Methanosarcinales archaeon
TATTTTGATAATCCTATTTAAAAATAAAAGTATTTATAAATGGAAGGGCTTTATAAATAACTGGGGGTAAAGTATATAATTAAAATTCAATAAAAGCCTTAAATTATAATTAGGGATATTTTTAGGCTTGATTAGTTGAATAAAATCTATTTTGGAGCGTGTTTTTAATATGGCAAAGAAAGAAACCAAAAGGGACATAAAAGTTGTTAATATAGTAGTTTCTACGTCTTTAAAGCACGATATTCCGCTTGAAAAGATGGCAGCGACACTAAGCAATACAGAATACAACCCAGAACAATTTCCTGGGCTTGTAATAAGGATTAAAGAGCCGAAAACCTCTGCTTTGATATTTAGCTCAGGTAAGGTTGTATGCACAGGAGCTCGCTCGATGGACAAGGTTGAAGAAAGTATCAAGAAGATCATAAAAAGCTTGGAGAAGATAAACATCAAAATAACAGTAAAGCCTGAAATAAAAATACAGAACATTGTAGCTTCTGGCAGTGTAGGTATGGACTTAAACCTTAACACTTTAGCTATGAAACTTGAAAACACAGAATACGAGCCTGAACAATTTCCAGGCTTAGTTTATAAGCTTACAGCTGCTAAAGCAACGTTTTTGCTGTTTAGCAACGGAAAGGTTGTGTGCACAGGAACAAAAAGTGAAAAGGAAGTTCATGCTGCACTTGATAAATTAATTGAAAACTTGAAGAAAGTGAAGGCTTGATTTTTATCTTTTGTAATACTTATTACTAGAGTTGCCACTGGACATCTCTGGCTAAATTATTTAAACTATAAAAGAAAAGAGTTCGTGATATGGAAATCAACGCTATAGAGCAAATAAAGAGGTTTCAAGAGTTTATTGATAGCAGTTACTATAATTATTTATTAGAAAATGCAAGAAAAGGCAATAATTTCTTGCTTATAGATTTTGCTGAGCTTTCGAAATATGACCCAGATCTTGCTGCTGAACTTCTAGAAGCGCCAGAAGAGACAGTTAAAGCAATTGAAAAGGCTATAGAGCAGTTTGATATTGATGGGCTGTCAAAATTTAGGATCCGATTCTATAACCTGCCTAAAAGCCAGCAAGTGATGATCAGGGATGTAAGAAGCAAGCATATAAATAAGCTGATTTTTGTGGATGGTCTTATAAGACAGAAATCTGATGTTAGGCCACAGGTTACATCAGCAAGGTTTGAATGCCCCATATGCGGTAACATAATTAATGTGTTGCAGTTAGATGGCACATTTAAAGAGCCTACAAGATGTGGTTGTGGGAGAAAAGGAAAATTTGTGATGCTTGACAAAGAATTGGTTGATGCACAAGGCATTGTGCTTGAAGAATCATCTGAAAATCTAGTGGGTGGTGAGCAACCTAAACGAATCAATGTTCTTCTAAAAGATGATTTAGTGAGCCCTTTAAGTGAAAAAAGAACTTCTCCAGGCAGCAAAGTCGAGGTTGTTGGTATAGTAAAAGAAGTTCCCATAATATCAAGAAGTGGTGCAAAATCAACAAGGTTTGATTTGATGGTTGACGCTAATTACGTAAACCCAACTGAAGATACTTTTTATGAAGTGAAAATAAGTGAGGAAGAGGAAAAAGAGATTTTAGCTATAGCTAATGACCCTAAAGGATATGATAAGCTTGTAAATTCAATCGCTCCATCTATTTATGGTTATGAGAAGATAAAAGAGGCTTTGCTTCTTCAATTAATGGGTGGGGTAAGAAAAGTCAGGGCTGATAAAATAGTGAGCAGGGGAGATATGCATATTTTGCTAGTCGGTGATCCCGGCAGTGGTAAGAGTGCTTTATTAAAAAGGATAACGCAGATTGCGCCAAAAGGCCGTTATGTAAGCGGAAAGGGGGTTA
>CAZRPY010000040.1:0-1801 GCA_964602245.1 uncultured Methanosarcinales archaeon
TTATAATACCAATTTATCAACACACTTTTATCTGCAGGATTAAAAAATGCTCCTAGAAAATCAGGTCCTATACCAGAAGAAGCCTCAGCATTCATATCTTCTCCTTTATCATCAACCATTCCTTGTCCTGTTCTGCTTCCGAATAAATTTTTTATACTGATTTCATAAACAATTCTTCCATCTTTTATCCCTTGTAATGCTTGCCTTACCTTCTCAACATAATCTCTATCATATCTACTATCACAACCCCATCCATTATAAGCTCTTACAGCAGCTTCTCCCCCTATATAAGTATCATAACGAATAGCTGTTTTTCCATCTGTGCCATATTGTGCAACAGTTTTACACGTATCACAATATTTTTTTATATTTTGATAAGAAGTATACTCACTTGATTTCCTGCAACCATTTTTGTAACTATTATATTTATCCATCAAAATTGCCATACCAACTTTTGCATTACATTCAATCTCATAGATATCTTGTCCTGACTCGCAAAGACTTAATTTTGAGTTAGCATATTCCTGAGCATTAGGTGTATCGTACCTTATTCCCATTATTCCAATGCTAGTTTTACTGTCTATAATCCTTGTTCTTGGGCTAGATTTAGTGCATCTCTTCTCACTACTGGGTTTACATGATCCAGCAGGATTATAAGGCAGTTGACAACAATGCCTTAATCCACTCTCAACATAAGCAATAGCCATAGCAAGATCAGCATTTGTGTAACCTTTCCAAATATCTACACCATATTTATTAGCTTCTGTAAAAGCCTTATATGCTGAATCTTGAATTGTTGATTTAGAGACAGGTGAATCCTCTACATTAACACTTACAGTATTCTCAAGCAAATAGTTATATCTTGCCCTTACTCTAAAGTACCTTGTTGTTATTGGTGTGGTATCAAGCACTGAAGTGCTGGGACTAAAACGGCATTGAAAGCTTCTATGCTTATCATACCTATCAATATCCTTATTTAAATCTCTAAATTCAATGCTGCTAACATCAAGAGCATAGCCTTTATAGTCTCCCTGAAAGTCTTCGCCTTGAGTAGTAAATAGGAAGCTACATTCCTCATCACATTTATTATAAGTATCAACACACTCTTTTTCACATTTTATTCTCTCATTTTCGTTTTTAAAGCTATCTTTACATACTTTATAACAGGGTACACGTACATGTTTACTACAAGAGACAGAACAATCATTTTCATCATATTCCTTAAAAGGCATACTGCATGGGCAGTCTAAACTTTCTGCAGACTCTTTTGGTGCTTCGCAAGCTTTAATATTTGGCAGTTCAATTCCTGGTGGAACTAACAATACAAGCTCTGTTATGTTCTTTATTTTGCCTTCCCATCTTGTTATTACCCTCTTACCCTTCTCTTCTACTTCTGTTTCATCTCTATTTGTCAAGGTAATTCCTATAGACGGATTAATTATGTAAGCATCACTTACTTTGATTAAAGGGTCAGAAGTCTGAATCCCTATAGAAACAGGGCCATTTGTAAATATTGCTATAGGGTTTCTATCTTGGATTTTAAATTCTGTTAAAGGCTCAATGTTTTCTCTTGCATATGCTCTAAATCTATCTCTGTCAATAAAATATGTTTTAAGGTAAGCATCAGTGCCAAAATTGTATTCTGCTGAAAATGTTATAGTGTTAACCCCTTGCCTAAGCTCTTCCCCTTCTTTGGCTGAAGGCAGAAATGTACATTCTGTATCAACCTCCTCTAAAGTAAATATGGGAAATTTTGTTTTTGGCACAATCTTATCCGCAGATATTTTTTTACTATTTGTCA
>CAZRPY010000041.1:0-1653 GCA_964602245.1 uncultured Methanosarcinales archaeon
TTTTACTAAAGATAAAGATTTTAAGATAGAAGAACTTTCAAAATTTGAATTAATGAGAGCAAATGATTTAGCAAAAACAAAATATAACACAATAATGTTACCAATAGGCTCATTGCTTAAGAATAAAGGAGCTTGTTATGTGGAGAGAGGTGGAAATTGAATCCACAATACACCGACTATGGATTATTGGTTCCAAGAGATCCTGTTAAGTTCAAAATAGTCCCTGGATGGTTTGAAAGCTTGAATACAACAGGTAACCGAGTAACTCCTTTAGTTAGAACTACCGATGAGAATTTTAATTTTGAAGGCATTGAAAGTGGAACAAGAAGCGGATTATTGTTAATGGACGGATTAATTCTAAAAATAAAAGGATGTAATATTGGGGCAGCTTTCAAGGATGGTTGCGAAATTTATAGGACAACAAGAGACGAATTATTCAAACCAGGTAAGGAAACTTACGGTGGACAAGTTTTGGCGGATGCAGAAAAGGAATTAAGGTGGCTCGCTATTTATAATCAAATTATTTCCCAAGAAGGGTTTCTAAACTGTCAAGAACCAATAGGCAATATTTATTATGATAAAAAATTCAAAAGAGACCGCAGGCAAAATTGGACATATTCAGTTTTTTTATTAGAAATGTTAAGGAAGCTATCTAATCCTGAATTAACCTGGGAACAGGTCGATGATTACTCAGATAAAAAATTCAATGCAGGTTTGACTGAGCAAGACTTAGCCGCTTCTGCTATGAAGGTAAAAGGAGACACAAGATTGCCTGAATTATACAGGCAAAGAGTAAGTGATACATATGCAGAGGCCGAACTGGCATATAAATTTGGGCTGATGGCAGGCGCTCAGAAAAGGATAACTGAAAATACTTTCTTGTGGGGCGTTGGCAATGCTCATGATGGAAATTATGTGATTTTCAGTGAAGGGGATAATGTATATCTGGCAATGGCTGATTTTGACGGAGCCCATTCTGCTAAAAAAGCTTTTATTAAACTATCTTCTGGGGGAATTCAGGCTTGGGAGGGGGAATTGCTTAAGCGAAGATTTTATAGGAATCCCTCAAGCAATTTTGTAGCCAACTTCAGGAGAGGTTTTAGCGAAGGGCATAAAAATCCCGATAAGAGAGGAACTATAACCCTTGAAATGTTATGTGAAGCTTATGACTTAGAATCTGCACATCCAGTGCATGTTTAAACTAATTTTATTTATTTCTATTCAAACTCACACAACTGCAACCTCACTATCAAATCCATCATGAACCTTGCAGCTTGTGCGCCATCAACAATTCTATGGTCATACGTCAAAGACAATGGCAGCATTTTCCTTATCTCAACTTTACCTCCTTTTACAACTGGCTTTTCCATAATTCTACCAATTCCAAGTATTGCGCTTTCAGGATAATTAATTATTGGAGTGAAAAACTCAACACCTACGCTGCCAAGATTACTAACGCTAAATGAACTTCCTCTTAAATCCATTAAATTAATTTTTTTGTTTCTTGCGTCACTAGCTAATTTATCGATTTCCTTTGCAATTATTTTTATGTCTTTAGAATCTGCAGCTTTAATAACAGGCACTATTAAGCCTTCTTCTGTATCAACTGCAATTCCAACATTGTAATATTTTTTTAAAACAATTTCATCTCCC
>CAZRPY010000042.1:0-1556 GCA_964602245.1 uncultured Methanosarcinales archaeon
ATAAAAGAAAAGCTTGGGTTTAGACAAAAGACATTAAGTAAGAATGATGATACTTTTGAAATAGTCGAGAGGGCAAGCGGATGGATAAAATCGGAAGTATAACTGCAAAAATTACAGGCATAGAATATACTCCTTTTCTGTGCAGAACCTTGCATACATTCAAGCTTGAAGAACTTGATCAAGCCCTTTCAAAAGATGCAACTTTTATTTTAAAAGTGGATGATAAAAATCAAATTGCTTTAAGCTGGTGGGTTTCTGCAAAAAGAACAAGGTCCTATCCTTACGCCAGAGTTTACGATTCATTGGCATTTGTAGGAAAGAAAGTTACTATAATTCCTATTGTCAAAGATGAAGGAATAGAAGGAGATAGGGATTTTTTGCAATGGGACACAGTATCTTTAATGAGTCTGCTTGGAGTTTATGTTATTATTGCTTATTATGATGATGCAATAAAAAGCTCAAGATACGAAAGAAAATTTACAAAACAAAGATTTGATTTGAAATATATTAAAGAGCAGATAGAGAAACTTCTTTCTTACCAATCAGATGCTTTGCATTGGAATTTATTGCAAATAGATAATGTTTGGGAAGTTGGAAATAAAGCACTTCGATCTTACAAAAGAATTTCTAAGAAATTGGGCATTGATATACACTCAACAACTACAGCAGAAAGGAGGATTGCAGAGTTAAAGAAAGGTAAAGATGCTTTTATGAATTTATCCCGCAGTCTTGCAGTTTTGGCTCAAAGAAGAGAAAGTATAACAAAGCAGCCAAAGGAAAAATTGATTGGAATAAAAGGAGTAATCACAATTACTAATTACTTGGGTGGAAACTATTATTTTACTTCTGACGAAGTAGAATTGCATGACGACCTTATCCATTTAATTGATGCAAAGCATACAATGACTGATAAATTGCCTTCTTTAGGAGATATTAAAGATGGCTTACTAAAGATGATACTCTTTACAAACTTAAAAAATGTAAAGATAGATGGAAAAACTTTGAAACCTATTCCGATATTGAAACTTACAGCTTCTGATAATTTCAAACTTGAAAATATAAATAAATCTCAAAAAGAAATACTTGAGGTTTTGAAGAAAGAAGCAAAGAAAAATAATTTTAGGATATTGTTGAATAATAAATTCATGATTTGAATTAAAATTCAGATGTATTCTGTTAAACTGATTCCCGGATAGCTGTTTTAAATACAGTTTCTATATCAAAAGATAATCCAGCTTCTATTCCTTTTGATGCTCTATAAATTTCTTCGCTAGTTAAATTTCTACCTATAAATTGAATTGCTTCTTGTTGTAGTTCTTCAAGACTTACTGAAAAGATTATTTCTTCATTGGAATTGTATTCGTTCATTATAAACCTCCCCTTATCTCATCTAAATATTTCTTAATTTTGGCGTATTGTAGTAGATAGCTTATATTTGAAGGGGTTACTGGCCTGTCTAAATAATTAGATGCCCATTGAGATGCCTTATTTATTGATAGTAATTCCTGGTTCATTTTACCTCTTTCTTAAATGTATGATAAATGAAGGAATATATA